>JAUMUT010000072.1 GCA_030530525.1 Capnocytophaga sp. | reverse complement strand
GATGAAGCAGACATTGGCAAAATGGACAAAAGTAGCAGAAAGCGGACATCAGTAAACCGGTCTATTAATGTTTCAGACGGCTGCGGTCTTGATAATGATGCAAGCGGTCAAATTTTTAAGATGATTTGCAAAAATATCTGAAAATTTGACCGCTCTTTGGCATAAAAAAGCCTTTCATCCCTTCCTTCGCTTTAGAAAATGTACACTTCAATCATTTTTTCATTTGAAAAAATGATTAAAAGAGAACTTATATCGTTAGAAAAAGTGTATCATGTACTGTATAATTAGCCTATATCCGTTGTTTTGGAGAGGCATTATGCAGCGTAAAATCATACAATCCTTAGAAAACTGGAAACACAAAACAAACCGAAAACCATTAATTATCCAAGGGGCAAGGCAGGTAGGAAAAACCTGGGCGATGAAACACTTTGGCGAGCACTCCTTTGAAAAAGTGGCGTATATCAACTTTGATAATAACCCCCGCATGAAAACGCTATTTTCTGGCGACTATGATATTGATCGTTTGATACTCGGTTTGAAAATTGAAAGCGGTGTCGATATTCAAGCAGAAAACACCCTGATTATTTTTGATGAAGTACAAGAAGTCCCACAAGCATTATCTTCACTCAAATATTTTTACGAAAAAGCACCTCAATTTTATATTGTCGCGGCAGGCTCATTGCTTGGGGTGTTACTACATCATCAAGTCTCTTTTCCTGTTGGCAAAGTGGATTTTCTACCACTTTATCCCATGGATTTTCACGAATTTTTAACCGCACTTGGCAAACAAGATTTGGTGAAATTGCTGGAATTAAAAGACTGGTCGCTAATTTCAGCCATGAAAACCACTTATATTGATTTACTCCGTTTATATTATTTTGTAGGCGGTATGCCTGAAGCGGTAAAAGTATTTATCGAAACACAAAATGTCGATGAAGTGCGTCAAATTCAACGTAATTTATTGATGGCGTATGAACAAGATTTTTCCAAACATATTCACGATGGTCAGACTGTGCAAAAAGTGCGGTCAATTTGGGCTTCCATTCCTGAACAGCTTGCCAAAGAAAATAAAAAATTTATCTATGCTCAGCTACAAAAAGGGGCTAGAAGCAAAGACTATGAAATTGCTTTGCAATGGCTAAAAGACAGTGGCTTAGTACATAGCGTGCCTCGTGTGAAAAAGCCACATTTACCACTTTCCGCCTATCAAGATAATGCCTTTAAATTGTTTGGCTTAGATGTGGGGTTGCTTGCCGCACAAAGCAATTTGGATGCCAGCGTACTTCTAGAAGGTAGCCGTATTTTTACCGAATTTAAAGGGGCTTTAACCGAACAATATGTTTTGCAACAACTGATTGCCACCCAAGAAAATCCTGTTTTTTATTGGGCAACTGAAAAAGGCACGGCAGAGGTCGATTTTGTTGTGCAACGTAAGCAAGCTGTTATCCCGATTGAAGTCAAAGCAGAAGAAAACTTAAAAGCGAAAAGTTTAAAAGTGTATGCAGAACAATTTCAGCCTGAGCAAGTAATTCGCTTTTCCATGGCGGAGTATCGGGAACAGGATTGGCTAGTGAATGTGCCGTTGTATAATATTGAATTTATCATAAAAGAAAATTAAGGAAATTATTATGATTGATAATACATTTATCGCATTAGCTTCAAATATTTTAGGAGATACTGATTCTGGATTAAGTGGAAGAGAAATATGCGAATACTTAGCTGAGTATGCTGTAGAGTATAACGTTGTTATACCATATGCTTCTTATTCTAATAAGGATTTTCCTAATAAAAGAACTGCATTAGAAAAAAACTTAAAATGTTTTACCCCAGAGCAACAGTATAAAATTATTGATGAGTTATGTAGATTACCAAAATTTAGTGAAAATGAGAAAGTCCAAGATCTATTAATAAAATTAGTAAGTAGATATCAGGAATTCTCTACCGAAACAAATGAATTACCTGAAATAGTTTTAAAAACAAAAGAGTGGTTAGATGATTATCCACAAGCTAAACAATACTATGAGGATGCATTAAATAAAAAAAATAATAATATTTATACTAGAAATTTATTGGATGACCTAAGATTCTCATTAGAAGTGTTGGTTAAAGCGATTTTAAAAAACTCTAAATCTTTAGAGAATCAAAAAGCTGAATTAGGTAATTTTTTAAAAAAACATAGCATTTCAATAGAAATAAGAAACTTATACACTGATAAAATATTAGAATTTTATACAGCCTATCAAAACCATAATGTAAAGCACAATGAAAATTACAACGAGATAGAAGTTGATTTTATATTTGAGCAGACAGTTGTGTTGATGAGATTGTTAATTAAGTTAGATAATAAGAAAAAGACTACCTAACAGAT
Organism: Capnocytophaga sp.; assembly: GCA_030530525.1. Classification (GTDB taxonomy): domain Bacteria; phylum Bacteroidota; class Bacteroidia; order Flavobacteriales; family Flavobacteriaceae; genus Capnocytophaga. The sequence goes on along the minus strand of JAUMUT010000072.1, from coordinate 373 downwards.
TAATGACAGATATTTTGAGCCTTTTTGTTGAACAAATATACTCATAAAAATCCCCTAAATATTCTGGTAAGAAATTTTTGGGATTTCTACTTACATTTAGTATATAAAATGAGACAGAGTTTATTTCAGCCCTTATTTGACCACATTGTTGGTGAAGTTGGTATAACTTGCTTTTTTAGTTCGCTCAATGCAACACCTACATAGCAATCGCACGGCAGTAGAGGTTGATAGAAGAATCTTTATCAGGACTGACAAATAGAATATGCTCAACAATTTTCTTTGATAGGTAGTTTTAGACGAGTTAAGACTTCAAGTGGGATGTAGAAACTAGTAGCGTTGTTTACAGTATTTCCAGGAGAATACTGAAACATGA
>JAUMUT010000037.1 GCA_030530525.1 Capnocytophaga sp. | reverse complement strand
AACATATTTTTTATGCTTAAAGTTTATTTTTACAACGAAAATTTCAAAAAAATATGTATTTTTGCATAAAATATTATTTATGATAAACTTTATTAAAATACAAGAAAACAATTATAAAAAATTGTTTTTAATCTCTGTTATACTTTTTTTGTTTTTTTCTAATATATTTGCTCAAAATCAGAATATTAACGATTTTAGAAAAGAAATGTATTATATTCCCATTTCTTTCACAGACAAAAAAATGTCTTTTTTTATACAAATAGAAAAAAAGGATAAGGAAAAAGAATTTTTTTCAGGTAATTTTCTAATTTCTGCAAATAATGAAAAAGCAACTTTAAATAATTTTTCTTTCACAGAAAACCTTACTGAAACAGAAAAAGATAAAGTAAATCAATATGTTAGAAATATCATTTCCATTTCTAATATTTCGTATAAGTTACTTTCTTTATCCGAAACAGATAGTTTTAATTGTGAAAAAATATCTTCTATGGAATGGAAATTTATCGCTGTGAAAAATAAAGAAGAAATCATTAAAATAGAAAAAGAAGCCGATTTTAATTTTATAGTATATCTTCTTGAAAATGGAAGAATTGACCACATAAAAACAGAAAAAATCAATAAAAACGGAATATCTTATACTATTGATGTAAAATATCAACTTGTAGATGATAAAAATTCCGCTATAAATATAATGTCAAAAGGGTATATTTATAACGCAAAAACAGGAAATACAATGTTTTTTGAAATAAAATATTAAGAAAAATCATATTTAAACAATTTTATTATGAAAAAAATATATTTTATACTATTTTTATTTACTTTTTATTCAACTTTAAATGCTCAAAGAATATATTTGGTAGATAGTCTTACATTAAAACCTATACAATCTGTAGTTGTAGAAAATGGTAAAGGAGAAATAGTAGCCATTTCAGATGAAAAAGGATCTGTAAAATTGGATAATGAAACTACTTTTTATACTTCTCATATATCATATAATTCTAAAAAAATTAATAAAAATAAAATAAAAGAAGAACAGAAAATAGTATTATCTACAAAAAAATATGAAATACCAGAAATAGTACTGACAAATAAAGCTTATGATTATACTTTATTAAAAACCTATATTCGTACCTATCAATATGCGGATAGTATTCCTGTTTATTATACAGAAGGCTGGGTGGATTTTTATATACCTAAAAAAGGTAATAATCTAAAATATAACATATTAGCCCTTAAGTGTTATGAAAACATAAAAGATGATAAATTAAATTCTATAAAAAAAGGAACTCTTTTTATGGGGCAAAATGGGCTAATAAATTTTTTAAAAACAAATTATTTCCCTTTAGAGGATAAAAAATATTCATTAATAAAGAAATCAGAAGATTTTTATAATATTTCTTATAATGGGAAGGAAGGAGCAGGAAAAATAGAAAAAGGTAAAGATTGTTATGAATATTATTTAAATAATTTATTCCCAAAAGAAAAAGGAGGTGGTTCTTTTGCAGGAAGAACTAATATAATTCATAATATAGATATTTATCAAAAATTTCAAGCGAGTAAAGAGATAGAAGAAATTGATAAAACGGATTTTGATTTATTTCGTTATATGGTAAATTTAGAAACTATATATAAAGAAGAAAAAATCAGTTTAGTTACTATATATGAAATTTACCCTGTAAAAAAGGTAGGGATAAGTAAAAATGATATAAAAGAAATACGTTTACAATCTTCTTTTGGAGGAATATTAAGCTCTCAAAACATAGATAAATTTAATGAAATACAAGAAAAAGTACCTGCACCTTCTAGTTTTTCAGAGTTTTTTATTAAAAAAGAGTTTAAACTTTTATTTTAAAGCATACTTAAACAAATTTATTATGAAAAAAATATATTTTATACTATTTTTATTTACTTTTTATTCAACTTTAATTGCTCAAAACACCGATTTCTTTGAAAAATTAGATTATAAAGATTTAATTTTTAATAATAAATCATATGATTTTAAAATAAAAGTTGAAAAAGAAACTAAAAAAGTGGATTTCGAAGGGACATTTTCCATATCTTCCAATACTTATAAAGTTGAAAATTTAAAATTACTACAACCAACTCAAATTCCAGAGGAAGAAATTAAAAATTTAATAGAAGTTATCGTAAAAACTTCTAATAGTATGTACCGTTCTCTCTATGAACATATAACAAAAAAAAATGTTAAATATAATGCTACTTATATAGAGCCTAATAGTTGGAAATTAACATTTGCCGATGACAAAACACGAGAGAAAATGAAAGTAGCAAAAAATGAAAATTGTTTTTTTATTATTACTTTAAATGACAAGGGGTATATTTCTCAAATAAAATCCACTATAGAAAATCAAAGAGAAGCAGTTACAAATTACGAAACTGAAAAAATAACAGAAGAAGATGTTAAAAATTTAGGAGGAGAAATTGCAGGAAAATTATTGGAAAATACCTTAGTTTCTTATTTTTCACACATAAAAGGCGAAGTTATAAATACAAAAGAAAAACAAAAATTCTATTTTGAACTTAATCATAAAAAAAATTAAAGCAGGTTAATATTAAATATAAATTATCATAAAAACATTGCAATATACATTTTTATTTGTACTTTTGCTAAAATTTTTATTATGATAACAGATATTATACAAGAAAGTTTAAAAAAATCTTATTCTTATTCAGAATATAAAGACTTGATAGACAATTTATTAGCTCAAAATAAAACCACGGGAGAAGATCATTCGGAGAGTATGTTACAGTATTCTAAACTCAACAGACAACGAATGAAACGTTTAGATAAAACATTGAATATCAACGAAGAAGACCTTTCTTTTTTTGACAATAATCTTAAAAAACAAATTTGGCTTATCATTTCCGAAGCTTGGTGTGCCGATGCTTCTCAAATTGTACCTGTCCTTCATAAAATAGCCGAGCAAAATCCTAATATTGACTTAAAAATTGTATTAAGAGATGAAAATGAGGAACTTATGAATCAATTTTTAACTAATGGAGGAAAAGCTATTCCTATGTTAATAAGTGTTAATCCTAAACTCTATAATGTTAATTTTGTTTGGGGACCAAGACCAGCAACAGCTACAAAAATGGTTGAAAATTACAAAGCAGAATACGGAAAACTTACCACAGAATTCAAAGAAGAATTACAAAAATGGTACAATAATGATAAAGGTTTAAGTATTATTAATGATTTAAAAGAAATTGTTAAAAATCAATGAAAATCGTAATATCTCCTGCCAAATCTTTAGATTTTTCTTCAAATGTTAATGAAAATATTCCTTATTCATTGCCTTTTTTTGAAAAAGAAATTCAGCAAATCAATAATTGCCTTAAAGAACTGAATCCTAATGATTTAGCTAAATTAATGCACATATCTAATGTATTAGCAGAACTCAATTGGCAACGCAACCAAGATTTTTCTTTGCCCTTTCACATCAACAATGCCAAACAAGCTATTTTTGCTTTCAATGGAGATGTTTATGAAGGATTAGATATTCATTCATTCACTGAAAATGAGATAGATACACTTCAAAAAACATTACGAATCCTTTCAGGACAATATGGCGTGTTAAAACCTCTTGACCTCATACAACCCTACCGATTAGAGATGGGAACAAAAATTAGCATTGCCAATCAGCCTGATTTATATAATTTCTGGAAAGAAAAAATAACTTCTTTCTTAAACAATGAACTATATGATAATGAGGTGTTTATAAATCTTGCAAGTCAAGAATATTTTAAATCCATTGATACAAAAAAATTAAAAACAAAATGCATCACTCCCATTTTTAAAGATTGGAAAGGAAATGATTTGAAGATTATTAGTTTTTATGCTAAAAAAGCAAGAGGTTTAATGGTTCGGTACATCATCAAAAATAATATTTCTTCCGTAGAAGACTTAAAAGGCTTTGATTATGAAGGATATACGTTCAGTGAAAAATACTCCACCAAAGAAAATGAATTAGTTTTTATAAGATAAATTTAACAATAATTAAATATATGCAACATAAATCAGGATTTGTTAATATTATTGGGAATCCTAATGTAGGAAAATCTACCCTTATGAACGCCTTAGTAGGCGAACGATTATCTATTATTACTTCCAAAGCCCAGACCACCAGACATCGAATTTTAGGGATTGTTAGTGGAGATAATTTTCAAATTGTATTCTCTGACACACCAGGAATCATAAAACCAGCCTATGAACTACAATCTTCAATGATGGATTTTGTAAAAAATGCTTTTGAAGATGCCGATATTTTACTTTATATGGTAGAAATAGGTGAAAAAGAACTAAAAGATGAGGCTTTTTTTAATAGAATTAACAATAGCAAAGTACCTGTTTTATTACTTTTAAATAAAATAGACCTCAGTAATCAAGAAAATTTGGAAGAACAAGTTCAATATTGGAAGGAAAAAGTACCTAAAGCTGAAGTTTTTCCTATTTCTGCACTCAATAACTTTAACATTCAAACCGTTTTTGAACGTATTTTAGAACTTCTGCCAGAAGCTCCTGCCTTTTTTCCGAAAGACCAACTAACAGATAAACCAGAACGTTTTTTTGTTAATGAAACTATTCGAGAAAAAATTTTATTAAATTATAAAAAAGAAATTCCTTATTCGGTAGAAGTTGAAACCGAAACTTTTACCGAAACAGAAAATATTATCTATATCCGAAGTATCATAATGGTGGAACGAGATAGTCAAAAAGGAATTATCATAGGGCATCAAGGAAATTCTCTAAAAAAAGTAGGAACACAAGCACGTACCGATTTAGAGAAATTTTTTGAAAAGAAAATTCATTTGGAACTTTTTGTTAAAGTTAATAAAAATTGGCGTTCCAATCAACAACAATTACGAAGATTTGGTTATTCACAATAAAATTATTTAAACTATGAATCATATATTTCAAATTCTATCTTATTGTATTCCAGCTATATTGGTTGGAATTATCGCTTTTTATTTTTTCGCTATGCACCTTAAAGAGGAAGAAAATAGACGAAAATTTTTACTTCTAAAAGAAAATGAAAAAAACGCTCTTCCGTTACGTTTGCAGGCTTACGAGCGTTTAACTCTGTTTCTTGACCGTATTAGCCCTCAAAAATTAGTGCTTCGTGTGCCTCCTCTTTCAAAAGATAAAAGTGCTTACGAATTGCTTCTTATTGAGCATATTAACACCGAATTTGACCATAATATCACTCAACAAATTTATATTAGTGAAGATTTATGGAACGTTATCCGAGCTTCAAAGAATGCTACTATATTGATTATCAAAAAAATAGCTACTGATGAACAAATATTAGATACGGAACAAATGCGAACTGCCATTTTGACAGAATTTCTTAATAAAGAAACTCCTTCCAATAATGCAATTTCACACTTGGTCAATGAAGTTACACAAGTTTTTAGATATTAAAACGGATAAAAAGCATCTTCTAAATGCTTGATTTCGTGTGTTTTTTCATTTTTTATAATGGAAATAATATCAAAACGGACTTCTATTTCTAAATTATTTTTTTCAATATAATAATTAGCTGCTTTGGCTAAAAGTTGTATTTTACGAGGATTGACAAAAGAATAAGGTTCTCCAAAATATGCTGATTTTCTGGACTTTACCTCTACAATTATTAGAATATTTCCTTTTTGGGCAATTATATCTATCTCTGCACTTTGATAGATATAATTGCGCTCCAAAATGATATAACCATTTTTTTCTAAATAGCTAACTGCCTCTTGTTCAGACTCTTTGCCAAAATCATTGTGTTCTGCCATAATTGTATAAAATTATTCTAAACGAGCTATTGTATTTAGTTTTCCTAAAATATTTTTGGCTACTTTATTTTGAAATTCTTTCTTTCTGTATTTGCTAACTGACTGAATACCAATGGTTGTGTTAGTTAAAAATAATTCATCTGCTTTTTGCAAATCAAAAGGAGAAATGTTTTTTTCAAGGATAGAAAATTCGTTGGTTTTCTTGATTACATCAATGAGTTTTTTTCGGATAATTCCGTTAATAGCTCCATCTGTAAGAGGAGGTGTAATTATCTGATTATCACTGACTAAGAAAATATTTCCATCCAGAAATCCTACCACATTTTTTTGATGATTTAGCAAGATACAATTCTGATAATCATTCTCTTGTGCAAAAATACTTCCTACAATATTAATAAGCCTATTGGTTGTTTTTAACGTAGAAAGCAAATCTGCTTGCACATAAAAATCCTTATAGAGTTCGACTTCATAAGGAATTTCTAAATTTTGATAAAAAGGTAAGCTAAGTTCCTGAGTTTGAATGCAATAATCTACAAAAAAATTATCAGGTGTATATTCTCCTCCTTCTCCACGAACCACGGTAAGCCATATTTTTGCAGTTTTATCAATAAGTTCATTTTCTTGCAAAGTTTTAAGTATCTCATTTTCAAGAAATTCCAATGTGAAAATATCAGGAATATTCATTCTGAGAATACGCATAGAAGCCATTAACCTAAGATAATGCTCTTCCCAAAAAAATAATTTTCCTCCACTATATTTTATTACATCAAAAACTCCATCTCCGTATAAAAATCCTCTGTTATTTGCTGATATAGAGTTATTTATAGGTTGCAAAGTACCATTAAAATTAATCATTTTTATTATTTAAAATTTTTAAAGGAGCTAACATTCGTTTTGCTAACTCCTTGATTATAAATTATTTTCCAGCTTTAATTCGTTCTAATCGTTCTCCTATTAAATCTTTGGTTATAAAATCAATATCTTTAAGCATATATGCCTTTTGATAAGATTTAAATGCTTTTTTAGGGAGTTTTATTCGGTCATAATAGTCCCCTTCCAGAAAATCTGGTAAGGCAGTATCTTTGTATGGTTTTCTGATAAATTCAGCCAAAATAGGCAACGATTCTAAATCCCCATTACGAACAATAGCGTTATAAACTGCTTTTATATCTCCCAACAAAGGAGTTTTATCAATACCGTATAACTCTTTGATATTCTTATATTTATCTTCTAAATATTGGACAATGTTACTATCTATTTTCATAATTTTTTCCGCATATTCTCGCATTGTTATAGGGCGATATTCTTCAAAAATAAGGTTCAACCCTTCTGGAATACCTCCTGGTGCAACAGCCTTAGGCGAAACTTGCGGAAAATCTCCTGAAAAATAAAAACTATGCGGTAATTCTTTACTTCTTATCGCTTTATTTAAAGATTTTATTTCGGCTACTTTCGTTAGGTCTTCATTATCTGTCCAAGCCAAATAATAAAAAATAGGAGACTGAAATGTTTGTAATTGAGCAGCCAAAGGCTCTATAATATGCTCTCGCACATCAGGGTTAAGTGATAAATAAGCGTTAAATAATGACTTTTCTTTAAGTAAATAATAGTTAATGAAATTTCCTGCTTCATCATCAGCTATTATTCCTTTAAAATTATTAACAGAATATTTATTTTGAATATGAGGAATTACTTCCTGACCTACAAATTCAAAAAAATTCGCAGAATCGTTAAAAGGAACACCTGTTTCTTTCGGGATAGTAACGTCTTCTTCTTCATTATAAATTCCGACCACAATACAAGGAGGCATTTCGCCTATGTTGCTGAAATAGCGAACACTACTAACAGAAGGCTCTAACAATCTATCTGCATTTAAGACTACAAATAGAGGATATTTTTGCTTTTTATCATACTGGTCAGGAAGTACAACAGTTACTTTTCTTTTTTCTTTTAATTTTTGAGAACGAATGTCTTCCTCATAAATTTGCGCCCAAGAATATTGAATAAAAGCACAAAAAATAGTTAATAAAATTCTTTTCATTTTAACATTATTTATGATAATAGGTTTCAAATACAAAATCAAAAAGATGTTTTTCATCTTTTGGGTGATATATACTTTTTCGTAATTCCCAAACGGACAAATCTATTTTAGGGAAAAAAGTATCTGCTTCAAAATTATGATTTATTTTAGTGATTTCCAAACAATTAGCAAAAGGCAAAGTCAAGGAATAAATCTCCCCTCCTCCTATCACAAACGGATTTTCATCATATTTTTTTGCCTCCAAAATAGCTTCTTCTATGGAATGAACCACTATACATTGTTCGGGTGCATAATCCTTTTGTCTGGATATAATAATATGCTTTCGGTTAGGTAATAATTTAGGAAAACTTTGAAAGGTTTTTCTTCCCATAATAATACAATGTCCTGTTGTTTTTTCTTTAAAATGCTTAAAATCATCAGGTAAATGCCATAATAATTGATTATTTTTGCCTAATTCTCCGTTTTTTCCAATTGCAGCAATAAGTGTTAGCATATTTTTAATTTATGGGCAAAGATACAATTTTTTTTATTTTTTTACTCTTTTTTTATTTTTATTTGAAAAATATTTATTATCACTTTTTGAAAAATTAAGTTAAGAATGATATTTTCCTCTTGTATAATCTTAATTATTTCTATAATAATACGTTATGAGAAAATTTTTTATATCTTTGCAAATTATTATCATCAAAGTATTTTTTCATAAATATATATATATATTACTAAAAATCAATATTTTAACATATAAATAAACTTATTTCAATGACAAAAAAAGTAGCATTCTATACCTTGGGTTGCAAACTTAATTTTGCAGAAACAGCTACTATCGCTCGTAGTTTTGAAAACGAAGGATATAACAAAGTAGATTTTGAGGAAATCGCTGATATTTACGTAATTAACACCTGTTCGGTAACGGATAATGCAGATAAACAATTCAAACAAATAGTTCGTAAAGCACTGAAAAACAATCAAAATGCGTTTATTGCAGCTATCGGTTGTTATGCGCAACTAAAACCAGAAGAACTCATTGCGGTAGATGGGGTAGATTTAGTTTTAGGAGCTAAAGAAAAATTTAACATTACCCAATATGTTGATGATTTAACAAAACTTAACGAAGGACAAATTCATTCGTGTGATATTAATGAAGCAGATTTTTATGTAGGAAGCTATTCCACAGGCGATAGAACGCGAGCTTTTCTCAAAATTCAAGATGGTTGCGACTATAAATGTACGTATTGTACTATCCCGATGGCACGTGGAATTTCTAGAAGTGATACTATTGAAAATATCTTAAAAAATGCTAAAGAAATTTCTGATAAAAATATAAAAGAAATTGTCTTAACAGGCGTAAATATTGGAGATTATGGAAAAGGAGAGTTCGGAAATAAAAAACACGAACATACTTTCTTGGAATTAGTACAAGCCTTAGACGAGGTAAAAGGCATCGAACGCTTACGTATTTCTTCTATTGAACCCAATTTGTTAAAAGACGAAACCATTAATTTTGTGGCTAATAGCCGTACTTTCGTTCCTCATTTTCACATTCCTTTACAAAGTGGAAGCAATGATATTTTAAAGAAAATGAAGCGAAGATATTTGCGAGAATTATACCAAAACAGAGTGGCTAAAATACGTGAAGTAATGCCTGATGCCTGTATAGGTGTAGATGTAATTGTCGGTTTTCCAGGAGAAACGGACGAACATTTTTTGGAAACTTATCATTTTTTGAATGAATTAGATATTTCTTACCTGCACGTTTTCACTTATTCAGAACGTGCTAATACGGAAGCGGTTCAAATGGAAGGTGTTGTCCCTGCGGAGGTTAGAGCTAAAAGAAGTCGTATGTTACGAGGATTATCTGCAAAAAAACGAAATTACTTCTATACCAATCAATTAGGTACAGAACATACCGTACTTTTTGAAGCCGATAATAAAAAAGGATTTATGCACGGATTCACAGAAAATTATGTTAAAGTAAAAACCGAATGGAATCCTGATTTAATTAATACTTTACGAAAAGTAAAACTTACAAAAATAGATCCTGATGGTTGTGTTTGTATTGAATTTATAGACTAAAACTTTATTATATGGCAAAAAAACAAGAAAAAGAATAGAAAAAATATTAGAAATGGATCAAATCCTTAATGAAATGAACGATTTGACCAAAAAAGTACATAATTCTATTGAAGAATGGAAGAATTATCAAAAAAAGTATAGTAGTTTAATAAAATATTACCAAAGTCAGCAATGGTTTACAGACTACACCTCTTACGAACACGGAGAATTTGACTTCAAAAGTGAAGTATTAACCGATAATGGTGTTTATAATCTTCTGACTGCTCAGCACAATTTAGCGTTAAATGCTATAAAAACAGCTACTTCTACATTAGAAAATGATTAACATTTTCATAAGTAAAATATAACATTTCTTATCTAAAAAATCTATGCTTGAAAAAAAGAATTTGGATTATGAAAAAGTTGTTTTGGTAGGAATTATCAATCAACAGCAAAACGAAGAAAAATCAAAAGAATACTTAGATGAATTAGAATTTCTCACTTATACCGCTGGTGGTGAGGTAGTTGCACGTTTTACGCAACGAATGGATTCTGCTAATTCTAAAACATTTATCGGTACAGGAAAAATGGAGGAATTAGCTCAATTTATTGAAGAAAATGAAATAGGAACCGTTGTTTTTGATGACGAATTAACTCCCGCTCAACAGAATAATATTGAAAAAATTCTTCGTATAAAAGTCCTTGACAGAACTACTCTTATTTTGGATATTTTTGCCCAACGAGCGCAAACAAGTTATGCCAGAACCCAAGTGGAACTTGCTCAATATCAATATCTTTTACCAAGATTAACAGGACTTTGGACACACCTTGAACGACAACGAGGAGGTATAGGTATGCGAGGACCAGGAGAAACAGAAATCGAAACAGATAGACGAATTGTCCGTGATAGAATAGCTCTTTTAAAGAAAAAATTAGAAACTATTGACAGGCAAATGGCCACACAAAGAGGAAATCGTGGTGCGCTTGTGCGAGTGGCTCTCATCGGATATACCAATGTTGGTAAATCTACTCTTATGAACCTTATCAGTAAGAGTGATGTTTTTGCAGAAAACAAACTTTTTGCAACTTTGGATACTACCGTAAGAAAAGTAGTTATTGGTAATTTACCTTTCTTACTTACTGATACTGTGGGGTTTATAAGAAAACTTCCTACTCAACTTATTGAATCTTTCAAAAGTACGTTAGACGAAGTTCGGGAGGCAGATTTACTATTACACATTGTTGATATTTCGCACCCTAATTTTGAAGAACATATTGCATCTGTAAATCAAATTCTTACTGAAATAAAAAGCAATGACAAACCTACTATAATGGTTTTCAATAAGATAGATGCATATAAACATCAAATTATTGAAGAAGATGATTTACTAACAGAACGAACTACACGACATTTCACCTTAGAAGAATGGAAACAAACTTGGATGAACCGAATGAACGGAGATGCCGTTTTTATTTCTGCCATTGACAAAAATAATATAGAAGAATTTCGGGAAAAAGTTTATAAAAAAGTTAGAGAAATACACATCACTCGTTTTCCTTACAATAATTTTTTATATCCAGAACTTCCTGATACAGAGATAGATGAATAAAAAAGAATCCTACAATAATTTGTAGGATTCTAACGCACTAACATACTAAGATATTCGGTATTTAACGTAAGCGGTCTGCTGATTTTACGAGGTCTTCATCCCTACGAATGGCTTTATTTGCCAAAAACAAAAACACGATAGAAATGATAGGAACTAACACCTGAACACTTTTCTCTGAAATTGAAATTTCTCCAAGTGAGTTAAGCGCCCTCCACGTAAATACTCCTAGTAAAATAAGATTTATCAGAATGTTTATCCTATTGAAAACAAACTGATTTTGTCTATTTTTATAGCAAAATATAGTAATCAAAGCTAAAATACCAGAAAAAACACATATAACAAATGTTAAAATATCTGGATAAAAGAAACAAAAACCTGCCACCCATTGTACCAAAACGACAAGTAACAAATATATAGATTGTATTCGTTGTATCATTATTTACTCTCTTACAAAGTGCAAATATACAACTTTTTTTCATAAATAATTTTGTTTTATTTAATTTTTTTTTCGTAATTTTGCACCCATCAAAAAATTCTTTTCTTCATAAGAAAATCCTCAAAATTTCATTTCAAAATATAAATTTACCACAAAATAATAATTTATCCTTATTCATAAATTATAAATTTATGTCTTTTTTGAAATTTTCTAAATAAATTCATTCAACAACATTTAATTTTATTTTTTCCTAATGTTTGACATTTCAGAATTAAAAGAAAAAAAGCTCTCTGAGCTACAAGAACTCGCCCAAAACTTAGGGCTGAAAAAGTTCAAAACACTAAAAAAGGAAGAACTCATTTACCATATTATTGATTTCCAAGCAGAAAACCCTATGGTAAGCACTTCCGAAATTTCTACCCAAGAAAAAACAAATAAGAAAAAGAAGCCAACCCCTGCCAAAGCCACTAACACTCCTCAAAAAAAGCAGGAAACCAAAGAATCCATTAAGAATACTAAGCAAAGTAAAGAGACTACTCCTAACATTAGCCCTAAAAAAGAAGAAAAAAAAGTAGCGGAAACCAACGCTAAGCAAAGTACTCCCAAAACTAACAATCCTCAAGCGGCTAAAAAAGTACAACCTAAAAAAGAAGCTACTACCTCTGATAAAAAAGAAGGGCAAACCGTAAAAGCAACTAAGAGCAACCACACCAATACGCCACAAGCTACAAAGGCTGAAACCACCCCTCCCCCAGCCTCTTTGTCTGCCACACCAACCAACACCAACCCAATAAATAACACGCCTAACAACATACCTAACCCAACTCTCCCACAGGCTAATACAGCACAGAATAACACTAATGCTACCCAGCCCGTGCAAAATAGCCAATCAAATGCTACGAACAACAACAGCCAGCAAAAAAATCAGCATAATGCGGAGAACTTTGACAAGGAAAAGAAAAACAGATACCGCTCGCCAGACTATGAATTTGATGGCATTGTAGAAAGCGAAGGGGTATTAGACATTATGCAAGACGGCTATGGTTTTTTGAGGTCTTCGGACTATAACTATCTTTCATCGCCTGATGATATTTATGTCTCTCAATCGCAAATACGCCTCTTTGGTTTAAGAACAGGAGATACCATTTGCGGTTCGGTACGACCACCTAAGGAAGGGGAAAAGTACTATCCGCTTATTAAAGTCTTGAAAATAAATGGTTGTGAGCCTCAGTCTATACGCGATAGAATATCCTTTGACAATCTCACACCCCTATTCCCTAATGAAAAATTCAATCTTACAGGCAAGCGAAGCTCTATTTCTACACGTGTTATAGACCTTTTTGCTCCTATCGGAAAAGGACAACGGGGTATGATTGTAGCGCAACCTAAAACAGGTAAAACTACGCTACTCAAAGAGATAGCCAATTCTATTTCTATCAATCATCCTGAGGTGTATTTGATGGTTTTGCTTATTGATGAGCGACCAGAAGAGGTTACCGATATGCAACAAAGTGTAAAAGGAGAGATTATTTCTTCTACGTTTGACAAAGAAGCAACAGAGCACGTTAAGATAGCGAATATTGTTTTGGAGAAAGCAAAACGTTTGGTAGAGTGCGGACACGATGTCGTTATACTTTTGGACTCTATTACCCGATTGGCGCGGGCGTATAACACCGTTCAACCAAGTTCAGGTAAGGTGCTATCCGGTGGGTTAGATGCTAATGCATTGCATAAGCCTAAAAGATTCTTCGGAGCAGCAAGGAATATAGAAAACGGAGGCTCTCTCTCTATCATCGCCACAGCCCTAACAGATACCGGATCTAAGATGGACGACGTTATCTTTGAGGAATTTAAAGGTACAGGTAATATGGAGCTACAATTAGATAGGCGAATAGCAAACCGAAGGATATTTCCTGCTATCGATTTACAATCTTCTTCTACTCGTAGAGATGATTTACTATTAGATAAACATACCTTACAAAAAACTTGGATACTTAGGAAGATCATTTCTGAGATGAACCCTATTGATGCGATGGAATTTATATATAGTAAAATAGACGGAACAAAAGATAATCAAGAGTTTTTTGATACGATGAACGACTAATTATTATTTAAGGTAGTGAAATTTATTCACTACTTTTTTTTATAAAAATATTAGCTATACTACACATATAATTAGTATAGCTAATATTTTTTTTAGCTTATATATATTATATTTTAATATCACTAAAATATTTTTTAGTCATTGTCATCATATCATTATTAGTAATAAAAAATATATGGATTATTATTTCTATATAATTATAACAACTAAAATATTTTTTACCTCCTATTTCTAACAATTATTTATAACTAAAAATATTTTAATCTATAATTATTATAGC
>JAUMUT010000036.1 GCA_030530525.1 Capnocytophaga sp. | reverse complement strand
AATAGGGGGTAAGGGGGCGGTGCGCAGTGCGTAAGCACAAGCACGTACACACGCCCCGGTTCCGATTTAACTTCTAACGGTTTTTTCAATTTTTTTGCGCGAGGGTTTCCTTTTAACTTTTTTTAAATTCTTTGTATATCTTTTAGGGGCTTGCTAGATCCGATATAATCGGTTTTACAGAAGTTATACAATAATAGATTTTCCATTAATTTTTATATCTTACCCAATAATATACCATACTGATTTATTATTCTTTTTATATAAAATACCATAATAAAATAATATATGGATTATTGAATGAACGAAATTGTGAAGTATTCCAACGAGTTGCATGAGCTAAAAATTTAACAGTCTTACAGAGGCACAACAAAATGTATTTTTACTCTTTTACAACAATTTAGAAGCACTAATGGATATACGCTAGAGCTTGACTATTATAAGGTTTTTAAGCTTGCCAACATCGCAGAAAGCGGTAGTTATAGAAAAGAAATTCTAGCAAAATTAAGGCATATTCAAACATTTACTTTTATGTATGAAACAAACAATAAGGGCGATTTAGCCCAAGAAATTATATTTCCAAAAATAGAAACAGACAGCGAAAATAGGGTTTTAAAAATCAAAGTATCCAAGAACTTCAAGGATCGTTATATTGACAGCCCTTTAAAAGGTTGGACTAGGCATGAACTAGCTGAATTCGTTAATCTTAGCGGTACTTATGCAAAGACGATTTATCGTTATTTAAAGCAGTTTCGCGCTCAAGGATGGTGGCATATCAAATACAAAGATTTTAAGGAACTTTTGGAAATACCTGAAAGCTATCAAGCTTGCAATATTGACCAGCAAATTTTAAAGTCAGCAATAAAAGAACTAGCGTCTGAACGTAACCTATTCGACCAACGCCGAACGCCGTTTAAAGGGCTTATGATAAAAAAGATTAAAAGCGGACGCAATATAGAGGCGCTGGAGTTTTATTTTGAACCTCAAAAAATAAGCGATATCGAGCGAGACGAGAAGGAAAATAAACGAAATTTAACCACGATCGCAAACGACATAAAACAAAAAGACATGCTAAAGCAACTAAAGCGCAGCAATCCGATAACCGGTAAAACGGTTAATGATTTTGATCCGTATATAGGGAGATACTTGCGTATATACAACGATAAAACGGACGTTATAGACGTACTAAAGATTCAAAGCATCGAGAAAAACGGAAAGCAATTAGAAGCAAAGCTTTTAAACGTCGACGACGGATATTTTACCGCCATGCTCTTTGATAACTTTAAGCATTTTAAAACACTTTTGAGAGGTATGAGGATTAACCCCCTAAAATATCAACGAGAGTATTTTAAACTGAATTAATTTTTTTACATTGATTCCCCATAGGCTTTTGTCAAAAGTTGCTTAAATTTAATGTCTGGGTTTAATTTAAGTTTCTTAAGTTCTTTCATTATTTCGTCATAAATTCTAAATATAGCATTTTCATCGCCAGTTATCATCGCGTAAAAGCTTTTTCCATCAATTACTTTAATTTTAGGGTTCTCCGGTCTTGGCAAGTGCGTTTTATTATCAGAAGGAGTAAATGCTTTGTTATATGGAGTTGGTTTATTAGGAACTACCTCTACATAATATCCAGTAAATCCTTCTCTATCAGTTAATACTGATGCTATATCATCATATATTGCTACTTTATGATTTCCTTTTGTAGTATTCCATTTATTCTTAATCTCTGCAATAATTTTTTTATCTTCAGAAATAATATCTATAATCTCACCAACTTTTAAATTCTTAAAACCTTTAATTTCACCAATAATCTCTTCGTGAAAAGTCCCTATTGCGTTTTGTAATGTCTTTTGTATTTGTCTAGATTTTTCTGCCTCGATCCACTGATCATAAGTCATTTTATTAAAACTTGATTCTAATAAAGCCGAAAATGGATCGATGACATTGCTATAAATATCATTAGAATTCTGAGCCTTTGTATAAATTGTATAAAGCTTTTTAATTATTTCTGAAAGTGCATTATTATTTTCAAAATACGACATTTTGCCTACCTAAAAGTTTAACTAATTTATAATTATAACAGGTTTAAGCATATAACAACTTTAATAATATTTTTGATAAAATAACCATAAACAATGTTATATAAGGTTAAATTATGATTTTTGAAAAAGAATATTACAACATATCTGAGGTAGCTGACATATTGTCTATATCAAAAGAAACGTTAAGAAGATGGGATAAAAATGGTAAATTAGAACCTGTCAGACATCCAATGAACAACTATAGAGTTTATCATAGAACTCAATTACACAACTTTGAAGAAGCACGGTTAATGTTTAATACACTATGGGATGAGGAATTAGACACGAAACCCCTAAGAAAATATAAATCAGTAGAATTGTTTGCAGGAGCTGGGGGATTAGCTTTAGGTTTTGAGAAAGCGGGCCTAGAGGCAGTTTTATTAAACGAGATAGATAAATTTGCTTGTAAAACATTGCGAGAAAATAGACCATCTTGGAATGTAATTGAAGGAGATGTGGCTCAACTAGATTTCACTAAGTTTAAAGGTAAAGTAGATGTTTTGTCTGGCGGATTCCCTTGTCAAGCTTTTTCTTATGCAGGTAAAAAACTAGGGTTTGAAGATGCTAGAGGCACACTGTTTTTTGAATTTGCAAGAGCGGTTAAAGAATGTCAGCCTACTATTTTTTTAGCTGAAAATGTAAGGGGCCTATTAAAACACGATAATGGCAGAACATTGGAAGCAATTAAATCAGTTATTGACGATATCGGATATAAATTAATCACTGAACCCAATGTGTTAAAAGCCATGTTTTATCAAGTTCCTCAAAAAAGAGAAAGATTGTTTTTTGTTGGAGTAAGACAAGACATTATGGAAAAAATATCATTAAATGACTTCAAATGGCCATCCCCTTATAAAAGAATTATGACTCTTAGGGATGCTTTAAAAAAAGGTGAACTATATAATACGGATGTCCCAAAATCCCAAGGACAACAATATCCAAAAAGAAAAAAAGAAATTTTAGATTTAGTTCCAGCGGGTGGTTATTGGAAGGATCTTCCTGATATTTTACAAAAAGAATACATGCAAAAAAGTTATTTTCTAGGTGGTGGCAAAACAGGAATGGCAAGAAGATTGTCATATGATGAACCAAGTCTAACTTTAACTTGTTCTCCGGCACAAAAACAAACCGAAAGATGCCATCCAGAAGAGACAAGGCCTTTAACTGTTAGAGAGTATGCCAGAATTCAAACCTTTCCAGATGATTGGGAATTTATTGGCTCTATGACAAACCAGTATAAACAAATTGGCAATGCTGTACCAGTAAATTTATCTTATGCAGTAGCAAGGAGCTTGGTCAGACTTTTAAATATTATAGAAAAAAATAAAAAATTAGCATGATCTTATTTAACCCTCTTTAGGCATTGTAATTTGCTTATTTCTTTAGCTACTAAATTTCTAAGTACTTGGTTTTTGTTGATCCCTTTTTCTTTGTCTTCTTTGGTTAAAAACCCCATCTCATCGTCGGATAGATACGCCGTCATCTGACAAGTCGGTGGGTTTTCGGATTTTGGACGTCCTAGTTTTTTATACTTAGCTAGAGTGGCCTCCAACTCCGAGATCTTGTCTAGCTTCGCCGTTTGATCATCCGCTTCTGCAAATCCCGTCGTTATTTAATTTGAAATTTGAAAGATTCTTCACGATAAGGCCTTGTTTTTAATGTATTCGATAATTTTATAATATTGCGAATAGAAGTCTTTGTACTGGGATCTCGATAAACCGTTTTGATTATAAAGCTCCGCAAAGCTCATGCCGTTTGCGATAGCGTTCTCAAATATGGCCGATCTTTTTAAGAGCACATACTCGACGTCATTTCTAAACCCAGCCCCCTTCAAGGCCTCTATAATAGTTCCTAGATCTCCATTGTTCACAACGTCCGTCACCAAAACCATCATATTCCTAGCATAGTCTTTTATTTGATTATATGTTTCTGCCGCCTTAAATACGGAGTTGATTTTAGGAGTAACCGGCATGATAACAAAATCGCACTCTTTCAGTATACTTAGTACCCCGGAAGCGACAAAGCCACCAAAGTCATAAACCGTATCGTCTGCTATCTTACAAGGATTAGAAAATACCGCTTTATCATATATTTGAGTAACTACGGAATTGTCGTTAGTCTGTAAATTTAAGCCCAGATCCTTAGCTAAACTGAAAGCCAAAGGCGTTTTTACCTACTCCACCTTTGGAATTAATTACCGCTATTCTCATAAAAATCCTTTACAAGTTTTTAAATATTATAACTTAATTTATATTAATAACTTATTATATATAGCAACTTTATATATTTAACAACTTGTAAAATAGCTCTATCGATAGCAATATGAGCCAGCCAACGCCATAAGACCAAAATGCAGTATTTATCTTGAAATAACTAATTTATTTAAATAGTTTTTTAGGTGCTATTTAAATAAATACAAAATTATTTTTTGTTTTTTAGCTTCTAAATTTTGGAATCACAGTATGTATTATTTTTTATGCTCCTGGCATCGGAGAAATAGCTATTTTTACGCTCCTACACTTAGGACAATAGTTTGGTGTACCATAACCAGCTCGACTAGTCCATTCATATTTACAATCATTACATTTACACCTATAAACTATTGTTTTATTGGTATTTTCTGCCATTTGATTTTCCTTTTAAAAAGATGTATACTATGTATAGTATAGTATAAAAAAATAAATAAAGGATTAAGATGGCTGAAAATTATAAAAAATACTCTGAAGAAGAAGCTCAAGAAATAATGGGAAAAATACTGAAGGTAGGATTTAATGGTGCAATGCTCATAGGAAAACTCGCTTGCAAAGGTATTCATTATGCAACTAGGCCAAAAAACGAAGAAGACGAATATCCTACAACAAAATTGGGGAAAATGAAGCAAATAATACACGATATTACCGAAATTCAGGATAAGAATAGTGACGATTCTCATAACAATGAGTCGGAATATTCTAAGTTTAAAAAATCGCTCAATAAAACTAAAGAGGAATTAGACAAAATAAAACAAAATAGCCAAAATCGAAAAGAGGAGATACAAAAAGAAATTGATGCATATGGCTTTTTATCTGTCGCGGATTGCCTCAGTTGTCACCATAGATGGGTAGAATTAGGAAAGCAAGTGGATGCTTCATTTTGTCCTAAGTGTAAAGAAACGAATAAAAATAAAATATTAGTAAAAGAAATACATGATGCAAATGATCTATATTAGCTAATAAGCACTCAATAAATATTGTACTTTATTTGTCTAAAGAACCTTAAATTACAAACCCCATAAAATACAGCATTTCGCTCTTTAAGTTTTGCCCGGTCTTACCATTCATAAACCTTAAGCTAAAAACATACCCTTTCAAAAAGCCCTAAAACATAGCTTTCCTCTCTTTTACTATTGAAAACAATTATTTTCAAAACACTTGATCAGTAGTTCCCTATTTTTTGGTCTTTTATTGAAAGAAAGGATAAGAATTTAAGCTTAGAAAACTTAAAGTAATAAAAATGGCTTAAGAATTTACCTAAAAACAAGTAAATTCTTATCTTTTCTTAAAAAATAAATATAATTCAAAATCTATTTTTCTTTTTAACTTTTATTAGAAAACTACTCTAGCAAATTCCTAAGTATTTTTTTCTTAAATATTCCGCTTGCTCTTTTGTAATCTCTTTGCTAAGCTGAGATATATTTATTGATGAGTAAAACTCACTCCAATATAAGCTTAAATCCCAATTAGGATGAGTATTTGAATTCTTACAATCTAAAAACTTTTGTAAGTCTTTTTTGAGCCATGGCGACAAAGTATTTTCATCTAATATGATATTCTCTTCCATATTACCACCTATCTAAATTTTTATCTTTTTCTTTATCTTTTATTATTTGGGATAATTTTAGCTGCTATTTTGCTATCATCTCTTTCTTTTTACTTTTCAAGCGATGCTAATTGTAATTTTATCTTTTTTTGATTTTCTCATATTTTAAAACTATCTCAATTATAGCCATTCACCTTTTTGCTGATAAAGATTTAGTTAATAGTATAGCGAAGTTCAATGAAATTTGAAGGCAGTAATAGCTGTTTTTTTAATTGTGGCAAGTTTTATTGTGTATAATTTTGGTCGTAAATAGTATTAATTGCAGGATAGGCAATAACGCCAAATTTGTCCGACATTTTATGTCAGACTTTGGGTTATTGCCAACTCTGCGAGGCTCAGGTATAGGATAAACATAATGGAAAATAATAAGATAAAAAAAGTTTTAGAATAGAAAGCAATTTATTAAATTTGGTTGAGGCGTATTTAAAAGATAGTAAGTATAATTTTAGTGATTTGGTTAATGCTGCTATTATGAATTTTATATCTACTGGCGATATTGAGGGATCTAAAAAAATACTTTATTGTTAAGAGAAAACAACAAAGAAGTTGAACTATCAATATCTAAAAGTGAATATAAGTATTTGGTTGATTTATCTAAAAAACATGGTTTTAACTCAGCCACTAAAGAGGCTAAATTTTTATTATTAAATCTTTTAAATTCTGATAGTCCTATTTTTAATAATATTGAAATGGAGGAGTTAAGAAAATCTAACTATGAGCTTAATATGGTTGGTAGGAATATTAACCAAATGCTAAAAGTATTATATGAGCAGGATTTGAAAAATTTTAAAGTAAATTATGAAAATTTAATATCAGTAGTAAAAGTAGTAAATGACAAAATTTCTGCCGTAAGCGATAAGATAGAAAGGTATATTAAGATTTTAAATTTGAAGCTAAAGTAATATTAGATGAGAAAAAAGAATACTTGATGATGAATGGTGGCGACCCAAAAGAGTTATTACTGATTTAGAAAAAAAGGCCAAGAGTTCTTACGCATATAATAATCAACGAGGTATTTATAAAAATAGATTTAAAAGTATTATTACATATACAAAAACTCATTCAAAAAAACAAACGGAAGTCGTTATTAAATTTACTGGATCTAGATTTTATAAAATAGTTAAAATATTACCCTTTTGGGAGAAAAAAGTAAAAATCTAGTTCTTTGAAATTTTTTTGATAATTTCGCTTAATACTTTAAAATCTGCAAGCTCAGTTTTTAGTTTTTGATTTTCTTTTAGTAGATTGATCGATTGTATTGTTTGGCTGCTAAATTTATCAGTGGTTATTGCCACTTTTAAGCTGCCCTCGGTCATACCGATTTTTTCCGCCAGCTGTTTATATGTTAAATTTTGCTCTTTGCAAAATTCCTTTACGTCGGCTGCTGTCATTCGCTTTTTCTTTTCATATCTTCTACAAGAAGTTTTCTCATATAAGCATTTCTAGCTAGAAAAGTTTCATCACACTTTTCATCCAAATACGCTATTTCTTCTTGAGTAAGATAAATACTTACTTGAACAGTATTTCTCTTTTGTCTTTTTTGTCTTGCATCTCATAAGTTTTTACATTGCTGTTTTGCAAAGCTTCTTCAATGCTAATGCTCGCTCTCTTAGTCATACTTCAATATCCTTTTAATAGTTTTTATATCATATTAATATATTTAAAATTAAAAAATATAAATTAAGATTTGCTTTTTATAGCTTTTAAAAGTCTTCTACATTCGTTAAAAAAGCTCGAGTAGCTCCTTTTTTGATAAAGAGCTTTCATTATATAACTCAGTAAAAGATAGTCCATAGTTTGCAGCATTATTGACAATCTTTGAATTTTTGAAATAAAAGGTCGGAATACCTTTATATATTTTATCAAGCTCATTTTCCAAAAATTCTTCTTCCTTATCATCTTTGTAGTTGGTTACAAGAAGTATTATATTTGGATTTATTGAAATAATTTCATTTATCGATTCCACTGTTCTGATAAATGAATTATATGTTGGTAAACAAGGGATAATTACTGCATCGCAGTTTTTATAATATCTAAAACCCCGGAAGCAGAAAATCCTCTAAAGTCATATACACAATCGTCAAGATCTTTTGCTTTGTCTAGAATTTTTGCTTTGTTTGGATAGATCTGCTCGATACAAGAATTGTCATTGGATTGCAAAAAGTATCCAAAATCTTTTGCAATGCTAAAAGCAAAAGGCGTTTTGCCTACGCCGCCTTTTTGTTTATAAGAGCTATTTTAATTATATTATCCTTTTAAATTCTATAAAGATATTGTACTTTATAAAAAAATAAATATAACTATTATTGCTTTTTGTATTTATTTTTAAATTCTCTCTTAAATTACTAAAAATTGGTAAAATCAAAAATCTTATTAATTATTTTTTGATATTTTTGACAATTTTTGTTCCGGTCGATTACTTTAGTTATTGTGTAAATATTTTTTAGATTTTCCTTGAAAACCATTGCATTAGCACATTCATCTGTACTAAGCAATTCTATCTCTTTATTCCTCCTACCAATTATCATTTAATTTGTTAAGGGGTTTGTTAATTCCAACTTGTTTATAATCTCTTACCTTTTTCTAGTAATTGTAAAATTAAGCTCTGTTTTTTTGATTTTGTGGCTGAGGAATAATATTTGGCTTTACCTCTTCTTTAACCTCCTCCTCATCAAAATCAAAAAGACTTCTAGTCCCATACTTGTTTGTAGAGCTAGTATCTTTTTTAATGTCCTAGTAGTTTTTCTTTTATCTCTTTCATCGGATATCTCGCGTCGCTCAGATTGAGATATTCCTTGTAGATCGATAGTCCCCCCATTATCTTGTAAATTTCCAGATCCGTATTGCCCATCTCTCTTAACTTCTTCGCTTCGTCCTCGCAAAGAATATCCTTCTCCCAATACTCCTGCCTGTATAGAGCTATCGTTAGCTCCTCTAGTTTCTCCTCGTCCACTAGTCCTCTTGCTTGGATGTCGTCTATCATCCCCAAGTTCTCCAAAGCTGTCGTCCAGCGGTAAAGTATCGTTAGTCTGTGCATCCAGTCGCCTGATTGAATGTTCGAAGGTGCTGGATACGTTGATCTCATTATCTCTTGTTGCTCCACGTCCAGATGTTTCTCGATATAAGCTCTCATTCGATTGATCACTTCCTCGCTCGGCTCTATCGTATCGCAAGTCATCGCTCTCCAATTCACCCAGTCGTGATTGATTGTTATTAGTATATTGACTAACTCTTTTTTGATCTGCTCTATTTGCTCTTGATTGATCTCGTTGGATTGATTGATCTTGCTCTCCATATTCTTGATTATCAGATATAGATAATTTGAGAAGTTCATCTCCTCTTGTAATGGTGTCCACTCCATTTCCATCATATCCGTAAATCTCTTTTTGGTTATTAGCGGCCGATTGCCCTTTATCTTGTTCTGCGGATTTGATAGGATAAGGTTGTTCTTGGTATCCACGAAGTCCCAGATCTCGTTTATCGTCTCCTGAAAATTCTTCGGTGATAGTTCGTTGTAATGTGGATTTAGTATGTGAAACATTGTATATGCTCCAAGTTTATTTATTGAATGCAATTTTACTATTTTTACATAAACTATTGCATAACTGGATAGTTTTTGTCTTGAGACTAGAGCTATATATTTTCAATTTATACACGCAGTTTAATATATTTATCGTATTATATAGAAACATTTTAAGGAAATGTCTTTATAAGAAAATTCTTTAATCTTGTAGTAATGAAAAATTCGCCTATTATACTACTTGGCAAAAATAAAAATTTTTAAAATGTTTTTTAAATTTTTAATTTAGCCTTATATTTTTTACAAAAATATTTTTTTCTGGGAAAAAAATTTCTATCATAATAAAATCTGAGTCTTTTTCTGGGAAAATTAAGTAGGCAATAAGGCTAAAAAATGTAAATTCGTGTCAAAAAATAAAAAAAAGGACAAATATGGCAAGAGAGATTATAGATCTTGAAAAATCTCGTTCTACGAGTGCCAGGCTTTACAATCGGACGCAAGAGATAGTAGACAGCCAAACAGGTGAAGTAAAAACAATAGTAACAAGCTTTTTGCAAAAAGAACAGTCAAAAGATGCGTTTATAAAAGTATTTGTTGAAAACTTAGACTTTTTAGTTGAAAATCTTTCAAACAATGCCAGAACGGTTTTTTTAGTAATGATAAAAAATGTCAATTATAAAAACATCTTTAAATATGATAGTGATTTTGTCAAATACTTTGAAGAAAGAAAGATCCTAGCAAAATCAAGTGTATATCGTGCACTAAAAGAGTTAGAAGATAAGCAGGCAATTTTTAAAATCAGCGAAAATGACAAGGATAAATTTGACATCATAGGCAAAAACTCATTTATGCTCAACCCACAAATCGTAGGCAAAGGCTCAATAAAAGACCTCAAACAACTAAGGCAAACGACTGTTAAAACATTTAATTTCGAAACACTTGAGATGACAAAAGAAATTTTAACTGATGCAGCCTATGATGGATTTGACAAGGTTTTAGCAGCCCCCAATGATTTTCAGATCGATAGCGTAAAACAGATTCAACATTCGGCAAATAAGAGTGAAACTGAGATCGTGATATCAAAAAAACACGATGAAGAACCAGCAGAGGTCAAACCAGAAGCCATTGAGGTAAAATCTGAAAGAGTAAATGAAGCAGCAAGCGGCGTAGAGAGCGATATTGCTGATATTATGAAATTTGTTGGAGCGTTTAAGGGTGATTTTAAAGGTGATGCTAAGTCACTTAGGGCTGCTAAATCAGACGAACTAAACCAAAGGGATGAATAATGAAAGTCTTTTTTGACCTAAATATTATTATTGATATTATTGATACTGATAGAGCAAATAACCAAAAAGCTGTTGCACTCATGCAAAATTTAATGCGAAATGGCACTGACATTGTTATTAGCGAAGATAGTATTAGCACACTTTATTACAATTTACGTCATTCAAAGCAAAAACAGCTTATATTGCTTGACTTTCTAGAAGTGATAACTCAAAAATGGCAGCTAGCAAGCTTTGGTGTCGAAACAATAAAGAAGGCTATAAAGTACTCTAGAAATTCTAACGCTGACTTGGAGGATGCATTGCAATACTTTTGTGCAGATAAAGAAGGCTGCGAAGTTATATACACGTGCGATAAAAACTTCCCAAAAATTGCTATTGCTGTAAAAAATTATGATTAATTATAATTTCTTGGGAAAAATTTTGCTAGTGTGGTTAAATTTTTCCCACACAGAAAACCATTTTTCCCGGGCATGGGAAAATATAAAATGGCTACGGTCCACGAAATTACCGCACTTTAAGACCATTTTTTATAACGTTTTCCCTTCTTATTCTTTTCTTTTTGCCGGAACCAAAAATAAGGTAAATCAAAAGTAAATAACTTTTGAACTTTTATAATTGTGCTATTAATTTTTTGCAAGCAAAAAATTCGCACAAAAATAAAACACCAAAAAAGAAAGACTATTATCATTGGTTTATTTTATGGTCTTTGATTTTTCTTTAATGTAGTGTTTGTTTCTTTTTTTGGGAAAAAATTTTATATAAGATCAAATTTTGTGTTTTTTTGGAAGATTTTTTATTTCATTAAGAGATAATATTTGTGTTGTTGATTATATTTTTACAAGATTATAGAAATAAGTTCAAAGTTTTTATTAAATTTATAAAAACGTATTGTAAAGGAGGATATAGAAACTTAGTATAATAACAAAGAAAAATTTGTTTATTGTAAATTTTATAAAATAATTAAAATATGATAATAAAATTATGAATATAATATAATAATATATTATTATTATGAATATGATAGGTTTTTAATATGCCAAGGAAAAGAAAAAAAATTTATATTGATGTGCCCTACTCTCTAAAAAATACTGCAAAAACAATGGGAACTATGTGGGATAGTGACGAAAAAAGATGGTTTATTTATGATACTTTTGATTTTGAGGCATTAGTAAAGTTACTTGAAGAAAATAAAAAAGAAGGAGCTAATAAAAAAACTGTATTATCAGATGGTATTACAAAATTCAAAGTGCCCTATTCTCAAAAATATCAAATTGATATTTTTGACGTATCTTCAAAATTCAAAGATGCATTAAATGCAGCCGGGCTTGAAGTAGACACACCGATAATGGATGGGATTTTACGACGTGTTAGAGTAGATGGTGATAAGGGTGCGCAAAAAAGTGGTGCATATGTTGGTTATATTGACGGGATACCAGCTGGGTTTATACAAAATTTTAAAAGCGGGTTTATTAGTAACTGGAAATATGAGAAATTAGACGTAGCACCTTATTCCGATGAACTTATTTGTAGTAAAAAAAATCAGAATTTATCAAAAGGCAATACAGACTTTATTCAAAAGCAGTCACAAAGGGATAAGGACTTAGAAGAGGAATATAAAAAAACAGCTAAAATTTTATATGACGAGTTTTTAGCTGCAAAATTTGCTGTTTTAGACCATGGCTACTTTGTTAAGAAAAGAGTATATAAAAATTATGGGTTGAAACAGGATAGATTTGGAAATCTTCTTATGCCACTTTTTGATATCAATGAAAAATTTTGGTCGCTTCAACGGATATTTCCAAATGGAAATAAGATGATAGGCGCCCTACTTTCAAATGAGCAAAAGAAAAATGGTGAAAAGCTTCTTGCTAAGAAGCGAGGAAATTTTTTTATTATAAGTGACGATATGGATCTTTATAACAAAAATTCAGCTAAACTTAATATTGAGGCTTTATTAAAATATAATAAAATTTATATATGTGAAGGTTTCGCTACTGCAGCAAGCGTTCATGAAGCTTGTAAGATGCCTGTAATAGTTGGACTTGATGTGGGCAATTTAGAATTTGTAGTTCAAAATTTTTCTACAAGGTTTTGCAATATACATATCATAATTGCTGCTGATAATGATGTCAAAAAAGAAAAAGAGAGTGGGTTTAATATTGGAAAAGAAAAGGCAATGCAGATTAAAAATAATTTTAAAAATGTAAGTATCTGTATCCCAAATTTTAATGATAAAGAAATTTACAGTGGATATAGTGACTTTAATGATTTGTATAACAGCAGAGGAATTGACGAAGTAGGGCGTCAATTAGAAATATTATTATAGTATCTAAAATATATTTATGTAATATTATTTTTATATGATTTAGATATTATAATAATAGTATCTAAATCATAATGCTTTTATCTCGATTTGAAAATTATGTATTGCCTGCTAATAAATACCTATTTTTATTTTTGTATAGAGGGTTGCTAGTTAATTATATCTTTTATGATAGCAGAATAAGTGTTCTTAAATTTGTGTTTTATGTGTTGATATTTATAATTTTTATCTATATTTTAACTAAAGAGATTATATGAAATAAATATTATAATAATATGATAATAATATTTATATAAAAATATATAAATATGAAAAAGATATTTTTATGATATAATCTCATAAAAAGAAAAGGATTAAAAATGGTAATATCTATCGTAAATGAAAAAGGTGGTAGCGGCAAAACTACGCTTGCTGTAAATTTAGCAGCTAGGTTATCAGAGGATGGAGATAATGTCCTTTTAATAGATGCTGATCCGCAACGTTCAACCGAGGTTTTTTCAGATATTAGAAGCCAGTCAAATTTAAAACCGCTCTTTTCAAGTGTGTCAAAAACAGGTGTTAGCTTGGGTGATGAGATAAAGCGTATGCGGGATAACTTTGACTCTATCGTAGTCGATACTGGTGGGCGTGATAGTAAGGAGATGCGTAAGGCTATGTTGTCATCAAATGTACTTATAATACCAACCATACCTTCACAGTACGATGTGAGTGTTCTTGATCGCATGCTTGATCTTAGTAGTGAAGCGAAAGAGTTAAATGAGAAATTGCTTACACTTATACTTGTAAACCGAGTTTCTCCAAATCCTTTTTTGGCAAAAGAGCTTGAAAGTATGCGTGAATACATCGATGATGCAAAAAAGGAGCGAAATTTAAGTGATGTCTTTTTATTAAACTCTGTTATTTACGAAAGACAAGCTTATAGAAAAACGGTTTCAAATGGCAATAGTTTAAGCGAATTTTGCAAAAATGGGGATAGGGCGCTTGAAGATTTCGAAAGTTTTTATGCCGAGCTATTACAAGTTGTAAAAGAAAATATTAAGGATTAAAAAATGGGTTTTAAAAAAGTAAATACAACTCCAGCTACTAGTGAAGAAAATTTTATAAATCAAGCAAGAGGAGAAACATCAGAAGCAAAAAAACCTAAAAATTTAAAACGAGATAAGTCATTTTTACTTTATTTTACGCAAGATGAATTTGATCGTGTAAAGATAGAAGCGGAAAAAATTGGAATGGGTATAAATCAATACATTCGCTTTAAAATTTTTATCTAGTATTATATAAATACTATAATGATATTATATTAATAT
>JAUMUT010000013.1 GCA_030530525.1 Capnocytophaga sp. | reverse complement strand
ACATATATTTATCTTATTATAGCTGTAATAGTGCTAATGTACGGCTATAAAGCTTACTATTCATTAGTTGTTAGTAAGAAAAAATTACAAAATCAGATAGGACATATCAACCAAAATTCTCTATCTGAGCAACAAAAGCAATTGCTTGCACTCGGTGCGATATTATCGTATCATCGTGGAGAAGAAATACTTAGTCTTGTTCCTAATGAAGTGTTAGACCGATATTTTTATGGTTTGCGCAATCAATGGCAAATAAGTAATTCGCAAGAAGCAAAACAAACACTATCAGGTTTATTGGCTTTGCAAAATTCATTATCTTTTGAGCCTTTGTTTGTACAAAATTCTCCTCAATTAGAAAAAGTTAAAAAATCTATTGCTAAAAAATTAGAAATAGATTTTGCCCAAGTAGAAGCAGTAAATACAGCCTATGCGTGGGATATTGGTAGAGTAGCTTCTTTGGCAAAATGGTGTTATTGGTGTGGCTATATTACCGAAGAAGAAATGTGGAGCATTTTACAAAAAGCCTTAGAAATAACAAAGCAAAATAGTAAAAATTGGCAAGAATATACTATTTCATTTTTGTTAGGAAGAACGCTACAAGGTTTTGATTTGGAAGATGTTTATATAGAAGCCCGCCAGTTATTCAAGTCTAAAAATCCTATGCTTGGAAAAGTTAAGGATATTGATGTTTATCAAAAATATCCTTTATAAAAAAATATCAGAGTGAATAGTATTACTTTTTATAAGTAATTATTGGAAAAACAAAGAATTAAAAATATTAGAGTAAAGTACTCCTTACAAATATGGCAAATTTAAAAGAAATACGAAGTAGAATAGCTTCTATCAATTCTACAATGCAGATAACCAGTGCAATGAAAATGGTTTCTGCTGCCAAATCCAAAAAAGCACAAGACGCTATAACGGCAATGAAGCCCTATGCGAACAAACTCAATGAGCTACTACATTCATTGGGGGCAGCCTTAGGGGAGAGTAATCCTTTTATGCCTCGTACCGAATCACCTGAAAACATTTTGGTGGTTGCAATTACCTCAGACAGAGGGCTTTGCGGAGCATTTAACTCTAATATTATCAAACAAGCCTTAGCTATTTTGGAGCGTTTTGAGGGGAAAAATATTACTTTTAGAACTATCGGAAAAAAAGGAAATGATGTTTTACGAAAAACGGGAAAAGTAACTCATTTTGATGAGCATATTTTTGACTCGCTTTCTTTTGCTAAAATTGTTCCAATAGCAGAAGAATTGATGAATGCTTATCAATCAGGTACTTACGATAAAATTATTTTGGTATATAATAGTTTCAAAAATGTAGCTACTCAAATTGTAATGGAAGAAACATTCTTGCCAATACAGCCTGCTACATCAAACGATGAACTGCAATCCGATTATATTTACGAACCATCTAAACAAGCTATTGTAGATGCACTCGTACCGAAATCTTTAAAAATGCAGTTGTATAAAGCTCTTAGAGACTCTTTTGCAGCAGAACACGGCGCACGAATGACGGCTATGCACAAAGCTACTGACAACGCTACCGAACTTCGTAATCAACTGAAACTCACTTACAACAAAGCACGACAAACTACGATTACCAACGAAATTCTTGAAATCGTAGCAGGTGCCGAAGCCTTAGGGAAATAGTATTTTAATTCATAATAGCAGTAAAGTCTTTATAGAAGAAATTCTATGAAGACTTTTTTTATTACAAATAAATATATTTAGATTATTCTAAAAAATATTTTTATAAATTCTAATTTTTTTCTACCTTTGCACTTCGTGAAAAAAAATAAAAATGATAGAATCCATAATACAATATTTAGGAAGTATAGACCCCGTTTTGGCGGCTTTGTACGCTACTTTATTCACTTGGGGAGTAACTGCTCTTGGGGCAAGTTTGGTGTTCTTTTTTAAAAATAGTAACAAAGCGGTAATGGACGGAATGCTTGGTTTTACAGGAGGTGTAATGGTAGCAGCAAGTGTTTGGAGTTTGCTTATTCCAGCCATTAATATGAGTGAAGGCGAACGTTTTGTGAAAGTAATTCCTGCTGTGGTGGGGTTTTTGGCAGGAGCAATGTTTATTTATGCTTTGGATAGGCTTTTGCCTCACTTTCACGCCAATTTTAAGCAAACAGAGGGCGTAAAATCTCCTTGGCAACGAACTACTTTGCTCGTTTTAGCAATTACTTTGCATAATATCCCAGAGGGATTGGCAGTTGGAGTGCTTTTCGGTGGGGTAGCCGCAGGTATTCCCGAAGCCTCTATTGCGGGCGCAGTAACATTGGCTATTGGTATAGGTTTGCAAAATTTCCCCGAAGGAATTGCAGTTTCTATGCCTTTACGAAGAATGGGGCTTAGTCGCTCCAAAAGTTTTTTCTATGGGCAATTATCAGCTATTGTAGAGCCTATTGCCGCTGTTTTAGGTGCTTTTTCGGTAGTTTTTTTCACACCGATATTGCCCTACGCTTTGGCTTTTGCCGCAGGAGCGATGATTTATGTGGTGGTAGAAGAAACCATTCCTGAGTCGCAACAAAATAGAAATACAGATATTTCTACTATCGGATTTTTGTTGGGCTTTGTTGTAATGATGGTAATGGACGTAGCTTTGGGGTGAAAATTCTAAATTTTAAAATAAAATTTTATTATAAAAGCTGAAAATATTATTAAAAAAAAGTTAATTGCAAAAAAAAATATTAAAATAAAGGAAAAAAACATAAATTTGCAACGTAAAAAAGATTTACAATATAAAACTTAAAAAAATAACGATATGGCAACACAAAATCAGGTAGTTACTCCCCAAAGTGGAGAGCCTAAAAAAAGAGGCGGAGGCTTTATCATTGCATTACTTGGGCTTGCAGTAGCAGGGCTTGGTGGGTATTCTTTTTATTTGAATAATGAAAAAGCTAAAAATGAAAAAGTACTCAATGAGCAAAAAACACAAATGTTAAAAGAACTACAAGAGCTTCAAAAAGAATATGAAGATGCAGTGAGTGTTTCTAAACAAAATGCAGACGAATTATCTGCTGCAAAAGTGCGTATTTCTCAATATATTGATTCGTTAAAAACAATGAAAGTAGATATCCAAACGTTATGGAAATACCACGACCAAGTGCAAGTGCTTAAAAAAGAACGTACAAGATTACTTGCTATTAATGATTCTTTAAGAAAATATAATAAAAGAATCCTTCAAGAAAGAGATAGTACTTACTCTGCACTTTCTGAAAAATCGCAACTTTTGGATTCTGTAGCTCAAAAAAATACAGAACTTAATGATGTGTTAAAACAAGGTGCTATACTAACTCTTAAAAATCTTTCTGCGGTAGGGGTAAAAGAACGTTCCGGTGGGCGATATGTAGAAAAAGAGCGCGCTGGTGCTATTGATAAAATAAAAATTTGTTATACCGTTTCTCAAAATCGAATAGCAGAAAGAGGAAATCGTTTGTTTTATGTACAAGTTCTTGATCCCCAAAATGTTACTCTTGGAGAAAATGAACTTATTTCTGTGGGTGATAAAACGGTTAATTATAGTGCAGCTACAAAATTTTTATACGAAAGACAAAATGTTGATGTTTGTGAATATATTATTTCGGATACAAAAAAATACGAAAGTGGAGTGTATAAAATTGTAGTTTTTGACGAAGAATTAAACGAATTAGGGCAAATAGATTTGAGGTTAAGATAAATTTGTCATAAAAATATGCTAACAAATAAGGTTTTAACACAGAAGTTAAAACCTTATTTAATAAATTAAAATTCAAAATAATGAACAAAATTTTAGGTATTTTATTCTTTTTTAATATACTTTTTGCCATTGCTCAACCAAAATTGGGACAAACTTGGACAAAAAATGAACTTGGAGAAACTCTTGAAACTCCCTTAGGATTTCTTCGTAAAGAAAAAACAACAGAAGCAAAAATAGATTATATTTTAGGAATTGATAAAGCTAACAAAATTGTATATATAGAAACCAGAAGTCCTAATTTTAAAGTAGGAAATTATTCATTTAATACAAAATTATACGATTTTAAAAACTATACCTATACCCGTTTTTTTGAAGGTTGGGGCTATTATCTTCGTTTGAATGATAAATGGTGCGCTTATTTTGGAAAAGGAAAACCCAATAAAGACAGTAAGCCAATACTTTACTTTAATTACAATTTTGGAAAGGTAGAAGGAAAACCTATTTTTGATTCTAATTACGAAGAAGTTTTAGCAGCACAACAGAAGGCTGAAAAAGAAAAACAAGCGAAAAAAGCCAAAGAAAAAGAAGAACAAGCCAAGCGAAAAGCAGATTTTGAAGCAGAACAAAAACGTTTGGAAAAAGAAAAACAAGCCAAAGAAAAAGCGGAAACTGAACGAAAATTGGCATTACAAAAGCAAGTAGAACTTCGTAAAAAACAAGAAGAAGAAAAGAAAAAAGCCGAAGAAGAAAAAAAACGAAAATATGCCGAAGAATTAGCAGAATATAATGCTAAAAAAGAAGCCGAAAAGAAAGCAAAAGAAGCTGAAAGAATGCGTAAATCAGAAGAATTTCGGACAGGACAAAAAATCGTAAATACCGAAACCACTACAACTACAGCACCCAGTACAGGAACTAAAACCTCAGCAAAATTATCTAATGGCGAAAAACTCCTTGACGAGGTATTGCAGTCAAGATTAAAAAAAGGTTTGAAAAACTATTTGGATTATATTAATAAAAATAAAAAATATACCGAAGCCTATCCGTTGGTGTTAGTCAATTATAAAGATTTGACCAAATATTCCTCTGCGGAATTAGCTAAAATTAGCAAAATAGTATCTACCACTGTTTTCAAAAAAGGAGCGAAACGAACCGAAGATTTTAAAGAAGACGGTAAGAATGGAGTAGTTATTATAAAAGTGGAATTTTAAATATAAAATAAAGGTTACCCAATTGCGGTAACCTTTTTTATGCTAAAAATTTGAAAAAATCATATTTTTTTTATATTTTTGCAAATATTTATTTAAAAAAATGAAATGAATTATCCAAAAATAATAGAATATATATATAATCATATACTTAAAGGCGAAAATAAAGGCGAAATAGCTACTTATATTCCAGAATTGGGACAAGTAAATCCTGATAAATTTGGAATTTATTATTTTGGCTTGGATAAAAAATCTTTTGGGATTGGTGATTTTGAAGATAAATTTTCCATACAAAGTATAGCCAAAGTTTTGGCAGTAAGTTTGGCTTATAGTAAGCTCAATGACAAGTTGTGGGAGCGTGTAGGTATTGAGCCTTCGGGTACATCGTTTAACTCTCTTGTGCAGTTGGAAGCCGATAGAGGCATACCACGAAATCCGCTTATTAATGCAGGAGCGTTGGTAGTTTGTGATGTATTGCTTTCTATTTTAAAAAATCCGATAGAAGATTTCTTAAAATTTGTTCGCCATTTGGCAAATGATGAAAGCATTTCCTATTCCAAACGTATTGCAGAATCTGAAAAATCCGTAGGTTATCGTAACTTTGCCCTCTGTTATTATATAAAATCCTTAGGAAATATTAAAAATAACCCTATTGATGTCTTAGATTTTTATTTTGATTTGTGCTCCATAGAGTTTAATTGCCGTTCTTTGGCGTATGTATTCTCTTTTTTGGCAAATGACGGGGTTACTCTGCACGATAATAAGCGCATTTTAAGCAAAATTCATACAAGAAGGATAAATGCTATTATGCAAACTTGTGGTTTTTATGACGAATCGGGCGAATTTGCCTTTCGGGTAGGGCTTCCTGGCAAGAGTGGAGTAGGAGGAGGCATTGTAGCGGTAATGCCCAATCATTATAGTATTGCGGTTTGGAGTCCTAAATTGAACGACAAAGGCAATTCTTACAGAGGAATGAAATTTTTAGAAGAATTTACCATACAAACGCATACTTCTATTTTTTAGAAAATTAAAGAAAAGTAAAAAATTACTTTCCTTTTTTGTTGGTTTTCAGTATTTTACAAAAGTGTTTTCCAATTGTCGGCAAAAAGTTTTATAGATAAAGCCAAGAGAATAACTCCCGCTATTTTATGAACGATAACAATTCCTGTTTCGCCAAGTTTTTTCCCGAACCAGCCCGATTTTTTCATTACCAAATACGCAATTAAAATATTGATAATAATAGCAACAATAATATTAATTGCTGAGTAATCTGCTCTTAATGAGAGAATTATGGTAAGCACGCCAGGCCCTGCCAATAAAGGGAAAGCAATCGGGACAATAGAGGCACTTGCAGGTACTTCCATTTTATGGAAACTCACTCCAAGAATCATTTCTGCTGCCAATATAAAGAGGATTAAAGCCCCTGCAACAGCAAAAATTTCAATAGAAATTTCCATAAATTTTAACACTTCATTTCCTACAAAAAGAAAAATAATCATCAAAGAGCCAGCTACAAAAGCTGCTTTTTCAGCGTGAATATTCCCTGTATCTTTTTGTAATTTAAGGATAATAGGTAGCCCACCGATAATATCAATTATCCAAAAAAGTTTAAAGGCTACTTGTAAAGTTTGTACGATATCAAAATTCATAATTAAGAAAATAAATGCAAAAATACGTTTTTTTAACTAAAAAATGAAATTTTGTTAATAAAATTATAGTTTCTTTATCTCTATAATTTCAGCTTGTTTTGGACAATTTTTCACCACAATTTCCAATTTTGTATCATCTTGGGCAAAACCTATGATAACATAAGTACGACAGGGCAAACTTTTGGTATCGCTTCTTTTGAAATCTACATCACCATTCCAAAAAATAGGTTTTAGATAATCTATCGTATAAGTTTGATTTTCAATATTTTTGGATACGATAACGCTTTTAGAACGAATGTCTTTCAAGGTACGACAATTCGGGAAATAACAAAAAGAAGTTTCTTTCCCTCTGAAAAAAAAGGCTAAAATGACAAGCCCCATTGATAGCCCAATGAGGTAAATACCTAATCTTCTTAAAAAACTCATTTTATTTGTAATTTATTTAAAATCAATGATTTATAATTTCAATTTTTCGGTGTTGTTCGTCTATAAATTGTATAAAAATTTCTGAATATTTTTCTGGTAAAAGCGAAGGAATTTTCTCAGCCCATTCCACTAAGCACCAATGCCCAGAGTAGAAATAATCTTCAATGCCAATTTCCCACGCTTCTTGCTCATTATCAATACGATACAAATCAAAATGAAATACTTTTATTTCTCCGTTTTGGTATTCATTTACCAATGAAAATGTAGGGCTGGTAGTAGGCTCTGTGATGCCCAAAGCTTTGGCAATGGCTTTGGCGAGCGTGGTTTTTCCCATTCCCATTTTGCCTTGTAGAAGAATGACTTTATGTTTTATTTTAGGTAAAATTTCTTCTGCAAAAATATCAATTTTATCTAATGAATATTGCATAATTTGGAATAAAAAGGCAAAAGTAAAATAGTTTTATGAAAAATTTAATGATAAAAATTACTCAAAAACTCATTTTTATTTTTACTTTTGCCCTGTTTTTATTATTTATTTATGAAAAAATATTTATTATTTATGTTTGGGTTATCCCATTTTTTATCCAATGCCCAAGATTTTGTGGATAACACCCCTTTCTTTGGAGTAAAAGGCGGGTATAATTATGCCACTTTACGAGGTTCAGAAATAGAAAATTCTTCATTTTCAGGCATTCACTCTTTGTATGTAGGAGCTTTTATGGAAATTCCGCTCGGGACCATTTTTTCCATTCAGCCTGAAATTCTTTTTTCACGACAAGGAGCGAAATGGAAAAAAGTAGGTTTATTGCCTGATAATGAATTATATGAGGCAAAATTCCGAATGGATTATATAAATATTCCTATTTTAGCAAATTTGAAAATTACAGAAAAATTCACTTTTCAAATTGCGCCTCAGTTTGGTTTTTTGGTTACTCCTCCTGATATTTGGTCAGAAACAGCAATTTTTAACGGCAAAAAAAGCATAGACAAAGAGGCTTTTTCTTCATTTTATTTTGCACTTGCTTTTGGTGGGAAATATGCTATATCAGAGCAATATTTTTTAGATTTCAGATATACCACTTCTTTAACGAATGTATTTAGCAAAAATAATGAATCGTTGCAAAGTGCGAATATAAGTAACCAAAATTATTTCCGACATTCTTACTTTTCTGTTGGAGTAGGTTATATTTTTTAGTAAATTAACGAACTTCGGCAAAAGTATCGCCTTGTTTTATATCGCCAGTGTTATACCCTTTCATAAACCATTTTTTGCGTTGCTCAGACGTTCCGTGCGTGAAAGAATCTGGCTCTACATAGCCTTGCATACGCTTTTGTATGGCATCGTCGCCTACGGCGTGTGCAGCGCTTAGTGCTTCATCAATATCATCGGCATCTAAATATTTTTTGTTATGATGCGCCCAAACCCCTGCGTAAAAATCGGCTTGAAGTTCCTGAGCCACAGAGAGTTTGTTGGCGTATGCTTTGCTTTTGCCTTGTTGCGCTTGTCTTACTTTTTGTGAAGTTCCTAAGAGAGTTTGCACGTGGTGTCCTACTTCGTGAGCCATTACATAAGCGATGGCAAAATCACCTCCTTTTGCTCCAAAGCGAGTGCGAAGTTCTTCAAAGAAAGTCATATCCATATATAATTTATGGTCGGCAGGACAATAAAAAGGACCTGTTGCCGAAGTGGCATTTCCACAACCAGAGGTTACGTTGCTTGTAAAGAGTACTAATTTTGGTTTTTCATAAGAGCCTAATCCGTTTTGGGTGAATATTTTATCCCAAACGTCTTCGGTGTCTGCCAAAACAGTAGCTGCAAATTCGCCTATTTTTTTCTGTTCGGCTGTAAGTTCTTGTGTTCCTGTGGTTTGAGTTTGTTCTGTTTGGTTAAATTGCTCTAAAACAGGAGCTATCATTTGCCCTGTTTCGCCACCAAAATATTGTAATAAGAGAATTACAATACCCAAAACGCCACCACCAGCGATTAATTTTTTTCCGGAACCGCTTCCTCTACGGTCTTCGACATTACTACTTTGTCTTCTTCCTTCCCATTGCATAATATTACTTTTTTTGGTGGCAAATATACAAAATATTTACTTTTATTTCCTATTAAAATATTTTTTTTAAATAATTCAAGAAAAGGAAAAATCATTTATTAAAAAAAGAAGTTCTTCAATGCCAGCTATTTTACGTATTATAGAAGAAATATATTGTAGGCTTAAAATGTTAAAATTTAAAAATTATTTGTATTTTTCAAAAAAAAAAAAATAAATTTGCCTTCAAAAATAAAGATATATAAAAACTTTATTATACTTTAATAAAAAATAATTTATTTGTTAAACTTTTTTAATTTTTATATCTATGAAACGTATTTATCTTTTTTTCGCATTCATACTTTGTATGATGAATTTTTCTTACGCTCAAAATATAGAGCAAGAAGTATCTGCCCTTGTTAATCGGTCTTTTGTAGAAAAGAAAGCCTCTATTTTGGAAGATTATTATACCCAAAATGAGAAAAAATTATCTTCTTATTGGAAGGCTTACATTCGGTATTACCAAGCCATCGTGGCTCTTTCCTTAAAAGAGGAAAAACAAGAGGAAAAATATATAGGACAAGCCATTGACCTATTAAAGGATAAAAGTGAAAAAAGCCAAGAAGATTGGATTTTATTGGCTTTGGTGCAAAATTATGAAATAAAATTTGCATCTTTTTTTACTACTCCAGCCAAGTCTATGAAGGTATCCGAATACTTAGAAAATGCTGAAAAAACGAGCAAAAATAATCCTCGTTTGTTATTAGTCAAAGGGATACAAGATATGTATACTCCTTCTTCTTTTGGAGGAGGAAAAAAAGCAGAAAGTTATTTTACAGAAGCTATAAATCTATTTCAAAAAAATAAAGCAGAAAATAAAGATACTATTTCTTGGGGATACGAAGATACTTATGCTAATTTGGTACGGTTTTATCTTAGAAATAAAGAAAATGAAAAAGCAAAATTAGCCTTTTTTAAAGGGCTTGCGCTATTTCCTAATCATTATTGGTTTGTAAGTAACAAAAGTAAATTTTAATGAAAACGAAAAAATAGGATTATGAAACCTCTGTTATTATTTATTTTAAGTATAAGTTTTTTAAGTATAAAAGCCCAAAAAATAGAAGGATTTGTGTTTTCAGAAAAAGATAGTTTGCCTATTGAAGGAGCTATTTTATTAGATGAAAAAGGATCTTTATTAACCTATTCGGATGCTTCTGGAAAGTTTTTTTTAGAAAAAAACATTCGTCATTTTTCTGTTTCTGCTTTGGGTTTTTTTACTAAAAAAATAAATTTATCAGAAACTAATGAGGCTATTACTTTATTTTTAATTGAGGATAATGAATTAGAAAATATACATTTAGAAGAGGTGGTAGTTCATTATAAAACGCCTACTTTAAGAGAGTTTTCTCTTCAAGAAATGAGTAAAATAGAGGTTTATAATAATCCTAACTCTTATGGAGATGCGATAAGAGCTACAACCCTTTTGCCTTCTTCTACAGCAACCGAAGAGAGTGCCGAAATAAGTATACGAGGTACAGGAGTAAATAATTCTATTCTATTCTTTAATAACGTTCCTATTTATAAATCATTTAGAGGAACTGATGCTATACCAGGAGTAGGTACGTTTAGTGTTATCAATACACAGACAATGAAGTCATTAAATGTTTTTTCAGGAAATCCTCCTTTATATTTTGGACATTCTTCGGGAGGGCTCATAGAAACGCATACTATTGAAGAACTGAAACAAAAACAAATTAGTTTTTCTGTCAATATGTCTAATTTAGGAGGATATTTTGCAAATAAATATCAACCTAATAAAGAGTCTTTTTTTCAAATATTTGTCAATCATTCTTTTTCTGATATTTTTAAATTTATCAATAAAAAAGCATATCCTTATATTAATAATTTTTCTAACCAAGATATAGGAATAAATACACGAATTTTCTTAAATAAAAATAACTATTTAAACTTTTATTCATTCGCATATAATGATAATGCTTCTTTTGAAGAACATATAATGACTTATAAAGGAGATGCAGTAAGTAAAGAAAATCGCTTTTTAAATATTTTGAATTTTGTACATACTATAAACCCTGATTTTTTTGTACAATTCAATCTTATGAATGACAATAGTAATAGTCTGTTTGAATTTGGAAATATTCTTTCTTTATCGTCTAATAATAATTATTTTTCTTCTATAAATATGGTTTATAATAAAAAAAAGTTTGGTATAAATATAGGAGCAGATTATGATTATAGAACATTTCACTTTCAAGGGACGGCAAATCAAATACCATTTCATTATGCTTCTACACAGCCTAAAATAGAGTTTAATGAAAAAGGTAATGTAAATCATTTACAAGGTTTTTTTGTTTTAAAATATAAGCCTTTTCATAAAATGTTACTGTCGTATTCTAACCGGTTTTCTACAGATAAGATTTCCGCTTTCCCTAATACACAATTT
The DNA here is from genome assembly GCA_030530525.1 of Capnocytophaga sp. Taxonomy (GTDB): domain Bacteria; phylum Bacteroidota; class Bacteroidia; order Flavobacteriales; family Flavobacteriaceae; genus Capnocytophaga. The sequence goes on along the minus strand of JAUMUT010000013.1, from coordinate 48,507 downwards.
TCCGCTTCCTATTCTTTAAATAGTAATCATTCTTTTTTATTTTCTGTCGGAAATTATTCTAATTATGGAAATGCTTCGTATCCTAATTTTATTTTCCCAAGTTATAAATCCAAACAAATAAATTTAGATTTTCAAAATAAATTTCTTTTTGGCAATATAGATATTTCTCTGTATTACAACAAATTAGAAACTGATGAACCTGTTTTATACCAATGGGAAAACGCATATGCTACCACCACTGTTACTCAAAATATTTTTGGGGCAGAACTATTAACCGATTTTATAATTACTAAAAACATAAAATGGAAAAATTCTCTTTCTATTTTTTCTAATAAAATAAAAGAAGAATCCTTAGAGTATTTTTCTGCTAAAAATATAAGTCCGATTATAAAATCAGACTTTCAATACAATATAAAACCCATAAAAACAACATTCAATCTGTCTTTATCGTATCGTAAAGGAAGGAAATACACTCCTATTCTAAGTAATTATACCAATAATTATATGATTTTTCCTATTTTTGGAGATAAAAATAGCCGTCAAATACCTGATTATTTCAAAGTAGATGTGAATATATATAAAATTTTACCATTAAAGAGTGGAAATATAATTGTATATGCCACTTTGGCTAATATATTAAACAAAAAAAATATCAGCAAAGAAGTTTATGAGTGGAATTATGCTCCTTCTTTCCGATATTATTCAGGAAGAATGTTTTTCTTAGGGGTTAATTTTAATTTTTTATAAAGATAAAAAATAAAATGTAATAAAAACAAAAACCACTCCCATAAGAGTGGTTTTTGAATCATATTAAAAAAACAGAAACAAATTAGAATTATTTTTTCTTTTTAGCACCTTTTTCTGCTTTTGCGGCATCTTGCGCTGCTTTGAGGGCGGCACGAGATACTCTCACTTGGCAGATAACGGTATTATCTGGGTGCATTATTTTATAATTTTTTGGTTCAAGTTTTGTAACATAAAAACGATTTCCCATTTCCATCCAAGAAATATCTACAGGAACGAAATCTGGCAAGTTTGCAGGAAGCGCTTTTACTTTTAATTTACGATTTACAACACGAAGAGAGCCACCAGCCATAATACCAGGCGAAGTACCCTCAATGCGTACAGGCACCTCAATAGTGATTTCTTTGTTTTCGTGCAATTGATAAAAATCTATATGAAGAATTTTATCTGTAACGGGGTCAAACTGAATGTCTTGAAGGATAGCGTTATACGTTTTTCCGCCAAGTTCAATCGTTGCAGTGTAAACGTTAGGAGTATACACTAATTTTGAAAATGCTAATGCGTCTGCTGAAAAGTGTATTGCGTTATCTCCTCCGTATAACACGCAAGGTACCTGCCCAGCATTACGAAGGGCTTTGCTTGCTGCTTTCCCTACGCTTTCTCTTTGAGAACCTACGATTGTAATTGATTGCATATATAAAAATTAATTATTTACGATATTAAAATAGCTACATTAAAAATTTAGAGCTAATAGATTGATTTTCGTGTACAGAATGCATCACTTCTGCGAAAAGCCCTGCACAGCTAAGTACTTTTATTTTAGGCATTTCCTCTTTTAAAGGAATGGAATCTGTAACGATTAGCTCTTCCAATTCAGAGTTTGTAATGCGCTCATAAGCACCACCACTAAGGATAGGATGCGTACAAATAGCCCGCACGCTAAGTGCGCCTTTATCTTTCATTATTTCAGCAGCTTTAACAAGTGTTCCTGCGGTATCTACCATATCATCAACCAAAATAACATTTCTGCCTTCTACCTCTCCTATAAGTTCCATTTTCTCGATAACATTTGCTTTTTTTCTTTGTTTATAGCAAATAACTACCTCAGAGTTTAAGAATTTAGAGTACGAATAAGCTCGCTTAGAACCTCCCATATCTGGCGATGCCATACACAAATTATCCAAGTTTAAAGACTGAATATAAGGCAAAAAGATAGTAGAAGCATACAAATGATCAACTGGTTTTTCAAAAAATCCTTGAATTTGGTCTGCGTGCAAATCCATCGTGATAATACGCGTTGCGCCTGCTGTTTCCAAGAGGTTGGCTACTAATTTAGCGGCAATAGGCACACGAGGTTTGTCTTTTCTATCTTGCCGAGCCCAGCCAAAATATGGCAAAACTGCGGTGATATGCTTTGCAGAAGCTCTTTTGGCAGCGTCCAACATCAAGAGCATTTCCATTAAATGTTCCGTTCCTGGGTGGGTAGAACCGATAATAAAAACACGTGCGCCACGTACAGATTCTTCAAAAGATGGCTGAAATTCTCCGTCACTAAAACGTGAAAAAAGTACATTTCCTAATTTTGTCCCATAAGCTTCTGCGATTTTCTCTGCTAATGCAACGCTTTGGGTACAAGCAAAAATCTTAGCGTTTGGTACTAAGTCCATAAAATAAATTATTGAGAACGATAAATGTTTCTATTGCTAAATTGCGGTGCAAAGGTAAAAAGAAATAATGGGATTAAAAAATTTTTTAAATATTTTTTGCATATTAAAAAAAAAGTTGTACTTTTGCACCCGTAAAAATGCCTGAGTGGCGGAATTGGTAGACGCGCACGACTCAAACTCGTGTTCTTCGGAGTGAGGGTTCGATTCCCTCCTCAGGTACTTTAATTTATTTTATTACATAATAATTTTAAGGAAATTCTTGAAAAAGAGTTTCCTTATTTTTTTATAAAAAATATTAAAAAAATCTTTGTAACCTCTGAAAAATGCTGTAATTTTGCATTCGTTTTTTTTTGAGAAATTATGTTAATTAGGTATTGTGCTATCATTTTTGGTTGCTTAGCTTTGGGCGAATTGGTAGTTTATCTTACAGGTATTCACTTTCCTTCTAGCATTATCGGAATGCTTATTCTTACTCTTTTTTTACACTTAGGTTGGATAAAACTGCACTGGGTAAAGGCTATTTCAGATCTTTTGATAGCTAATTTGGGCTTGTTTTTTGTGCCTCCGAGTGTGGCTATTTTAGCGTATTTTGATTTGATTGCGTCCAATTTTTGGTCAATAAGCATTGCTGTGGTAGCAAGTACATTTATTGTAATGGTAGTAACGGGGCATATTTATCAATTTTTACGAAAAAAAACAAAACATCAATGAAAGCATTTTTAGAAAATCCGTTGGTACTTTTAGGGCTTACATTTGTCGTTTATTATGGAGTGCAAATGTTGCAACAACGGTATAAATTGGTATTTTTGAACCCTGTTTTGTTGGCAGTTTCTGTCTTAATAGGATATTTATTAGTTTTTAACATTTCTTATGAGACCTATAAACAAGCAGGAACTTATATAGAATTTTGGTTAAAACCTTCCATTGTAGCCTTAGGCGTTCCGTTGTATTTACAACTTTCTAAGATAAAAAAACAATTAATTCCGTTGATAATTTCTGAGTTTGTAGGGAGTTTGGTTGGTATTATTTCGGTAACTTATATTGCAAAATTGTTAGGTGCAGAGAATGATATTCTTAAATCATTGGCACCCAAGTCGGTAACTACACCTATTGCGCTTGAAATTTCTAACACTTTGGGCGGAATAAGTTCTTTAACCGTTGCTTCTGTGATAGTTACAGGAATTTTAGGAGCTATTTTAGGCTTTAAAGTTTTACAATTTTCACAAGTGAAAAGCCCAATGGGGCGAGGAATTTCATTAGGGACAGCCTCTCACGCTCTTGGTATAATGGCCGCCTTTAACCTTAGCGAAAAACACGCTATTTATGCAAGTTTAGGAATGATATTTAATGGGGTTTTTACCGCTATTTTAGCTCCGATAGTTATGCCTTTTATATTAACATAAAAATCCTTAATAATTTAAATTACTAAGGATTTTTAATTTATAAATCTAAAATTCTTAACACTTGTTCGGTTGCTTCTTTTGTTTTTACTTTGTCAATACGATGTGTAATGTGCTGATTTTCATCAATAATAAAAGTTGTTCGTAGAATACCTTCATACTCTTTTCCCATAAACTTCTTTTTTCCCCATACGCCAAAAATATTACAAATGCTCTTATCTTCATCAGATAGTAAAAAGAAAGGAAGATTATTTTTTTGAGAAAATTGTAATTGTTTTTCTACGGAATCTGCACTGATGCCAAGTAGTTCAAAACCAGCTTTTTGTAGTGTAGAATATCCATCTCTAAACGAACAACTTTCGGCTGTACAGCCAGGAGTATTTGCCTTCGGATAGAAAAAGATAATCACTTTTTTCCCTTTATAATTAGAAAATTTTATACGTTCTCCAAATTGATTTTTTGCACTAAAATCAGGAACAAAATCTTTTATGTTTAACATTTTTTAAGAGTATAAAATTATCCAATATGCTCTGAACGATTGTTTTTTCTCTCCATATTGTCTGGTTCTTTGCTATCTCGTGTATTTTTTTGAACAGCGATAGCTCCAAATAACGCTAAAATAAAAGAAAACGCATAAAATCCTTTTTCGCTGGGCAATAAAGTATCTGCATTCCAAAGCCCAACGACTAATAAAACGATAGATAAAATCGTAGAAAACCAACTGATTCCGTAATAAATATCCGTTACAGGAATGCCTTCCAAGCGGTCGCGAACACTTTTCTGAACCGAAACTACCGCAAAAAGCCCATACATAAGTATTGTAAAATAATATCCTTTTTCGCTTAAAAGCATTTCAGCGCGCCAAAGCCCTACTAAATATCCTATCATTCCTGTTCCAAGTGCTATTAAAGAAGCAGCAACGAAAGCTCCTGATGGTTTGTTCATAAATTATATTTTTGTTAATAAATAGTTGTATTTTAATTTTTTATCCGATAATTTTTTCTAAAGGAAGTCTTTGTTTTGGCTGCACCAAAGGCTGGTTGCTATCTTCGGGATTACGATATCCGATGGCAACAGCAAAAAATGTGTGGTATTCTTTCAGTCCTAAAATTTCATTATATTTCTGATTATCAATTCCTTCCATTGGTGTAGAATCAATTCCCATTGTAGCACAAGCAGTTAAGAAATAGCCTAAGGAAATATAAACTTGTCGTGCCAGCCAATTTTTAACGGCTTCTTCACCGTGAGATTTTACATTTTGTTTATAAAAAGCAACAGCACCTTCGTGAATATATTTAGGTAATTGATTTTCAAATAGTTCAATATCATTAATTACCGAAAAAACTACCAAATGGCTCGCCTGTTGTATGCGTTCTTCATTCATAAATGAAACTTTGGCTAATTTTTGTTTAGTTTCTTGGTTATCAATAAAATAAAATTTCCAAGGTTGGCTATTAATGGAAGATGGAGCAAGGCGCAAAATTTCTTTAAGTTCTTGTATTTTGGCTTCGCTTATTTTTTCTGTTCGATACGATTTGGTCGTATAACGATTTTTTGCAAGTTCTAAAAAATTCATTCTATATTTTTTGGCAAAGATAAGAATTTATTTATAAAAAAATAAAATTATTCAAAAATATAAATTATCTATTTTTAAAGTTAATAATAATTAATAAAAGCTAATTTTTTATTAAAATAAAGATTTTAGAGTTAAAAAACTTGACTTTAATATTTTTTATTATTTATATTTGCACTGAATAATAATAAAATATACTTAAGTTATGAAGAAATTAATTTTTTGTGCATTAGCACTTTTTGGTTTGCTAACTACATCATATGGTAGTGCATTGAACGAAAGTTGTGATGATATAGCATCTAGATCTGTAATGGCTGAGGAAGATTCAGGAGATGAATGTTATGATGCGGAAACTTATAATGCAAAGTATCGTATGTATAAAAGTTGGTGTGAGCAAGCTTAGATGTTATTAACTGAAAACGAGGCATAAAACATTTATGCCTCGTTTCTAAAAATTAATAAAAATGAAATTATTATTGTATTTAATATTATTCTCTTTTCCTGTATTTTCTCAGAATTATAGAATTACTTACGGAAAAACAACAGGGCTAACCCAAGAGAAAATAGACAAAGTAAAAGATCCTTTTGTAAGAAAAAACTTACAAAACGATATGAATAATACAAAATACTTAAAATATGAACTTTTAGCCAATGATACCATTGCGTATTTTTCGTCTTTAAAAAATCTGCTTCCAGAAGGTGTGATAGATTGGAGCGGGAATAGTTCTTATTATTATACCAAAAATAAAGTAATCCAAGAGGCAGATGTAGAAGGCAAAGCGGTGTTTGTGGAATATCCTACACATCGGATAAAATGGGAAATAACCGATGAAACTCAAACAATACAAAGTTATACTTGCTATAAAGCGGTTGGTAAGTGTCAGTATTACAGCTATATACGAAAAATACAAATGTATGAAATATGGGAAGCTTGGTTTTGTCCGGATTTTCCTATAAGAGGTGGAGTTGCTAAACAATACGGACTGCCAGGGCTTATTTTTTCTGTTGGCAAACAAGGTTCTAAAAATATGTTTGTTCTTGAAAAAATAGAAAAACTGCCCAATTCTCCTAAAATAAAATATCCTAAAATTGACAAAACGATAACCGAAGACGATTATGAAAAACTAATGTCTGAGGGAATTACAAGATAAAATGTTAAAATTTCTCTTCTTTTTTTTATTCTGTACTTATACCTATTCTCAACACGAGTTAAGAGGCTCAGTATCAGATAGTATAATGCCGTTAGAGAATGCTAATATTTTGGCAAAACCTATCGGGAAGGGAGCTATTCGCTTTGCTATTTCAGACAATAAAGGGAATTTTGTTTTAGATTTAGAAAAAGAGGTTAATTATACCATTTCTGTTTCTTATATTGGCTATGCTCCTCAAAAAATAGAAATTTACGCAGAAAATCCCTTGAAAGAATATCATTTTAAGCTAAAAGCAATAGGAGAACAGCTTAAAGAAGTGGTTATTACGCATAATTATGAGCCTATTTCTGTAAAACAAGATACGATTACGTATAAAATATCTGCTTTTTCGTCAGGAAATGAACGAAAAATGAAAGAAATATTAGAAAAATTGCCAGGTGTTGAGGTGGATAAAAGAGGATCAGTCTTTGTAAATGGTAAAAAAATAACACAAATGCTCGTAGAAGGGAAATTATTTTTTGGCGGAGGGAGCAAACTTGCTGTGGAAAATATTCCTGCTGATGCTTTGGATAAAATAGAAGTTATTGATAATTATAATGAAGTTGATTTTCTTAAAAAAGTATCCATTTCCGAAGATTTAGCAATGAATGTAAAGCTAAAAGAAGACAAAAAAAAGTTTGTTTTTGGTGATATAGAAGCAGGTGGTGGTTATAAAAAAAGTTACCTTTTGCATTCTTCTTTATTCTATTATAGTACGGATTTTAATATTTCTACCATTGCAGATGCTAATAATTTAGGTAAATCTGTGTTTTCTTTGGAGGATTTACTTCGTTTTCAAGGAGGAATAAGTGCTTTTTCATCAAATAATACCAAACCAACAGCCAATTTATTGCCTTTTTCCTTAGAAAATAAAGATTTTTCTGAGCATAAATCTAATTTTTTAGCGATAAATTATGGATTTTCTTCTATTAATAAGATGAATATTAGTGGTTTTGGCTTGTTTTCTAATATTTTTACCAATCAGAAACAACTTACCAATATAGAATATTTAACAAATTCTTATTTATTGGAACATCGTAGTTCTGATGAAGATAAAAAAGATATTTTAGGAATATTTAACATAAAAATAGATTATAATCCTAATAAAGATGATAAATGGTATTATAACGCACAATGGAACGCTTCTAATAACCACCTGAAAAACACTTTATTATCAGTCAGTAATACCGAAAATACTACTTTTAAAACCTTTAAAGAAGCGGATAATATTTCGTTAAAACAATATGTAGAATGGCATAAATCTTATACGGATAATCATATAACCACTTTTATGATTAATCATATTTATGATAAAAAATCAATAGATAATCAATGGGTTAATGATAAACCTTTTCTACTTTCTTTTATTCCGTTAGAAAATGAGGATTTCTATCATTTAAAACAAATTAAATCTCTGAATACCAATAAATTAGATGCTATTTTTAAGTATTATTGGATTGTTAGCAAATTTCATCAGCTTTATATTAATTTAGGGAGTAATATAGTTTTTTATAGCTTGAAAATCAATGAAAAACAATTGTTGTCTAATCAGAAAGAGAAAGATTTAGCATTTGCTAATTTTGGGAATGATTTAAAATATCAATTAACAGATGCTTTTCTGGGAGTAGATTATCGTTTTATGATAGAAAAACTGATTACAAAAATTTCCTTATATGCTCATTATTATTCATTGAAAACGAGGCAATTACCTTTAGTAAATGCGTTTAATATTTTTATTTTAGAGCCAAGTTTGGAGAGCAAATATGATTTTAACAAATCAGAATTTGTAAATGTAAAATATTTGTTAAAAAATCATTTTCCTACGGAAGATTTATTGATAAATAATTATTCTTTAAATGATTATCAAACTATTTTTAAAGGAAATTCATTATTAAAAAAAGAATCTTTTCATTCATTTACAATGTCTTATATACGTTCAGGACGAATAAGAGGGCTAAATATGAATACTTCTTTTACTTTCATCAAAAAAGAAAAAGGAATACGTAATTCTTATATTTTTGATGGAACAAATCGTTATATCTCGCCTCTATTGTTAGAAAATCCTGAAATTTCTTGGAATATCCGAACGAATGTAGAACAAAAGATTAATAAATTAAAATATAAAGTATATTTTAATGCTAATTGGTTCAATTATAAGCAATTAATAAATTCTGTTACTTCTGAAAACACTAAGACTTCTCAAAATATAGGTGTAAATATTAGAACTTTTTTTAAAGAAAATCCGAATATAAATATATTTTACAATAAAGAATTTATTCAGTATAAAAAACGGATTAATAGCAACTTACATTCGGATTCTTTCTCAATAGGTCTGGATTATTCTTTTTGGGCTTCGTGGAATGTGAAAGGGAGTTATCAATACGCCAAAATAAATTATGAAAAATTTTCACAAAAAGACTTTCATATGTTAAACTTTTCATTGGATTTTCAGAAGAAAAATAATCCTTTTGGGTATAATTTACTTATTGATAATTTGTTAAATACCAAAACACAAGAAAATAATTCCCTTTCAGATATTCAAATTACGGAGAAAATAAAGTATATTTTACCCAGAACTATTTTGTTTTCAATACGTTATAAGTTATAAACTAATCATTTGAGTGATTTCTATGAACTCTTCTACCGAAAGCTGTTCTGGTCGTTTCTCAAAAATAGGATTATTTTTTAGTTCTTCTTTGTCTAACAAAAAGGATTTCAGACTGTTACGAAGTGTTTTTCTACGTTGTCCGAAAGCATTTTTCACCACAGAGAAAAATAATTTTTCATCACAAGGAAGAGAAAAATTAGCCTTTCGTTTTAGTCGGAGCACTCCACTTTTTACTTTTGGCGGAGGGTTGAACACGCTTTCTGAGACAGAAAAAAGATATTCCGTCTCATAAAAAGCCTGTGTAAGTACCGAGAGAATGCCATAGGTTTTAGAGCCTGGTTTTTCACAAATTCGTTCGGCAACTTCTTTTTGAAACATTCCTGAAAATTCAGGAATAAACTCTCTGATTTCTAATAATTTAAAAATAATTTGTGAAGAAATATTATACGGAAAATTCCCGATAATAGCAAAAGGTTCTTTATTAAAAAAAGAAACGATATCGTATTTTAAAAAATCAGCAGAAACGATATGATTTTCTAACGCAGGAAAATGTGTTTGAAGATAAGCAACAGATTCTTTATCTATCTCAATTACAAAGGTTTCTGTATTTTTTTGTAAAAGAAATTGAGTAAGGACACCCATTCCTGGTCCTATTTCTAAAATTTTGTTATAATTTGTTAAGGACAAGGTATCGGCAATTCGCTTTGCGATATTTAGGTCGGTTAAAAAATGTTGTCCTAAGTGTTTTTTAGCTTTAACTGCATTCATTGATTTTTATAAAATACTAATATTCAGATGTTTATTGAGGATAATTTAAATTTTCATCCGTTAGATGATAAAGAACTTCTTCCAAATATTTTTTAGCTTCATATTTTGCCATTGGCAGGTTATTATTGTAAAAATTACCACATTCTAAGGCAGAGGCTCCTGGTATTTCTCCTTCAAAATTTGCCATATGTTCAAATAATTTGGTAATTAAAGGAGCAATATCTTTGGAAGTGTAATCTCCAGCCAAAATAAGGTAATTGCCTGTCATACAACCCATTGGTCCCCAATAAATAATTTTATCTTTCCATTCGCTATTTCGTAGCCAAGTAGCCGCTAAGTGTTCTATGGTGTGTATTTCGGCTCCGCCCAAAACAGGCTCACGATAAGGTAGTTTCATACGAATATCAAAAGATGTAATTACTTCATTACCAACTATATCACGGCGTGAGAGATAAATTCCTCTTTGCAATTTAAGGTGGTCAATACAAAAACTTGCTATTTTTTCCATAAAATTTTTTGTTGCAAAATTACTCTTTTTTCTTTAAAAAAGTGCTAAAAAAATAGAAATCTTCAAAAAATAATAGTAATTTTGCGTTTTAAATTGTTTTCTATGAAAAAAATACTCTTTTTTCTTCCATTTTTGTTAATGGCTTGTAAAACTTCTTATGTACAGACTATATTGCCTGAAACGGAAACTAATACAAGCCTTGAAGTATCTGACGGAAGGTTGATAGCTTTTCTTGAAAATAAAACGAAAAGTAGTAAAAACATAGACCAAGAATCTTACAAAGCTATACAAAAATATATTTATAAAAAATATGGACCAGTTAGAGAAAGTTTTTTGATTTGTACAATAAAAGAAGGCTCTGTTCGTATAAACGGAAAATCTCCAAATGATAAAGACTGGCTTGTGGAAATTGAAAAACTGCCCAAACCTTTGGCAATGCTAATATATGACGGAGTAAATGAGCCTGTTTTAGAGTTTAATACAGATAAATATATTCCTGTTTTAGAGAAATATTTTAAAGATTTTTAACAATCAAATTATTTGTAAATTTATTTTTCAGATATTAAAAAATATACTTATCTTTGCCCGATGAATGCAAAAACTATACATATACTAACTTTTGGGCTTTTTTCGTTATTGGTTTCTTCTTGTGGAGAGTACCAAAAAGCCTTAAAATCAGACGATAGTGCTGTAAAATCTCAATTAGCAGAAAGGTTATACCAAGAAAAAGACTACTCGCGAGCAGAAAGATTGTTAGAGCAAATCGTACCACGATATTTAGGAAAACCACAAGGCGAGCGTATATTATTTATGTATGCTGATGCTTTTTATCAACGGAAAAAATATAATTTGGCAGCTTATCAGTTTGAGAAATTTTTGAAAAATTATCCTAAAAGTGAAAGAGCGGAAGAAGCAATGTTTCTGGAAGGAAAATGTTATTTCTTTGATTCACCAAAATATAGCCTAACACAAACTGACACTTACACTGCATTGGATAAATTGCAAAGTTTCATAGACCGATATCCATCGTCTGAGTATATGCGCGAGGCGAATAATATGGTTTTAGAACTTTTAACAAAGTTGCAACAAAAAAGTTTTGAAATAGCCAAAGGATACGACAGAATACGTGATTACCAAGCGTCTATAAAGGCATTTGATAATTTTTTAATAGAAAATCCTGGTTCGGTATTCCGAGAAGAAGCAATGTATATTAGGCTACATTCGGCATATGAGCTGGCTAAAAATAGTGTGAAAAGTAAAGAAAAGCAACGCTTTGAAGATGCTAAATCTTTATACGAAAATTTTATAAGAATTTTCCCAGATACACAATATAAAAATAAAGCAGAGAAAATATATAACGATATTAATAAGAAAATCAGCGAATTATAATTATGTTAAATTTAAAAAGAGTAGATGCGCCTCAAAGTACTATTACTTATGATAAAAATAAAATAGACGCACAAACAGGAAATATCTACGAAGCTATTTCTATCATTGCAAAAAGAGCTTCTCAAATAAATTCTGAAATAAAACACGAATTGGTGGATAAATTGGAAGAATTTGCTATTAACAATGATAATTTAGAAGAAGTTTTTGAAAATAAAGAACAAATAGAAGTATCTAAGTTTTATGAAAAACTTCCTAAACCACACGCTATTGCGGTAAAAGAATGGCTCGCAGAAGAAGTCTATTATCGTGAAACAGACGAAAATAAAAGATAATGCCTTCACTAAAAGGGAAAAATATACTTATAGGAATTTCAGGTGGAATTGCTGCTTATAAAATTCCTCAACTCATACGCTTGCTTGTCAAAGAACAGGCAAGCGTTAAAGTCATTATAACGGATAGTGCCAAAGAATTTGTTACTCCTTTAACTCTTTCGGTAGTATCTAAAAATAAAGTATTTGATAGCTTTTATTCTTTTGATAATCAATGGAATAGCCATATAGATTTGGCTCTTTGGGCAGATGCTTTACTCATCGCGCCTGCAACGATGAATACCATAGCAAAAATGACGTCAGGAGTTTGCGATAATTTACTTTTAGCAACTTATTTTTCAGCCAAATGCCCTGTTTTTTTTGCACCAGCTATGGATTTGGATATGTATAAACATCCTGCCAATCAGCGGAATATAGAAACATTGTGTTCTTATGGTAATTATCTCATTCCCAGCGGATTTGGAGAACTTGCCAGTGGGCTGATAGGGGAGGGGAGAATGGCAGAACCCGAAGAAATTAAAAATATTTTAGAAGATTTTTTCTTTGAGAAAAAAGAAGACTGGCAAGGGAAAAAAATATTAATAACCGCAGGTCCAACCTATGAAAGTATTGATCCTGTGCGTTTTATAGGAAATTTTTCTACGGGGAAAATGGGAATAGCCTTAGCCAATGTAGCCTCACAAATGGGGGCAGAGGTAGTTTTAGTTTTAGGTCCTACGCAAGAGAAAAATATTCGCAAGGATATTAAAGTAATTTCTGTGATGAATGCAGAACAAATGTATAACGCTGTACATCAGTATTTTACTATTGTAGATGTTGCTATTTTGTCGGCAGCAGTAGCAGATTATTCGCCAAAGGAGAAGGCAACGCAAAAAATAAAGAAAAAAGAAGATACTTTTTCTTTGGAATTGACCAAAACCAAAGATATTTTAGCCTCTTTGGGAGCTGTGAAAAAACATCAAAAATTGATAGGATTTGCCTTAGAAACACAGAATGAGATAGAAAACGCAAAGATCAAAATACAAAAGAAAAATTTAGATGGTATTGTGCTTAATTCTTTAAATGATAAAGGTGCAGGTTTTGGAACAGATACCAATAAAATAACTTTTATAACTTCTGATTTTCAGGAAATTGCATTTGATTTGAAACCCAAAACGGAAGTTGCCTTAGATATTTTAGAACAAATAAAAAAAATACTTTAAACTAGAATTATGTTAGATCTTTTGATAAATTTTGATAAATATGGCGAAATAATAGCAACGATAATCGCTTTGGTTTTTTTTGCAGTTATACGTCATTTTATAAATTCTATTATTGAAAAATTTGGAGAAAAATCCAGTTTTTCTGTGGCACGAACCAATTTGGTAAAACGTTATATTGATTTTTTGATATATGTTTTGGGTGCAATTGCGCTTATTTCTATTTGGGGGGTAGAAAAAGACCAACTTTTCTTAGTAATTTCGTCTGTTTTAACGGTAATTGGGGTCGCTTTTTTCGCTCAATGGTCTATTTTGAGTAATGTTACGGCAGGAATTATCGTTTTTTTCTCTTTTCCGTTTAAAATTGGCGATAAAATTAAGATAATGGATAAAGATTTTCCGATAGAAGCCGAAATTTTGGATATAAAATCATTCTATACCTTATTAAAAACTGCCGAAGGCGAGCAAATTTCATTTCCGAATAATTTATTATTGCAAAAAGGAATTGTAATTGTTTCCGAAATAAAAGAAATTAAACTGAAAAATATAGATTATTATATCTGATAAAAAACCAATATTTTTAATTTTTATAATTATAATTTTATAAAAATTATGAAAAATAAATACATTAATAGAGAACTTAGCTGGCTGACGTTTAATGAGCGAGTACTGCAAGAGGCGAATGATTTTAGTGTTCCGCTTCTTGACCGCTTGCGTTTTGTCGGAATTTTTTCTAATAATTTGGACGAATTTTTTAAAGTTCGTTACGCTACTATCAAAAGAATTGCCGATTCGGGGGAAGATAACACCCAAGTTTTAGGTTTTAATTCTACGCAACTTTTAGAAACTATAACCGATAAAGTTATTGATTTACAGAAAGAAAGCCTTCGTATTTTAGATGCTATTTTTGAACAACTCAAACAGGAAAATATTTTTATTATCAATGAAAAAGAAATTTTCCCTGAGCATACTGAATATATAAAACAATATTTCATTGATAAAATACAGCCTATTCTTTTTACAATTATCCTCAATGACCTTGATGTTCTCCCTAATTTAAAAGACGATGTTGCGTATTTGGCTATAAAAATGATTCTTCGGGAGGAAGAGAAAAAACATAAAGGCGTGCATAAGTTTTTTTCATCAATGGCATATAAGGAAAAAATTCAATATGCGCTTATTGAAATTCCGAAAACATTGGACAGGTTTATCCAACTTCCTACCATAGATGATAATATTTATATCATTCTTATAGATGATATTATTCGTTTTTGTTTGCCAAAATTATTTTCTATTTTTAATTATGAATACATTTCGGCAAATATGATAAAAATAACTCGAGATGCCGAATTGGATATTGACCCCGATTTGGGGAAAAGTTTTATACAAAAAATTTCCAATAGCGTAGCGGGTAGGCGAATTGGGCAACCTGTAAGGTTTGTATATGATTCTGAAATAGAGAAAGATACGCTTCTTTTTTTAATGAAAAGAATGAATATTCATTCTACCGATAGCATTATTCCAGGTGGGCGGTACCACAATAGAAGAGATTATATGTCTTTCCCCAATTTAGGACGAAAAGATCTTCAATATTCGCCAATTGTACCTTTACCTATTCAAAATTTCAGTTTTGAAGGAAGTATTTTAAAACAAATTGCCCAACAAGATTATTTGCAATATACGCCTTATCATTCCTTTTCATATGTTATTCGCTTTTTGCGAGAAGCAGCCTTAGACCCCAAAGTGAAGTCTATAAAAATAACCATTTATCGTTTGGCGAAAAACTCACAAATTGTAAATTCTTTGATAAATGCGGTTAAAAATGGAAAAAAAGTTACTGTACAAATAGAACTTCAAGCACGATTTGATGAAACGGCAAATATCCAATATGCTGAACAACTACAAGCCGAAGGGGTACAGCTTATTTTCGGTATTCGTGGCTTAAAAGTGCATAGCAAAATTTGTGTTATAGAGCGTGAAGAAGGCGAAAATATTAAGTATTACGGCTTTATAAGTACAGGAAATTTTAACGAAACAACAGCTAAAATTTATACCGATTATACACTATTTACAGCGCATCAGGAAATATTAAAAGAAGTGGATAGAGTGTTTGACTTCTTTGAAACGCCGTATCGTATCCATCATTATAATCATTTGCTCGTTTCGCCTCATTATACCAAAAGTTCCTTTTTAGAATTAATTGAAAGAGAAATTAATAATGCCAAAGCAGGAAAAGAAGCTTTTATTAAACTGAAAATGAACGGATTAACTAATAAAGAAATGATAGATAAACTCTACGAAGCAAGCAATGCAGGAGTGAAGATACAAATGATAGTTCGCGGAGTTTGTTGCCTTATTCCGCAAATAAAAGGTTGGAGCGAAAATATAGAGGTTATCAGTATTGTAGATAAATATTTGGAACACCCACGTTTGTATATTTTTTCTAATAATGGCAATCCTGAGTATTACATTTCTTCGGCAGATTGGATGTCGCGAAACCTTAATAACCGCGTGGAAGTCAGTTGTCCTATTTATGACAAAAATATACAGCAACAACTCTGGGATACTTACCAAATCGCTTGGCAAGATAACGTAAAAGCTCGTTGGATAACAGAAAATCAGGATAATAGCTACCGAACAACAAGCGGAGAAAAAATCCGTTCGCAAGAAGCAATTTATACGTATTATTTAAATAAAATAGAAAATAAATAAGACAAATTGTCCGTTTTTATTCAGGCATTATTTTTGTTAATAAATAAAATTAAATAAAAAAATGGAGATAAGTAAAATACCACAAATTAAAAATACCAATTCTGGGAATTTTTTCCTAATGGCTGGTCCTTGCGCTATTGAAGGCGAAGAAATGGCTCTTCGGATAGCTGAAAAAATTGTTAAAATAACCGATAGATTTTCTATTCCGTATATTTTCAAAGGAAGTTTTAAGAAAGCAAATCGTAGCCGAATAGATTCTTTTACAGGTATTGGCGATGAAAAAGCCTTGAAAATACTCCGAAAAGTTTCCGAAACCTTTGCCGTACCAACCGTAACGGATATTCACGAAGTTACCGATGCCAAAATGGCAGCCGAATATGTAGATGTATTGCAAATTCCCGCTTTTTTAGTAAGACAAACCGATTTGGTTGTTGCAGCAGCACAAACAGGAAAGGTCGTAAATCTTAAAAAAGGACAATTTATGAGCCCTGAAAGTATGAAACACGCCGTCCAAAAGGTTTTAGATGTAGGGAACTCGCAGGCACTCATTACCGATAGGGGTACAATGTTCGGCTATCAGGATATGATTGTTGATTTTCGGGGAATACCAACGATGAAAGCCTATGCGCCTGTGGTTCTGGACGTTACGCATTCTTTACAACAACCTAACCAAACCAGTGGTGTAACAGGTGGCAGACCAGAAATGATAGAAACCATTGCCCGTGCAGGAGTGGTAAATAACGTAGATGGAATTTTTATAGAAACTCATTTTGACCCAGCCAATGCCAAAAGTGATGGCGCAAATATGCTACACTTGGACTTGCTCGAAGGGCTTATGCAACGCCTTGTTACTATACGACAAACTATTAATTTATTTTAAAAAGAAAATGACAAACGAAGAAATAGAAAAATTTTACGAAAAATTAAAAAATGAACTAATAAAAACTACTATTTTTCCATCAGAATATTTATATAAATTTATTTTGCCTTCCTCAGAAGATAAAAAGAAAGAATTATACAAAATTTTTGAAGGGAAAGACGCTAAAATAACCGAAAAAGAGTCTTCCAACGGGAAATTTACTAGTTTTTCTATCCGAATTACCTTACAAAACCCCGATGAAGTCATTTATTTCTATAAAGAAGCAGGAAAAATAGACGGAATAGTTTCTTTATAAATAATTTTTATTGGATATTTGTAAAAAAGAATTAATTTTGTACCAAATTACTAAATAATTATAAGATGAACAAAGAGCAAATTTTAGCAGAAGCGCAAGAAAAAATAAGCGCATTAACAGAAAAAATTAATAGCTTGAAGGCAGAAGTAGAATCTAAAACAGGCGATTTGAAAGACCAAGCACAAGATCAATTAAACAAACTTTTGGATACCAAAACAGAACTTTCTGAAAAATTAGAAGTACTTAAAAACGCTTCCGAAGAAACGTTAGAAGAAGCAAAAAAAGCCTTCTCAGATATTTCAGGTTCTATTTCTGATAATTTCCAAAAAGGATTGGATTCATTGAAGAATTTGTTTTAGTGAAATTTAATTAAATGTTAGCAAGTAATTGTCATTTTTATTTAAGGCAGTTACTTGTTTTTTTATTAACAATTATTAAAAAGTGTAACTAATATTGAAAAAAAATTATTAATATTGCAGTTTGAATTTTCATTAGTAAAAAACTACTTGGATAAATGGATTGGCTTTTATCGTTTATAGATTTTTCTCATAAAACTCCGTTAGATTTTACCCAGATGACCTTCTGGATATTCTTTGCCATTGTTTATGGAGGTTTTGCGTTGGTTTATAAAAAGATAACGTTACGCAATATTTATCTTTTTTTGGCAAGTTGTTTTTTCTATTATAAAACGAGTGGTTTATTCATTCTTCTTCTGCTATTTAGCACAGTTACAGACTATTACTTCGGGAAATATATTTTTAAAGCCAAAGAAGAAAAGCATAAAAAACTATTTTTGATAGGAAGTATAACGCTCAATTTGTTGGTACTTTCTTATTTTAAATATGCTTATTTCTTCACGGAGTCGTATAATTATATTTTTCATACAGATCATCAGGTTTTCAATTACTTAGCCCATTGGGGAAATACCATTACGGGCAAAAATTACTTCAATGTAGAGCAAATTTTGCTTCCTATCGGGATTTCTTTTTACACTTTCCAAACGATAAGCTACACGGTAGATATTTATCGAGGGAAGATAACTCCGCTACATTCTATTTTAGATTTTGGATTCTATGTAACTTTTTTTCCGCAACTTGTGGCAGGGCCTATTGTTCGAGCGGAAAACTTTGTCCCTCAGATACTTAAAGAAACAAACATCACCAAAGCAGATTTTAATAAAGCTACTTATTTTATTTTAAAAGGATTAATCAAAAAAATTCTTTTTTCCAATTTTATAGCCGTTCAGTTTCTGGATAGAGTTTTTGAGATGCCCACAATGTATTCTGGTTTTACCAATATAATGGCTCTTGTGGGGTATTCTTTACAAGTTTATGGAGATTTTGCGGGTTATACCGATATTGCCATTGGGCTTGCTCTTTTAATGGGGTTTGAGCTTCCGCGAAATTTTGATTCTCCATATAAAGCTACCAGTTGTGGTGATTTTTGGAAACGTTGGCACATTTCTCTATCTACTTGGTTACGAGACTATTTGTATATTCCGTTAGGCGGAAATAAAACGGGTTCTTGGGGTTCTATTATTATTTCCTTAGTGTTTGTGGTAGTGGCTTTTGTTGGTGCAGAAAGTGCTATTTTTGCGTTCATTGTTGGTTTTATTCTTTTAGGCGGAACATTGTTGGCGTATCTTAAACCGAGTTTTGGCAAACATATTTCAACCAATATTAACCTAATGCTAACAATGCTCATTGGGGGCTTGTGGCACGGAGCTTCGTGGAAATATATCCTTTGGGGCGGTATAAACGGCTTAGGAATTGTGTTTTATAAATTCTGGAGAAAGATAAGCCCTTATGAAAATTCTACCCATTGGTTAGCGCACTTCTGGAAGGTTTTTTCTACCTTTGTTTTCATTGTGTTTGTTCGTTTATATTTCCGTGGAGAAGATATGGAGCGGATTAATCAATGGTATAGCCAAGTGTGGAATAATATGGATTTGGGCGGTGCGCTAAAAGTTATCAGCTACTTCAAGGAAGCATTTTTGGTAATGCTTCTGGGGTATGTTGTCCATTGGTTACCACAATCTCTTAAAGATAAAATACAGGCAATGTATGGCAGAAGTTCGCTTGCAGCAAAAATATTGGTCAGCGTTGTGGTTGCTGTTATTTGTTATCAAACGTATTCTGCGGGGGCAAGACCTTTCATTTATTTTCAATTCTAAAAAAAAAAAATCTAATAAAACATAACATTTTATTAGATTTTATAAAAATATTCTACGGATATGGTGCAAGTTCTACTTCCAAACCGTTAAGTTCTTCTGTTATAGGTAGTTGGCAACCAAGTCGGCTATTGGCTTTGGTGTGTGAGGCTTCAAAGAGCATAGCTTCTTCTTCGGCTCCTATTTCGGGCAAGGGCGTATCATTCAGTACATAACATTGGCAAGATGCACACATTGCCATTCCGCCACAAACTCCAATTTCTCCGTCTTCGGCGATAGAATACGCACGGATAACTTCCATAAGCGTCATATTCATATCTGTCGGGGCTTCTATTTCAAAAAGATTTCCTTCTCGGTCGGTTATTTTTAGAATAATATCAGACATTTTTTGTTCTTTGAAAATGATGGCAAAGGTAATAAATTTATTCTTAATTTTTAGGATAAAGATATTTTTTTACTAATTTTGTTAGTTATTACAAAAGAGTATAAAATAATATACTTTTTTGTTAATTCATTAATAATCAGAATATTATATATAAAAAGAAAAATGAAAGATGTAGTAAAAGGATATTTGTTGGCTTTTGTTTCGGCATTTACTTACGGAATAATTCCGCTTTTTATGATTCCATTAAAAAAGTTAAATTCTTTTTCTGTGGATTCGGTTTTGTTTTATCGCTTCCTTATAGCAAGTTTTTTTATTTTATTATATTTAATTTATCAGAAAGAAAATATTAAAATTAATTTCAGAAAAGGATTGGTTTTCAGTGTTTTAGGAGTTTTATATGCACTTTCTGCTGAATTTTTATTCATCGCTTATGACTTTCTGAGTCCGGGCATCGCTTCTACTATTTTTTTTATTTATCCTATTATTGTTGCGGTTATTTTAGGAATATTTTTTAAGGAAAAAATAACATTTTCCACTGCAATTTCTTTAATTATCGTAGTTATAGGAGTAGGATTGCTTAGTGTAAAAGGCGATTTTCAGGTGAATTATATTGGGCTATCTATCTCATTATTAGGGGCTTTGTCGTATGCTTTGTATATTATTTTGGTTAATAAAACAAAAATTAACGCATCGGGAATAAAAATTTCTTTTTATTCAATGCTATTTTCATCGGTTTATTTTTTTATAAAAACTCTCTTCACAGGCGAAACGCTTGCTATTCCAAGTATTAATGTAGGCTTGCAAATAGTTGTTTTTGCTGTTGTAACTACTTCATTATCAGTGGTTGCGCTTGTTTATGCTATTCGTTTTATTGGTTCTACGCCAACGGCAATTATGGGAGCTTTTGAGCCTATTGTAGCGGTGATGATTAGCGTAATGCTTTTCGGGGAAAATCTTACTTCTTCCTTGATTTTGGGCGGAATAATTATTATCACAGGTGTTCTGTTGGATATTATTTTCCGTAAAAAATAAAAAAATATTCTTGTTTATTTATAAAATAAGTATTACATTAGTACCAAAATAATAAAAAAATATAAAATACTGATTATTAAGAAATTAAATAAAAAATTATGAGTAATTACAGAATTGAGTCTGACCTTTTAGGCGACTTACAAGTACCCACAGAGGCATATTATGGCGTACAAACTCAACGAGCTATTGACAATTTTCATATAACAGGAAGTAAAATGTGCGATTTTCCTGAATTTGTTCGCGCAGTTGCTTATGTGAAATTGGCTGCAGCACAAACCAATAATGAGCTTGGCTTACTTCCAAAGGAATTACTTTCTCCTATTGAAACAGCTTGTAAAGAATTGATTGACGGGAAGTTACACGATCAATTCCCTGTGGATATGATACAAGGCGGTGCAGGAACTTCCGTAAATATGAACGCAAATGAAGTAATTGCCAACCGAGTGTTAGAATTATTAGGCCACCAAAAAGGTGAATATCAATATTGCTCGCCTAATGACCATATCAATTGCTCACAATCTACCAATGATGCTTACCCAACTACGATAAAATTGGCGGTTATAAAAATGAATGCTTCTTTGGTTAAATTTTTATCCAAATTGATAGAAGCATTCCGACAAAAAGGGAAAGAATTTGCCGATGTTATCAAAATGGGGCGAACACAATTGCAAGATGCTGTGCCAATGACACTTGGACAAGAATTTGAGGCTTTTGCAGCTACTTTGGAAGAAGAAATTTCTCGTTTGAACAATCTTTCCAAATTATTTTTAGAAATAAATATGGGCGGAACGGCTATCGGAACAGGGCTTAATGCACCTGTTGGCTTCCCGAAACTTTGTGCTGAAAAATTAGCAAAAATAACAGGAGAAGATTTCGTGCCAGCTTCCAACTTGGTAGAAGCAACCCCAGATACAGGTTCTTATGTTATGTATTCTTCGGCTTTAAAACGTTTAGCTGTAAAATTGTCAAAAATTTGTAACGACCTTCGTTTGCTTTCTTCGGGGCCACGTGCAGGTTTGAACGAAATTAATTTACCTCCAATGCAGCCAGGCTCTTCCATTATGCCAGGAAAAGTAAATCCTGTTATCCCAGAGGTTGTCAATCAGGTATGTTTTAAAGTAATAGGGAATGACCTTACCGTTACGTTTGCTGCCGAAGCAGGACAGTTGCAACTTAACGTAATGGAACCTGTTATTTGTCAGGCAATTATGGAATCTATCGTTTTCTTAGAACGCGCTTTGGATACCCTCAGAGAAAAATGTATCGTTGGCATAACAGCCAATAAAGAAGTTTGTTTGAATATGGTGAAAAATAGTATTGGTATTGTAACGGCATTGAACCCTTATATCGGATATAAAAATAGTACAAAAATCGCCAAAGAAGCTCTTCAAACAGGGAAATCCGTTTATGATTTGGTATTAGAACACGAATTACTTTCTAAGGATAAATTAGACCAAATTTTAGACCCTAAAAATATGTTAGAATCTCATTCTTAATATATTTAACTATTTGATAATAAATAATTTATATGTTTTAATAAAAAGAAGAAAGGGTACAAAAATATTGTGCCTTTTCTTTTTTATACACTTGCTACAAAGTAGAATAAAAGGAGCATTTTGGGTTAAACGAATGTATATTTATTGAAAATCTTAAATAAAATGATGGTTAGCACCAAAAAAAGTTTTATATTTGCCCTCTCAAAAATAAATTATGAAGCACTTAGAAGCCATTGGGCGATATTTTATAATGATATACGAAGTCTTTCGGAAACGAACCAAATGGGCAATGACTAAAAAGCTGATAATGAAGGATATAGACGACCTTATGTTTGGTTCATTGGGGATTATCGCTTTTATTTCCTTGTTTGTTGGGGCGGTTATTGCAATACAAATGGCTTTGAATATTGATAACCCTTTGATTCCCAAAAACTTAATAGGTTTTGCGACAAGGCAAACTATCGTGCTGGAATTTGCTCCAACTTTTACCTCTATTATTGTAGCGGGGAAGGTTGGTTCGTTCATTACATCAAGTATCGGGACAATGCGCGTTACCGAACAGATTGATGCTCTGGATATTATGGGCGTAAATTCGCTTAATTATTTGGTATTCCCGAAAATCATCGCTTTGCTATTGTATCCGTTTGCTATTTCAATGGCGATAGCGTTGGGTATTTACGGCGGATATTTGGCGGCAACCATTGGGCATTATACCACTTCGGCGGAGTTTTTAGAAGGCTTGAAACTACAATTTAAGGCGTTTCATTTGGTTTATGCTTTTATAAAAAGTCTTATTTTTGCGTTCGTATTGGCTACCATTCCTGCGTATCACGGCTATTATATGAAGGGCGGTGCGCTGGATGTTGGTAAAGCAAGTACCATTTCTTTCGTTTGGACAAGTGTGGTTATTATAATTATTGATTTTCTCATAACGCAAATTTTATTAACATAAATATACTTTAAACAACGATTTTACTGAAAAAAATCTTTTATTTTAGAGGGAGCTTAAATTCTTTTAAACTAATATAATGAACACTAAAAAATATATAGTAAATATCTATTATTCAACCTTTTGCTCTTATGAAATAGAAGCAGATAATGAAGAAGAAGCATATGAAAAAGCAAAGGAACAATCTGTTAATAAAGAAGAAATAATTAGTAATATAGAAGAATGGAACGAAGCTAATACTATTGAAGAAATTTATGAAGATTGAAAATTCTAAATTACCCTTAAATTATATTACAATAAAAGTAACTAAAAGCAGAATAGATAAAGGATTATTAGCTATTCCTGTATCTTTGATTGATTTATTTCCAAAAAATACAAAAGAAATATATTTAATAGACGAAATAGGAAATCATTGGATTAAAAATTTTACTCCATATCAAAGTAGTAGCCGTGAATGTCGTATAGGAGGAATGAAATCTTTTTATGAAAAATATGGAATACAAGAAAATGATGAGTTAATCATTCAAATATTAGATGATGGAAAATATAGAATAATTCCTGAAAAACTTTTTCAAGAGAAATTCACTCATCATTGGAATGAATTTGAACAATCTAATTCTGAGATAGATTTGAAAAATAATTTATCATTGATTTCCAAAATTTCTAATCTTTCAGAAAAAGAAGTTTTGCAAAATATTTTTGTACAGCTTTCTAATGAAACAATAAAAGAACGAAATATAATAGAAAGACCTTCAATATCGGTGCGAGAAAGTGTAAATTTTTCTTTAAGAAAAATATTATTAGAAATGTATTTTGGCAAATGCCAGCTTTCGGGTTTTACTTTTATAATGAAAAATGGAAAACCTTATTTTGAAATACATCACATTGATGCCAATAAAGGAAATCATTTGAAAAATTTACTTGTTGTTTCTCCAAATATTCACGCTCAATTTACTTATTGTAATTTGGAACAAACCTTTGATGATGAAGGGTGGTTAAGGAAAGTTAAATTTAATAATGAACAAACCTTTGATGTTTTTCAAATAATAGATAATTTACCTAAACAATTTAGAAAGGAGATACATTTTTAAGTGAGGAAACTACTTTGGCTAGCCTGACAATAAATGGGAAGGTATGAAAAAATATAATTAAACTTAGCTAATAAGAGAATTACTCCTCATAAACAACCTAAATTATTTACAGATATTCCTCAGTTTTTAGAGGAAGAACCTGCAAATAATATTTATAATTTATTAACATAAATGATTGAAGTTCAAGATATTAAAAAATCATTCGGTGGAGTGGAAGTCCTAAAAGGAATTTCGGCTACCTTTCATCAAGGCAAAACCAATTTAATTATTGGGCAAAGTGGTTCGGGCAAAACCGTTTTCCTGAAAACACTCTTGGGGCTTCATATTCCTGATAGCGGAAATATCCTTTATGCAGGGGTAAAATATGCCGAAATGAGCAAAGAACAACGACGAAAACTCAGACAAGAAATGGGAATGGTATTTCAAGGAAGTGCCCTTTTTGATTCTATGACGGTAGAAGAAAATGTGATGTTCCCTTTGCAAATGTTTTCCAACTTATCGCAGGCAGAAATGCAAGACCGCGTAGATTTTGTCTTAGAAAAAGTAAATCTGATTAATGCGCATCATAAAAAACCTTCCGAAATTTCTGGCGGAATGCAAAAACGAGTAGCCATAGCGCGCGCCGTAGTCAATTCCCCAAAATATCTTTTTTGTGATGAGCCAAACTCTGGCTTAGACCCCAAAACGGCTATTGTTATTGATAACCTGATACATACCGTTACCCAAGATTTTAACATTACTACCATCATTAACACCCACGATATGAACTCGGTGATGGAAATAGGCGAACAAATTATTTTCCTAAAAAATGGCTATAAAGAGTGGGAGGGAAGCAAAGATACTATTTTTAGAACAGATAATGAAGCAGTTACGGATTTCGTATATTCTTCCGAATTGTTCAAAAAAGTACGACAAATGTATTTAATGAAAGAAAACTAAAAACAAAATTGAAATATGTTATACAAAAAATTTGAAGAAACAACACGCTACATTGAGCAGTTTTTCACACAAGAAAAACCAGAATATGCAATTATTTTAGGTTCGGGGTTGGCTACCTTGATAGATGCCGTTACGCCAATTTGCGAAATTCCGTATTCGGATATTCCTAATTTTCCACAAACTACGGTTCAAGGACACGGTAATCGCCTCATTTACGGAACATTAGAAGGAAAATATGTGTTGCTTATGGCAGGGCGTTTTCATTTTTATGAAGGCTACCCAATGAGCGAAGTTACTTTCCCTGTTCGTATTTTCCATTGTCTTGGTATAGAAAAATTAATTGTTTCCAATGCTTCGGGAGGGGTAAATCCATCTTTTAAAATAGGAGATGTAATGCTCATTTCAGATCATATTAATATGTTTCCAGAGCATCCTTTACGAGGGAAAAATTTGGAAAAATTTGGAACTCGTTTCCCTGATATGAGTCAGGCTTATGACCGCGAAATGCTTGATTTTGCTCAAAAAATAGCCAATGAAAAACAAATAGAAATAAAAAAAGGAGTGTATTTGGGCTTGCAAGGACCAACTTTTGAAACTCCTGCCGAGTACGGAATGGTATATCGTTTAGGAGCCGATGCCGTAGGTATGAGTACCGTACCTGAGGTTATCGTGGCGCGCCACCAAGGAATGCGTATTTTTGCTATTTCTGTAATTTCAGATGTTGGTGGAGCGGATATTAGCCCAAATGTTTCGCACGATGAAGTATTGGAAGCTGTAAATAATGCAATGCCAAATGTAATTACTATCGTGAAAGAATTTATAAAAACATTTCCAAAATAAATTAATAAATTCAGGTTTTAATTTAATAAAATTAACATAATATTAAATGTTCGTTTCAATGTTTAATATTAACATATTTTTTAAGTTTTTATAACATAAAGAAAAGGTAAAGATTTGTTTTTTTATAAAGAAAAGAATACTTCAAAAATAGCTTGTTCTTATAAATGAACCATTATCCTTAAAAATGTTAATAACTTTTTCACAAAATAAATAATAAAAATAACTTTATAAAATAGTTTTAAAGTCTTGTATTGAGCGAGAAAACTTTTTATATAAAGGATATATTATAAAATGTTTTCGTAAAGATTGCCTAATATTTTTTAGGTTAATCTTTACCAAACAAAAAACTTTTTATATATTTGTTGAAACGAAACACGATTTTTTATGAGAAGAATATTTTTTTCTAAAATAAAACTAAAAAATCTGATAAGTTTTAACTTAATAAAAAATTAAAAAAATAACTTATGAGTATAGTTGTACGACATATGAAGTGGTTGGCAGTAATAGTAATGTTGCTATGCTGTAATGTATTCGCTTATGGGCAAACAACACAATCCATTACAGATGTAAAACTAAGGAATGCAGAATATATTTGTGCAAATCAAACTTCTGGGGAATATACCATAGATTTTCGGTGGAATGGTGCATTGCCTTCTAATTCCAATGTTTTTACGATGGAATTATCTTCCCCTTCGGGAGATTTTACATCGGGAACCACAACTTTGGCTACTTTACAATCCAATGCTTCTAGTAGGTTACTTTCTATGACTTTTAGAGTAACAGCAGGAATGTCAAGCAACAATTATAGAATAAGAATAAAAAGCTCAGACCCCGTAGTAGAAGGTGTTTCGGCTCCTATTTCTATACACTATACTAACAGCGCAGATGCAGCTTTAACGCTTAATAGCTTTATTTCTCCTGTGGAACTATGTCAAGGACAAGGACGAACACTCGCCATAACAGATGGGGTTAATGCTTCTTCTTATATATGGTATAAAGATGGTGTAGAAATAGCTGGGCAAACAGGGCGTTCTATTACAGTTACCGAAGTAGGAACTTATAAAGTATCGCCTAATTTGGGGCGTTGTGGAATTAATTTAGGCTCTAACGATGTTAAAGTAATAGCAGCGTCTAATAATTCTAGCGTTAGTATATTAGGCGGTAGCCCACAAGAGAAATGTAAAGGAGGTACCGCAGAATTAGAAGCGCAAGTATCCAACCCAATAACAACAGAAAACAATTACACCTACGAATGGTATAAAGACGGAGTAAAACAAAGTGCTACTACCAAAAAAATAACCATTTCAGATTTTGGTAGTTATTACGTAATTGCCACTCCATCAGGAGGTTGTTCTATACAATCCGAAGCAGTAAGTGTGGTAGAGAAAAGTGGTTCTGGTTTGATAACCATACCCGGAGGCAATACTCAGCTTAAATGTGCAGGCAATACATTGGCTCTTTCTGTAAGTACACAGCTAACAGGTACTTTACAATGGTATAAAAATAGTACAGCTATTGCCAACGCTACTTCTTCCACTTATTCTGTAACGGATATAGGTAGTTATTATGTCACTATCACAGAAGCAAGTGGTTGTATTTATACCTCTAATATTGTAGCCGTACAAGAAAGGTCTGATGTAGATACAGCAGATATTGAGTGGCTGGGTGTTAGAGGGAGTGTGCTTTTCTTTTATAATTATAGAAAACCAACATTGGAGTTAAATATTACCAGTGCATCTGCTTTTAATATAAAATGGTATAGAGATGGTGCATTAGTACAAGATGACACCAAAAGAACTTACCAAACCGAAGCAGGAGGATTACACAAAGCCGAAGTGTATGACACTTGTGGGAATAAATTGGCAGAAAAAGAATTAAATGTAATAGAACCAAGAAGATTTAATGTAAAAATTAATTATTCAGGAGAACAATCTTGTACAGGTTCTGAAATAAAACTAAAACTTACCTCCTTAGAAGCCTATGACCAAGCTACTAATACCACAGATGTGGTAAGAGAAAGCGATTATGGCTATTATACATTTGAATGGACAAAAGACAACCAAGTATTTCAAACCAATGTATTTGAAATAACCATTGATAACTCTTCTAGCGAAGGAATATACAGGCTTAAAGTAAATGGAGCGTTTAACTCACAAGAAATAGATATAAAAGAACGCCCAAAAGGGATGCCTGAAAATTTAGTAATAAGAACGAATAATAGAAATACAAATACATTAAAAAATAAAGAAGGACTTATGCTTATACCATATAATGGCGATAATTTACTTCAAATGGAAAGCGATAAGACCTATAAATGGTATCATAAAGATCAATTAGTTAAAGAAGCGGATTCCGATATTACTTATACTATACCTGCAAGCGAAATAGATACACCTGCGTATAATGAAGCTTTGGGAGAATATAAATTAGTCATAGAATATACAGATTCACATTTTAAAGAAATATGTGGAAGACGAGAAGCTACTATAAATATAGGAAAATGGGCAGAGAGTAATAAAGTTCCTAATGTTGTGATACTTAGTTCCGATACACCTGCTAATGCAAAATGGTTTTTACCAGAAACAGATGAATACTATAATGTAAAAGTTACTATATATTCACAAAGTGGAAAAGTAGTTTTTTCAGCAAATGAATATAAAAATGATTGGCCAAGTTTCTCTTCTACAGAAGATGATAAAGGGAGAGCCGTAATCTATTTCTATGTAATAGAAAAAATGGATGGTTCTACAGAAACAGGAACTATAACTGTGCTTAACTAATATACTACTTAACTGATAATGAAAATATTAAAACATATTATTATAATAGTAATGCTATTTTTCTCTTATGGGGCTTTTGCCCAAGAGGATACTGCCTACTATTTGCCTTACCAAATGCCAACACATACTACGGTTAAGTTTAATTCTTTCTTAACCAACCCTGTTTTTCCTTTGATAAATAATTATCAGGAATATAATGTAGGGGTTTATTATCGTTCGCAATGGATGGGCTTCAAAAATGAAAGTAATCAATTAATGGGAGCTTCTTTTGGGTTTAACTGGAAGGAGCGAAATTCTACTAATGTTTTCATTTATAAAAGAAATGCAAGAATAATGTCTAACATAGGTGTCGTATTGAATTATGAGCATTTTGTAGAACTTTCAGACGAAGCAGGCTTGCGCTTAGGGTTTAATTTTGTACCAATGTATAGTGGTATAGATAGAGGGAGAGTAGTAATAGCAGATTCTAGTGATCCTCGCTTGCAAGTGAAAAATTCTTTTGGGCTAACCTTTCAACCTGGTTTTGACTTTAATATAGGTTATTTCCACTTTGGGGCAACTGCCGAAAATTTGTTAGATTATTCTCTCGGAGCAAAAAAAACAATGACTCCATTTAGTGATAAAACTTTCACAGGACACCTAATGTATCGTTATGAATTTGATAATGATAATATATTAGAGCGTGGTAATTGGCACATTATGGTAAAAGCAACCAAAGAACCTGACGGGCTCAATCTTTCAGGTAATGTAGGTATAGACCTACCAAAATTAGGCTGGCTCTATTCTGGTTATACCCAAAAATATGGAATTTTTGAAGGTATTGGCTTTAATATTAATGAAATGCTTAGTATAGGTATAGAATATGAGAATGGTTTAGGAGCAAAAATACCTAACTTAGGAAGTACTGTGGGGGCGTATGTAAATTACCAATTTGGAGGAAAACGCCAAGCCGACTCACGCAATGACCGATTAAAAAAGGACAACCAACGTAAAGCAGCACGTTTAAGAGCCGAAGAACGTATGCGACAAAGAGCCGAACGTTTGAAAGCTCAACCAATAGCTCCAAAAGATACAACACAAGTAGCAGCTAAGCCTTCACCACCAACACCGCCAACACCAACAGGCAATAATACCACTGCTACCACCAACACTAATACAGGTAACAATGGGCTTACACCTGTTACAACATCTAATGGGGAAACGGTCTTTATCAAGCGAGAAAATATCGCGAGTGATAAGATACAATCCGGACATTATGTTATTATTGGGGTATATCAAGATCCTCGTAACGCATTCAGGCTCATTACTTTAATGCGTAAAAAGTACCAAGTAGCAGGATTTGTAAATCCTATTACTAACCGAACTTATGTGTATATCGGTAACCCAGCAATGGGGCTTGATGAGGCACAACAATTTTATAGGAAACATTTGTATAACCCAGATTTTTCAAGTACAGGTATGTGGGTACTTGAAGTAGTAGGAAAATAATTAAACAATATATAATATTAAAACTATGCAAACAAGCACAAAATGTAAGGTATTTATTACTTTTTGTTTAGTATTAATTTCACAATTTGTAATATTTGCTCAAACATCAAATCCGCAAGATGTTGTTTATAGGAATTATACGGATTATAAAGGAAATTCTTTTAGTGAAGATTTTGCTATCATCGGTAATAATGCTGTAACTCGTAGCGGATATGAAAGAACGGCTTATAATGAAAATAGTAGCCGAACGGATATTGCTAATAATATGGCTTTTATTGATGTGGATAGTGATTCGAGTACTTTCCAATCGTCCAGTGCCGATTTGAATATCAGCTTAGCTAACCAAAGTTGCTTAAAAATGAAGTTTGCATATTTGGTATGGGGTGCTGTATATACCAATAGCGCACAAGGTAACCCCAGCGTAGTAAAACTAAAACTACCAGGATCTACTGCCTATGAAGATATTACGGCTACAATAAGCCAAACCATTTCTTCTTCCAACTATATAGCGCGGGCAGCAGATATTACTGACAAAGTAAAAGCCTTATCAAACCCTAATGGTACTTATACGGTTGCCAATATTGCGGCTTCTCTTACTACTGCGGGTACTTCGGCTCCTGCGGCGGGTTGGTCTATTGTGTTTGTTTATGAAGATTTATCACACTCTTTACCTCCAAAATCTATTTTGGTGGAAAGAGTTTTTGGAATATCTGAGCAATACGCTCCTGATATAGACTGGAATGGGTATGTAGGTCTTCCTGACCCTGCTAAAAAAACTATACAAGCAAGAGTTGCCGTAGTGGGGCTTGGTGGAGATAAAACAGGAGGTCGTACCATTGAGGTTAATAATGGTAAAATGATGGGTACTCTTGGAGGAAGTATAAACCCTACTACTAACTTTTTTGATGGTACAATAACCAAAAATTTAACCAATAATGTTACTACTCGCGTGCCAGCCTCTACCAATACACTCGGTTGGGATATTGATGATTTTGAAATAGATAATACAGGTAATAGAATTATTCCAGAATCAGCAACTAGAGCAATAAGAATGAAATTCCGAAGAGATAATGATACATCTAATTATATGCCTTTATTAGGTGTTATCTCTATGGATTTGGAAATTCCTATTTTTGAAGTGCAGAAAGTAGTGAAAATGAAAAATGCATCGGGCAATTGGGTAGATGCACAAAACCAAAAAGTAAAAAACGGAGATGAGGTACTCTATGAAGTTACTGTTAAGAATGTAGGTTCTACTTCTTATCAAGGCGCAAAAATAGAGCTTAATATTCCGCAAGGGGCTACTTTCCAACAATTTACAGATATTCCTTCTACTTCTATAATAAGAGAAACTAGCCGAACAGCCAATAAAGTAAGTATTGATTTCCATCAGGCTTTTACACCAGGAACAACCTATAAAATACATTATATAGCTAAGGTAGATATAGATTGTACTACCCTTAGAAGTGCTTGCGGAAACAAATTGGCTTCGCAAGATGTATTAACCTACCAGTCTTTGCCAGGTGGTGGTGCCAATGCGGAAATAAAAAGCCATACAGGTACACAATCTTGCCCTACCACCCCAGACGAAACTATATTCTATGTAGATGATGCCCTTTGTGTTAAGCAAGAATTTCCTTTCTGTGGGCCTACTACCTTAACAGCTGGGGCAGGTTATGCCAAATACGAATGGAGAAGACAAGGAGATAATACCGTTCTTTCAGGAAATGCAACACTAAACATCAGTCAGCCAGGTGTTTATGAGGTAACTCGTACTCCTGTGGCTGGGCAAAATTGTTTTAATAGCGAAAAAGAAACTTTTAACGTTTATCAAAGAACTGCTACTATCCGAAATCCATTAGAAAGTTATGCAGCCAAGCTCATAAAATGTGCTAACGATAATTCTGATTACACGGAAATATATCTTTGTAATGCTTCTAAAGAATTTAACTTAAACTTAACAGGAATAAACGATTCGGATATCGTTTGGTACCGATATAAAGGAACAGGGCGCACGGGTAAAGAAACTTGTCCGCCAACGGTTACTACTTCGGATGTAGCAACCGATAGCAATTGGGAAAGTATAGGAACAGGTAAAAATTTTATCCTTACCCAAGATAAAGTAGGCAATACCCAAGCGGGTAGCGAATTTGCTTTGCGTATTAATTACCAAAGCTGTCCTTCTACTAACTTTTTCCGAGCTTTTAAAGGTTCTTTAACATTTAATGTAGAAGGAAGAAATATTTTCTGTAATGACGGAAAAGTAATTATAAAAGATATTCCAACAGGAAAATACCAATATCAGGTTTTAAAATCCAACCAAACGCCTTCGGCAACAGCTTGGCAAAACATTGATAGTACCAATGGTAATAATATGGTAGAATATCCTGTAAGAGAAGAAGCAGAATATAAAGTATTTATCCGTCCGCTTTTGGAAGGCGGTGCTGCTACCTACCAAAATAACGTATGTGTTTATGACAAAACTGTAAATATTTCTAAAATTACTGAAGCAGCATCTCTTTCTATCACTCATAAAGATGTACTTTGTGCCTTAGAAAATAGTGGAAACGGGGAGTTGCGTATTCAGGTAGATAATAAAGTACCAAAACCATTTACCGTAACCGTAAAACGTGGTACGCACACTGTGGCGCAATATAACGATGTGTTAGACTCTCAAACCAATACCAGTGTAAATAACAACTTAACTACTTTGGTAGCAGATACTTATACTATTGAGTTAAAATCTGCGGGTTGTTCTGTTACACGTACAGAAGTAATAGGGGGCGTGTCTCCGTTAGTGGCTTCTGCCAATGCTTCTAAAAATACTTGTGGAAGTACTTCCGAGAATAATTTGAAACTTACCATAAAAGGTGGTATGCTCGTTTCAGCTTTGGCAGGTTATAATATTCAGATAACTACCAATACAGGAGCTACTACTACTATTACCAGAAATGTAAAAACAGCACAAGTAGGTTCTCCTCTGGAAACCTCTTATGATATTGATTTTACTTACCCTGCTAATAGAAATTATACCAATTTTAGAGCAATTATTACAGATGGCAATGGTTGTGTTTTAACAAAAGATTTTGTAGTACGAAATACACCACAGCCCAACTTTAATGTTACCAAAACAGATGCAAACTGTCAGTATGCCAGTGGTTCATTAAAAGTGAATTTTACAGATACCAATTTTACCACTTATTATTCTGTGGTAGAATACCATCTTTATAAGCAAGAAGGAAGTAGCTGGGAATTTAAAGGACAGCAATCTTCTTCTACGTTTTCTAAACTAATAGAAGGTACTTACCGCATAGAAGTAAAATATGGACAACAGAGAGCCAGACTTTGTACTTATAGAAACGACACGACTTATACTATTACTACCAACGGAAATCCTCTTTTAGGTTTTGTGGGTATTAAGAAATTGGCTTGTATCAATCCGGTAACTAAGGCACGTGTTGCAGTAAATAACGTATCCGGAGGTTCTGGACAGTATGAATATAATTTTGGTGATGGGGTTTGGCAGGCTTCTTCCGAGAAAGACTTAGACCCAGGAATCTATATCGTACAAGTACGAGACAAAAATACCCCTGCTTGTATTTTTGAGCAAACCATAAAAGTGGAAGACGCATTGCAAGCACCAAGTTTAGAACACAATATTACTTATGATTGTAATGGAGAGCCATATCTTTCGGTTACTCCAAAAAACACTACCGATTATGAATATAGCTACAATAATAGCAATAATTATGTAAATACACCTTTACAAAAACAAAAATTAGCCAAAACGAGTACAGGCTATAAAGTATATTACCGACAAAGACAATCGCCTACGCCAAATATTTTGATAGAAGAAAACTTTGGACAAGGTGCAGATACTTGTGAGCCAAGAGATAATATACTTAGTTTATATAGTTGTGCATTAAACAGAACAGATAATCAAATGCCAGATAACTGGTATCAGATAAAATCTATAGGAACACCTAAGTACAGAGGTCTGAATAATAGTAACTGGGGCTTCCCGTATGACCACTCTCAGCTTGTAAATGGGCGTTACCTTATAATGAATGTCGGAAGAAATGGTGATAACAGATCTATTTATCATAAAACCGTAAATAATGTATTGCCAAACCAGAAGATTAAATACACAATGTATGTATTCAATCTTTGTTATAGTTGTCCTTATCCTCCGGTGTTTTCTATACGTGTAGTAAATAATATAACTGGTGCAGTTATAAAAGAATCGGATCGTACTTATAGCCCTAATCAAGGTGCAAACAGAGGATTTACAAGAGAGGCTTGGAATGGATTGGCACAAAATAAAAGCCTTGAAGGGTGGGAAGAGTTTTCAGGAGAAATAGATGCGCCTGGTGCTACTTCTATCCGTATAGAAATTTTTAGTAAAAGCGGACAAGAAAATGGTAACGACCTTGCCTTAGATGATATTAGAGTATGGCAAGAGCCAGAAGTATGTTCTAGCTCTGTTATTGATATACCTTTAACTATCAATACTGACAAAGCCTTTGATTTTTCTGGCACGCCAGATCTTAAAGCCGTTACTTGTAATGGTGGTACAGACGGAACAGCTCGTTTCACTCTTAAAAACGTAGATGGTGCCACTGTTACTTATACTTTATATAGAAATAATGTACTAGTAGGAAATAGAAGAACTACTACCCAAAGTATTATTTCGCTAACAGGCTTACAAGCAGGTAATTATAGGTTAGAAATACAAAAAAGAGATACCGATAATAATATAACTTGTAACAAAACTACCAATTTTACAATTAATCAGCCTAATGCAGTAAGCGTAACCAGTAGCAAAACTCTTAGTGATTATCTAAATTGTAACCAAACCGAAAAAGTAGTAAATATTAAAAACCTTATCACTGCAACAGGTGGTAACGGAACGTATATCTACAAAATAGTAGGTCCTGGCTTGCCTGCTAATACCCAAGCAGATGCCAACGGGAATGTAACCCTAAAAAATATAGGTACTTATACCATAAATGTAGAAGATACTAATGGTTGTCGTGCTACGGCCAATTCTTCGGTTACTTATCAGTTATTGGCAAGAAATCCATTAGTGATAAACTTAACCACTAATTGTACCGCAGGCACTACCATAAATGTAAGCCACAATAATGCCAACGCAGGGGCTACGTATAACTATCAGTATAAACTAACATCGCAAATACAATGGCAAGATAACGGTACTAACCCTAATATAACAGGCTTACAAGCAGGTACTTATGATGTAAGAGTAACCGATAGCTATGGTTGTAGCGGTTCGCAACAAATACAAGTAGGTGCGCCTATTACGGCAAATATAAAAGCCGTTCCGCATATGACTTGTAACGGAGTTACACAAGCAGGAGGTATAGAAATCAACCAAATAACAGGAGGCTTTACTACGCCAAATTATGAAGTAGCAACTACCAATGTTGGCGGAGCTGTGCCTACAACAGGCTACACCTCAATAACAGGTACTATGCCGTTCAAATTGCCATTGACAGCAGGCAGATATGATATTTATATAAGAGATGCCGCTACCACTGCAAAATGTGCTTACAGAATACAAACCAATGTAGAAATAAAAGCAGATGATAACTTTACTATCCAAAGTGTAACCGCAGAAAATCCAAGTTGTGAAAACGACAAAGGAAAAATAAGAATACAAGTAACCGGCGAAGCTCCGTATAGAGTGAAAGTTACTAATACAGCAAACACATATAGTAGAGAAATTTCTTCCAATACTTCGCCTATTGTATTAGAAGAAATACCGTCAGACACATATAATGTACAAGTAACCAGCGCAAGAGGTTGTACAGTGGTGCATACTTCTACCGTTACCCTAACTACACCTGCGGCTATGACAGGAAGCATCAGTAACGAAACGGTAACCGCTTGTGACCCTAACGTAAAAGCAAAAGTAAAAATAACAAGCCCAACAACTAATGATATAACAGGCTATGTTATCCGTTATAGTTTTGACAGAGGTGTAACTTGGCAAACTTCTGATACCAGAGACAACCTAAATGATGGGCAAGTAGTCTATGGAGTAATAGGTCGTTTCTTAGCAACTGACCTAACCAAGCCTGTATGTACTTATACTTTACCAACACATATAGCAAAAATAGTAACGGAATCTTTTGATGTAAAATATGGAAGTATTTCTAGTACAAATTGTAATTTTAGTATTCCAGTGGAATTAACCGGAACAACTTATCATTCCGTAGAATATTCCATAGACGGAACTACTTGGACAGCAGTTACTACACCGCCTTATGCACATACATTTGCTAATTTAGAAAGAGGAAGAGCTTATACATTAAGAGTAAGAACAAAGAGAACTGCTACTGATACTAATTATTGCGAAATGCTTCATACGTTGGATACTAACAGAATACCTGATAGCCAAGTAACTAGTACAGAAGCAAGTAGCACAACTTGTGCAGGAAGTTCATTAGGTACTATTTCTTATACATTAAGTAATTCGGTAACAAGTTGGCAGTTGTTAAATGCTGAAACAATGCAACCTATACCAAATTCTTCTGGTATTCAGGGAGTTCCGCCTACTACTTTGAGTGGTACAACCAATATAGAAGGAACCGGACCTACACAAAATGTACAATTGACCAATGTACCAGCAGGGAAATATTTATTAAAAATGGTAACATCTACTTGTAGCGCAAACTATACTAAGCCAGTAGAAGTAGTAAGCAGAACAGGCGAAACACCATTTACCATAAGTGCTACTACACCAGTGAATTTGAGTTGTAGTACGCCTTCTAAAATAAATGTAACCATAAACAATGGCGGTAGTAGAACATTCCGCATACAATTGTTAAGAGCTAAAAACCCAACATTACAATTAAATATAGGAGGAACACGAGGAAGAATAAACCAAGGAGAAATTAGTATATCAGAGTCTGATTTTACAACAGCTCCAACAACTACCACTACCTTAGTAGTTACTGTAACAGATGAGTTTGGCTGTGCCGTAGATACCAATGTAACATTGAACCCTACACAGAAGCCAACCTTCACCGTAGCTCAGAGAGATAATTGTAATGCACCTTATACTATTGAGGTTACGCCAACAGCTCCTTCTACCAATGTAGCAGATTTCCGTTATTCGGCAGATGGAGGACAAACCTACCAAGATTCTAACATCTTGAATGTACCTGCTGGCTTTGACCAAACCTTAGTAAGAGTACAATACAGACCTACAAGCTGTATAAGCGATGCTTTAACTTCGCAACAAATTGTTTATTCGCCATTTAAGGCTACGATATCCAAAATAAAAGAAGCGTCTTGTGGCACACCAGCACAAGGAGTAGTAAGGCTACAAGTGGCAAGTGGCTCAGGTTCTTATACATATTCGGTAGTGGGGCAACCTACAATGCAGAACCAGCCATTTACATCACCTATGGATATTTCCTTGCCAGAAAATGCTACTTATACAATTGAAGTAACCGATACTAAAAGTACCGCAAGTTGTGCGAAAATAACACAACAAATTACTTTTGATAAGGCAGAGCTTCCTGTATTTACCGTAGCACAAGTAAATGCCGTAGGCTGTACCACTCCAATGGCACAGATAATATTAACGATACCAAACGCTTCCAACCAGCAAGGTCCTTATACGTATAATTTATACTCTGCGGGTACATTGTATGCAGGTGCAACACAAAGTGTAAAAGAAGAAAACGGAAATACAATCGTTACTTTCTCTAATATTTTACCAGGAAACACCTACGAGCCAGAAGTAGTTTCTAACAGAGGTTGTAGCACAAGAAAAACAGGAGGAGATGCAGTAGTAATACCATCTGTGCCTACCTTTACCGCTACAATGGCAACTGCCGTACCTACTTTCAATTGTTTGACAGCAGGGCAAAATGAAGATGTATTGAAGCTAACTATAAACGTTACAGGAGGTACAGCTCCTTATACTTATAAATTAATAAAAACAAGTGATAATAATGTTTTAGATAATAACACCCAATCCGCTACTTCTTACACCTTCACTCTCAACGATATAGGAGAAGATTATGAAGTGAAGTGGGAAGTGAAAGACGCTAACGGCTGTACTGCAAACGTAACAGGGCAAGACTTAGTTACTATCTCTACTCGTGAGAAAATAACAGGAGTTACTATTACTCAAAAAGCTCAAATGACCTGTTCCGCTGCCGAAGTAGTTACACTTGCAATAACAAGAAGTAAAACTTCTACTTCTACGCCAGCGTATGATATTGATGTTAAAAATCCTGATGGTACTACACCAGCGGGAGCAACTACCCAAACGGCACAGCCAACAGGAACGGTAGATGTTACATTGCCAAATGCAGAAGGTAACTATTACTTTGTGATAACTGATAGAGCAACAGGATGTACCTTTA
Organism: Capnocytophaga sp.; assembly: GCA_030530525.1. Classification (GTDB taxonomy): domain Bacteria; phylum Bacteroidota; class Bacteroidia; order Flavobacteriales; family Flavobacteriaceae; genus Capnocytophaga. The sequence continues at coordinate 9,673 of JAUMUT010000013.1, read as the reverse complement.
CCACAGGAACATATTCGGTAACCAAAGTAGCACCTCCTACCGTAACATTTACTGCCGACAGAGCTTGTTTTGGTGATACTACTATTACATTCAATGTATTAATAGGAGGAAATGTACAAGATTATTCCTTTGAAATTACCAATTCAGCAGGAGCAATAGTAGCACAAGGAACAGGAAATGCAACTAATTTACAAAGAAATGGCATCGTTTCTAATACTTTAGCTACCGTAAGTGGGCAATATAAAATAAAAGTAACGGAAACTAATACTAATTGTACCGTTGAAGATACTATATTAGTACAACAAGCAACTACGGCTATTTCGTTCAATACACGTGTTGTTAAAGAAATTTCGTTAGATTGCGAAGGAAACCCTCTAAATGACGGAGAAATAGATGTAAATACCTTAGCACAAGGTGGATTTGGTGAAACTTATGAATACCAACTATTGAAAAATGGAGTTGTAGAAGTACCTTTTGGAGAGCAAACAGTATTCAAAGAATTGTCAGCAGCTACTTATGTGGTACAAGTAAGAGATAAAAATGGTTGTGTTAAAGATGGAGTAGCACATACTTTGAGCTTACCTTCTCCTCTTAATGTAGCAGGGGTAAATGTTACCTCTACTGCCAATACTTGTTCGGTATTAGGAACAGTAACCGTAACAGGAGTAACGGGAGGTAGCAATAACTATACTTACCATCTATACAATGCTTCTACTAATTTATTGGTAGAAGAAGGCAGAGAAAGTGCTAGCCCAAGTACAGGTACATATACCTTTACAGGAATTAGCGGAGGTACATATTATGTTCAAATAACAGACCCATTATTGTGTTCGCCAGCTACTACTTCCAATGTAGTGGTTACACCACCAGATGTTATTATACCAGTGGCAACCGTTACTAAGTATCCAGATTGTACCAATAACGGGGAAATAACCATAGGTGTGCCAACCGTAGGCTTAGCACCATTTACCTACTACCAAGTAGATCCAAATACGAATAATGTAATGGGTAGCGCATTGGCAAGTAATGTATTTACCAATGTACCAAACGCACCTACAACTACTTACAAATTTAAAGTAGTAGATTCTAACGGTTGTGAAGGCTTTACCAATACAATAACTGTGGAAGCAGTACAACCTATAAGTATTTCTATCATAACAGATACTACAATTACTCCGCATACTGTAACACATTTAACTTGCTACGGAAGTCGTTCAGGGCAAATTGTTGTAAGAGCAACAGGAGGACAAGTAGGTACAGAATATACTTATACCTTGTTAGATGGTACTAAAACCGTTATCGCAGGAATATCTCCTAATAATACAGGTGAATTTACCAACCTACCAGAAGGAAGATATTATGTACGTGTATCACAAGGAAATACCGCTTGTGATATAGATACAACCGAGATAATAATTGAACAAGAAAAAGAATTTACAGCCTATGGCGTAACTACCAATGTAACTTGTAACGGAGCAAATGATGGTAAATTTACTATTAATTTAATAAGTAGCCCTAATTTGTTAAGCGGAACAACAAGGCAATATACGTACGCAATAAGCCCAGATTTCAGATTTGTGGATAATGGTGGAGTATTTACAGGCTTAGAACCAGGGGTTTATACCGTAATAATGCAAGACCAAAATAGTTGCCGACCAACCGTATATTCTGATGCTACTACCAAAAAATTAGACGCAAGTGGCAATGACGTTCATATATTTGAATTTACTATAACAGAGCCATCTCCTCTAAACGTTGGAGTATTGTCAGGAACATACGAACACGAAAGTTGCGCAGGTGCAGCAGACGGAAAAGTAAAATTGAGCATCAATGGTGGTACGCCGTTAGAAGATACTTCTACTTCGCCAGCTACCGAGTATTATCAATATTACTTAGATGGAAATACTACCACCCCGCTTCGTTATGATAAAGATAAAGGACTTGAAAACCTTTCCGCAGGAAGCCATACCGTACGCGTGGTAGATAAAAATCTATGCGAACAAATCGTTTCTGTGGAAATAGAAGCAGGTTCTAATATCCAAGTTACCTTAGACGAAAGCGAAGGCTATCAATGTGTAGATGGAGAGCTTAAATACATTGTTAATGCAGTGGTTACTCCAAGTGCAGAGGCTACCAATGTTACCTATCGTTTGTACAAAGCATCAGAATACCCACCTGCAACATTAGGTACAGGAGGTACCCGCAACAATTCTAATCGTTTTGAATTGTCTGTTGATGAAACTTTGGATACAGATTATATTATTGAAGTAACAAAATCTGTAGTTGGGCACGCAGATTGTCGCCAAACCAAAGCAATAACCGTTAAAGCACAGAAAAAAGTTGCCGTTAAAGGCGCACCTGCTGCCGAAAAAGTAAATTGTTATGGTAGTAGCGACGGAAAAATTACTATTCAAGCAGAACAAGGTTCTGGTAATTATCAATTTGCAATTTCTCCAAATTATATATACCAAACACCAAATAGTAGTAGTAAAGACGAGTATGAATTTACAGGGCTAAAAGAAGGATTCTATCATATCAAAATTAAAGACGTTACCTACAATTGTGAAGTAGAAGTAAGAGATATTAAAGTAGAAGAATATCCTCGTTTAGTAGTAGAACAAGTAAGCAAACAAAACGTTTCTTGTTATGGTAAAAATGATGGTGCTATTCAATTTGCTTTTGGAGAGTTAGACCCTAACACAGGAGTAAGAAAAGAAACAGGCCGACCATTGTATGAATTTGTTATGTATAAACATACAAGTACAGGAGTTGATGAAGTTGTAGCGTCAGCAAATACATTAAACTTTAATGATCCAATAGTTAAAACAAGTTTGGCACCAGCTAAATATACCCTTACTGTTACCGATGCCAATGGTTGTGTCTTCAACCAAGACTTTGAAATACTGGAAGGTGTAGATTTGAATGCAAAAGTGCAACAAGTGTATAACTGTTCTGATGATTTAACACAGGTACAAACTCCTACATATGACTTGTATGTAACCGTGAAAACACCTTATTTAGGACACAGATATTCTATTAATGACCTACAATATTCTTACGATAATGAAACCACTCGTAGAAACTTTGATTTGGTAGTTAATAGCAATGGAGGTGCAAATAATACAGGGGTAGAAACCCACGATCTATTCGTGATTAAAAATCCGCAAAGTTCTGGCGCAGCCTTAACCAACGGAACACATACCATAACCTTGTATTACAAAGGCGGTCAGTGTCAAGGAGTTTCCGAAACCTTTACCATAGATGGCTATACTGCACTTACCATAACAGACAAAACCCAAGCCGATAGCTTAAACGAAATAAAAGTAAGCATAAGCGGTGGTAAAGAAAACTATATGGTATATTTCAGTTCGCCTCTATACAACACGGCAGCAGAGCTAAAAACGTACTATTCTCATAAGCAAGAAGCAAAAGCAAATGAAGATATTACCTATTACGTACAGCGTACCGATGCAGATGCTACCAATGCCAGTGGCGAAAAAGTAAAACAAGTGCGTGTATATGTAGAAGATTCCAAAGGTTGCGGATACTACATTACCTTAGAGAAAAAATTCTATGATGTACAAGTGCCAAACTTCTTTACACCAAATGGTGATGGAAATAACGACTATTGGGCTCCAGAGAACTTAATAAGTTATCCTAACGCAGAAGTGAGAATTTTTGACAGATACGGGCGTCATATAGCTACTCTCAACGCTACCCAACAATGGGACGGACGATACGGAGGACAAGAACTCCCAGCAGGCGACTACTGGTATTTCTTACGATTGAATGACCCAGAAGACAACAGAGTTCTTAAAGGACACTTCACTCTGTACCGATAAAAAGTTACATAATGATAATTTAAATTCAAAAATCCAGATGAATGAAAGTTCATTTGGATTTTTTCTTTTTACCAACAAAAGAAATTTCGCATTATGTAATATTTTTTAGCCGAAAACTCCTTTTTTCTCATAAAAAATTATTATCTTTGTAGAATAAAAATAACAAAATATGTCGGAAAAAAAATATACTATCGGAATTGATATCGGAGGAAGCCACATCAGTTGTGTAGCGGTGGATAGATTTTCTCAACAGATTGTAAAAGAGACCTTTAAGCGCGATAGATTGTCGCACACGGATACTGCCGAAAATGTTTTCAAAGCGTGGGCAAAAGCCATTAACGAATGCCTTTCAGAGGTTGGGGTAGAAAATGTAGCAGGTTTGGGGTTTGCCGTTCCTGGTCCGTTTAATTACCAAGAAGGTTTCTCAATGATGGAACATAAATATCCGAATATTTATAAAAAACATATTCCTACCGAACTTTCTAAGTATTTGATAAACAAAGAATTGCCAATGCGCTTCCTTAATGACGCTTCTTCCTTTGCCGTAGGGGTTTGCTGGGGCGGAAACGGGAAAGATTTTGATAGAGTAGTGGCTATTACGCTTGGTACAGGGTTTGGGTCGGCATACATACAAAATGGTGCGCCCGTAGTTTCTAATGAAAAAGTAGCTCCTGAGGGCTGTTTTTGGCATTTGCCTTATAAAAATGGTATTGCCGACGAATATTTTAGCACTCGTTGGTTCGTGAAAACGTATAAAGAAAAAACAGGAATAGAAGTAAATGGCGCAAAAGAAATATTAGAAAGAGGAGACCAATTTGAAGAAATATTTAATGAATTTGGGAATAATTTAGGCGAATTTTTAGCTCCTTGGCTTAAAAAATTTGATGCGGAAATATTAATTTTAGGTGGAAATATTTCCTTAGCATTCTCTTATTTTGAAAAAGCCTTGCAAACTACGCTCACTAACGCTGGTGTATTTACGAAAGTTGCCGTTTCTGGGCTGATGGAAAATGCTGCTATGGTGGGGGCTGCTCGCCTTTTTGAAGAAGATTTCTGGCAACGAGTTTCCAAAGATTTGCCAAAAATATAAAAAATTATAGTTGTGTTATTATTTCCTCATATTTGAGGAAAAAAAAGGGAGATTATTAATGCAATCTCCCTTTTTTATGAAATGTTATAATTCTTCGGCTTGCTCTATCAATAAGGCTATATCCATCACAGGGACAATGGTTTTGTTTTGGTTTCGTACGCCATCGGTAAGCATTGTATTACAAAAAGGGCAACCTGTAACCACTATTTCAGGACGAACTTCAAGAGCTTGTTTAGCACGAAGGTTGTTAATATCTTCCGTTCCTTTTTCAGGTTCTTTAAACATTTGTGCGCCTCCTGCTCCGCAACACATTGCACGAGCTTTGTTTTTTTTCATTTCAATAATTTCGGCTTCCAATTTTTCTAAAAGAAAACGCGGGGCTTCATATTCATTATTGGCTCTTCCTAAATAGCAAGGGTCGTGAAAGGTAATTCGTTTTCCTTTGAAAAATCCGCCTTCTACTTTTAGTCTTCCTTCTTCCAAAAGTTGTTTTAACAATTGGGTATGATGCACAATTTCGTATTTTCCGCCAAGTTTTGGATATTCATTTTTAATAGTATTGAAGCAATGCGGACAAGAAGTTACAATTTTTGTAATTTCATACCCATTTAAGGTTTCTATATTAGTCATTGCTTGCATTTGGAAAAGAAACTCATTTCCAGCACGTTTGGCAGGGTCGCCCGTACAGCCTTCTTCGCTACCCAAAACGGCAAAACGAACGTTAGCTTTATGCAATATTTTTGCCATAGCTTTGGTAACTCGTTTAGCGCGCTCGTCAAAACTTCCAGCACAGCCTATCCAGAAGAGTATTTCGGGTTTTTCGCCTTTTGCGGAAAGCTCAGCCATTGTTGGGATATGAAAGGTGTTCATTTATTTTTTTGTGCAAATTTACAAGTTTTTGAATAAAATTTTATGGAATAAGAAAAATTTAGAATGAATGTAATTTATCACGGGCTTAGTCGTTCTATTTTCCAATCATAATCATCTGTTAATGAGTATCTTATCCTGTCGTGTAGGCGGTTGGGCCTTCCTTGCCAAAATTCTATGGAAATGGGTTTTACCAAGTATCCGCCCCAAAAAGAAGGTCTGGGAATGTTTTGGTTTTCATATTTTTTTTCCAAATCAGATAATTTTTCTTGCAAATATTTCCGAGATGGAATAATGCTACTTTGTGCCGAAACAATAGCACCGAGTTGGCTACCGCGTGGGCGAGATTCAAAATATCCGTCAGAGAGGTTTTCGGCGAGTTTTTCGGCAATTCCTTTTATAATGATTTGCCGTTCCAAGCCAGCCCAAAAGAAAGACAGGCAAATATGAGGGTTTTCTTCTATCGCTTTGCCTTTTTCGCTTTCATAATTGGTGTAAAAAATAAAACCTTCGTGTGTATATTTTTTCAGGAGAACCACTCTTGTTTTCGGGAAGCCGTCTTTGCCCAAAGTAGCGACAGACATTGCATTTACTTCGCGTTCGGTATCTGAATTTTGCGCTTCTAAGAACCATTTTTGGAATTGTTCCATTGGGTTTTGAGAAATTTCTTTTTCCAAAAGTTCATCACGAGAATATACTTGCCTGAAATTGCTTAAATCTTTTTCCATTATTTTTTTAGTTCAGAAGGATTTTTTAGTTCGTTAAAATCTACCAATTCGCCAACGAGCGAGCCAACGCGTAGGCTGGCTTTTACTTTTACGGGAATTTTATTAGCATCATCGCTTATCCAAAGGGTAAGGCTTTCTTGTTCTTTAAAAACGCGTCCGTCTTGCACTAATGGTCTGAAAACGAGTGTGTTAATATCTCCAAAATGTGTTTCAATACGTTCTCTTCCTAAGAATTTCAAACGGAATTTAAAAATTTCATCATCATCAAAAATCATATCCAAATTAATTTCCTGATTTTCTTTTAAATCATTGGTTTTTAAATTATTACGAAGATAATAAAGTGTTGAAATAACGTCTTTGGTTTGTGGGTCAATGGTAATATTTTTATTTTCGTTATTTTCTAAATTTTTTATTCGGACTTGGTTATTTTCATCATTAAAAAAGAAATTTAACTTTTTGGTATAGCCACCTTCATAAATATCCCGATTAAAAAAATAGGGTTTTTGTGTATTTTTGTCAAAATAACTTTCGTAAGTATCATCTACCTTAAAGAAAAGTTTGGCAAGCCCAGTGGTAACGCCTTTGCCTGTTACTTGGTATAAATTTTTGCCTTCGTAGGTTTTATTTTTAACATTTAGCGTAGCGAAACTTGCGTTAAAAATTCCGTATCTAACTCTGTATTTTAGAAATTCGCCAGCCTTAAAAGCACTTTCATTTTGGGCAAAAAGGCTCATATTTGCCACTAAAAAACAACTAAATCTAATTATCCATCTCATACATTTCTTTTTTTAGAAAGACTAAGCAACAAATATACCAAAAATTTTTTATTTGCGAAATATAAATGTTTCATTTTTTTTTTGTAACTTGCGCAACTCAATTTTTTCAGCAAATAGAGATGAAAAATTTTTCTGTTACCGAATTAAAAAATCAAATTTTAGAGAAAAAATCTTTTCTTTGCGTTGGCTTGGATACGGATTTAACAAAAATTCCGAAATATCTTCTGCAAGAAGAAGATCCTATTTTTTCGTTTAACAAAGCTATAATTGACGCAACTCACGAATATACAGTAGCTTACAAACCTAATACGGCTTTTTATGAGGCTTATGGCGTACGAGGTTGGCAGGCTTTGGAAAAAACAATACGATATATTAACGAAAATTATCCTAAAATATTTACCATTGCCGATGCCAAACGTGGCGATATAGGTAATACTTCTACGATGTATGCGAAGGCTTTTTTTGAAGATTTACAATTTGATAGTGTAACGGTTGCGCCTTATATGGGGCGAGATTCGGTAGAGCCTTTTTTAGCCTTTGAAGATAAAATAACGATACTTCTTGCCTTGACTTCCAATAGTGGAGCGTTTGATTTTCAGACACTTTTCATAGAAAATGAAGAATTATACAAAAAAGTGTTGCAAACCTCTCAAACTTGGAAAAATGCCCAAAACCTGATGTATGTTGTTGGGGCTACCAAAGCCGAATTTTTGTTGGAAATAAGAAAAATAATTCCTAATCATTTTCTGTTAGTACCAGGCGTAGGAGCGCAGGGCGGAAGCCTTTCCGAAGTTTGTAAATACGGAATGAATGAGAGTGTTGGGCTGTTAGTAAATTCTTCCCGAGCGATAATTTATGCCTCTGATAAAGAAGATTTTGCAGAAAAAGCACAAGAAGAAGCCCAAAAAATACAAAAAGAAATGAGTTTTTTATTAGAAAAAGAGAATAAATGGTTCAAATAGAGGATACAATTATCTCAGAAGATATATTTGATTATGATTTTGTCTGTAATTTAGATGCTTGTAAGGGTGAATGTTGTGTAGATGGCGTAGCAGGAGCCCCTGTTGATGAAGATGAAGTGCCTATTTTGGAAGAAATATACCCCAAAGTGGCACCTTATTTATCTGAAAAAGGACAAAAAGCAATAGAAGAACAAGGAACAGCCATTGTAGGAGAAGATGGCGAATGGGAAACCCCACTTATAGATGGAGGCGAATGTGCGTATGTGGTAAGAGATGAAAAGGGCATTGTACTTTGCGGAATAGAACAAGCCTACCGCGATGGGAAAATATCTTGGAAGAAGCCTATTTCTTGCCATTTGTATCCTATCCGATTGAAGAATTTTTTGACTTTCACGGCAGTAAATTATGACCAATGGAGTATTTGCAAAGATGCGTGTGCATTGGGTAAAAAACTGCAAGTGCCTGTGTATAAGTTTCTTAAAGAACCGCTAATACGTAAATTCGGCGAAAATTGGTACGAACAATTAGAAGAAGCTAAAAACCTCTTGGAAGAGGAATATAGAAGACGGAAATATTAGGAGAGAAAATCTTATGGAAATAATTATTTTCCATAAGATTTATAATATTTTTTAGAAATAAAGCTAATATTAATAAAGATTTAAAATATTATTCCAATTGTTTAATATATCTTTTTCTTCTCTTTCCATAGAATATTTTGATAGCACAAAATCAGAGGCTTGCTTGCCTTTTTCTAAAATAATAGTAGGGTCTTTTTCATAAATATTGATCATTTCTTCTATTTTTTGAACAAAAGTTAAAATGTCACCACTCTCTATAATGGAAGAAAAAGAAGGGAATAGGTATTCTTTACCAGCCTCTCCGTGATAGCCTATAACATAGCAACCACAAGCCATTGCTTCTACTGGGGGAAGACCAAATCCTTCACGATGATTAAAACTCAGGAAAAAAATACTTTCTTTCATTATTTTAGCAACTTCTGCCTCTGTTTTATTATCAATAGATATGAATTTCCAGTTGTTTAATTTATTTCTTAGTTTAAGAATTAGGACTACTTGTGCTACGTCTTCTGCTAATTTTCTAGGCATAAAACAAATTTGTTTTTGTTTTTTATTGCTATAATTGAATATAGAATGATTAATACCTATGCTGGTTTTGTATATATGTAACGATGGGAAAGTATAATTTAAATAAGCAAAAGAGTCTTCCGACACTACTATTGTGCCTAAGGTATTAGGGTCTTGATATGGTGTTGTGTAATAGTTATTTTCTGTAGAGTATTGATTAAATGTATAATAGCAATTTTGATTAAAAATTATTTTTTTGTTTTTAGGGGCTATTTTATTAATTTTGTCTCCATAAATTTCAGGAAATACCAAAATAGCTGTAC
>JAUMUT010000071.1 GCA_030530525.1 Capnocytophaga sp. | reverse complement strand
GTTTGGGTCTTGTTTGTCTTTGTCTTTATCTTTGTTTGGATTTTCTTTACTTTTGTCAAATTTGAAAGTAATCAATCTTTCATCTTTGCAATGTGCCTGAACAATATTAGGTTTATTAGGATCCCAAGCATAACCAGGATTATAAGAAGAGCCAAGACCAGAGCAGTAACATCTTGCAATATCATCTATTGTTAAAGCACTAGAACAATTTATACAAGTATAATCAGAAGTAAAAAATTTATGATTATCTTCATCAGTGCAATCAACCACACAAGCATTAGTTTGAACATTCCATAATTGACCAGCTGGACAAGAATCGACACACTGCATAGTGTCAGTGTTAAATTCTTGATTTAGCTTACATCTAGCAACTTCTTTTGAATTAAAAACAATAAAATCATAATAATTAAAAATAGGGTCTTTTGGATTATCAGAAGCAACATAACGTTCATAATCGCCAATACTGCCACGCTGACCAAAGCGACCAACTCTACGCGCGCCACCTATATAAACATGACCGTAACCAACATAAAAACCTGGAGTTCTTGAGCCTAAAAAATAATAAGCTTCTTGGCTAATTGTAAAAGAATATATAAAGTAATAGCCAGTTTCTGGCGATCTAAGACCGAAATAATTATTACCTTTTAAAAATTTGCCATCGATAGGCTTAAAGGAACTAGGCAAATTATAATCACGCATAGCCCAGTATATACCGCCATCGCCATTTTTAGAAAAAGCAAGAGAACATAAAAGAGATAAGAAAATGAAAGATCTAATTAGAAATTTCATCACAAAGCCTTAAAAAAATCTTTTTGTTAAAAGAGTTAAAGCGGCACAAATAGGCAAAGATAAGATTAAGAACCAAATAAAAATCGAAAAGAAGTAATCAAAAGCAGGGATACCAATAACACTAAACATTTTAAACACCTTTTTTAAATTCTTGAAAGAATTAAGAGAATAAACAAACAAAGCAAGAAACCGCATAAAGTCCCAGTGGTAGACATCAAGAAGTTATATTGCTCTATTGTTAAGTTAAGAAAGACTTTATCCATAAATTTAAACCCCAAAAACTACTGTCGCACTTCGTTTGTCGGCTTAAAGCTTTGCTTTGCACTCTGCTTTAAGCTTTAAAATTTATGTGCTAATTTTTAAAAAGACTAAAAGCAGAAGTAATGGCAGTAACACAAGCAAAAAAGACAATTACAACAGCAAAGAAAGAATTAAGAAAAAATCCTAATTTTGTAACGTCTATAAAATCAAAATACACTTTTAACCTTTTTAAAAATTAGCCCCCCAATAAAGGGGAACAAGCTATTTCAAAAGAGAAAGACCTTTTTTAACAGCAAAAATTGCAGCCAAAACAACAATAACCGCACCAGCTACGCCCATAAATGGAGTAATATTAAGATCGCCAGTTACTGTGCCATCTGCACCCATTGTTATACCAGCTGCAAGAGCATTACTTGACATTGCGCCAACAGCAGCAACACCACCTAGAACCTTAACTTTAGTAGAAGAAAAAATTTTTTTCATCTCTAACCCTTTTTGTTAAAATTTAGTAGCCTTTAACTACTTATCTAAGGAAACACGGACTTAAATAAGTAGTTAAAGGGGATAGACCCCTTTATTTATTTATTTTCAGGTTTTTTTGCAGGCTTTGTATCAAAAAGGAAGTATTCAACTGGATTAGCGATCGTAATTATTCTTTGATCGTTAGGGAAGCCACCTTCAACCGGTATTTCTTCGCCTTTTTTAAATTTTTCTTTTATTGCAGCCGCTACAAGTCCAGCGGTATTATTATCTGGGCAGATTATTTTAAAAACAACTTTTTGATCTACTTCATCGGTAAAGCCAGTCTTTTCATTAACAACGTCATAGATATTTGATGAAGAGATACGAACTGAAGAAGAGTAATCATTACCTTCAAACTTACCAGAAGCCGAACTTCTAACAAGACCACCCCTAAGAATATACTTTAAATCATATTCAGATTTAACGATTTGCATTTTTAACACCTTTTTTTAATTTATTTTTTGAAACACCATTTAACATAGCCCCGAAAAGGTGTTTCGTCCAAACGGGGCTAAAATAGTTTAATGCCATATTCAGGGCAAAACCTATGCAATTTTTGATATAATTTTGTTGCGAACAAAAATCAAAAAATTATGCACAATAGTTGTGCATTTGGATAATGAAATGTTAAATAAAAAACCCTTAAAAATTAATAAAATGCAAAATAATTTGTCAAAAAGTATGAAAAATGACTAGGCAAGAATTAGCAGAAAAATTAAACATTACTAGAAATACACTCACAAATTGGGAAAAAGAAAAGCCAGAATTAATACGGCTAATAAATCAAGGTTTGGCACTAGATGAACAAATTTTAGAAACAAAAAAATTTCTAGAAAGATTAGAAAAAATAAGAGAAAAAGCAAACAATGGAAAAATAAATATTAAGATAAATAAACAAGAGGAATAATGATTGGAGCAGAATTTAAATCTAATTATTCCACTCATAAAAATTTTTACTTCCGTAATACCTATTTTATTATTTATATTTTTAATAAAATTAATAATAAATTTTATAGACAAACAAGTAAGAAAAACAAATTTTAAAAAAAGGAATTTTATGCAAATTATAACAGCAAAACAAATAGCAGAAGCATTTAATAAAAATTCAAAAGAGATAAACGAAGCTTTTGTAAATATAGGTTATGCCGAAAAATGCAGTAATGGATATACAGTAACACAACTTGGAAAAAGCAAAGGTGGAGAGCAAAATTTTTATATGGGAAAAGCAAATATTAGATGGACAGAAGAAATATTAAAAGACGATATCTTTATAAACGAAATAAAAAAAGAAGAAAAAGAATAAAAATAAGAAAA
>JAUMUT010000070.1 GCA_030530525.1 Capnocytophaga sp. | reverse complement strand
TCCGCTAAATTATCATTTAGCAAAAAGTTGTTCTTTTGCAGTTTTCAATATAACAAAAAAATGAAAGAACTTTTTAAACAAAAAATACTCAATCAAATGAGTAATTGCCTGAATTTTCAACAAATGAAATTATTAGAAACAGTATTAGAACAAAATATTAGAGACTTAACTATTAACAATTTGTCAGAAAAAACAACACCTGAAAAACCTATTAATCTGCTTCATTCTTTCCTTTCTGCAAAGAAAATAGAAGGATGTTCTGAAAAATCACTAAAATATTACTTTTCAACTATTGAAGCACTTTTTAGCAAACTAAATAAAAATATTAGTGATATTTCTACAAATGATTTGAGACTTTATCTATCTGATTATCAAGAAAGAAATAACTCAAGTAAAGTAACTATTGATAATATTAGAAGGATTTTTTCTAGTTTTTTCTCGTGGTTAGAAGATGAAGATTATATTTTAAAATCACCTGTTCGGAGAATTCATAAAGTAAAAACAGCTAAAACCATAAAAGAAATTCTAACCGATGAAGAAATTGAAAAATTAAGAGATAACACTACTAATATCAGAGATTTAGCTATTATTGAAATTCTTTCTTCCACAGGAATGCGAGTGGGCGAATTGGTAAAAATCAACAAAAAAGACATTGATTTCCAAGAACGTTCTTGTATTGTTACAGGGAAAGGAAATAAACAACGAGAAGTTTATTTTGATGCTCGAACGAAAATCCATCTATTGGAATATATTAGCAGTAGAAAAGATAATGAAGACGCTCTATTCGTTTCCTTTTCTAAGCCAAACAACCGACTAACTATCAATAGTATAGAGAGTATATTGCGAAATTTGGGTAAAAAATGTAGTATACATAAAGTTCACCCTCATAAATTTAGGCGAACTCTTGCAACAATGGCAATTGACAAGGGAATGCCCATAGAACAAGTACAAAAACTATTAGGACACACCAAAATAGATACTACAATGCATTATGCAATGGTCAATCAGATTAATGTAAAAATGGCTCATCGTAAATTTATTAGTTGATTTTTCATTATATTTTTTCTTATTGTAATTTTTAAAATAAATTTTTATTGAAAAAAACAAGAAAAAATTTCAATAACGATTTTTTTATTGTACTTTTGCAAAAAGTACAATCACGAAAATATTTATGGAGTATCCGATTAGTTTAGACACTGCTTTACAGATTGTTGGTTCATTGAAAGTGAAAGCTATTAACGAACTTAAAAATGTAAAAACAGAAAAAGAAAAGGTACAAATTAATCAAAAAATTGATATGTATCTGCAAGAAGAAAAAATGCTTTATGGAGCAGATGATTTGAGCCGACTTTCGGTAATGGATAAAGTTGTTAATTTTTACAGCCCTTTAATAAAACGCCTCAATGGATTTGCATAAAGTAGAAGAAATTTACCAAGAAAAGAGGGAGAAAATTTTAAGAAACTTAACTCCACAAGAAAAACCATTGGCTTTTATTTTAGGCGGACAACCAGCATCTGGGAAAAGTAAATTAGCCAAAGAATTTATGGGGAAATTTTCTAGCAGTAATATTCTTTTTGTCAATGGCGATATTTACCGAGAGTTCCACCCTAACCGTCAAGAACTTATCAATAATCCACTCTTATATTCAAGAGAAACCCAGATTTTTTCTAATGTTTTTACCGAAAATCTTATTCGTGAAGCCATAAAAAACCGCTATAATATAATGGTGGAAGGCACAATGCGAAATCCACAAGTCCCTTATAATACGGCTAAAATGTTCAAAGAAAATGGCTACGAAGTAGAAGTTTTAGCAATTTCTGCACCGCCTATTTTTACAGAATTAGGTTTGTATAATCGTTATCAAGAAGAAATCAATTTTCAAGGTTGGGGGCGTTTAGCAGAAATTGACTCTCATAATTCGGCGGTGAATGGGATTTTAGCCTCTTTGGATTTGCTTTACAACGAAAAAGTGGTGGATAAAATTCATTTATATTCCTATCAAGCAGAAAAACATATTGTGAGCTTTTCATTAAAAAACAATAAGTGGGATATTGAGGTCTTGCCTTCCAATTATATTGTAGATGCAAGGGATATTCAATTACAGAAAAAAGAGAATATTACCAAACTCATTGAGCAAGGCGAAAATACTCTGAACCAAATTTCTGATGATTTGAAGCCAAAAGTCAATAAAATTCTGGTAGAATTAAGGAATATTAGCCAAGAAAATAATATGAAAAAGAGGGTTTAGATGATAGAAAAACTCTTCAGACAGCATATAATCTTATTACTGAATTAGAGAAATTACAGGAGCTTCTTGTGGCAAATTATATGCTTTTGAAGATTATATTAACCTTTTTAATTAATTGGAAATGAAGAAAGTAAAATTAGGAGATTTTGTAAATACTTCATCTGGAGCAACTCCTTTGAGTTCAAATAGAGAATATTATGAAAATGGTGATATACCTTGGATAAATAGCGGTGAAGTTGGGCAATATAAAATAAACTTTGCTGAAAAATTTATCACAAAAGAAGGATTTGAAAAATCTAACACTAAAATTTTTCCAAAGAATACTATTTTAGTTGCAATGTATGGAGCTACAGCTGGAAAAACAAGCATTTTGAATATTAATGCTTGTACCAATCAGGCTATTTGTGCTATCTTACCTAACGAAAATGTAAATAATATTTTTCTAAAATACAAATTAGATAGTATTTACGATTATTTAGTGCAAATTAGTAGTGGCTCTGCGAGAGATAATTTATCACAAAAAGTAATTCAAGATTTAGAAATAAACCTTCCACCTCTTGAAACTCAGCAAAAAATAGCATCTACTCTTTCCGTTTTAGATGAAAAAATAGAAGTTCTGCATCAAATAAATGATAATTTAGCGGA
>JAUMUT010000012.1 GCA_030530525.1 Capnocytophaga sp. | reverse complement strand
TTTTTGTAAAAAAGTTTTAGAAAAAAAATTATGGAGTCTTTCACCAAAGTGCCTATACTTATAGCTTTTAAAATTTGATACTAAATGAGTAACATCATAATCACTATATTTTTTTAATCCTTCAAAGACAACTTCATTGAATAGGTAGTAATCAGGGGCTATAAATAAAAGTTTTTTTCTCATCTTTAATAATTATTTTATTCAATTTAGGGGGGAATAATCTCTTCGTGAGATTATAAATATAATCTATGGATTAATTATTTAAATTAAAAACTCGTTCCACCCAATTTTCCAAAGTATATTTTTCGTATATTTCTTTGGGAAGGGATTGGTATGGAGTATCAAAAAAATCTTTGTTTATGTTGCCAAAATTTTTATCTAAAACCAAAATATTATTGGGGTTATAGAAATCATAATTTTTTATTTTTTCATTGTCTGTAATTATTTTTTTCTCCAATGCCATTGCCTCAAACACACGGAAACTCAGCCCGTATTGGTTCTTTCGCATTAAATCTAAAATAACTTTTGTTTTTTTATAGTATTCTGGCAAATTTTCGTGTGGTATTCTTTTTTGGCTAAAAAAGATTTTATTCTCAAACAAACGCCTTACCAATTGTTGTTTCCAGCCTTTTTTTCCGATAACAAATAAACTAACTTTCAGATTGATTTCCAAGAACTTATCACAAAGGAGATGCAATTGTTTTATCCTCTTTTTGTCGTATGAAGTAATGTAAAAAACATCTACTTCGGTTTTTTGTTGTTCTTTGGGTAAAAATGGTAAATAAATATAATTGGTTAGCCTTTCAAAGCCGTAATTCTCAATATCTTTATCATCAAAAGAAAAAATTTTATCAAAAAAATATAATTTATCTTGCACGGGGCATCTTTCCAAATTATCATACAAAAATGTAATGAGTCTGTCGGTACATTTTTTTATGTATGATAAGGTAGAATTGTCAAAAGTATTGGGGTTTAGCACCAAAATTTGGTCTTGATGCCCCAGCTGCCTCAGTTGTTCTATTACATAATTTTGTCTTTTTTGGTGTTTTAGATTTTTTTGTAAAAAAGTTTTAGAAAAAAAATTCGTAACTTTTTCTCCAAAATTTTTATAAGAAACGGAAACAACCTTGATATGAGTAGCTTCTATTCCTCTTTTTTTCAAAATATCTACAATATGAGCGTCATAACCCCAAAAATCAAAACTAATAACGCAAATTTTCATCTTCTTTCTTCTTTTTTGAGAGATTCATAAGTTTCAAAAACGCTCAGAGTTTGTAATTTACACAATTCCAATCCTTCTTTCCCATCAAGGAAGCCTAATTTCAGGATATAAGATTTAAAGAATTTAAAAGCCGTTTTAGCCATTTGTGTAAAAAAACTATATTTTTTCCCTTTTTCAAAAAGTTCTTTCCCTTTTAGCTGACCATAATGAATCATTTTTTTGCGGTACGATTCTTTATCTGTTACAGAATAATGTAATAATTTGTTTTTCAGAGTGCCAATATTTTCGGTAATATCAAGAGTTTCGTGTACTTTTTTATCCGTGATATACTTAGTTTTAGATTTTCTGAAAAGTCTAAAATTTTTATCATTTTGTGTTCCTGAATAAAAAATTGGTTTCCCTGCAAAAAAGAATTTTCTGTAAAAATAATAAGCATCTTTTTGGTTATCAGAATTTAAAGTAGTTATAATTTCTGCTTTCAATTCGGGCGTAATTCTCTCATCGCCATCTAAAAATAAAATCCAATCGTTTTTAGCATTTTCTAAGGCTAAATTCCGCTGCTGGGTGAAGTTTTCAAATTTATTTTGAATAATTTTTACATTCGGGAAAGTTTTTGCTATTTCTAAAGTTTTGTCCGTACTGAAAGAATCCACAATGATGATTTCATCACAAAAATCAAAACACTCCAAAACCTCACGAATATTTTTTTCTTCATTGTGAGTGATAATAAGCCCGCTAATATTCATTATTTTAAGGAATAATATTTCGCAAAGATAACACCTTTTTTCTATATATGAAAATGAAATATTAATTTTTTATGGAAGATAAAAAGAATAGGGGAGAAGAGATATTTTTTTAATAGAAAAAACGTATTTTTGCACCCTAAAAAAACAAAATGAAAGCATATCAAGAACTTTTACAACATATTTTAGATAATGGTTATAAGAAAGAAGACCGCACAGGCACAGGCACAACCAGCATTTTTGGCTATCAAATGCGGTTTAATTTGCAAGAAGGTTTCCCGATTGTTACCACCAAAAAATTACATCTCAAATCCATTATTTATGAGTTACTTTGGTTCTTAAAAGGAGATACCAATATCCATTATTTAACCGAAAATGGAGTCCGAATTTGGAACGAATGGGCTGATGAAAATGGCAATTTAGGCCCCGTTTATGGTCACCAATGGCGAAACTGGAACAACGAAGGTATTGACCAAATACAAGAAATTATAGAAACGATAAAACATAATCCCGATAGCCGAAGAATGGTCGTTTCTGCTTGGAATCCGTCCGTAATGCCTGATACTTCCAAGTCTTTTGCTGAAAATGTAGCCAACGGCAAGGCTGCTCTTCCGCCGTGCCACGCACTTTTTCAGTTTTATGTGGTGGATAACAAACTCTCTTGTCAGCTTTATCAACGCAGTGCCGATGTTTTCTTGGGAGTTCCGTTTAACATTGCCTCTTATGCGCTTTTAACAATGATGATAGCGCAAGTTTGTAATTTAGAATTGGGCGACTTTGTGCATACTTTCGGCGATGTGCATATTTATAACAACCATATAGAACAAGTGAAACTGCAACTATCGCGCGAGCCTCGCCCTCTGCCAATAATGAAAATTAACCCCGAAGTGAAAGATATTTTTGGTTTTTCTTATGAAGATTTTTCTCTCGAAGGCTATAACCCACATCCAGCTATAAAAGGGCAGGTTTCGGTATAAAAAGACAAAAAGGAATTATTTTTTAGAAAAAAAATCTTTGCCCAATTCCTATTTTTTTTGTACTTTTGAACCTCAAAAAAACATTTGAAATGAAATATAATTTTGACGAAATTAACGACCGAAGTAATACAGATGCTTTAAAATTTACAGAATTGCAACCACGTTGGGGGCGAACCGATTTGCTTCCGCTTTGGATTGCCGATATGGAGTTCCAAACGCCTCCTTTTATTGTTGAAACGATAAAAAAACGCTTGGATTGTCCTATTTTTGGTTACACAGCAAAGCCCGAAGCGTGGTATCAATCCATTATAGATTGGCAAAAACGCCGTCATCAGTGGGATATTTCCAAAGAAATGATTTCTTTTATTCCAGGGGTAGTGCCTGGTCTTGCAATGGCGGTTCAGGCTTTTACAGAAAAAGGTGATAAAGTACTTATACAACAGCCTGTGTATCAGCCGTTTTCTTTGGTAGTAGAACTAAATGGAAGAAAATTAGTTAATAATTCGTTAATCCTTAAAGAAGGACAATATCATATTGATTTTCAACAACTTGAAGAAGATATACAAGGTTGTAAATTATTCTTATTTTGCCATCCGCATAACCCAGGCGGGCGAGTTTGGACAAGAGAAGAACTTATCAAAGTAGCTCAATTATGCCATAAATACAATGTCGTTTTGGTGTCTGATGAAATTCACGCCGATTTAACTCTTCCGTCGTACGAGCATATTCCATTTGCAAGTGTTTGCCCCGAAGCCAAAGAAGTGTGTGTGATGTTTGGTTCGCCAAGTAAAACCTTTAATATTGCAGGTTTTGCTACCTCTTATGCCGTGATAGAAAATCCTGTTTTGCGAAAAAAATTCCGTCAATACACAGAAGCCAATATGCTTTGTGATGGTAATGTTTTTGCTTTCCAAACCGTAGTTTCGGCTTATACCGATGGCGAAGAATGGCTTGCGGAACTTTTGAATTATTTACAAGGGAATATTGATTTTCTGGTAGAATATGTTCAGAAAAATATTCCGAAACTAAAAGTAATTGTGCCACAAGCGTCTTATTTGGTTTTCTTGGATTTTAGAGAGTTAAATTTATGCCAAAAAAGCGTGATAGACCTTTGTGTGGATAAAGCTCATTTAGCTTTGAATGATGGCGCAACTTACGGAAAAGAAGGTACAGGCTTTATGCGAATTAATTTGGCTTGCCCACGTAGTATTATAGAAAAAGCTCTAAATCAGCTACAAGAAGCAGTAAATAATTGTAAAGAATAATAAAAAAATAAAAGAGAGAATTTTTTTAGTTTCTCTCTTTTTTTTGTTAAAAAAAATAATATTTTAATTTGTTTTTTCATAAAAAAGAATTAAATTTGTACCGCAAGAACCAATAAAAATATATTTTTATGAAAAAAAATTTTTTCTTAGGGATTCCCTTATTATTTTTAGCAGGATGTTTGTCAAAAGAAGAAATATCTAAGGATGATAATTTGCCTGATATAAAAGTAACTTGTGTATTCCCAAATGAGCATACCTCAGAGACACTAAAATCAGGAGTTGTAGTGAAAAAAAGGAGTGATAATCAATATCTATTTTTAGGGGACATTCTTCTTTCTGATAAAGATTTGAAATTATTAGACGAAACAGGAAGTCTTCTTACTCAAGAAGATATAAATTACGATCCTAAACAACAAGAATTGACTAGCACACCTATTTCCCCACAAGCAGGAATGTTACAATATTCTATGATTCAGCCTCGTGCAGTAAGTTATTCGTCTAATATACCCAGATTTTGGACAATGTTACGTTATAAATTTGCAGAAAATATTACTCCTTCTCAAAAACAAGCTATATTAGATGCTATTCATTATATAGAAAAGGAAACTAACGCACGTTTTTATGACGCTACTAATGAACCAGATAAGCATCCGTTAGGTTTTAGCTACCCCAATGTAGTATTTACCGCAGCAAATAAGAACGAATCATATGTAGGTAAAAAAGGAGGAAATCAACCTTTGTATTTGTTTAATTTTACCAAAGGAGTAATTTGCCATGAAATTTGCCATGCTTTAGGAATGTTCCACGAACAAAGTAGAAGTGATAGAGACGAATATATCAATGTGTTATATGAAAATATTTTGCCACAATATCACGACCAATTTCAAAAATTACCTTATAATTATTATAAATCAGAAAAATTTGATTTTAATTCAGTAATGCTTTATGGATCTGATTATTTTGTAAATAATATATATAAATATTCAATGACCAAAAAGAATGGGCAACCTTTTGAGGCTCAAAGGAATGGATTATCTGAGATAGATAGAAAGTGGATAAATACTTTTTATTTACCTTATGTTGGAGGTAAAGAGATTTGTATAAAATTAGATAGAAAAATGTATGACAGGAATAATCAATTATTGTCAGAAAATGAAGTACGACTTTTAGAAATGGAATTGAACAGAGGAAGATGTTTTTAAAAATAAAAATGAGTTCTAAAACAGAACTCATTTTTTGTTTTTATTTAAAATATCGGTGTGCAATATTTCTTAATTCGGGTTCAATTTCTTCTAATCGTTGTAGGAGAACAAATTGATTTCTTGCACGTATGAAATTCTCTTCGGGGTAAGAGGTTTTAAAATAAATATCGTTGTTAAAATAATCTGCTAAAAATCGTATTCCAACAATGAAAATCATATATTTAGCACCATCAACAATCATTTCTTTTTCCTTTTGGGTCATTACATCTTTCATTTCAGAATAGCCTTCGCAAATGGCTTCAAAAAGAAATTTGTCAATGTGTATTTTGCTTTCATCGAGTTCATTTTCTTTGGTAGGGCTTACCGAAGTACGAACCAAATCGCCAAAATCATACAAAAGTGTTCCTTGCATAACGGTGTCCAAATCAATAACTTTCGCTTCATCTAAGTCTTGCGTGTGGATAAGAACATTATTCACTTTCGTATCGTTATGCGTTACCCGAAGCGGAATATCGCCGTTGTCAATATTTTTTTGTACGCGTTCAAAAATATTTTTACGAGATTTTGCAAACTTGTACCACGCATCTGCGTTGTCTTTTCTTTCTTGGCTTGCATTAAGGTACGCCGTTTCCAATTGTTCAAAACGGAATAACCCATTATGAAAATCAGGAATGGTAGCTTTTAGTTTTTTTACATCTACATTGGCAAATGTTTTCCCAAAAATAGCAAATGCTCTTGCAGCTTTTTCGGCTTTCCAAGCAGCATCAATAACATCAAAAGAAGCATAACCTTCGGCAAAAGGTACGGCACGCCACAAAGAGCCATCGGCATCTATGCTATAACGACCTTCTTTGGTAGGAATCATTCTTAGGATAATGTTATTTTTAGGGCAAGTTTCCCACAGAAGTAATATATTATCAATAATATCTTCTGCAGATTTGAAAACTTCGCGGTTTATTCCTTGTAGAATGTAGTTGTTTTCTTCGGTTTTTACTAAGTAAGTACGATTAATATGCCCATTTCCGTATAAGTCAATAGACATTATATCTCCTTCAAAGTCAAATTTTTGTGCAATTTCTTGAATTTGTTCCATACATATTTAGATTTTAATAGGGTATATACCAGCACTAATGCACTCTTCAATCTCTTTTTTAGCAAAAGCTAAATCTTCTCGGTAGGTAAGCCCAAACCATATTTCATTATTGGGTAATACTTCTACTTTGTAGCCTTCATCGTGGGCATATTTTGCCACCGAAGGAATGTAAAATTCTGCTTTTGGGTCGTCTTTATGCTCTTTTATAAAATCATCAAAATGAGCTTGTGCAATAGGGAATATTTCAGGAAGAAAGCCCCAAAAATTCATAGAAACATAAGTGTCTATATCAAAAATTTGGTTTGTTTCTTCATCAATTACAGAATTTTCGTCTAATTTTCTAAGTTTGGTAGCTTCTTCAATAGTTTGTAAGAAATGATTTTCATCTACATTACAAATTCCTCTGGAAACTGTTCCGTTTTCACTGAGGGTATTTCGGAGTTTGTAGCCTGCCGAGTATAGCATTTTGTCCTTGCCTGCTCGGAGTGCTTTCGCCATATCTACAAAAGAATTTACTCCATAATAATCATCTGCATTGATAATTAAGAACGGATTTTTTATAGTATCTTTTAGGCAAAGAAGAGCGTGTCCTGTACCCCAAGGTTTTTTTCTTTGTAAGTATTCAGGAGTTAAAACATCTTGATATACATAAGAAAATTTTACACCTTCAAATTTGTTTTGGAAATGTCCCTTTACTAAGGCATCAATCTCCGAACGAATAATGAGTACCACATCGTCAAAGCCAGCTTTCAAGGCACTATAAATAGAATAATCCAAAAGGATATTATCATTATGTATATGTTCTAATTGTTTTTCTGCCCCATAACGAGACCCCAATCCTGCGGCAAGTATGGCTAATGTTATTTTCATACATTTATATTTAAAAGATGTTAAAAAACGGGCGGTAAAGGTAATAAAAAAAGTGGGATTATACAACAAAAAAAGTTATTTTTTTAATTTTCTAATAAGCTTTCTATTGCCAAAGCATATCCTTTTAGCCCAAAACCGATAATTATTCCTTTTGCCACAGGCGATATAAATGACTGATGCCGAAACGCTTCCCGAGCGAAAGTATTAGAAATATGTACTTCAATCACGGGGGTTGTAATGGCTTTTATTGCATCGTGTAGCGCAATAGAAGTGTGCGAGTAAGCTCCTGCATTTAAGATAATTCCATCATAAGAGAAGCCTACTTCGTGTATTTTATTTACTAATTCTCCTTCTATATTACTCTGGAAATGAGATAGTTCGCAGTTCTGAAAATCTTTTTCTAAACATTTAAAAAAATCATTGAAAGAATTATTTCCATAAATAGAAGGCTCACGAGTACCCAAAAGGTTCAAATTTACTCCATTGATAATAATAATTTTCTTCATTTACTCGGTCGTTTGATAAGTTCCGAAATTGAAATTAGATTCTATCAATCGTTCGCCATCGGCATTGGTGATAAGCAAATCTTTTATTCGGATAATATGTGTGTATCTGGTAGTGTTGTTTTGCGTGTCTTCAACGGCTTGTGTGGTTATTTCTACACTTCCGCCTTGCGCTTCTATCTCCGAAGTAACTCGTGGCGAACTTGGTGGAGGCATAGAACAAAAATACGTACGTGTAGGTGCAACGTCAAAAATACGATAATAAAGTTTAAAATTGGTAGGAATACTTCCTGTTACGGTGCCTTCTTCATTCTTTAGCATTCCACTAGTAAAAGTAAGTATAAGTGCCTGTCTATCTTGTATTTTGTACAGAAAATTGGTAGAAATATCCGCAGTACAAGAATAGGCTTCTGTTCCTGTAAATTCTATTCGTTGGATAGTAATGTCGCCATCACTACACGAGGATAAAAGCCCTAAAAAAGAGATTATTCCGATAAAATATTTTTTCATAAAACATAAAATAATGTGCAAAGATACTATTTTTTTAATTTCTTTTTCAGATAAAAGTTGTAAATTTGTATTTCAAAACAAAAAATGATGAATAAAGTCTATTTAGATAACGCTTCTACTACACCAATACGAGAAGAAGTTTTACAAAAAATATACGAATCTTTAACATACTTTGGCAATCCGTCTTCTACACATAGTTTTGGGCGAACAACCAAATCATTTATAGAAAAAGCTCGGAAAAATATTGCCAAAGAATTTGCCGTTTCTCCGTCCGAAATTATTTTCACTTCTTCTGGAACTGAGGCAATTAATATGATTATCAGAGGAGCTGTCCGAGATTTGAATATTACCCAAATTATAACTTCGCCTATTGAACATCACGCTGTTTTGCACACTATTTCGGCAATGGAAAATGAATACGGAACGCGTATTACTTTTGTTAAATTAACCAAAGAAGGAAGTGTAGATTTGCAAGATTTGGAAAAATCACTTTCAGAAATTCCAAACGATGAACGTATTTTGGTTAGTTTGATGCATGTTAATAACGAAATAGGCAATATTCTTCCTTTGCAAGAAACTGCCGAAATTTGCAAAAAATATAATGCTTATTTTCATTCGGATATGGTGCAGTCGGTTGGGCATTTTTCGGTAGATTTTTCTCAAATTCCAATAGATTTTATTTCTGCTTCTGCACATAAATTCTATGGCCCAAAAGGGATTGGATTTGCTTTTATCAGAAAAAATATTCCTTTACATTCCTTTATTTTCGGAGGCGAACAAGAGCGTGGCAAGCGCGCAGGTACAGAGGCTGTGCATAATGTTGTAGGAATGGAAGAAGCGTTTTTGTTAGCATATCAAAATTTAGATACAGAAAAAAATCAAATTTCAAAAATAAAACAATATTTTATAGAAGAATTAACGAAAAATATTCCAAATATTCGTTTTAACGGGGCAAGTGCTGATTTGAGGCGAAGTGCTTATACTATTTTAAATATTGGTTTGCCCACAGATGCCAAAAAAACAGAAATTGTAATGTTATATTTGGATATGAAAGGCATAGCGTGTAGCAAAGGAAGTGCCTGCCAGAGCGGAAGTGTGCAAGTTTCGCACGTTTTGAAGAATATTTTACCTGAAAAAGAATTAAAATTACCCAATTTAAGATTTTCTTTTTCTATTTTCACTACTTTGGAAGAAATAGACTTTGTAGTGAAAACATTAAAAGAATTTATAACAGAATAATCCTAAAAGAAGACTAAAAAATCTTATTTTGTTAATAAGTTTTTCTGAGGGATTTTATAGTAGTTTTATACGTTAAAAAGTCAATAAAAACAATAGTTTAGCAATAGATATTATTTAGACTTTTTATAAATTAAAGAAAAATAAAAGTATTTTTTTTTCATTTCATTAAGATGTTATATTTTTGCACCGTGTAAAGCCACAAAAGGCAAAAATTACACTAAAAAGAAGATATTTTTTAAAGTTAAAAAAACTTATTTTGAATATGAAAAAGGTTAAAAACCGTAATTTTTCGGCAGTAATCACTGTGCTTTTGGCAGTAATGTTTTCTATAAATACATTTGCACAAGCCACTGGCGACCCTGTGAAAGGGAAGGATATATTTAAGGCGAATTGTGCGGCGTGCCACAAGCTGGAAGGTAAATTTGTTGGGCCACCTCTTGGAGATATTGAGAAAAAACGTACTTCCGAGTGGCTACACAAATGGATTAAAAACAGTGCAGAGCTTATAAAATCTGGGGATAAAGACGCTATTGCTGTATTTGAAGAATACAACAAAGTGCCTATGCTTGCCTATGAAACTATCCTCACAGATGAAGAAATTACAGATGTAATTGCCTATACTTCTAACCCTGCGGCAGCAGAGCAAAAGCCCGCTGAACCAGTAGAAGAAGTAGTTGCACAAACAGATGACGCACAAGTAGCGGAAGGTGTAGCGTTACAATCTGACGGAAGAAGTTATCTTACAGAAATTCTTTTAGTAGCAGCTTTCCTTACGTTATCGGTTCTTGCCTTTATAATGATAAAAGCAAATCGTGAAATTAAAAAATTAGCAAAAGAAAATGATAAAGAGGCGTATTTGAAACAAAATAAATATTTCCCTCTTTGGAATATTTTTGCGAAAAATAAAATTATCATAGGAGTTCTAATGGCAGGGATTTTCTTCTCTTCTACTTATTTTGCCTATGGATATTTAATGCAAGTAGGTATTGACCAAGGGTATCAACCTATTCAGGAGATTCATTACTCTCACAAAATCCACGCTGGGGATAACCAAATAGATTGTAAATTCTGTCACTCAGCAGCACGAACTTCCAAAACTGCTGGTATTCCATCACTTAATGTTTGTATGAATTGCCATAAAACAATTGATGAATATACAGGAGCAGTAGAACCTGAAAAAGGATTAACCAAAGAATTCTATGACGGAGAAATCCAAAAACTATACGATGCAGTGGGCTGGGATACAGATAATATGAAATACACAGGCGTAGAAAAACCTGTAAAATGGACACGTATTCATAATCTTCCTGAACACGTGTATTTTAATCACTCTCAACACGTTACCGTTGCTGGTGTAGCTTGCCAAACTTGTCACGGAGATGTCCAAACAATGGAAGTTGTAGAACAATATGCTCCTCTTACTATGGGCTGGTGTATCAATTGCCACAGAAGTACAGATGTTAATGAAGCTAATCCGTATTATGAAAAAATTCATAAACAATTGGCTCAGAAAATGGGTAAAGAAAAACTTACTATTGCAGAGCTTGGTGGGTTAGAATGTGGAAAATGTCACTATTAATAAAATATTTAAAAAGCTAATTTTACAAAAAATATGGCATCAGAAAAAAAATATTGGAGAAGTATTGAGGAGTTGGATACTAACAACCCGATTATAGAACAAATTCAACAAAATGAGTTTGTGGATAAGCTCCCTACATTATATTCAGGCGAACACGAATTTTTAGGAAATAAAGAAAAATTAGAAGATTCATCAACTACCCGACGAGATTTCTTGAAGTACGTAGGTTTTACCACCGCAGCGGCAGCTTTGGCAGCTTGTGAGGGACCTGTGCATAAAGCTATTCCGTACGTAGTTATGCCAGAGCAAATACGTCCAGGTATTCCGGATTATTATGCTACTACAATGGCAGATGGGTTTGATTTCGCAAGTGTTTTAGTAAAAACACGTGAAGGTCGTCCTATCAAAATTGATAACAACCGCGAGGCACCTTATCGTGGTTGTGGTAATGCTCGTGTGCAAGCTTCTGTACTTTCTATGTACGATAGTATGCGAGTGAAAAATCCTAAAAAAGGGAATGAAGATATTACTTGGGATTCCTTAGATGCTTCTGTGGTAAAAGCTCTTGATGCGGCACAACAAGCAGGCAAGCAAATAGTTCTTTTAACAACAACTCTTGCAAGCCCTTCTACTTATGCGCTTATCAAAGAATTTTCAGAAAAATATACTAATACAAAACATATTCAGTACGATGCTATTTCAGAAGAAGCAGGCGTAAAAGCATTTGAGAAAAAATATGGTGTACGAGCATTAGCAGATTATGATTTTTCAAAAGCGGATGTTATCGTTTCTTTTGGAGCAGATTTTATAGCAGAATGGCAAGGCGGTTATGAAGATGAATATGCAGTAAAACGTATCCCGAAAAATGGGAAAATGTCTAAACATATTCAGTTTGAAACGAATATGTCACTCTCAGGTGCAAATGCAGATAGACGTGTAGCTTTGAAACCATCCGATTTGAAAGTAGCTCTTGCTAAATTCTACGGATATTTGAACGGACAAAGCGTAAGCGGAAATCTTCCTGAAAAAGCAGAAATAGCTCTTAAAAAAGCGGCAGAACAAGTGAAAAAAGCAGGTTCAAGAGCCGTAGTTTTAACAGGAATACAAGATGTAGATGCACAAGGATTGGTTCTTGAAATAAATTCAGCAATACAAAGTGAGGCTTTTTGTCCTCAAAATCTATTATATATCCGTCAAGGAAATAATAATGAAGTAAGCCAACTTATTACGGATATGAATGCGGGTAAAGTTGGAGTGCTTATTATGGCTAATGTAAATCCATTATATTCATTAGCGGATAGTTTTGCTTTTGAAACAGGTCTTTCAAAAGTAGATTGTTCCGTGGCATTCTCTCTTCGCCAAGACGAAACTTCTACCAAAACTACTTTTGTGGCTGCTACTCCTCACTATTTAGAGTCGTGGGGCGATGTGCAAATGAAAAAAGGATTTTATGCCTTGATGCAGCCTACTATTCGCCCATTGTTTGATACTCGTCAAATACAAGATGCTCTTACCAAATGGCTTGGCAAAGGCGAGTATTATGAATATTTAAAATCTTACTGGAAAAATAATATTTTAGGAGAAAACAATACGTGGGAAAAATCTCTTCACGATGGTTTCTTTGTAGCAAACACCACTCACGAGCATTTAGAAGAAAAATCTCTTCCTATTTCTGAAATGGTTGCTAATTTAGCAAAATCTACTTCCGAAGGCTTTGAAATTCAGCTATATGCAAAAACAGGTTTAGGAGATGGACAACAAGCTAATAACCCTTGGTTGCAAGAGCTTCCCGATCCTATCTCTCGTGTTACTTGGGATAACTATTTAACAATGGCTGCCTCTGATGCCAAAGAATTAGGTTTGAAAAATTGGCACGTGGCAGACGGCGCTTTGGACGGAGATTATGCAGAAATAGTGGTTAATGACGTAAAACTGAAAGTTCCCGTTCTTATTCAACCAGGGCAAGCTAAAGGTTCTGTTGGTTTAGCCTTCGGTTATGGGCGTGTAGCAGGAATGCAAAAAGAAATGCAAGTTGGGGTAAATGCATATGCTATTTACTTTAACTCAAATAACGTACAAAAAGTTTCTATCAGTAAAGCATCAGGAACACACGAATATGCTTGTGTACAGCTACACAATACTTTAATGGGTCGTGGCGATATTCTTAAAGAAACAACTCTGGAAGATTTAGTAACCAAAAGCCCAGAAGAGTGGAACAAAAAGCCTGTGGTTTCCTTAGACCATAAAGAGGTTAAAGCATCTACGGTTACACTTTGGAAAGAATTTGACCAAAGCACAGGACATTTATTCAATTTAGCAATTGATTTGAATGCTTGTACAGGTTGTGGAGCCTGCGTAATTGCTTGCCACGCAGAGAATAACGTTCCTGTGGTAGGAAAAGAAGAAGTAAGACGCTCTCGCGATATGCATTGGCTTCGTATTGATAGATATTATTCTTCCGAAGAAACTTTTGCAGAAGATGATGCCAAAGTAGATGGAATAAGCGGTCTTGGAGCAGCACTTACTACTTTTGGAGAAATGGAAGATCCTTCCGAAAATCCACAAGTAGCATTCCAACCTGTTATGTGTCAGCACTGTAACAATGCTCCTTGTGAAACTGTTTGTCCTGTTGGGGCTACTTCTCACGGATTGCAAGGACAAAACCATATGGCATACAACCGATGCGTAGGAACGCGTTATTGTGCAAATAACTGCCCTTATAAAGTACGTCGTTTCAACTGGTTCTTATATAGCAATAATAATGAATTTGATTATCATATGAATAACGACTACGGAAAAATGGTACTTAACCCAGATGTGGTAGTTCGTTCTCGTGGGGTAATGGAAAAATGTTCATTCTGTATCCAAGAAACGCAAGCGGTTATTCTTCGTGCAAAACGAGAAAACAGAGAAGTAAAAACAGGCGAATTTAACGATGCTTGTGCTTGTTCTGCTGCTTGTGGTACAGGAGCTATGACTTTTGGTGATGTAAATAATGCTGAAGACCCAATCGTAGCACTTCGTGAAGACGACAGAATGTATCACTTATTAGAACATATTGGAACAAAACCAAATGTATTCTACCAAGTAAAAGTAAGAAATACTTCGGATATTTAATAAAAAGGAATATTAACAAAGACTAATAATTTTTAAAATATGGCATCGCATTACGAAGCACCTATACGCAATCCGCTTATTACGGGCGATAAAACCTATCACGATGTAACGGTAGATATTGCTCGCCCAGTAGAAGGAAAAGCGAATAAACTTTGGTGGACAGTATTTTCTATTGCGCTTTTAGCTTTCCTTTGGGGATTAGGCTGTATGATTTATACCGTATCCGTTGGGATTGGTACTTGGGGACTAAATAAAACCGTAGGTTGGGCGTGGGATATTACCAACTTTGTATGGTGGGTAGGTATCGGGCACGCTGGTACGCTTATTTCGGCGGTATTGTTGCTTTTCCGTCAGAAATGGAGAATGGCAATTAACCGTTCTGCCGAAGCGATGACTATCTTCTCAGTAGTTCAGGCTGGTCTTTTCCCGATTATACATATGGGACGTCCTTGGCTTGCATATTGGGTTATGCCTATCCCGAACCAATTTGGTTCTCTTTGGGTGAATTTTAACTCGCCTTTGCTTTGGGACGTGTTCGCGATTTCTACTTATTTATCTGTATCCTTAGTATTTTGGTGGACAGGTTTATTACCAGATTTTGCTATGCTTCGTGATAGAGCAGTGAAACCTTTCCAAAAGAAAATTTACAGCCTTGTGAGTTTCGGATGGAGTGGAAGAGCCAAAGATTGGCAACGCTTTGAAGAAGTTTCATTAGTATTGGCTGGTCTTGCTACGCCGTTGGTACTTTCAGTGCATACTATTGTATCGTTTGACTTTGCTACTTCGGTGATACCTGGTTGGCACACTACCATTTTTCCGCCTTATTTCGTAGCAGGTGCGATTTTCTCAGGATTTTCAATGGTGAATACTTTGCTTATTATTATGCGCAAGGTTTGTAATTTGGAAAATTATATTACGCTTCAACATATTGAATTGATGAACTTGGTGGTTATGATAACAGGTTCTATCGTAGGTTGTGCTTATATAACAGAGCTTTTTGTAGCTTGGTATTCAGGGGTAGAGTATGAGCAATATGCTTTCCTTAATCGTGCTACGGGTCCTTACTGGTGGGCATATTGGATGATGATGACTTGTAACGTATTCTCTCCTCAGTTTATGTGGTTCAAGAAACTACGAAGAAGTATTATGTTCTCTTTCTGTATTTCTATCGTGGTAAATATAGGGATGTGGTTTGAGCGTTTTGTAATTATTGTTACTTCACTTCACCGCGATTATTTACCTTCTTCTTGGACAATGTTCTCTCCTACATTTGTAGATATCGGGATTTATACAGGTACCATAGGATTTTTCTTTGTACTTTTCTTATTATACTCTCGTACATTCCCTGTTATTGCACAAGCAGAAGTAAAATCTATCTTGAAATCATCAGGAGAAAAATATAAAAAATTAAGAGATAGTAACCCTGATAATCACCATTAATTATGAGTAAAAAAATAGTACAAGCATTATATAATGATGATGATATTTTGATGTCTGCTGTTAAAAAAGTAAGAGTAGCGAATCATCAAATAGAGGAAGTTTATACTCCTTTCCCCGTACACGGCTTGGATAAAGCTATGGGACTGAAAAAGACACGCTTAGCCATCGCTTCTTTCGTATATGGTTGTATTGGGCTTGCCGTTGCAACTCTGATGATGAATTATATAATGATAGAAGATTGGCCAAGAAATATCGGAGGGAAACCCAATTTTTCTTACATTGACAACTTGCCTGCATTTGTCCCTGTAATGTTTGAAATGACTGTATTTTTTGCAGCCCACCTTATGGTTATCACTTTTTATATGAGAAGTAAATTGTATCCTCATAAAAAAGCAGAAAACCCAGACCCACGTACCACTGACGACCATTTCCTAATGGAAGTTGTTGTACAAGGAAACGAGAACGACTTAGTTAATTTCTTAAAAGAAACCGGAGCTGTTGAAGTGAAATTATCTGAAAAATAATAAGATAACGATATGAAAAATATAATTAAAATAGCAATATTAGCAACAGGGCTTTCTCTGACTTCGTGTTTTAATAAAGAAAAACCGAATTATCAATATACCGCAGATACCGATATGTATTTCCCCGTGGGTTATGAAACTTACCAAGAAATACCAGAAGGAAACACTGCTTTTAAAGGAAATATGGAAGCACAACTTCCGCCAGAGCATACCATAAAGCAAGGCTGGATGCCTTTCTTGTACGCTAACACCAATGAAGGATTTGAAGACGCCAAAGCAAATCTTCAAAATCCACTTTTGGCAGATAGTTTAGCCGTAAAAGAAAATATTAAAGAAGGAGCAGCTTTATTTAATATATATTGTATGGTGTGCCACGGAGCAGAAGGAGATGGGCAAGGTATTTTAGTAAAAAGAGATAAATTTTTAGGTGTTCCTAATTATAAAAATCTAAACCTTACGCAAGGTAGCATTTACCATACTATTTATTATGGGAAAAACGCAATGGGTTCTTTCGCTTCGCAGGTAACTGAAAAAGAAAGATGGCAAATTGCTATGTATGTGGAACAACTTAGAGAAAAACTGATTAAATAACCCCATAGAAAGATAGAATTATGTATACATTTACAAGTAAAATTAAATTAGTTGCCATAATTTGTATGATTGTGGGGCTTTTAGGGATTGGTTATAGCTTTATCAGTACTCCTAAAACCATAGAGCAAGTAAAAGAATATGTACAAGAGCACGAGGAAACGGTACATTATGAACTTCAAGAAGGCGCACAAGTACAAGCACATCACCACGATGAAGCGCATTATGAGCATATTTTGCACCAATTATCCAACAAACCTTGGGCAGGAGTGTATGTAGCAGCATTGTTTTTCTTACTGATTTCTCTTGGAGTTTTAGCTTTTTATGCAATAAATAGAGCGGCACAGGCTGGCTGGTCACCAATTCTTTTTAGAGTAATGGAAGGCATTACGGGGTATTTACCTATCGGAGGGCTTATCTTCTTTATTTTGCTGGTATTGACAGGCTTACACTTTAATCATTTGTTTATTTGGATGGACCCCGAAGTGGTAAAACACGATGAGTTAATACAAGGCAAACAAGGATTTTTGAACGTTCCAGGATTTTTAATCCGTTCCGCTATTTATTTAGGAGGCTGGGTAGCATATCGTTTTATTACTCGTAGGCTTTCCATAGCACAAGATAATGCAAGTGATAATCGTCCGTTTATAAAGGCTTTCAAATGGTCTGCGGCATTTTTGGTATTCTTTTTGGTTACCGAATCAATGATGTCTTGGGATTGGATTATGAGTGTAGATCCTCACTGGTTTAGTACATTATTTGGCTGGTATGTGTTTTCTAGTTTAATAACTTCGGCTATTGCTACAATTATTTTGGTAACTATAACATTGAAAAGTCAAGGTTATTTGGCAAATGTGAATGATAGCCACTTGCACGATTTAGCTAAATATTTATTCGGATTTTCTATTTTCTGGACATATCTTTGGTTCTCACAATATTTATTATATTGGTATTCTAATATTCCAGAAGAGATTGTATATTTCATTACAAGATTGAATGACTACGAACCTATTATTTTAGGAATGCTTGCTATTAACTTTTTAGCTCCACTTCTTATTTTAGTAGATTCTGATATTAAAAGAAAGCCTTTTGTGGTAGGTACAATGGCTGTGGTTATTCTTTTTGGTCATTATTTAGATTTCTATAATATGATAATGCCGGCAACAATTGGCGACCAATGGAGTATAGGAGTTGGCGAAATATGTAGTATTTTGTTCTTTTTAGGACTATTTATCTATATAGTGTTCGCATCCTTAACCAAAGCTCCTCTTGTAGAAAAAAGACACCCTCTTATGGGGGAAAGCGAGCATTTTCACTACTAATTTTTATATAGGTTAAAGCGAACAGGCTATTCTAAGCAATTAGGATAGCTTGTTTTTTTATATAAAAAAAGCAGGAAATTTTCCTGCCTTTACCGAATAAATTAATATCCGTAACGTTCGCCCCAAAGAGTTTTCAGATAATTACGAAGTCCGTTTTCTTTTGGGTTATCACAAGGTTCAAAAATGCGAGTACCTTGTATTTCTTCTGGTAAAAAATCTTGTACTACAAAATGCGAAGGATAATCGTGAGCGTATAAATAATCTTTACCATAGTTTAGCTTTTTCATTAAGGCTGTTGGCGCATTTCTTAGATGGATAGGCACACTCAAATCTCCTGTTTGTTTTACGATTTGTTGCGCTTTATTAATAGCCTTATACGAGGCATTACTTTTTGGAGAAGATGCCAAAAAAATAGCACATTGGCTCAAAATAATTCGTGCCTCAGGATAGCCCACTGTGGTTACCGCTTGGAAAGTGTTGTTTGCCATCACAAGTGCCATAGGATTAGCGTTTCCAATATCTTCGGAAGCTAAAATAAGCATTCGCCTCGCGATAAATTTCACGTCTTCTCCGCCTTCAATCATTCGGGCAAGCCAATACACTGCAGCATTGGGGTCGCTACCACGAATAGATTTTATAAATGCCGAAATAATATCATAATGTTGTTCGCCTGTTTTATCGTACAAAGCAGTGTTTTTTTGAACTATTTGCATTACTTTTTCATTGGTAATAATAATTTCTTCTTCTTTTGCAAAAGTATTGACAATCAGTTCAAATGTGTTTAATAATTTTCGTCCATCGCCAGAGGAAATCCGAAATAATGCTTCGGTTTCTTCTAATTTGATATTTTTTTTCTGTAAAATAGAATCCGTTTTTATTGCTCTAAGGAGTAATTCCTTTAAATCATTTTCAGTAAAAGAATTTAGCGTATATACCTGACAACGAGAGAGTAACGCTGGAATTACTTCAAAACTTGGGTTCTCGGTCGTAGCCCCAATAAGAGTAACCCAACCACGTTCCACAGCTTCCAGAAGAGAATCTTGCTGTGTTTTATTAAACCGATGAATTTCATCAATAAAAATTATCGGATTTTTTTGTGTAAAAAGTCCTTGTTCTTTTTTACTTTTTTCAATAATATCTCGTACTTCTTTTATTCCGCTACTGATGGCACTGAGCGAAAAGAAAGCTCTACCACTTTCGTTGGCTATAATGTAAGCCAAAGTAGTTTTGCCCGTACCTGGTGGTCCCCAGAAGATTACCGAAGGGAGTATGCC
Source organism: Capnocytophaga sp. (assembly GCA_030530525.1). Taxonomy (GTDB): domain Bacteria; phylum Bacteroidota; class Bacteroidia; order Flavobacteriales; family Flavobacteriaceae; genus Capnocytophaga. Next base: position 41,514 of record JAUMUT010000012.1, on the reverse strand, counting down.
GTTATCTATTTGGTAACGAATAGCTCCTTTTTCGCCTACCAAATGCTGTTGGCTGATGTATTCGGATAGTTTTTGCGGACGCATACGCTCTGCCAAAGGTCTGTTTTCTATCATTTTAAAATAAATTAAAAGGCAAAGATAACAAAAAAATGAATGCTTTTGCTATTATTTTCATAGAAAAATAGTATATTTGCACTGCGATTTAAAAAAATCTATTTTATAAAATAATAAACCAATGAAAGTAGCAGTTGTAGGAGCAACAGGAATGGTAGGAAACGTAATGCTTCAAGTTTTAGAAGAAAGAAATTTCCCAGTTACAGAGCTTATCCCCGTTGCCTCAGAAAAATCCATAGGACAAACCATAACCTTTAAAGGAAAAGAATATAAAGTAGTAGGCTTGGCACAAGCAGTGTCTTTGAAGCCCGATGTAGCCTTGTTTTCTGCAGGCGGAAGCGTTTCTTTGGAGTGGGCTCCGAAGTTTGCACAAGTAGGAACTACGGTGGTAGATAACTCTTCGGCGTGGCGTATGGACGAAACCAAAAAGCTCGTTATTCCTGAAATAAACGCCGATGTATTAACCAAAGAAGACAAAATTATAGCCAATCCCAATTGTTCCACCATACAAATGCTCGTGGCTCTTTCGCCATTGCGTAAATATGGTATAAAAAGAATTATTGTTTCTACCTATCAATCCATTACAGGAACAGGTGTGAAAGCCGTGCAACAGCTTGAAAATGAATATCGTAACGAAAAAGGAGAAATGGCTTATCATTATCCAATACACAGAAACGCTATTCCGCATTGCGATGTTTTTGAGCCAAACGGATATACCAAAGAGGAAATGAAATTGGTAAGAGAAACCAAAAAAATATTCGGTGATGATAGTATTCGAGTAACCGCTACTGCGGTGCGTATTCCTGTGGTTGGAGGGCATAGCGAGGCTGTAAATGTAGAATTTGAGCAAGATTTTGACCTTGCCGAAGTAAGAAAAATTCTAAGCAAAGCTCCTGGCGTAACGCTTCAAGATAATACAGATACCAATACGTATCCTATGCCTATTTATGCACAAGGGAAAGACGATGTTTTTGTTGGTCGAGTTCGTAGAGATGAGTCTGCTCCTAAGTCGCTCAATATGTGGGTAGTAGCTGATAATCTTCGTAAAGGAGCAGCAACCAATACTATCCAAATTGCAGAAACTTTAATAAAAAAAGGTTTTTTAGGTTAAAATAAAATGAATTAAAAATGAAAAGCAAAGAAAAGTATTTTATTTTTCCTTGCTTTTTTATTTCTAAAAATTATGGTAGAAAAATATAATTCAAAAAAAATAGAATATTCTGGCGATGAATTGGTTATTTGTATAGGTGAAAATTATTCTCAATTGCCTATTTTTGGTTGTACTATTGTAGATTGGGACAAAAATGGGCGAGAAATATCGCGTTGGTGCATTTCTTTTGGTGAAAATAAAGAAGAAACAGAAGAAAAATACATTACCATTCGAGAATTAATTACAAAAAATCCTAAAATAGAGCCTTTTTTGCACTTAGAACCTCGTTTTAGCTTTATTTTAGATGAAGAAGGTGAAGATGTTTGGGAAGAAGAAGTATAAAAAGAGCAAATCATAAGCCGGATTCTGTACCTTAAAAAGGTGCTTATCATTTATCTGGGTTTGGCATTGCTACCAAACTCTAACCACCTACCCTCCAACTGGGGCGAGCAGCCCTCTTAACGCTGGTTTACGCGGTGTTGCACCACATAGAGTTTACCTGATTTCACTACGGCATTACCCGTACATTCTTTCTGTTGCACTTGTCCTCGCCTTACGACGGACGGGCGTTACCCGCTATGTTGCTCTGTGGTGTCCGGACTTTCCTCTACTTTCGTAGCGATAAGCTGATTTGCTCGGTGCAAAGATACTATTTAAAATTAAAAATTAGCTTATTTTTTTTATTTTTTTTTGTGTTTTAACTTCATAATCTTATTTTTTTATCTTAAATTTTCATTAATAAAATTCTGATTTTTATCATAAAACGAAAAAAATAGCAAATTTATATGTTTTTAGAAAATAAATCTATAATATATTTGTTTTGTATTTATTTCTATTATTAAAAATAAAACATATAAAAATATTTTCTAAATATTTGTTTTGTTAAAAATTTATTTTTTATGATTTAAAAATCAGATAATTATAAACAATATTTATTTTTTTTGTGAAATAATTAAAAAAAACATATTTTGTTTGAGTATTGTAAAATAAAAGAATGAAATAAAAAATAGAAAAAAAGTTTTTATATTAAAAAAATATTTATACCTTTGCAATATCTAATTAAAAAAAATACTAAGTATGAGACTGAAACTTGTTTATTCGGTAATGCTATTCTTCTTGGCATTACAATTCACTTTCGCTCAAAAAAACATATCGGGCGTAGTGAAAGACGACACAGGGGAGCCAGTACCATTGGCAACCGTTATTTTAAAGGGGACTTCGCACGGGGTAGCAACAGAGCTTGATGGGCGTTATACCATACAAGCCAAACAAGGAGATGTGCTTATTTTTACGGCAGTAGGCTACCAAGACCAAGAGGTGAGAGTAGGGGCTAATACTAAGCTCAATGTAACCCTTAAAACAGAAGTACAAGAAATAGGAGAAGTGGTGATAATTGGTTATGGTAAATCTTCAACAAAGACAAAAGCGACTACTGCAACCACAACAGTATCTGCTGCGGTGTTAGAGAATAGACCAACAGCATCGTTTTTAACCTCTATACAAGGGGCTGCGCCTGGTATTTCTATTAGTTCAGGATCTGGTTCGCCAGGATCTGGAAAAATTAATGTTCAAATACGTGGTAATAGTTCATTAGGGGCATCTAATGAGCCACTTTACGTTATTGATGGTTTAATGTCTTCTGGGAATGAATTTAGAAATTTAAACCAAAATGATATAGAAGATATTTCTATTTTGAAAGATGCACAAGCAACATCTATCTATGGTAATTTTGGAGCAAATGGAGTAGTAGTAATTACCACAAAATCAGGTAAATATAATTCAGGGTTAAAAGTTTCATATGACACAACAACAAGTTTCTTAACCCTTCCAAAACATCATTATGACCTAACATCTTCACGTGAGTTATTATCTCTACAAAGAGCAATAGGACAAGGAACAGGTGTAGGAATGACAGATGAGCAAATAGCAAATTATGCTACTCAAACAAATTGGGAAAGAGAATTTTTTAGAACAGCATTTAATACACAACATAATGTAGGGTTACGTTATGGAGGTGAAAACTTCACTTCTTATACTTCCTTAGGTTATTTAGATAATAAAGGGAATGTTAAAAATACTGATTTTAAACGATTTACATTTCGTAGTAATATAAACGGAAAATCTAACGACAAAAAATTCACTTACTCAGCTCAAATAGGGTTAGGATATTCAAAAAGAAATCAGTTGGATGAAGAAACAAACAGTGATATAGCGAATAACTCTATTCAAAATCCTTTATTAGGGGTATTTATGCCTTCTATATTAGAAAGAAATCCTTATGCAAATGGAAGAGAGTTATTTAACGCTATTGGGAGAAACTTTAGTGGGAAAAATGCTTGGGTTCTTTATGAAATCATAAATGGAGGAATACAAAAGCTATATACTCAGACTAATATTACAGCTAACGGAAGCGTGTCTTATAAACTAACAGATTATTTAACAATAGGAAACAAGACAGGAGTTACTTATAAGAATAATTTTTTAGATATGGCAAGAACTCCTGAAGGATATTTGTCATTAGTTGTAGCTTCTTCAAGTAATGCAAAATATGGAGGTTTTGAAACCTTACAGAATATTTTTGATACAACTATAAATTCTGTAACACAAGTAAATTTTGATAAAGAAATTGGATTACATACTCTTGGTGTAGGAGCATATATAGATTATCTTAGAGGTTTTTATTCATATACTCAACAAACTCAGAATGGCTTAGACCCTTTGAATTGGACATTAGGTTCAGGAACAGGTTATGTACCTTTTAATACTACAACTCCTAATCTTTATCGTCCAAGTGTTTCAGCAGGTGAAGTAAAAGCAGGTACATTAGCGTTTATAGGTACTTTGGATTATGATTATAATTCTAAGTACGGGCTTTCTGCTACTATCCGTAGAGATGCATCTTATCGTTTTTCTTCTAACAATAGATGGGAAACTTTTTGGTCAGTAGGAGGTCGATGGAATATAGATAAAGAAGATTTTATGTTAAATTCTATTTTTAATGAATTAAAACTAAGAGCTTCTTATGGAACAAGTGGAAATCAAAATTTGACTACTCCTTCTAATAATCAAAATCCACTGTTCTTAAATTCTACCTTAGTTAGAGATACTTATTCTTCAAGTACAGGTTATTTGAACTTGCCAGGGTATAGTACATCTCTTAGTAACTCTAATGCAAGATGGGAAAAAGTGGCGCAGGCTAATATAGGTGTAGATTTTGGATTATTTAAAAATAAATTGAATGGTTCTGTTGATGTATATGAGAAAAAAACAACAGATATGTATCTTTCTATTCCTATTTCTGCAGTAAATGGAACTTATACTATAAAAGGTAATAATGGAGATTTAAGAAACAGAGGGATAGAAGCAAGTTTAAGATACACTCCTATTAATAATCATACTAACAAGTACAAAGTATCTGTGTTTGCAAATTTTGCCTACAACCAAAATAAAATTATGGCACTACCAAGTGAAGATTTAAGTAATGATTTGGTACATGCCATAGGAGGTCCTGCTTATCAATGGCAATTATATCGCTATGTGGGAGTTAATCCAGATACAGGAAACTATTGGTTTAGAAAAGCAGATGGCTCTTTAACAGAATCACCAGTAGCTAGTGATAGAGTGTTAACAGGAAAATCAGTATATGCACCTTATAGTGGAGGTTTTGGATTAGATGCAGAATACAAAGGTGTTTATCTTTCAGCTTTGTTTAGTTATCGTTATGGAGGCTGGTCTTATGATAATTTGAAACAATGGTTAAATAACCCAGAATATGTAGATAGATATAATGCAGAGAGAAGTATGTTAAATGCTTGGACACCTAATAATAGAATAACAGATTATGCTTCACTTACAGCTAATAATCACGGTTCATTAGGTTCTTCGGATAAATATTTAAGAAAAACAGATTTTATTAAACTTAAAAATATTACGTTAGGATATAATGTTAATAGTGAAGTTTTGGATAAATTATCTGTAAAATCCATTAAAATATTTGTAATGGGAGAAAATTTATTTACTTGGACAGAATGGCAAGGATTTGATCCTGAACCTGTAAAATCAACTCCCATAGGAGTATATCCAAACCCACGAACCTATTCTATAGGGCTTAATGTTGAATTTTAAATCACATAGAAAATGAAAAAAAATATTATAAAAATAAGTTTATTATCTGCTTTTTTGGGAATAGTTGGTTGTCAAGATGCAATAGATATAACTCAAGATGGTGAAATAACTACTGATGTGTTTTTCTCAAGTGTAGATAACTTACAAAATTTCTTAGTAGGAGACGTATATTATAACGCTCAAAATGCAAATGCTATATATTTAACTTCTGTTTTGACAGACGAAGTAAAGCCAGGTGCAGGTTCAGGTGGGCAACAATTTCAATTACATAGATTTTTTTTAGACCCATCAACTTCTTTACCCGCAAATATATGGGCAAATAATTATAGAGCAATAAATAGAGCCACTCGCCTTATTGAAGGAGCAAAGAAAGTAACTCCAACCAATGACACAGAACGTGCTACTTATAATGATATTCTTGCACAAGCAAGAACAATAAGAGCGTTAAGTTATTTGTTTTTAGAGACTTACTTTTCAGAAGATATGACAGATGATAATGCTCTTGGAGTTGTCATACTAAATGAAGTTCCTAATATAGATACAAAATTGCCACGAAGTACAAATAAAGAAGTATTTGAAGCAATGGAGGAAGATTTAGTATTTGCAGAAGCAAATCTTAAAAACACTAATAGCAGATACTATGCAAGTAAAAATTTAGTATATGCTATAAGAGCAAGACTAAATTTATATAGAGGAAAATATTCAGAAGCTAAAACCTATGCACAAAAGGTAATTGACGAATCTGGGCTAACACTAACAACAGCTCTCCCTATTCCATCAGGAACTGTAGGAAGCTCTACTTGGAATACAGATTTTTATAAAGATGCTTCTACAAGCCCATATAGACAAATATGGTCTGATAACTCACAAGGAGAAGTGGTTTTTGCCTTTGCAAGACCTCAGTCAGGAGGAACTTATACCAGTATTGCTACATATTACAATACCAATAGATCTTCTATTGATGGTACTCCAATGTGGGCAATGGGGCGAAATTTATTTAATATTCTAAATGAAACACAAGGAGATATTAGAAGATATGCATATATAGATCCTACATCAACAATTGATGCTAATTATTTAACATCTCAAAGTCCATTAACAACCGATCAATTGATAGTAGATAAATATCCTGGTAAGGGTTCTTCAACATCAAGAAATGATGAGAAAATATTTAGATTATCTGAAATGTATTTTATATTAGCAGAATGTGCTGTGAATGACAATGATTTGGCTTCTGCTAAAAATTATATACAACAGGTGCGTGAAGCGAGAAATTATTTAGGTTTAGCGACTACACCTACCTACGCTACTGCTACAGAAGCATATGCAGATATTTTAAAAGAACGTCGTGTAGAATTAGCTTTTGAAGGACATCGCTATATTGATCTTAAAAGATTGGCTGACAAAGCAGGAGTAACAATGGATAGAAATCAAACAGATGATGTCGTTCCTGTTACCATCATCCAAAATGGAGATTATCGTTATACTTTGCCTATTCCATTATCAGAAATAGCTGGAAATAGTGCATTAGCAACGCAACAAAATAGAGGTTACAGATAAAAACCTCTCCCACAAAAAGCGACCATTTGGTCGCTTTTTTTATTCTATAAAGTTCAAAAATTAAATATTTTTTGTATTTTTGCAAAATATATTAAAAATAAATCGTACAATGATAAAGATAGAAAAGCACCAAGTGATTGAAGCTCTCAAAAAAATAACCTCTCCTGGCGAGGGCGGAAATCTTATTGATGCACAAGCAGTTCAAAATATTGTTATTTTCGGAGACGAAATAGTGGTAGATGTTACCATTAACAACCCTACTTTACAAGCAAAAAAGAAAATGGAAGTAGAAATAATGCGTGCCATTCACGGCGAAATTTATGAAAAAGCAAAAGTAAAAGTGAATGTTTCCGTAAATGCTCCAGAAACCAAGCCCGAAATAAAAGGAAAACCTATTGACGGAATCCGTAACATCATCGCTGTTGCCTCAGGGAAAGGGGGCGTAGGCAAATCTACCATTACTGCAAACTTGGCTATCGCATTGCGAAAAATGGGCTTCCGTGTTGGTGTTTTAGATGCCGATATTTACGGACCTTCTATCCCGATGATGTTTGACGTACAAAACGAAAAACCTCTTTCTGTAACTATTGACGGAAAATCAAAAATGAAACCCGTGGAAAATTACGGAGTGAAAGTCCTTTCTATCGGATTTTTTACTCATCCAGACCAAGCCGTTATTTGGCGAGGTCCAATGGCTGCCAAAGCATTAAATCAAATGATATTTGATGCTACTTGGGGCGAGTTGGATTTCCTTCTTATTGACCTTCCTCCGGGCACTGGCGATATCCACCTAAGTATTATGCAAGCCCTTCCTATCACGGGTGCTGTAGTTGTTAGTACCCCACAAAATGTGGCTCTTGCCGATGCTCGTAAAGGAATAGCAATGTTCCGACAAGAAACGATTAACGTTCCCGTTCTTGGTTTGGTTGAAAATATGGCATATTTTACCCCTGCCGAACTTCCTGAAAATAAATATTATATTTTCGGGAAAGAAGGTGTTAAATATTTGGCAGAAAAGACAGATACGCCTTTCTTGGGCGAAATTCCGCTTGTACAAAGCATTCGCGAATCGGGCGATGTAGGTAGGCCGGCTGCTTTGCAAGAAAATACTCCTTTGTCAAAAGCATTTGAAGAATTTGCCCGAAGTACTGTTGCCGAAGTCGTTTCTCGTAATCAATTCTTGCCTCCTACCGAAGCTATCAAAATTACTACAATGGCAGGTTGCAGCCCTAAGAAAAAATAACGTCTTAAAACCACTGTTGTCTATGCAGTGGTTTTCTTTTTAGAAAAATATTCTATAAAAAAATAGAATTATTTTTACATTTTATTAAGATGAATTAAGAATGATTTTTATTGAAAATTCCAAAAAAATAAGTAACTTTGGCACTCTATTTTTTACTTTATGAATTTAATACAATTATATGTAAAAGGCATTTCTTACGGGGGTAATTCAGATACGTATTTGCTTCTTCTTAAAGAAACCAACGGGAATAAGCAATTGCCATTGGTTATCAACGCATTAGAGGCTTTTTCTGTTAAAAAAGTATTAGAAAAAAATGCAGTTTCGGCTCTTCCTTTTACGCACGAATTGTTTAAAAATTTTTTAGATTTATTAGATGTTCATTTAAAAGATGTTATAATTTTTAAATTTGCAGAAGGTGTTTTTCATACACATTTGGTTTGTATAAAAGAAGAAAAAGAATTCCGATTTCCTGCCAGAGTAGGTGATGCGGTGGCTATGGCATACCAAACTAATGCTCCTATTTATATAGAAGAAACTCTGTTAAAAAGTTTTGGAACAACTAATATTTTAGAAGAAAATTCACCACAAAAAGATACAGAAAAAAAAGATAATATAGGAAACCTAAAAAGTTATCTTACCAGTGAATTGGATAGTTTAATGCAAGATGCTATTGAAAATGAAAACTATGAACTTGCCGCACAAATACATAATGAAATAACAAGAAGAAAAACTATATAACAATGAATATTAGAAAGTTAGCTTTATTTTTGGCTCTATTAGTTAGTCTTTTTTCGTTTTCTCAAAGCATAGAAAGAAAATGGAATTTTGGACAAAATTTCTTTTTAGATTTGAACAACGGGAATTATTCCTTGAAAATTGATTCTATATCTGAAAGCGGAACCTATACGATTGAAAAAAACAACGTATTGCTTCTGGCAAAAGGGCAGAAAGAAGCAGTTTCTGTGCCTTTTTATGGTTTGGATAGAACTTCTGCTACGTTTTCCATCAAAGGGAAAGATTTTTTAGGAATTACAGAAACCAATTTTCCTGAAAAAGATATTGTGAAACAAAATCCTGAAAATCAATTAATTAAAAGTAATGGGATAACAGCAGAAAGTATTCTTCGTGGAGCGTTCGGAATGTTATGTTTGCTTATTATAGCTTATATTTTTAGCCATAACCGTAAAGCGATTAATTGGCGAACCGTAGGTGTAGGGCTTTCTTTTCAGTTGATTTTAGCTATTGGAGTGTTAAAAGTAGAATGGGTTCGTTGGATTTTTGAGAAAGCAGGAGGTTTTTTCCTTTTAGTATTAGATTTTACTCGTGCAGGCAGTGATTTTCTTTTTGGTAGTTTGATGGATACCACCTCCATAGGATATATTTTTGTTTTCCAAATATTACCAACTATTATTTTCTTTTCGGCATTAACCTCTATTTTGTTTTATTATGGTATTATTCAGGCTATTACAAGAGGAATGGCTTGGGTGCTTACCAAATTTTTAGGAATATCAGGAGCAGAAAGTTTATCCGTAACAGGAAATATTTTCTTAGGACAAACCGAAGCCCCTTTAATGATAAAATCTTTCCTTCCTAAAATGACCAAAAGTGAAATATTATTGGTAATGGTAGGAGGGATGGCTACCGTAGCTGGTGGAGTGTTAGCTTCTTACGTTAGTTTTTTGGGAGGGGAAGACCCTGCGCTTCGTTTGGAATTTGCAAAACACTTACTTGCAGCTTCCGTAATGGCAGCTCCTGGTGCGGTGGTGATTTCTAAAATATTATATCCACAAGATGAAGAAATACATACCGATTATAGTGCCAAAGAAGAGAAAAACGGAAGCAATGTCTTAGATGTAATTAGTATTGGTACTGCCGAAGGGCTTAAATTGGCTGCCAATGTAGGGGCAATGCTTTTGGTATTTGTGGCACTTATTGCAATGGTTAATTATTTCTTAGGTTGGATAGGCGATGTTACTCATCTTAATAACGTAATTAGCGAAAGCTCAATGCCTTATCAAAAATTTTCTTTGGAAATGATATTAGGGACTCTTTTTGCTCCTATAATGTGGCTCATTGGTGTAGCCAAAGAAGATATGATGCTAATGGGGCAGTTACTTGGGGTGAAGTTAGCCGCTTCAGAGTTTATTGGTTATAAAGAATTAGTAACCCTGAAGGACCCTACAAGCCCAACTCATTTAATTTATGAAAAATCAGTAATTATAGCAACTTATATGTTATGCGGATTTGCCAATTTTGCTTCCATCGGGATACAAATAGGCGGTATAGGCTCTCTTGCTCCTTCTCAACGTAAAACCCTTTCTGAGTTTGGCTTGAAAGCAGTTTTAGGAGGTACATTAGCGTCTTTAATGTCCGCAACCATAGCAGGAATGCTTATTGGATAATTTTATAATATGACTTTTAGTTTTTTAGCTAAATAAAATAACTCAAAATGCTAATAGAAACCAACAAACTTAGTTTAGGAATACTATTTCCTATTGAAGCATACGAAGGAGCTATCCCAAAAATGGATAGAGATACTCAAATTCGATTAGCCCAAAAAGCCGAAGAAAACGGATTTCATACGCTTTGGGTAAGAGATGTTCCGCTTCACGACCCTAATTTCCGAGATGTAGGGCAAATATTTGACCCTTGGATATATATGTCTCATATCGCTTCTTTGACTAATACAATAAAGATAGGAGCGGCAAGTATGGTATTACCTTTGCGCCACCCAATACATTTTGCCAAAGCCGCAGCAAGTTTAGATGTTCTTTTCCCTAACCGATTGCATTTGGGAGTAGCATCAGGCGATAGAGCCTTAGAGTATCCTGCTTTTGCAAAACCTTATGAGTCCAGAAGCGTAGATTTTATGAGGCAAATGGAAAATATTCGTGAGTTTTGGCGAACTGATTTTCCTCATTATGAATCTAGTTTTGGAGCATTGAACGGAGAGGCTAATATTATCCCAAAACCCAATAGAGGAAATATCCCGATGTACATCACAGGGCACGCAGGAGGAATTAATTTGGATTGGATAGCTATTAATGGAGATGGTTGGATTTATTACCCAAGAGAATTTTCTTATACCAAAAATATTATCCAAAATTGGAAAGATATTCTCGATAGGCTACACCAACCACGAAAGCCTTATATACAGCCTTTATATATTGACTTGTTAGAAGACCCCAACGCAGAGCCTATTCCGTTAGATTTAGGCTTCCGTTTAGGCCGAAATTATTTCATAGATTTACTGCAAACGCTTCAATATATGGGGGTAAATCACGGAATTTTTATTGCCAAATTCTGTTCGCGCCCATTAGATGAAGTTATTGAAGAAATAGGAAAAGAGGTGATTCCTCATATTAACGATTAATAATTTTAAGATAAGCTACTTTTTTGGTAGCTTATCTTTTTCTTCTCTTTTTCTCTTCTTCCTCAGGAGGGAAATCAATAAAATCCGCCTTGGGGAAGTTTATCAAATATACCATTTCTTTGGCACGAGTAATAGCCGTATAAAGCCAACGAAGATAAGCTATACTTATTTGATTATCAGGTAAAAAAGGTTTTTCTACAAAAACAATATCCCACTGCCCACCTTGGCTTTTGTGGCAAGTAACGGCATATGAATATTTCACTTGTAAGGCATTAAAATATGGATTTTCTTTAATATTTAAAGGTTTTATTTGCCCTCTTTGTTCGTTATATTCTCTTATAATAGCTTCATATAACGCTTTATTTTGCTCGTTGGTAAGGGCAGGCGAATCTGTTTCTAAGGAATCTAAAATGATAAAAGCATCAAAAGGTTCTTGAGAAGGATAATCTATCATTTGTAAGCTAACTTCCGCAAAATCAAACCCATACAAATTTTCATAACGATAAATTTCTAATATTTCTACCGTGTCGCCATTGGCTATAAATCCTGCTTCGGATTTTTCATCTAACCAAAAATAATTATTTTTTACTACCATTAACAAATCGCCTACACAAATTCTATCTTCATAATCCATCACAATTTTCCGAATTTGTTGGTTATATTGCACCGCTCGTTTGTTAGAACGAACAATAAAAGTAGTTTCTTCCGTTCCATAATCTGAATAAGCATCTACTAAGGCTTCTTGTACCTCATTTTTATCCGTTAAATAGATAAAATCAGTGTATTTTCCTAATTTTAATTGAAAAATACTATCAAATTTCTTTATTTTTTGCCGAATTTTTGTTGCATTGAACAATATTCCTGAACTTTTTCGTTGTCGAACCACTTCGGTAAGCTCTGTTTGGCTAACTTCTTTATGATAATATGCCGAAAGTACGTTATAATCCAGCGCAGGGCTTATTTCCGTATGTACAGGTGGAAGCTGAGCGGTGTCGCCTATCAAAATAAGTTTGCAATTTACTCCTGAATATACAAAATTAATTAAATCATAAAGGAGAGAATTTTCCCCAAACGAAACTTTATCTGAAATCATAGAAGCCTCATCTACAATGTATAAGGCATTTACTTCTTTATTATTTTTTAAGGTGAAACGCACGCCACCTATTTCCGTTTTAGGATAATAAATATGCTTATGAATGGTATATGCTTTGCGTTTGGCATATTCTGAAATTACTTTGGTAGCACGCCCAGTAGGGGCTAAAAGTATCGTTTTTACTTTTGTTCGTTCCAAAACAGCGACCAAAGAGGCGATAATTGTTGTCTTTCCTGTCCCTGCAAAACCTTTTAGGAGGAACAATTTTTCGTCCCTTTTCCCATTGGTTAAAAATTCGGAAAGTAATTGTAAAACAGCACTTTGCGATGCTGTTGGAGTATGCGGAAATGTCTGTACGAGGGCTTGAAAAAAAGCGTTTTCTAACATAGTTAAAAATTATTTTCAAAAGTATTGATTTTTTTTGACAAAAAAAGTTTTTAATTAAAAAAATAATTGTATTTTTGCATAATAAAGAATTATTAAAAAATAATATTAAAAAATTATTACATAATGAGAAAAATAGCACAAGTTGTATTGTTGGTAATCAGTTTATTAGGTTTTTGGTGGATTTATCGTTCTATCGTAGGTCCTATTGAGTTTGAAGAAGAAAAACAAAAACGTTTTTCACAAGTAATTGCTAAATTGAAAGACATTCGTAATGCCGAAGAGGCTTATTTTCTTGTGAATAAAAATTATACTTCCAATTTTGATGAGTTGATAAACTTCATTGAGAATGGATCTTATACCATTACTACTCAGCGAGATACAAGCTGGACAGAGTTTGATAAACATTATAAAATTGATGTTTTAAAACAAAGTGTCGTTATTGATACCTTAGGGAAAGTATCTGTAAAAGATTCTTTGTTTAAAAATTCAGATAGATACAAAACTCTTGCGCAAGTGCCTTTTGCAAAAGAAGGGACAAAATTTGAATTAGCAACTGGTGTGATAGAGAAAAACAACTTCAAATCACCTGTTTATGAAATAAAAGTACACAAATCTCTTGTTCTTGATGGTCTTGATACAGACGAAATAGCAAAAGAAATCAAGAAAAAAGGAGTAAATGATGTAAAAGGGGAATATATTTTGGTTGGTTCTCTTCAAGAGGTTTCAAATAATGGTAACTGGCCAACTTCTTATGATATCAGCAGAGACAAAAAATAAAAATACATTAGATATCAATTTTAAAAGAATGTCCATTCAACTCAATTTGAGTGGGCTTTCTTTTTGTATATTCAACCCAGCGCTCAATTGTATAGAGTCTATCTATAATTTACCAATCAATCCTACTTCGCCTTTTTCGGTTTTAGAAGCAGAATTAAGAGATTTTCTTGTTACCGAACGTGCTCTGTGTCAGGATTTTGATACAATAAAAGTATTGCATAATAATGAGCATTTTGCTTTTGTGCCAAAACCTCTTTTTGCTACAAGCCACCTATCTCAATATCTGAAATTTAATATTAAAGAATATAAAAACGAAATTATTAGCCACGATGAAGTAAGTGCAGTTAATGCAATGAATGTTTATATTCCTAATTCATCTATAAATAAAGTATTGCGTGAAACGTACGGAATATTTGAGTATGAGCATTTTACAACTTCTCTTCTTCGGATAATATTAATGCATAACCCACTGCGGAAAGATGCTATTTATGGGCATTTTGAGAAAATGGCATTTCATTTGATTGTTTTTAAAGAAGGTAAAATGGTGTTTTTCAATCGGTTTGCGTTTGAAGCAGAAATGGATATGCTTTATTATTTGCTGTATTCGTTGGAACAATTGGATGTGGATACGGAAGAAATTCCTATGTATCTCTTAGGAGATATTATCCGAAATTCAGAAAAATATTTACTGATTTACAATTATATACGATTTATTTATTTTCTTCCGCCACAAAAAAATAATCCATTTTGCCAAAATATGGATACTACTTTGGCAAGGCAAAATTTTGTGCTAACCCATTCTTTTTAAAGAATAAATAAATCAATTAATACTACAAAAATGCGAATTATTTTAGGGAAAAATAAAGGGAAAAGGCTCGTTGCTCCTGCTTCTTTGCCTGTTCGCCCAACTACGGATTTTGCAAAAGAAGCACTCTTTAATATTATTAATAATTATTTTTATTTTGAAGAAATATCGGTGTTGGATTTGTTTTCAGGAACGGGCAACATAAGTTATGAGTTTGCAAGTCGTGGTTGTACGGATATTACTTCGGTAGATGCGCACGCGGGTTGTGTTCGTTTTATCCAAAAGACAGCCAATGAGTTAGCTTATCCTTTGCAAGTGATAAAATCGGACGTGTTTGATTTTTTACAGAAAACCACACGTACATATGATTTTATTTTTGCCGATCCTCCGTATGAAATTCCTTTGGAAGATTTCCAAAAAATAATTCAAATTGTTTTTGAAAGAAATTTGCTTACCGAAGACGGAATATTAGTGGTGGAACATTCGTCAAGAGTAGATTTGTCTGAAAATCAATATTTTGAATCGTCCCGGAAATATGGAGGAAATATGTTTAGCTTTTTTTCTTTCTTGGAAGAAGAATAAATTTTAGCCAATAGATTTTTTCTATTGGTTTTTATTTATTTTTAAGAAATCAATCCATTTAAAATTTGTAACTTTGCATACTATCTAAAAAACGAAAAAAAATGACAAAATTAAGTGTAAATATAAATAAAATAGCTACTTTACGAAATTCTCGTGGTGGGAATGTGCCAAATCTTTTGCAAGTAGCCAAAGATATTCAAGAGTTTGGAGCAGAAGGAATTACCATTCACCCACGCCCAGATGAACGACATATTCGCTACCAAGACGCTTTGGATTTGAAAGAAATCGTAACTACGGAGTATAATATTGAAGGAAATCCAATCCCGAAATTTATAGACTTGGTGTTACAAATTCGTCCTACACAGGTAACTCTTGTGCCTGATGCAGATGATGCCATAACGTCCAATGCAGGCTGGGATACGATAAAAAATCAGGAATATCTTACGGAAATTGTTACAGAATTTAAGAAAAATGGTATTCGTACCTCTTTATTCGTTGATCCTATTGAAAAAATGGTAGAAGCTGCCGCAAAAACAGGTACAGACCGAGTGGAGCTTTACACCGAAAGTTATGCTACCGAATACCTAAAAGGAAACAAAAACGGCATAGAACCTTATATAAAAGCCGCTTTGGAAGCCCAAAAAGTAGGCTTAGGGCTAAATGCAGGGCACGATTTGAGTTTGGATAATCTAAAATTCTTTAAAGAACAAATTCCTAACTTGTTGGAAGTTTCTATCGGGCACGCTCTTATCAGTGAGGCTCTTTATTTAGGGCTTCAAAATGTGGTAAGTATGTATCTTTACCGATTAAAATAATTTTAAACTATAAATGAAATGCAAATACTTCATTCTCAGATAGTAGGAGAAGGGAAGCCGTTACTTATTCTTCACGGATTTTTAGGAATGGCAGATAACTGGCGTACAATGGCTTTGCGTTTTGCCGAAAAAGGCTTCCAAGTCCATACCATAGATGCTCGTAATCACGGACATAGTTTTCATTCTGACGAATTTTCATACGAAATAATGGCAACAGACCTTCTGCGTTATATGGATTTTCATAACATAGAAAAAGCCTCTATCATAGGGCATTCTATGGGCGGGAAAACCACAATGCTTTTTGCTGTGAAAAATCCTTCTCGGGCAGAAAAAATAGTAATTGTAGATATTTCTCCGAAAAACTATCCTGTTCATCATCAGGTAATTATAGATTCATTATCGTCAGTAGATTTTAGCCAACAAAAAACAAGAGGCGAAGTAGATAAACAAATTTCAAAATTTATTTTAGATGCTGGAGTTCGTCAGTTTTTGTTAAAAAATTTATATTGGGTAAAGGAAGGGCAACTTGGTTTTAGAATGAATTTACCTGTTTTACGGAATAATTTGGTAGAAATAGGCAAAGCTCTACCAGAAGGAACTATTTTTAACGGAGAAACACTTTTCCTTAGCGGAGAAAAATCTTCTTATATAAAAGAGGAAGATAAAGAGTTGATATTTAAGCATTTCCCAAATTCAATTATAGAAAAAGTACATTCAGGGCATTGGATACAAGCGGAAAATCCTACGGAATTTTTTGAGAAAACGATACATTTTTTAACTAAAAAATAGCATAATGAAACGATATATTTTGAATATAATAATTACAAGTTTAGTTATTTTTGGGTTAAGTAATTTTTTACCACATATAAACGTAACTAATTTTGTATCAGCTATTTGGTTTGCTATTGTGTTGAGTTTTTTGAATGTTTTTATTCGTCCTATTTTAGTGATTTTATCTTTGCCTCTCACATTGATTACTTTTGGTTTTTTCTTAATAATTGTTAATACAATTGTAATTATTTTAGCAGATAAATTAATAGACGGAATAGAAATTCACGGCTTTTGGTATGCTGTATTATTTAGTCTTTGCCTTTCGGCGGTTCAGTCTTTGATAGAGCCACAGCCACAACGCACACAAAAGAATTAATTTATGACTATAAAAGATCTTTCCTCAATAGAAGATATACTGGAAAAACTTGCAGAAGACCCCAAAAAAATGAAAAGGGTAACGCAATTGATGATGTTTTCTCAGCTAATATCTTATGCTCATTATTATTCGTTGCGAGATATGAAACGAAAAAGTATGGACAAAGTACTTTCTTATACCGCGTTGGAAAATAAATTGGCAAATTTTAACGATATGTTTGATACTGCGTTTAAGCCTGCTGATTTTATGAAATCGCAAGATGAAATGATAGACGAGTGTATTGCCTACACCAAGAAAATGAATTTTATTCAAGAAGAATTTTTCCGAGGTGATGTTCCGCCAGAAGTGGTGGAAAAATACGCACAGCTTATAACTTTTGATGTTAAATACATAGAAATAAGGTTTTTAGGAGAAATAATAGTAGCTATTTATTTGTTACTAATCGCCTATATTGTAGAACAAAAAAATAAAGGACAATTTTTGAAAATATTTAAAAAGTGGAGTAAAGGAAAAGAAGATGCATATTTTGGAGCATTTTGTAGAAAAGCATTTTATACTACAAAATCTTTATTATTAGAAATTTCAAAAGATTTGCCTGAAAATAAAAAATTAATCGATATTTTATAAAATTAACAAAATGCTTACAGATCAAGAATTACATAATTTAGCAATGAATATTGTAGGAAATGCAGTGGAAGAGTCCTTAGGTTGGGAGTTTCTTATGGTAAATAGTCAAATGGATAAAGACCCTCAGTTTGTTTGTGTTGATGCGCAAAATAGAAAGCATTTTATCATTGTAAGACCTGTATTATATGGCGATGATCCTGATGAGTACGACCTTCTTTATATGGAAGTATTAAAGAAAAGAGCATTGGAAAAAGGAGCATATGCTACTTATTGGGCAGGTGTAGGGCTAACGAACATAAAAGACAAAAGCCAATCCTTGGAGAAAGGAAAATCGTATCACGTAAATTTTAAAGGATTGTTAAAAATAGAATAATGAAAAATTTAGCTTATTTATCCGTTTTTATATTCTTTTTTTCGTGCCAAATACAAGAAAAAGAAAAACAATATGCCATACACGGAGAGGCACAAGGCACCACATATACAATAACTTATATTTCTGAAAATCCTGTAAAGAAACAATCTATTGATTCTATTTTGCAAGTAATAGACTTTTCAATGTCTACTTATATAGATAATTCTTTGATAACAAAAATTAACAAAAATGAACATCTCCCTATTGATGCACATTTTAAGAAGGTTTTTCTTGCTTCCAAACAAATTTTTGAAGAAAGCGACGGTTATTTTGACCCTTCCATAGGGGTGCTTATTAACGCTTGGGGATTTGGTAAAAAAGAAAGCCATATACCGCCAACGCAACAGCAAATAGATAGCCTTTTGCTTCGTATCGGTTTAGATAAAATAACGCTCTCATCAGAAGATTATTTAGAGAAAAAAAATAAGGATATTTCGTTGAATTTCAATGCGATAGCGCAAGGTTATACCTCTGATGTTATTGCAGATTTTTTACTTTCTAAACAAATTACCAATTTTATTGTAGAAGTAGGAGGGGAGCTGAGCATACACGGCAAAAACACACTAAAAAATAAATCTTGGGTTATAGGAATTGATAATCCTCTTCAAAAGCCAGACGAAGAACGAGAGGTAATAGTTACTTTAAATCTTGAAAATTGTGGTTTGGCAACTTCTGGTAATTATAGAAAACTTTGGGTAGATGAGAAAACAGGCAAAAAATATGTGCATACCATCAACCCAAAAACAGGCTATCCTGAACAGAGTAACTTGCTCAGTGCCACCGTAATAGCTCCTTCGGCTATGCTGGCAGATGGTTATGCAACAACTCTGATGGCTTTGGGGCTGGAAAAATCAAAACAATTTTTAGAAAAACATAAAGACTTGAAAGCCATATTGTTATATAATGATGAAGAAAATCCTACCATTATTCAGGAATACACAACCAATAATCTGGAAATAAATTTTGAAAAATAATAAATTTTCTTTTAAAAAAGAAATAAATTTCTTATATTTGTAACTTTTAACAACCACATATAAAATAGTAAAATATGTATAAAATAGTATTGTTACGCCACGGGCAAAGTGAGTGGAATAAACTAAATTTATTCACTGGGTGGCAAGATGTTGATTTAACAGCACAAGGAGTAGAAGAAGCACGCGAAGCAGGACGAATTCTTAAAAAAGAAGGATTTAAGTTTGATGTAGCCTTTACTTCCGTTCTTAAAAGAGCTATCAAAACGCTGAATTTCGCTTTGGAAGAAATGGGCGATTTGTGGTTGCCAACTCACAAAAATTGGCGATTGAACGAAAAAAGCTACGGAGCATTGCAAGGGCTAAACAAAGCCGAAACTGCCGAAAAATATGGCGAAGACCAAGTGCTTTTATGGAGAAGATCTTACGATGTAAAGCCTCCGCTAATTGAAGAATCTGACGAAAGACACCCTTCACACGATAGAAGATACCAAGCACTAACCGCAGAAGAAAAAACAGGCGGAGAAAGCCTAAAAGACACTTACGACCGAATGTTGCCTTTCTGGTTTAGTGATATTGCTCCTGCTATAAAAAGCGGAAAAAGTGTTATTATCGCAGCGCACGGAAATAGTTTGCGTTCCTTAGTGCAGTATTTGGATAGCCTCAGCGAAGCGGAAATTTTAAAACTAAATATCCCGACTGGTGTTCCGTTGGTTTATGAATTAGATGCCGATTTGAAGCCAATAAAAAGCTATTATTTAGGCGACCAAGAAGCTATTGCAGCAGCTATTAATAGCGTTGCCAATCAAGGGAAATCTAAATAAAAAAATAAAAAGCCTCTTTTTTGGAGGCTTTTTTTATTTTTAATATGTAAATTGTTTTAAATTATCTTCCATATTTTGGATACATTTTCATATGAGACATTTCAGGTGTGGGTGGATAATATACTTTATAATCCAAATTTTCTAAATCTTGAATGCTTAAATCATAACGTTTTAGTATCTTATAATTCCTTCTAATCTCTTCCCAACTATATTTATTTAGAGTATCTGTATTAAATATAAAAATAGAAAGAGTGTCTTTAGGTAAATTCTTCAAGATATTATTCCATTGAACCATACTTGTTTCATAAAGCGTTTCATTAATTTTAATCTCTCTCAATCGGTTGCTTCCTAATGGAAGTAGTGTATCGGGATAATATGTATCTATATCTGCTATATATATATTAATTGTTCTATCAGTATTATTATAAATTTGTAAGTCATAAAATTTATCACACTGTAAACAAAAAAAAGATAATAATATTAGTAGTCTTGCCTTTTTCATAAAATACTTAATTTATTAATTATTTCTTCTTCTAATTGGATAACGATTTTCATTCCAAATTATTCTATTCCCATAATGCTTATTAAAATACCTTTCTGCATTTTTGTTTGCATTCCTTTCATACCATCTATAATTATGGCTATAAATTCCATTATCTTCTCTTGTATTATCCATTGCACTAATAAGGCTTGGTATTCCTATGTTTAGTAAATATGTTACTCCAAATTTCTGACTATCAATGTAATGTCCATATTCGTGCATAAATATTGGGGTTCTAAGAACATATTCTGTAAAATCTCCATTACGATTAAAATATAATTTTTTCATAAAATTAAGTTTTAAATTAATGCAAATTTAAAAAAAATAAATTATTTAATCCAAATTAAAATACAATTTTTTTAAGCATAAAAAAATCCATAGAGTTTTTCTATGGATTTTTTACTAAAATAACATTATTTTTTTCTGTGTTTTTGTATTTGCCGAAGTCGTGCCATTACTTCATCTTTGTAGAGAGCTTTTTTGGCAACTTTCCCAACGGTAAGCCCTTGCACCAATATAGAGAAAAGCACTACGATATAAGTAACTTCCAGCAAAACATCGCGTATTTCTACTTCTTTCGGGATAGACATTACCAACGCAATGGAAACCCCTCCGCGTATTCCGCCCCAAACCAAAGTAATTAACGAACCTCTGGAATACGTATTTCGTTTTCGTAAAATAGTTTTGGCAGGCAAATAAATAGCCAAAGTACGAGCCAATAAACAAATAAGAATAGCCACTCCGCCAAGTAGAAATTGTTCTTGTAAGTCTTTGAGAATCAATAATTCAAACCCAATAAAAAGGAATAAAATAGCGTTCATTATTTCGTCTATTAATTCCCAAAATTTGCTTAAATAATCTTGTGCAACTTCGTTTCCTGTTTTCTTCCCGATATTCCCGATAAATAACCCAGCAATTACCATTGCCAAAGGCGAAGAAACGTGTAGCATTTGCGAAATTAAAAATCCGCCCATTACTACCGATAAAGTTACTAACACGCTGATGTGGTAGTCGTTAGCTTGTTTCATAAGATAAGAAGCGAGCCAGCCCAAGCCCAAGCCTAACAAAATTCCGCCCCCAGCTTCTTCTAAAAATAATAAAGAAATAGAACCAAAAGAAGGCTCAAAAGACGAATCCGTAGCAAGGCTCAAAATAACCGCAAACATAACCACTGCAACCCCGTCATTGAATAGAGATTCTCCCGTTATTTTAGTTTCTATCCGTTTAGGAACTTTCGCTTGTTTCAATATACCGAGAACCACAATAGGGTCGGTAGGCGAAATCAGCGTACCGAAAAGCAAACAATAAATATAAGGAATATGAATATTTAAAAGAGGGGCAGCATAATATAACAAAGCCGATATGCAAAATGCTGATATAACGACACTTACAGTTGCGTAGGTTAAAATAGGCAAGCGGTGTTCTTTCAGGTCAGAAATATTAATATGCAACGCACCTGCGAAGAGTAAAAAATTAAGCATCGCATTCATTAATATTTGTGTAAAATCAAAACTTTCTATCAAAGATTCCAATTTGTTAGAAAGTCCAGGGAAAAGCCAATTCCCAAAAATACGAACTCCTACCGAAACAATCATCGCAATGACCATTATCCCGATAGTAGTTGGCAATTTTAAATAACGAACATTGATAAAAGAAAATGCGGTTGCCAATACAATTAACAACGAAAACGTATAATATAATTCCATAAAATATTTTTTTGGCAAAAATAGGAAAAAGTATTTATAAATCTATATAAAAAATATTTTTTTTAGAAATAATTTAGTTTTTTTGGTTAGAAATCTTAATTTAAATAAAAAAAGCGTAGAATATACTCTACGCTTCTTATGCTGTTTTTTAAATTATTTTTTTATAGTTGCTTCATATTTTTTAGAAACTTCGTCCCAATTAATAACACTGAAAAATGCTTCAATGTATTTTGGTCTTTGGTTTTGATAATTAAGGTAATAAGCGTGTTCCCAAACATCAAGAGCCAAGATAGGAGTTCCTGAAATACTTTGTTTTGGCATCAGTGGGTTATCTTGGTTAGGGGTGCTTCCTATTTCCAATTTTCCATCTTTATTAACCACAAGCCACGCCCAGCCAGAACCGAATTGTTTTGCGGCAGCATCGCTAAATTGATTTTTGAAATTTTCAACCGAACCAAAGTCGGCATTAATTTTTTCTAATAAAGCACCTGAAAGTTCCGTTTTGTTTGGCGACATAATTTCCCAGAAAAGAGAGTGATTGTAGTATCCACCAGCATTATTTCTAACGGCTTTGTTGTCCAAATCCAATTCGGTTAATATTTCTTCAATCGTTTTGTTTTCCAACGCAGTGCCAGCAATAGCTTTGTTTAAATTATTGGTATAACCCAAATAATGTTTGGAATAATGAATTTCCATTGTACGTCCATCAATAGAAGGCTCTAAGTCGTCATAAGCATAAGGTAAGCCTGTAAGTTGGAACTTTCCTTCGGCTTTTACCTCCGCAGGATTACCATAAGAGATTACTTCTTTCACATTTTCCACAACTTTTTCAGCCATTTCTTCTGCTTTTTTCTCTTGTGGGCAGTTGCAAGCTACGGTTAAGCTAACTAAAATACCAGATAAAATGATTTTTTTCATCGTTAATGAAGTTTTATTTGTTTAAAATTGATATACTAATTCTAATTTATGTCCTTTCAAGGCTTTTTGGGCTTTTTCATAGTCTGGCGTGAAACCCAAAATGTAACCTCCTCCGCCAGAGCCACAAAGTTTCAAATAATAATCGCCACTATCAATGCCCTTTTGCCAAAGCTCGTGAAATTGTTGCGGAATCATTGGTTTAAAATGGTTTAAAACAATTCCTGAAAGTTCTTTCACATTTTGTACTAATGATTTGAAATTGCCTTGCAAAAAATTATCAATACAAGCATCTGTATATTTGGAAAATTTATGCTTTAACATATTTCTAAAGCCTTCATTTTTCATTTTTTCCATAAAAATTTGTACCATTGGGGCAGTTTCGCCAATCATTCCACTATCTAAAAGGAAAACCGCTCCTTTACCATTTTCTACCGAAAGCGGAATGCCCGTTGCCTCAATATGGTTTTGCGAATTTATCAAAATAGGCAAGCTCAAATAGCTATTAAGTGGGTCAAGTCCAGAAGATTTCCCGTGAAAGAAAGATTCCATTTGCCCGAAAATTTCTTTCAGTTTCAGTAATTGCTTTTGCGTGAGCGTTTCTGTTGCCGATATTTTTTCTATCGCATATTTATCATAAATTGCAGCTACCAAAGCCCCGCTACTTCCCACGCCATACCCTTGCGGAATGCTACTATCAAAATACATTCCTTCTTGGATATCTTTTTGAAGAAGAGAAATGTTAAACTGCACTATTTCAGGGTTTTGCTCAGAAATTTCAGCTAAATAATGTGCGTATTTCTCCAAACTTTGGTTAGATTTTTGTTGCTCTTCATTCTGTGTAGAAAGCGGAGTTTTTTTCAGCGTTCCGTTATAACAATTATACGGAATAGCCAGCCCTTTGGAGTCTTTAATAATTCCGTACTCTCCAAAGAGTAAAATTTTTGAATAAAAAAGAGGTGAAACCATAAAAAGCTAAACTTCTATTGAACAGCAAAAGTACAATTTTTTTTAAAAAAGAAGAAAAAAATAGAATTTTTTTTCATAAAAAAATAATTTCTAAAAAAGTAAATAACCATTCTTTTTAGGGTGGTTATTTTTTTGTTTACAATAATTTATTTTTTTGATAATCAATGAAATATATTTTCATTCACGTAAATAATATAAAAGAAAAGATATTTTTGTAATAAAAATTAATAAAAAATAAAATAAAATGTAGTATATATAATAAATTTTTTATAAATTTGTCCTTTATTAAAAATAAGATTATGAATTTACACGAATACCAAGGAAAGGAAATACTTTCAGGCTTTGGAGTGCGCGTACAACGAGGCATTGTTGCTACCACCCCCGAAGAAGCCGTAGAAGCAGCCAAAAAACTAACCGAAGAAACAGGCACACAGTGGTATGTGGTAAAAGCACAAATACACGCTGGCGGACGCGGAAAAGGTGGCGGTGTGAAGTTGGCTAAAAACTTAGAACAAGTCAAAGAAATTTCTTCTCAAATCATAGGAATGAATTTGATAACGCCTCAAACCCCAAAAACAGGGAAAAAAGTACATCAGGTGCTCATCGCAGAAGATGTATTTTACCCAGGAGCGAGCGAGCCAAAAGAGTTTTATATGTCTGTGCTTTTGAACAGATCAAAAGGTAAAAATATGATAATGTATTCTACCGAAGGCGGAATGGATATTGAAGCTGTAGCCGAGAAAACCCCTCATCTTATTTTTACCGAAGAAATTGACCCAGAACTTGGGCTTTTGCCTTTCCAAGCGAAAAATGTAGCTTACAATTTAGGACTCTCTGGTGATGCTTTCAAAGAAATGGTAAAATTTGTAACTTCTCTTTATAAAGCATATGTGGCATCTGATGCTAATTTATTTGAAATCAACCCGTTACTAAAAACATCTGATGATAAAATATTAGCCGTAGATGCAAAAGTAAATATTGATGATAATGCACTTTTCCGTCATAAAGATTATGAAGCAATGCGCGATATTCGTGAGGAAAATGCAATTGAAGTAGAAGCAAAAGCAGCAGGGCTGAATTATGTAGATTTGGACGGAAATGTAGGCTGTATGGTAAATGGAGCAGGCTTGGCAATGGCAACAATGGACTTGATAAAACAAGCAGGAGGCGAACCCGCTAACTTCCTTGATGTGGGCGGAACAGCCGATGCCGCTCGGGTAGAGACCGCATTCCGTATTATTTTGAAAGACCCAAATGTAAAAGCTATTTTGGTGAATATTTTCGGAGGAATTGTTCGTTGCGACCGCGTAGCACAAGGAATTGTAGATGCTTACAAGAATATGGGCGGGGATATTAAAGTGCCTATTATTGTTCGCCTACAAGGTACAAATGCAGAATTAGCAAAAGAAATAATTGACAATTCTGGTTTGGCGGTACATTCTGCTATTCAGTTCCAAGAAGCAGCAGACAAAGTGAAAGAAGTTTTGCAATAAGAAAAATGATGTAATAAAAAATAGCTTTCTAAATTAACAGAAAGCTATTTTTTTTATGAAAAAATACTATTAACTATTTTTCTAATCTTTCAAAAAGAGCAGTTATTTCAGTGGCTTCGTGAGGTTTCATTTTTCCTGCCAAAACAAGGCTAAGTTGTTTGCGTTGTAGTGCGCCTTGGTAACGTTCTTTTTCTAAATCAGTTTCAGGGATTGCTTCTGGTATTTCCACAGGAACGCCTTGGTCGTCAAGAGCTACAAAAGTATAAATAGCTTCGTTGGATTTTACTCTTCCGCCTCGGATATAATCTTCCACCCAAACATCAATATACACTTCCATAGAAGTATTAAAAGCTCTGGAAATATTTGCTTCTACTGTAACGATACTTCCTTGTGCGATAGATTTTTTGAACGCAACGTGGTTCACAGATGCCGTAACAGCCACTCTTCCTGAATGTCGCTGGGCGGTAATGCTACCCGCTCTGTCCATTCGTGCTAATAATTCTCCTCCAAACATATTCCCATATGCGTTGGTTTCGCTTGGGAGAACGGTATCTGTTAAGATAGTAGTGGATTCGGATATTTTTTTAGGTTTTAACATAAAAAATTATTTAGAGTATATCCAAGTTTCTAATCCTTTGTTTTTTAATTCTTGCTTGTAGGTTTCGGCTTCATCTTGTTCTTGCAGGCCTTTATAAGCCACCAAGAAAAGCCCTTTGTCGTTTTTACCAACAATACCCGCATCGCTATATCCTTGATTTTTAAGTTGTTTTATTCGGTTGTTAGCATTTTTTTCGGTACTAAAAGCTCCTGCAATTAAGAAATATTTACCAGATAATCTATTGCTACTGCTGGTAGTAGTAGGTTTGGCTGTGGTAGGTTTGGGCTTAGATTCAGGAGTTTTTGGGGTATTTGTGTTAGCTATTTCCTCCGCTTCTTTTCGTTTTCTTTCTTTTTCACGTTCTCTTTCTTCTGCCAATAATCTAGCTTTTTCCTTAGCTTCTTCTTTTGCACGCTCTTTTGCTTCTTGCTCACGTTTTTTTACTAAGGCAGGGTCTTTGGTTACCTCAATAGGTGTTTCTTTGATAACCAACGGATTATCATCTAAAAAAGATGCTTTGCTTATCATTTCATTTACTCTTTCATCTACTCGGGCAGGGTCTGGCTCGGTAGTTTGTTGGGCTATTTCCATAGTATTTTGCCGTTGTTGTAAGAACGAATAAGTTGCAAACGAAATAGCGGAAAGCCCAACGATAGCCACAGCGGCATATTTTACAATAGTTCCTAATTTTCGTTTTGGCTTGCCTGCTTCGGCTTCTTCTGCTGAAACATTTGGGTTTTCTATCAAAGCGCCTCCTTTGTCAGAAGTATCTCCAACAAGTACTGTATTAGGTGTATCTTCTTCTTTGGTTTTATCGATTTGATTAGGCGTAAAAGAAGACATTCCGAAAGAATCTGTAAGATAATTTTCTTTGGAAAGTGGGGTGAAAATCAAATTATCATCATTCCCTTTGTGAAATTTTCCAATATTTGCCAAAGTAATTTCTTCTCCTGTATTCAATTGTTGTACCCATTGGGCTACCACAGATTTTATATAATCTTGTGCTTCTTCATATGAAGTATGTTCTACTTCAGAGATGTGTTTAGCCACCAACCCATCGTTATAAGTAAGTCGGGAGTTGAAAGTTAATTCTTTCTGTGGAGGAGAAAAAGATTTATTTGCAGATATTTCTGCTACTTTTCGGTTGGATACAAAAGCCCCAAACTCAGGAATTATCACACATTGATGACGATATAATAAATCTTCTACATAAATATCTAAACTTTTCATTGCCTAATTTTTTGCTAAGATAATCATTTTCGGATACAAAAGTAATAAAAATTCATAACAAACAAAAAAAATATTATTTTATCTTATTTATTTTGTAAAATATTTTACAGATTTTTATTTTTATTCTATAAAAGATAATTTATTTTAAAGATAAAAAATAAATAGTAATATATTGATTGTTAGTAGATTAACTATTGAATTGTTAAAATAAGATAAATAAAAAAATACTTCTTTTTATAGAAAATAAGATAAATAAAAAAATAAGAAATTTATGAACATAATGAAGTATTTTTGTTATCTTTGTATAAAGTTTTACCAAAATGGAAATTTCAATAACAGCAATGGGAAGCATTTCCCCTTTGGGATCTACCCAAGAAGAAGTGTGGCAAAATTATCTTTCCCCAAAACACCTTTTGCAAACCAAAAAAATAGGACAACAAAATTTTGCTATCGGGAAAATATTTGCTGAAAACCAGAATATTATACAAAAAATACGAAAAGAAAATCCTAAATACAATTCGCTTGACCCTTCGGTATTGTACGCCATTTATGCAAGTAGAGAAGCATTGCGCAAAGCAAATTGGTCTTCGGCAACAGATTTTGGAGTAAATATTGGCTCTTCGCGTGGGGCAACTTCTCTTTTTGAGGAATATTATAAGTTTTTTTTAGAAAAAGGCACTTGTCCGCCACTTACTTCGCCTACAACAACGCTTGGGAATATCGCCTCGTGGGTGATGCAAGATGCACAAGGCAAAGGCATTTCTATTTCTCATTCCATAGCTTGTTCAACGGCTCTTCACGCTCTTCTTAACGGAGTTGCGTGGCTAAGAGCGGGTATGGCAGAACAATTTTTGGTGGGCGGTAGCGAAGCTCCTTTGACCAATTTTACTATTATGCAGATGAATTCCTTAAAAATATATGGCGATGCTTCGGAAAAATATCCTTCTTTGCCTTTATTTTTGTCTAAAAAAAGAAATTCTATGGTTTTAGGTGAAGGAAGTGCCGTTTTTTGTTTAGAAAAAGGAATTTCTCCCCGAAGTTTAGCCGTAATTCGTGGTTTGGGCTATGCCACAGAGGCGATAACGCATAATATTTCTATTTCTGAAAATGCAGATTGTTTTATTTCTTCAATGAAAATGGCTATGAAAGATATTTCTCCTAACGAAATAGATGTGATTATTCCGCATAATACGGGAACAATTAAAGGAGATATGGCTGAAATACGAGCTATTTCTTATATTTTTAGAGATAAAATACCATTATTAACCACAAATAAATGGAAAATAGGGCATACATTTGGCGCAAGTGGTGCTTTTTCTTTGGAAATGGCACTGTTGATGTTGAAAAAACAGTATTTTATTCCTGTTCCTTATATTAATTATCCTGAAAAAACAGAAAAAATACGAAATATATTAATTAATTCGGTCGGTTTTGGCGGAAATGCAGTGAGTATTATTGTTTCATTACCAGAAAATAATTTATAAAAATTGAAAAAAATTATAACTTTTCCGTTTATACTTTTGGTACGTTTTTATCAAATTTGTATTTCTCCTTTGAAGCCTCCAACGTGCAGATATTCACCAACTTGCTCTCAATATACGTTGGAAGCCTTAAAGAAATATGGACTTTTTAAAGGCGGAAAATTGGCTTTAAAACGCATTATGAGTTGCCACCCATTCGGAGGAAGCGGTTATGACCCTGTACCTTAGAAAATATAAAAAATAGTTGTAAAACAAAACTAAAAAGACAATATTTGGAAATCTTTTAGTATTTTTGTGCTTTATTTTAAAAAAGAAATTTTGGCAAAAATAATAGAGCAAATAAAGCTACCAATTTCCGAAGAAATGGACTTTTTCGAAGGAAAATTTCGGCAATCAATGTCGTCAAGAGTGTCGTTGCTTAACCGAATTACCCATTATATCGTTAATCGGAAAGGGAAACAAATGCGACCAATGTTTGTATTTTTGGTAGCAAAAATGATAGGCAAAGGGCAAGTAAATGAACGCACTTATCGCGGAGCATCTGTTATTGAGCTTATCCATACCGCTACGTTGGTGCACGATGATGTGGTAGATGATAGCAACAAACGACGAGGTTTTTTTTCTATTAATGCATTGTGGAAAAACAAAATAGCAGTTTTGGTAGGAGATTATTTATTGTCCAAAGGCTTGCTACTTTCTATTGATAATAATGATTTTGATTTGCTAAAAATAATTTCCGTAACAGTACGAGAAATGAGCGAAGGAGAGTTGTTACAGATAGAAAAAGCACGCAGATTGGATATTACCGAAGCCGTTTATTATGAAATTATCCGACAGAAAACGGCCACTCTTATTGCGGCTTGTTGTGCAATGGGAGCCTGTTCCGTAACGCCAAATGATGCAGAAATTATAGAAAAAATGAGGCTTTTCGGCAAATATGTAGGAATGGCTTTCCAGATAAAAGACGACCTTTTTGACTATACCGAAGATGCCATCGGGAAGCCTACGGGGATTGATATTAAAGAACAAAAAATAACCCTTCCGCTTATTTTTGTGTTAAATAATTCTTCTGAAAAAGATAAAAATTGGCTTATAAATAGCGTAAAAAATCATAATAAAGACAAAAAAAGAGTTAAAGAAGTTATTTCTTTTGTTAAAGAAAATAATGGACTAAAATATGCCGAACAAAAAATGTTAGAATATCAACAGAAAGCATTAGCTATTTTAGAAGAATTTCCGGATTCTCCTTATAAAAAATCTCTCTTGCAAATAGTTGATTATGTGATAAATAGGAATATATAAATGATAAATACATATAATATGAAAAGAATATTTTTACATCTTATTCTTATGCTTTCCTTCTCTTTTGGCTATGCCCAAAATATGGAAGAAATTCTTACCGAGAAAGTTACACAACTTCGTGGAGCTTATAAAAAGACAGATTTGCAACAGTTTGCCAATGATTTTGAGCGAATTGCACTTTCTGATAAGCAAAATTGGCTTGCAAATTATTACACCGCTTTTTGTCTTATTCGCTTGGCAGATGAGGTAGAAGGCAAAGAAATAGATGCTTTTTGTGATAAGGCAGAAATGTATTTGAAAATTGCAGAAAATTTACCTTCGGATAAGTCCGAAATTTACGCTCTTTATGCCTATTTGTATAGCGCAAAAGTAAAAGCAAATCCTATGTTTCGTGGCTCTTCAATGGGCAAACTTAGCAAGGAATATTCTAACAAATCAATAAAAGAAAATCCAGACAATCCACGTCCTTACCTCATTCGTGCCATCGGGATTTTTTATACACCAAAAATTTTTGGAGGCGGAGAAGAAAAGGCAAGACCTATTTTAGACCAAGCCTTAGAACGATTTAAAAATTTTAAAGCCGAAAGGCCAAATTATCCTTCGTGGGGTGAGGGAATGGCAAGTTATTTAGAAAATCAATATAAAAAATAATAAAAATGGAACAAAATTAGAGTTTTTTTAGTTTTGTTCCTTTCCTTTTTTTAATACTTAAAACATTGTTAATGAGTAATTTAAAATTTGCTGTAATAGGAGGTGGTAGTTGGGCTACTGCCATTGTAAAAATTCTTTGTGAAAATTTGTCTGAAATTTATTGGTATATGCGCAATGAAGCTACTATTGAGCATATTAAAAAGTATAAAAACAATCCAAATTATATCAGTTCGGTAGAGTTTCCTATTGAAAAATTAAAATTAACCAATGATATTAACCAGGCGGTATTTTCTGCCGATGTGCTTATTTTTGTTGTTCCTTCGGCTTTTTTGGTTGCCGAATTGGAGAAAATGACC
This sequence comes from Capnocytophaga sp., assembly GCA_030530525.1. Lineage (GTDB taxonomy): Bacteria > Bacteroidota > Bacteroidia > Flavobacteriales > Flavobacteriaceae > Capnocytophaga. Next base: position 10,267 of record JAUMUT010000012.1, on the reverse strand, counting down.
GTATCTTTACAGGGTAAAATTATTTTTTCAGCCATTAAAGGAATTGTCCCTGAAAGTGGCTTGGTCGTTGGCGAACATTTTATGAAATTCTATTCTGTTCCGCTGGAAAATATGGGTGTTATAACAGGTCCTTGCCACGCCGAAGAAGTTGCCTTGGAAAGATTGTCTTACCTTACGGTTGCTTGTGGCGATATTAAAAAAGCAGAAATGATGAGTAAAACACTCAATTCGTCTTTTATCCGAACCAAAATTACCGAAGATATCATAGGCGTAGAATACGGCGCAATGCTAAAAAATATTTACGCAATTGCCGCAGGTATAGCGCACGGGTTGGGGTATGGAGATAATTATCAAAGTGTTTTGATGAGTAACGCCATTCGTGAAATGCAGCGTTATGTTGGTAAAATACACGACATTGAGCGTGATATTAACGATTCTGCTTATTTAGGAGATTTGCTCGTTACAGGATATTCTATTTTTAGCCGAAACCGAATGTTCGGGAATATGATTGGTAAAGGATATTCTGTAAAAAGTGCTTTTATGGAAATGAATATGGTTGCCGAAGGATATTATGCCGTAGAAAACGCCTATCGGATTAACCAATCACACCAAGAACCAGCACAAACCCCTATTTTGGACGCTGTTTATAATGTTTTATACAAGAAAAAAGACGCTCGGAAAGAGTTTAAAAAACTATCCGAAGAAATGGATTAAATTTTTAACCAATGAAAAGAAATTTTTTAATTTCCTTAACTTTTATTGCTTTCTTAGCCATCGGGTTAGTTGTCTTTTCTAATTATCCTGAAATAACAGAAAAAGTATATAGCAAAGGAATTTACCCATATATAGGAGTATTTTTGCGAATGTTGTTTTGTAAAATTCCTTTTTCCGTAGGAGATATATTTTACACATTTATTGGATTTTTCCCAATTTATTATGTAATAAAAAACAGAAAAAAAATGTTAAAAAATGTAGGAATACTCTTATCTCGTGTGGTACTTTTTCTAAGCACAATGGTGTTTTTGTTTTATTTCCTTTGGGGATTTAATTATTTCAGAAAACCACTTTCTACATCATTGGACTGGGATATCCAATATTCAGAAGCCGATTTAAAGCAAGTAACCGAAAAATTGATTGTACAAGCCAATGAATTACATCATTTATTGGTTAAAAATGATACTCTTGCCGTAGAAAATCCTTTTTCTGTAAAAGAAATTTATGAAAAAACAGGACAAGGATACGATCAAATAGCTAAGTATTTCCCTGAATTTCAGTTATATACGTATAGTGAAAAATCTTCTTTGTATAGTGAAATTTTAACTTATATGGGGTATAGTGGCTATCTAAATCCTTTTACAGGAGAAGCGCAAGTCAATAGCTTAGTTCAAGAATACCAAATGCCCGTAACTTGTGCGCACGAAATGGCACATCAGCTTGGTTATGCATCAGAGAAAGAGGCAAATTTTATAGGATTTTTGGCAACTTATCATCATCCGCAAGAATATTTCCGATATAGTGCTTCTCTTTTCGCATTGCGGTATTGCCTTCGAGAAATTCAAAAGTTAGATACCGATTTGTATAAAGAATATTTAGGAAAAATAAAAAAAGGAATTTTGCTAAACTATAAAAAAGCAACTGATTTTTGGTTGAAATACCAAAACCCTATGGAAGATGTTTTTAAAAAAAGTTATGATACTTTCCTGAAAGTCAATAAACAAGAAGGCGGAATAAAAAATTATGATTATGTAACAGGGCTTATTATTGCCTATCTTCGAGAGAAATAAAAAAAGATTACCTTCGCTGGTAATCTTTTTCCTTGTTTATTATTGCTACAATTATTTATTTTTTTAATAAATCTCTGATTTCTGCCAAAAGTTCTTCTTGTGTTGGTCCTTTTGGAGCTTCTGGTGCAGGAGCTTCTTCTTTTTTCTTTAATTGATTTGCTCCTTTTACAATCATAAAAAGAACAAAAGCTATACACAAGAAGTTGATGATAGATGCAAGGAATTTTCCGTATGCTACACTATTCCAAGTAAGTCCTTCTAAGTTTTTCGCTCCTGTTGCTTCCAAAGTAGGGTTTAATAATAAAGGAGTGATAACGTCAGATACTAAAGAAGAAACAATCGTTCCGAAAGCTCCTCCAATGATTACCCCTATTGCCATATCAAGAACATTTCCTTTAACGGCAAATTCTTTAAATTCTTTTAAAAATCCCATAAATAATTTCATTAAAATTTCAGGCGCAAAAATAGAAGTTTTATTTGAATTGACAAAGAAAAATTACAAAATATAAAAAATTAACCCGATATTAACATTGTAAGCATCTGCTTTGTCACCATTAAGTAGTTTTTTTCCTTTAAATAAAGGTACGAACGAATATTGCATAAAAATATTCCAAGTATTATTTCCTAATGCCAAATATACTTTGTAATCCAAATAATTTTTCAAATCGGGAACGGAAAAAGAAGCGTTTTCATTTTCTTTTTCTAATTTGTAATATGATGAAAATGAGTAAGATAGCTTCATTCCTGTATAAATACGCCAAAACTTAGTAGTATAAGGTGTAGAGGTGCGCCAGCGAAGTTCTATTGGGATAAATTCTATTTGATGATTAGAAAAGTAGTTCGTGTCAATTCTATCACGGCTAATAGAACCTGCTTCATAGCTAATTCCGTCTGAAGTTTTACGAGCTAATAAGCTGGTATATAATAAGTTATAGTTGTAGCCAAAGCCAACACCTATTCCCATATTTCGATCTTTATTCAGAGGAATATCTCTTACAAATCCGCCAAAAATATTACGAGAAAAACTATATTGAGATACTCCCGAAGGCTTGGAAATGAGCCAGTTATAGGCTATCCCGAAATAAAATTGATCTTCACGATATTTTAAATCTACTTCGGGGGAAGTATCGGACAACGACTGCGAGGCTACTCCAAAAGTTATCCAAAAACCTATACATAAGAAAAAAAACTTCATTTTATGAACCATTATTTCATAAATCGGCTATGCCAGCTATCTATGGCAGGAGTTTCCCAAAAACGCTGATATTCATATAAATTAGTAACCAAATTATTAAAAACAATCGTTTCGTTGGAAACTAATTTTTGTTGCCCCATTTTCTTAAATTCTGTTAATGGAACATAAATAATTTCCTCTCCTTTTCGGAAAGAAACATTCATTTTGTCTAACAAATCAATAGCATATTTTTTCTCTAAAACTTGAATAAATCGTCCTAAATCATCTAAGGAACACCCCCCGATATACTGATTATCATCTGCGGCTATGACCAAAAAACGGCTATAACGTATTTCAAAAGAATTACGAATAGGAGTGCCGTGTGCCGCCCACGTGTTTAGGTATTCTACGGTAAGTTGTTTTATTTCAGTTATTTCTGTTTCAGAAAGTTCTCGGTTGGCTTGGTAAATCCATACGCGCGAAGTTTCTGGCAAGGAAGAAAAAGGTACAAACATTGTATTCAAAATTAAAGTGCAAAAATAAAAAAAATATTTTATTATCAAAAGAATAAAAAAAATCTTAGGGAGAATTTAGTTCCGCTTATCTTCGCCCCAAAGGAGTTTATTACGAAGTGTTTTTATGAAATTATTACTTTCTATCTCTATCATATTCAGGCTAAAAGGAGCTTTTTTGATAATAATTTCCGTATCACAAGATAAGGATTTCAAGTGCGTGTCATACGATACGAAATAACTATTTTCTCTGCTAAATGCTTTGATAGAAACTTCCAAATGGTCGGGAATGATAAGCGGTCTTGCGCTCAAATTGTGTGGAGCAATGGGCGTGAGAACCAAGTTGCCCGATGTAGGCATCACCACAGGGCCACCACAACTAAGAGAATATCCTGTGGAGCCTGTTGGGGTAGAGATAATTAAGCCATCAGCCCAATAAGAAGTTAAAAATTCTTTATTCAAATGCGTTTCTATCGTAATCATTGAAGTGGTATTTTTTCGGATGATAGTAACTTCATTCAATGCAAAATATTCTTCGCCAATAGGTTTGCCGTCTTTGGTTTGTATTTCTAGAATGGTACGCGGAGAAAGGGTGTATTCTTTTAGCCGAATTTTGTGCAACATTTCGGAAACTTCGCCTTGCGATATGGTAGCCAAAAAACCCAATCGTCCTGCGTTAATCCCTAAAATAGGAATTTCCAAGTGTTTAATGTAAGTCATTGCACGCAAGATAGTTCCGTCTCCACCAATGGTAAGCATAAGGTCAAAACTTTTATCCAAATCTTTTATAGAAGAAAAAGTATTTACCTCAGTATCTATTTTATTTTTTTTAGAAAAATCTGTCCAAAGATTTTTTTCTGCAAAAATAATATCTTGCGGGGTCATTTGTCCAAAAATTTCTAAAAGAGTATTTTGGTATTCGGGTTTATATTTTTGAGAATAAATAGCTATTTTCATAAAAGATATTTAAAGTATTGATTTTTAGTTTTTTATAAAAAAAAGGAATAAAATAATTTTATAAGAAACTAAACTACAAAAGTAAAAATAAAAATATATTTGTAATAAAAAAAATATTTTAGTTATCAACAAAATAAATTCTATTTTTAAATAATTGATTATTAATGAGATAAAATTAATAAAATACAAATTTGTATTTTTTCTATCCTTAATTAATAATTAATGTGTATATTTGCGGTTCTATCTTTAAATAGTTTTATATGAAAATATTAGTTTGTATCAATCAGGTTCCTGATGCTACCTCTAAAATAAATTTTTCCGCAGATAATACTTCTTTTGACCCAATAGGGATACAATTTGTTATCAACCCAAGTGATGAAGCTGCGCTTACAAAAGCATTGCAAATAAAAGAACAAACAGGAGCAACGGTAACTATCGCTCATATAGGAACAGTCGAGAGCGAACCCAATATTCGTAAGGCTTTTGCCCTTGGTGCAGATGCTATGTTGCGTGTAGATGCCGAGCCGTTGGACGGATTTTTTGTCGCAGAACAATTGGCAAATATTGCTCAGGAGTATGATATTATTTTCTGTGGGAAAGAATCGTTGGACTATAATGGCGGTATCGTAGGCGGAGTATTAGCTACTTTGTTGAATATCAATTTTGTAGATGATGTAACTAATTTTTCTGTACAAGAGAATGAAGCCGAAATAGAGCGTGAAATAGATGGCGGTAAGCAAAAATTGACATCGCCTTTGCCTGTTTTGGTTGCCGTACAAAAAGAATTAGTAAATGAAGAAGATATTCGTATCCCGAGTATGAAAGGGATAATGAACGCTCGTAAAACGCCTATCCAAGTGTTGCCAGCCGTTGGCACACAAGCCAAAACCAAAGTAGTTCTCTTGGAAAAACCTCCTGTAAAAGAACCTGTTAAGATGATTTCGCCAGATAATTTGGACGAACTTATAGAAGAATTGCATAACAAACGAAAATTATTTTAACCTAAAATGTAAAAAATGATATTAGTATATACAGAATCCGAAAATGGATTGTTCAAAAAAAAGGCTTTTGAGGCTCTTTCTTACGCAAAAGCCTTAGCCAAAATAGAAGGAAATTCTCAGGTTATTGCCTTGGCTATCAATGCCAATGAAGTTTCTGAATTAGAAAAATACGGAGCTGATAAAATTATTTTGGTAAAAAATGAAAAACTAAATGATTTTGTAGCGAAAGCATATCTGTCTGTAATAGAGCAAGTTGTACAAAAAGAAAATCCAAAAACTATTCTGATGAGTGCCTCTGCCAATACACGCTACATCGCCCCGATGCTTGCAGCTAAGTTAGGAGCAGCTTATTTGTCTAATATTGGTGCATTGCCAGAGAATGGAAGTTTTAGAAAACCAACTTTTTCTAGCAAGTCCAACGCTTGGTTTTCTGTCCTTTCGGATAAAAAAGTAATTACACTTTCTAATAATTGTATAGAACTTGCCCAAGCACCAACGAAGGCGGAAATTATTACTTTGGATGTTTCTCTTTCCGAAGATGCTTTTAATATAAAAATTAAAGAAACGAACAAAATTAATACCAAAATATCGTTGGCAGATGCTTCTATTGTAGTGGCGGGCGGTCGTGGTATGCAAACTCCTGAAAATTGGAATTTGTTAGAAAATCTTGCTACGGCACTTGGAGCGGCTACCGCTTGTACTAAGCCTATTTCGGATATGGGCTGGCGACCTCATAGCGAGCACGTTGGGCAAACAGGAAAACCCATAGCGGCAGACCTTTACATCGCTCTGGGAATTTCAGGAGCAATACAACACATAGCAGGAATTAACGCTTCCAAAGTCAAAGTAGTTATTAATTCTGACCCCGAAGCTCCTTTTTTCAAAGTTGCTGATTATGGTATCGTGGGCAATGTTTTGGATATTCTTCCTAAATTGACAGAAAAAATACAACAAATAAAAAATTAAGAATAAATAAAGGAGCATAAAATTTGCTCCTTTTTGGTTTTATTTTGAAAAATATTAAAAATGAAAGATCTACAAGAACAACTAAAACAATTATTTCCTGACCATATTGTAGAGCCAGACCCCGAACCCGAAAAAAAATCTTCTATTTGGCTACAAGATGAGCCTTTACTTTGTAAATATGAAAAACGAAATGGCAAGCCACAAACCATTATTGAAGGCTACACAGGAGCCGATGAAGATTTTAAAATTTTAGCCAAAGACCTAAAAACTACTTTGGGCGTGGGCGGTTCGTTCAAAAATGATACCATTATAATACAAGGAGATTATCGAGATAAAATAATGCAAATCCTAAAAGAAAAAGGCTTTAAAGTAAAAAGAGTAGGTGGTTAATGAAGTGTAAAAAAATAAAACAGATTTTAAATAGCTTTTTTTGAGAGATTATTTATAAAAATGATATTTGTGTTAGAAATAAAAAAATAACGCAAAAAATAGTAGTTATATTTACTTTTTTATTTATTAAAATAAAAAGAAAATACGTTAATAAAAATATAATAAAAATAATACGAATATTAAATACTTTCTTTTTTAGTTAAAATTCATTAATAAATATTTAAAAAAAATAGAATATTAAAAAAAAGAATTGCTATTTAGAATTTAATTTATAAATTTGCCACGACAACTGTATTTATACTCTATCAGTAGAGTTTAACTTTCAGTTAAAAAAAGTAGAATAAACAAAGTTTAGATATTGTATATGAATAATTTAGTAAAATTATTATTTTTCTTTGTATTAGCTTTAAATACAAATAGTTATGCACAATGTACCTTAGCCCCTACGCTAACGCAGAATAGTGGGTATTGTACATCGGATATTGTCGTAACTACCTCAGGATGTGCAGACCCTACTCAGTGGGAAGCTGTATATTACAGAAAGATAGGAAGCAGTTTCCAAGAACAGAACAGGACATTCCCGTTGGATGCAACAGGAAAAGTTACAATTTCTAATAATTTGCAGGCAGGGGAATATCAGGTAGTTATAAGAAAAAGAGGAACTACCGAAGCCAGTGCGCCCGTAGCAATTACTTTAACTACTACTTTAAAACAATATACAATAGATAAATTAACCTCAACAGCACCAACTTCTTACTGTGCTGGCGATGGGAAAATAACAATAAAGCACGTAGCCAACACAGGGGTAGGTCCTTATGTGGTAAATGTGTATGAAGCAGGCAATGCAACCCCTGTTTATACAGCAACATATACACAAGCCCAAGCCACTACGGGGCAAGGATTTGTTATAGAAAATACAGGGAAAATCTTTCAAAATAAAACCTATTCCTTAGAGATAAAAGACACTGTAAATAGTACAAGCTGTGAATATACTCCTGCAAGACAGAGTGTTACTATACCAAGTGTGGATCAGCAAAATTCATTTGTTCGTCACGTAGAGTTATATACTTGTACAGTGGCAAGCAATACACAATCAGCAAGTAATGGTGTTGTAGAGATACAAATAAACCCAGCACTTGCCACAGGTCCTTTTGATGTTACTATTTCACAAGGTTCTACTGTGTTAAAAGAGGCAACAGGGCTAACCCCCTCTGGTGGCCATATACGTATTGCAGCTGATGCTGGGAAACGTTTGGAAGGAAATGTAGAATATACCATAAAAATAAAAGATACTAATTCTGGCTGTGAATATTCAGAAAAAAAGAAAAATGAATACAAATATAATCCTACACATATTCGATTGATAAAACAACCAAAATGTGCTAATTGTGATGAATATGAGGCTTGGGTGTATGTAATGTATCCTTATTTGGCTCTCAGAGAAGAACAATATATAGCTCCTTCTTTGGTTACGGTTACCGTAAAAAGAAACGGAGCAACATATACACAACAATTTACCAATGCTGATAGAATAAAAATAAACAGAACAGACCCTGCTACACAAGCTAATATTTTAGAAGATGATGTAGCATATCTTAACCAATATCATCGTTACTGGTTTTATAAAATAGGTAATACACCTAACGGAACGTTATTAGCAGGAGATGAAGTAGAGCTAAAATACGAAGCGTGTGGTGCGCCAACCTTAACTGCTGATTTAAAAGAATTAGGTAAAATTCCTGACGCAACAACTAATGGACAAAGGCATAATAATTATTTAACAAGATCACAAACTACAACTTATGATCCTGTTTATAAACCAGGAACTTGTGAAATACAATCCAGAAGATTGATAACAAGGCTTTTTACCAATCGATCTATTAGTGGAGGTAATAACACAAGTGGAGCATATGATGTAGATTCTTATAATTTATTTTGTAGTAATACACTAATCCAACGAGTTTGGAAGAAAAACACTTCTGGCACTTGGGAATTAGTGGCATATCCCGATGGTAAAAAGTATAAAGAATACACGAAGTATACTTTTGCTACCTATGGTGATGAATCCTCTTTGGTAACAATGGACTTATCCGCAGAAGAACATAAAGTAGAAATATATACCAAAGATAACGCAGATACAACTACTGCGGACTGGAACCCGAAAGATAAAACAAAACCTTGTTTGTACTACGAGTATAATTCTATAACAATTCCAAATGATGATGGTTTGGATAGACTTTATATTGGTCCTCATTACAAATCTACTATACCTGGTGTAGTGGGCGGTTTTTATATATATAATAATAATATTTTACCAAATCGTTTTTCGGCTTCCAACCCATTGAAAGTGAAGGTGTATCCGAAAAACAACCCTAACCCTCATACCGTAACCTATCCTTTCCAATTGCCAAAAGCAAATGCTACGGATAAAGATTGGAGCTTGGAAGGGGGTACTTATACTATAAATTTCCCTGTGGAGTTTGAGTGGTATAAAGGTAAAAATGATACAGATACGAATGATTTTGTATTAGCCGATTTCCCAGCAGGAGATTATATCTTTGAATTTTCAGATAATTGTGGAAAATCTTCCATAGTATATGAGCGAAAATTAGAAGGAACCCCCGCAGAATACAAAAAATTTAATGCTACTACCACTACCGAATGTAATGTGATAGGAGCAAATGGACAACCGGGAAAAATTAAAATAGATATAGAAATACATCATACGTATGAATTAGGTAGGGTTTCTTTATACCGAGATACTAACCCTACCAGTGGTGCGCCTTTGTATGAGCGAATAGGGCAAAGAGTAAAAAATCAAAGGCTTCAGATTTTACGAAATGATACTTATGACAAAACATATACTGCCGAAGTAATTAATATCCCAACAGGGAAATATATTTTAGGGGTAAAAGTAGATGCAAACAGAAATCATTATAGTATTGTAAATATCTCAGGAGATACAGCTCCAAACGGATATACTCGTGTAAAAAATACAGATGCAGCAACTTTGGGCAATACAGATAAAAGGGTAGATGATACTTTCTTCTTTCAAGAGATTGAAATACAAGAATATACAGGAATAACCCCCGAAATAAATGTGGGACTTTGTGATCCTAACAATTCAAGAACAGGAATTATTAACGTACAAATTCCTGATGGGCAAAATACACGTTATCCTATTCATTATGAATTGTTAAAAGGAACAAGAAATCTTACAACAGGAGAAGTTTCTAATTTACAATCAGTTACAGATAGTAATGGTAACACAGTACAAAAACATACTATAGCTACAAGACCTTCTACCAATGCAGAAACACAGCATACTTTTACTAATATACCAGGATTAACGAATGCAAATGAGGTTTATGTAATACGTTTTAGTTCAGAATGTATAAAACTGAATAGGCCTGTGCCAAATTTTGTTGCCGAAAAAATCACGCCAACGATATCAACGGATTTAGCGTGTATAGGGGATGAGGT
>JAUMUT010000011.1 GCA_030530525.1 Capnocytophaga sp. | reverse complement strand
GGATAAAATTTATACTTCCAATAATCCTTTGTTACCAAATGATTATATAAATAACTTTGAAAATCACTATGTTACAAATTTTTCTGTTTTAGCTAAATTTAACATAAAACAAAAATATAAATCTTATCCTAATGAAAAAGTTTCAGAGATAGACAATCGTTATCCTTCTTTTTATTTACATTTGGCTAATACTTTTAGTGCAAGTAAGAGAGAATATCTGCACCAAACTATCTCAGGATTAATAACTTACCGACCAGAATTGGAAAACAAAGGATTTTCTGATATTTACATAAAAGGAGGAATGTTTTTCAATGCAAAAAATATTAATTTCATTGATTATAAGCATTTTAATGGTAACCAAACTCATTTTTCTCTTAATGAAGAAAATAATTCTTTCGGATTGCTCCCTTATTATAACTATTCTACGAATAAAAATTTTGTAGAAATACATTATCAGCATCATTTTAAAGGATTTATTTCTAATAAAATCCCTTTATTTCATACATTACAATGGAATTTTGTTGTAGGGTTTCATCAATTGCATAGAGAAAATTTCCGCCCATATCAAGAATTTTCAGTTGGGTTAGAAAATATTGGCTGGGGAAGTTTTCGTTTCCTTCGTGTAGATTATATTCGAGCTTATCATTCTGGTTTTAAAGAAGATGGAATTTTGTTTGGAATTAGTTTTTAAAATAAAAAAGCAGAGCTAAAAACTCTGCTTTTTTTCATAATTTATTAAATGGTTACCCTCCAATGGAATGGGTCTTCACTCTTATTGTACTGAATATTAAGAATAAATTCTTTTATTTTGGTAGCGTATGCATCGTCTGGGCGATGGAAATTATATTCTTTCCCTTTATAACTGAAAGCAGAAACAGGACTGATTACAGCGGCCGTTCCACAACCAAAAATTTCTTTAAGTGAGCCATTTTCAGATGCTTCGATAAGCTCGTGCACTGTAATAGGACGCACTTCTACTTTTATTCCTAATTTTTCAGCAACTGCTAAAACACTTTTTCGGGTTACTCCGTCCAAAATACGCTCACTTATTGGGGAAGTTATCAAGGTATCATTAATTCGGAACATAACGTTCATTGTACCACATTCTTCCAATTTTTCGTGAGTGATATCATCTGTCCAAATAACTTGCTGGTAGCCTTCTTTTTGCGCTAAGGCAGTAGGTAAAAATTGTCCGGCATAGTTCCCCGCGGCTTTTGCATAACCAAAACCTCCGTTGGCTGCGCGGCTATAATAATCTGCTATTTTTACTTTCACTTCACCTGAATAATAAGACTGAACAGGCGAAGTTATTATAGCAAAGCGATATTCTTTAGAAGGCGAAGCTATCACTCCTGCCGAAGTAGATATCATAAACGGACGAAGGTATAAAGCATTGCCAAAGCCTGGTTTTATCCAATCTTTATCTATTTTTAACAATTCTCTTAATCCTTCATCAAACCATTCTTCGGGGAAATGAGGCATAGCCAAACGTTCACAAGACTTGTTTATACGAGCATAATTCTCTTGCGGACGGAATAAATGAATACCTCCATTGTCATCTTTATACGCTTTCATCCCTTCAAAAACAGCTTGTCCGTAGTGAAAAACACTTGTAGAAGGGTCTAACTCAAAAGGACCATAAGGCACGATTTTAGGGGTTTGCCACTGACCATCTTTATAGTCACAAATATACATATGGTCAGAAAAAACTTGACCAAAGGATAATTTTGAAAAATCTACAGAATCAATTTTGCTTTTTGTAGTTTTTTCAATAATGAGATTAGATTTTGTAATACCCATAATATGTTATTTTTTGTTTGGCTAAGTTACTACTTTTTTTTTGATAAATCTATAAAAAACTTTTTTTTATGAAAATAAATATTTTTTATGATTTTATTTTTTACAATTAATTATATTTCAATAAATTATATAAAAAAATATAGTTTAACTATCATTATAAATGTTAAAATTAATTATTTATTTTCAATAAAAAAATATATTCTACTTTGCATAAGGATTTTTATATCCATTTTCTTCCAAAATAGATAAAATATCTTCTTCCAAAGAAATAACCGAATACTCTACAAAACGCCCTATTTCTTTACCATTTTTATAAAAAATAAAAGTAGGAACTCGTTCTATATTTTTCCCTTTTTCTTGATTATCAATAGATTGTAATTTTCTATCTACACCTATCAAAGAAAAATTTTTAACATTAAAATTTGTTAATTTCAAAATTTTATAAAAACGTGGTATTTCTCTTTTAGAATCTCCGCACCAAGTACCTATAAATCCTTTTATTTCTATTTCTTTTAGTAATGGCTTTATTTTAGCAATCACCTCATTATCAGGATTATATTGACTATATTTTTTAAAAAACCATTCTGAAAAAGGATTTTTTTCCAAGTCTGATTTTGAAATTTGTCCTACCAAATAGCCTTTTTCCGTAATTGTTGCTGTTGGTTGTTGCGTTTTGCAAGAACTAACTATCACAAAAACAAATAGCAAATATAGAATATTCTTTATCATAAATTATGATTAAATTCTAAAATTTATCCAAATACCAATCTATTGTTTTTATAATTCCAGATTCAAAATTTTCAGCAGCTTTCCAGCCCAATTCATTTTCTATTTTAGTTGCATCAATCGCATAACGGCGGTCGTGTCCAGCTCTATCTTGCACAAAAGTAATCAATTCTTTATATGATTTACCTGTTGGCAACGGTCTTTTTTCATCTAAAATTTCACATATATAATTGGCTATAAACAAGTTATCTCGTTCATTTCTTCCGCCAATATTATAGGTTTCGCCTGTTTTTCCCTTATGAAAAACAAGGTCAATACCTGTGCAATGGTCAAGAACAAAAAGCCAATCCCGAACGTTTTTCCCATCTCCATAAATAGGAATATTCTGTTCATCTAGAGCCTTACGAATAATAGTCGGTATTAACTTTTCATTATGCTGTTTTGGCCCATAATTATTAGAACAATTGGAGGTAGTTACATTCATTCCATAAGTATGAAAATAAGCACGAACAATCATATCTGACGATGCTTTGGAGGCACTATAAGGCGAATTTGGTGCATATGGTGTCGTCTCTGTAAAAAGCCCTGTTTCACCAAGAGTTCCATAAACTTCATCCGTAGAAATATGATGAAAACGAGCGTTTTCATATCCTTTTTTTACAACAAAAGGAGCGTCAAACCAATGATGACGAGCAACATCCAACAAAGTAAAAGTTCCGTGAATATTGGTAGTAATAAAAGCGTCAGGGTTAGCAATAGAATTATCCACGTGAGATTCTGCTGCAAAATGTATAACGCCTTGAAAATCATACTTTTCAAATAAATTTTCTATTAATTTTCTATCACAAATATCTCCTTGATAAAAAGTATAATTAGAGTTTTGTTGTACTTCGGTAAGATTTTTTAAATCTCCTGCATAAGTAAGTTTATCCAAATTAACTATATGATAATCAGGATATTTCTGTACAAAATATTCTACAAAATTAGCGCCAATAAACCCTGCACCACCAGTAACTAAAATATTTTTCATTATCTTAAATTAATTTTATAAATGATAATTTTTCATTAAATATTCTAACGAATCTTTCCAATAAGGAATAGTATAATTAAAATCTGCTTTTAGCTTAGATTTATCTAAAACAGAGTAAGCAGGGCGTGCGACTGGCGTAGGAAATTCATAACTTAAACAAGGAATAACTTTACAAGGGCTTCCTGATAATTTTAAGATTTCAATAGCAAAATCATACCACGAACATACTCCTTCGTTAGAGAAATGATAAACATCTTGACGACCTATATACAACTCATTTTCAATAACATATATAATAAAACGTGCCAAATCTTTTGCAAAAGTTGGAGTTCCTACTTGGTCAAAAACTACTTTTAATTCTTTTTTCTCTTTGCTAATTCTTAAAATATTTTTAACAAAATTATTTCCAAAAGCAGAATAAAGCCAAGAAGTTCTAAGGATAATAAAATCTATATCAGAATGTTGTAACGCACTCTCTCCCAATAGTTTAGTTTGTCCATACGCTCCAAGAGGCGAAGTTGGGTCTGTTTCTTTATAAGGTGTATTTTTTTCTCCTGAAAAAACATAATCCGTAGAAAGGTGAATACAAGCAGCTTTGTGCTTGGTACAAACTTCGGCAACATTTTTCACCGCCAAATGATTTACTAAATTAGCTGTTTCTTTGTCAATCTCAGATCCATTTACGTTGGTATAAGCTGCACAATTGATTATTAAATTAATTGCATTTTTTTCAAAAAAAGCATCTAATTTTTCTATATTCGTAACATCTAATTCATTTTTATCTTTAAAGATATAATTATTGGTAATAGAAGCATTTAGCTCTTGCTGAATTTCCATTGCAAGTTGCCCACTTGCACCTGTGATAAGTATATTTTTTTTCATATAATAATTATTTAGTATAATTCTGATTCGTAATCAAAAAACCAAGCCTCTGAAAATAAAGGGCTTAGCTTGTCTTTTTCGGATAAAATAATATCGCTTTGCGGTATTTGCCAATCTATATTTATTGTTGCATCGTTCCATAATAGGCTTCCTTCACTTTGTGGAGCGTAATAATTATCGCACTTGTATTGAAAAATAGCCGTTGGACTAAGCACGACAAAACCGTGCGCAAAGCCACGCGGAATAAAAAATTGTCTTTTGTTTTCCTCTGAAAGTTCTACCGCCACATACTTGCCAAATGTAGGCGACCCCTTTCGGATATCCACTGCCACATCTAAAACTTTTCCACTAACTACACGCACCAATTTAGATTGAGCGAAAGGTGGTTTTTGGTAATGCAAGCCTCTTAAAACCCCGTAAGTAGATTTGGATTCGTTATCCTGAACAAAAGTAGTTTTACATACATTTTCTATAAATCTCTGTTCTGAAAAAGATTCAAAAAAATAACCTCTTTCATCTGCAAATACTTTGGGTTCTATAATAACTACTCCTTTAATATCTGTCTCTATAATATTCATTTTCAAATAGATATATTAATTTGCTAAATCTAATAAATATTGTCCGTAGCCATTTTTGGCAAGCGGTTGTGCTACTTCTATAAGTTTTTCTTTGGTTATCCAGCCTCTTTTAAAAGCAATTTCTTCTAAACAAGAAATTTTCAATCCTTGACGCTTTTCTAAGGTTTCTACAAAATTAGAGGCTTCTGTTAGAGAATCGTGCGTACCTGTATCCAACCAGGCAAAACCACGTCCTAAAAGTTGTACTTTAAGATGTTTGTCGCTTAAAAATTCCTGATTTACCGAAGTAATTTCAAGCTCTCCCCTATCCGATGGTTTTATTTTTTTAGCAACTTCTATCACTTTATTAGGATAAAAATAAAGCCCCACTACGGCATAGTTAGATTTTGGCTGTTTAGGCTTTTCTTCTATACTGATAACATTTCCATTTTCATCAAATTCTGCCACCCCATAGCGTTCTGGATCTTTTACATAATACCCAAAAATGGTAGCTTTTTGTTCTTTTTTTACATTCTCTACCGCTTGTTGAAGCATTTGCGAAAAATGTTGCCCATAGAATATATTATCTCCTAAAACTAAACAAACATCGTCGTTCCCTATAAATTTTTCTCCTATCAAAAAAGCCTGTGCCAAACCATCAGGGGAAGGTTGTATTGCATAAGAAAGTTGTATTCCAAAATTACTTCCATCGCCTAAAAGCCTTTGAAAACTATTGGCATCTTCGGGGGTGGTAATAATAAGAATGTTACGAATATTAGAAAGCATCAAAACGGATAACGGATAATAAATCATCGGTTTATCATAAATAGGTAATAACTGCTTTGAAACGCCTTTGGTTAGAGGATAAAGCCTTGTGCCTGAGCCACCTGCCAATATAATTCCTTTCATATGAAAAATTTTCTGCAAATATAAAATAAAAAAATAAAATATCCTTCGTCTTTTGAATATTTTTTTATAAAATAATCCTATTTTTACACAAAGTTAATATTTATTTAACTTGATTTTTATTTAAAAATATTCTAAATAGTTTTGTGGTAATAAAAAAATATTATATCTTTGCCCCATTAATTAAAAGTAGTTATAATGAAAAAGACCATTTTTTTATTAGCAACCATTTCTTTAATGGTTTCTTGTGGAAATAATCAGCAAAAAACTGCTGAAACTCCACAAACGGAAGCACCACAAACAGAAGCTCCTGCACACAACCACGACACAAGTGCAAAAGCTGATGAAATTAACGTAACTATCAATGGTACAGACCAAATGACCTTTGATGTTAAAGAAATTCGTGTAAAACCAGGACAACGTGTAAATGTAACGCTTCACCACTCTGGTTCTTTACCAAAAACAGCAATGGGACATAATTTTGTTCTTTTGAAAAAAGGAGTTGATCTTCCTACTTTTGCTGAACAAGCTATGGAAGCAGCTGACAATCAATACGTTCCAAAAGGAAGTAAAGATGTTATTGCTTATACAGACCTTATTGGAGGAGGAGAAACTACCAGCGTTTCTTTTGATGCTCCTACCGAAGCAGGTTCTTACGACTACATTTGTAGTTTCCCAGGACACTACGCTTTGATGAAAGGTGTTTTAATTGTAGAATAATTCTATTATTTTTATCTTAAATAAGAAAAAGAGGCCGTCCAACTAAGGATAGCCTCTTTTTATTTACAAAAAAACGAGTATTTAGAAAAAATTAATTTTCAAATTGTTCCAACCATTTTCGTGCATTGACAAAAGCTTCCAGCCAAGGCGAAACTTCATCTTTTCTCCCATCAGGATAATATGCCCAATTCCATTGAAAAATAGAACGTTCTGGGTGTGGCATAGTTACCAAGTGCCTACCTGTGGCATCACAAAGCATTGCTACATTATAGTCTGAACCATTAGGGTTGGCAGGATAATTTTCATAACCATATTTTCCTACAATATTATAAACCTCTTCATTTTCAGGAAGATAGAATTTTCCTTCACCGTGTGCTACCCAAACTCCCAGTGTAGCCCCCTCTAAGGAAGACATCATTACCGAATTATTTTTCTGAATTTTAACAGAAGTAAAGCCACTTTCATACTTATGAGAGGTATTATGATGCATTTTGCCGTGCTCCAAGTGTTCAGGATAAAGTAATCCTAATTCCATAAACAATTGACAACCATTGCAAATACCAATGGAAAGCGTATCTTTTCTCTTAAAGAAATTATTAATTGCGTTTTTTGCCTTTTCATTATATAAAAATGCTCCTGCCCAGCCTTTGGCACTTCCTAAAACGTCAGAATTTGAAAATCCGCCTACTGCTCCAATAAACTGAACATCTTCCAGAGTTTCTCTACCAGAAATAAGGTCTGTCATACATACATCTTTCACATCAAAGCCAGCTAAATACATAGCGTGCGCCATTTCTCGCTCAGAATTACTTCCTTTTTCGCGAATAATAGCGGCTTTTGGTCGTTTTTTAGGAGAAATTGGCAATTTTCCTGTAAAATGTTCAGGAAAAACAAATTGTAAAGGCTGATTTTTATAGTTTTTATATCTTTCTTGTGCCATTCCGTTCTTAGATTGATAAGAATCTAACAAGAAAGAGGTTTTATACCATATATCTCTATATTTTTCTATATCAAAATGGAATATTTCTTCATTATTTTTTATAATAAGCTCATTTTTAGAAATAATTTTTCCTATTTTATAAAAAGGAATATTGTTTTTAGAGAAAAATTGTTCCAATTCTTCATCATTTTCTGCTTGAAGTATAACAGAAATATTTTCATTAAAAAGTAATTTTACATTATCTTTTTCATTCAATGCTGAAAAATCAAGCTCTGCACCAATATTTTTAGAAGGGAAACAAAGCTCTAAAAGCGTGGTAATTAGCCCGCCACTCGCTACATCGTGCCCCGCTACGATAAGCCCTTTTTTAATAGCTTCTTGTATTGCATTGAAAGCATTTTTAAAAAACAAACTATCTGTTATTGTTGCTACTTTATTGCCAATTTTATTAACTACTTGTCCAAAAGAAGTTCCGCCAAGTTCAAAATTATCTTTGGACAAATTAAAATAATACAAAGAACCTTTGTTAATTTTTGCAACAGGCTCTATAACTTTCTGAATATCAGAACAATGCCCAGCAGCAGAAATAATAACAGTTCCAGGAGCGATTACTTCCTCATTAGGATATTTTTGCTTCATTGATAAAGAATCTTTCCCTGTTGGGATATTAATTCCGAGTTCTATTGCAAAATTAGAACAAGCCTCTACCGCTTGGTACAAACGGGCATCTTCTCCTGAATTATTACAAGCCCACATCCAATTCGCTGATAATGAAACGCTTTCTAATCCTTTTTGTAAAGGAGCAAAAACAATATTGGTAAGAGCCTCTGCCACAGCGTTTTTACTTCCTGCCACAGGGTCAATAAGCGCAACAATTGGCGAATGCCCCACCGAAGTAGCTAAGCCTTCTTTTCCTTTGTAATCCAAAGCCATAACTCCCACATTATTTAAAGGAAGCTGTAATTCGCCCGCACATTGTTGCTTTGCCACCTTACCACTTACGCATCTATCTACTTTGTTAGTAAGCCAATCTTTACACGCAACTGCTTCTAATTGAAGTACTTGCTCTAAATAAATAGGAATATTTTCTTGTTGATAAGAAATTTCTTCAAAATGAGAAGCTATACTTTTATCTTTAATTATCGTTTTTGGCGAACTTCCAAACATATCAGAAAGTTGGAAATCCATTGGTTTTTCGCCTGTTTTTTTACTTTCAAAAACAAATTTTTTATCCGAAGTAACCTCTCCTACTACATACATTGGCGTACGCTCGCGGTCTGCTATTTTTTGAAGTAATTCAATATCTTTTTCCTTGACTACCAAGCCTATACGCTCTTGGGATTCGTTTCCTATAATTTCTTTTGCAGATAAAGTAGAATCGCCCACAGGAAGTTTGTCCATATCAATATGCCCGCCCGTTTCTTCCACCAGCTCCGAAAGGCAATTCAGATGTCCGCCTGCCCCGTGGTCGTGGATAGAAATAATAGGATTATTTTCACTTTCTACCAATGCACGAATGGTGTTAGCTACACGTTTTTGCATTTCAGGATTAGAACGTTGAATGGCATTTAACTCTATCCCCGAACCAAAAGCACCTGTATCTGCCGAAGAAACCGCAGCACCGCCCATTCCTATTCGGTAATTTTCTCCTCCTAAAACGATAATTTTATCTCCTTCGGAAGGAATTTCTTTCTTAGCCATTTCTTTTTTTCCGTAGCCTATGCCTCCCGCAAGCATAATTACTTTGTCATAACCCAATTTTTTATCCTTTTCTTGATGCTCAAAAGTAAAAACAGAACCAGAAATAAGCGGTTGTCCGAATTTATTTCCAAAATCTGATGCTCCGTTAGAGGCTTTTATCAAAATATCCAAAGGCGTTTGGTATAGCCAAGAACGCTCTGGCATTGCTTTTTCCCAATTTCTATCTTTTTCTAATCGTGGATAGGCGGTCATATATACTGCAGTTCCAGCTAAAGGAAGCGAGCCTTTTCCACCAGCCAATCGGTCTCGGATTTCTCCTCCTGAGCCTGTTGCTGCTCCGTTAAAAGGTTCTACGGTTGTAGGAAAATTATGAGTTTCCGCCTTTAAAGAAAGAACCGACGAAAATGTATTTTCTGTATAAAAATCTGGCTTATCGGCTGTTTTGGGTGCAAATTGAACAATTTCAGGACCTTCTAAGAAGGCTACATTATCTTTATATGCCGAAATAATACTATTTGGATGACTTTCTGAGGTTTTTTTGATTAACTTAAACAACGAAGATGGTTTTTCTTCTCCATCAATTATAAAAGTTCCGTTAAAAATTTTATGACGACAATGCTCTGAATTAACTTGTGAAAAGCCAAATACTTCAGAATCTGTAAGTTTTCGTCCTAATTTTTCAGAAAGTTGTTTTAAATATTCTATTTCTTCTTTACTCAAAGCCAATCCTTCTTGTTCATTATATTGTTCAATATCTTCGATTAATAAAATAGGTTCTGGCTGAATATCAATAGTAAAAATATTTTGCCCAAGTGCCGTATATTTTTGGAAAAGCATTGGGTCAAAGTTGGTATAATTTTCTTCTGGAAAAAATTCTTCTATTCTACTAATACCTTCTATTCCCATATTTTGGGTAATTTCGGTGGCATTTGTACTCCACGGCGTTAGCATTGTAGCTCGTGCGCCTATAAAATTTCCTTCCAGAGTAGGTATGTTTAAGAACGTCGCTTCACCAAAAAGCCAACAGAGTTTTTCAATGGATTGTAAGGACAATTCTGCCTTTGATTGTACGGCATAAATTATTCCTGCTTTGTTTTTAAAGAAATTTATCATTTTATATTCAAGAAAAGATATTAAGCTACAAAATTATAAAAAAATAGAATAATAGACAAAAGTATTCTTACTTTTTTTAACCTTTTTTATAGCATTTTTTTAGTTTTTTATTCCTTAATAAATATATTTTTTATATATAAAAAGATTTTAAACAAAATAATTTATTCATAAAATAACAAAAAAAGATAATAGATTTGCAGTCTATTATCTTTTTTTACTGATTTTTAATTATTTTTTATTCATTTCTGTGAAATATTCAAAGAAATAAGGTATAGTTTCTATTCCTTTCAAATAGTTAAAAATACCATAATGTTCATTTGGCGAGTGAATAGCATCACTATCCAAGCCAAAGCCCATTAGGATAGATTTAGAGCCTAATTCTTGCTCAAATAGTGCTACAATAGGGATACTTCCGCCCGATGGCTTAGGAATAGGAGCTTTCCCGAAGGTTTTTTCATAGGCTTTTGCAGCAGCTTTGTATCCTACATAATCAATTGGGGTAATGTAGGCTTGCCCGCCGTGATGTGGAGAAACTTTTACTCTTACACCTTTTGGAGCAATACTTTCAAAATGTTTTACAAATAATTCGGTTATTTCTTCCCAATTTTGGTTAGGAACTAATCGCATAGATATTTTAGCAAATGCTTTACTTGGAATAACGGTTTTTGCTCCTTCACCTATATAGCCTCCCCAAATACCATTAACATCAAGGGTTGGGCGAATAGAGTTTCTCTCGTTGGTGGTATAGCCTTCTTCTCCGTAAATATCCTCTATATCCAAAGCTTTTTTATATTCTTCTAATGAGAAAGGAGCTTTTGCCATTTCGGCACGTTCTTCCTTGGATAACTCTTGCACTTTATCGTAAAAATGCGGGATAGTGATACGGTTATTTTCATCGTGAAGAGAAGCTATCATTTTTGTTAAAATATTTATAGGATTGGCTACCGCTCCACCATACAAACCTGAATGCAAGTCTCTATTTGCTGCCGTAACTTCTACTTCTACATAGCTTAAGCCTCTAAGTCCCGTAGTTATAGAAGGAATGTCTTTGGCTATCATTCCTGTATCGGAAATCAGGATAATATCATTTTTCAATTTTTCTTGATTTTGTTTTACAAACCACCCCAAACTACTTGAACCTACTTCTTCTTCACCTTCTATCATAAACTTTATGTTACAAGGTAATTTGTCGTTAGCTACCATATATTCAAGAGCTTTTACGTGCATATAAAATTGCCCTTTATCGTCAGAAGAACCACGAGCAAAAATAGCTCCCTCTGGATGAATTTCTGTTTTCTTAATAACAGGCTCAAACGGCTTGGATTCCCAAAGCTCTAACGGGTCTGGTGGTTGCACATCGTAATGCCCATAAACTAAGACAGTTGGCAAATTAGGGTCTATTATTTTTTCTCCATAAACGATAGGGTTACCTGGCGTTTTACAAATTTCCACCTTAGCACAACCTGCTTTTTCAAGAGCTATTTTTACTGCATCTGCCGTTTTAAGAATGTCGCCTTTATAAGCAGAATCCGCACTAATAGAAGGTATTTTTAATAATTCTACCAATTCATTTACCAATCTTTCTTTATTGGTTTCAATAAATTCTTTTATTGTTGCCATAATTTTTAATTTATACTATAAAATTTTGTGGTGCAATTTACGAAAAAAAAATGAATTATAAAAGAAAAAAACCATTTCTTTTAGGAAATGGTTTGTAACAGAAAATCTTTATTAAAAATTTATTTTACTTTTTCAACAATTGCTTTGAATGCTTCTGGGTGATTCATTGCTAAATCAGCAAGAACTTTACGATTAAGCTCTATTTGATTAGCTTTGAGAGCTCCCATAAACTTAGAGTAAGACAGCCCAAACTGACGAACTCCCGCATTGATACGAACAATCCATAAAGCACGGAAAGTTCTTTTCTTGTTACGGCGGTCTCTGTAAGCATAAACCATTGCTTTTTCAACAGCGTTTTTCGCAACTGTCCAAACATTTTTTCTACGACCAAAGAACCCTTTGGCTTGTTTCATTATTTTTTTTCTACGAGCTCTACGAGCTACTGCATTTACTGATCTTGGCATAATTTTTTACTTTTTTTGTAGTAGGCGACTTTTTCGTTCTTTAAAGCCATACTCCAAGGTTATACAATATTTACCTAACAAATAAGATTATTTCAATCCTAATTGTTTTTTAACACTTGCTTCATCGTTGGTATGAACTAATGTCGCGTGTGTTAAAGCTAATTTACGCTTTTTAGTTTTCTTTGTCAAAATGTGACTTTTGAAAGCGTGTTTTCTTTTAATTTTGCCAGAACCCGTTACTTTAAAACGCTTCTTTGCACTGGACTTAGTTTTAATTTTTGGCATTTTTCTGTTATTTTTTTAAGATTTTCTGTTATTTTTTATTATCTTAATTGATTTATTTTTTCTTAATAGGAGCAATGAACATTGTCATACGTTTTCCTTCCAATTTTGGCATTTGTTCTACTTTACCGAACTCTTCCAAATCTACTGCAAGACGAAGTAAAAGTTCCTGTCCTTGATCTTTATAAACAATAGAACGCCCTTTGAAGAAAACATAAGCCTTCACTTTTGCTCCTTCTTTTAAGAACTTTTCTCCGTGTTTTTTCTTAAATTCATAATCGTGAGCATCCGTTTGAGGACCAAAACGTATTTCTTTGATTTCCACTTTGGTAGCCTTTGCTTTTAGCTCTTTGGCACGTTTTTTCTGTTCGTAGAGAAATTTTTTATAATCTACGATTTTGCACACAGGAGGCTGGGCATTGGGAGATATTTCCACCAAATCCAATTCCATTTCCTCTGCAAGCCGTAAGGCTTCTCGTGTAGGATACACACCTGTTTCCACATTGTCTCCTACCAAACGCACTTCGGACACACGAATATCTCTATTTACCCGATGTGAAGATTTTTCTTCACCTGCGCTTTTACTATTAGATACTTTATTATTAATGGCTTTTCTATTTTTAGTTAAACTTAAATTGAGAAAGGTCGTATATTTTTGTTAATTTCCTCTTGTAAAAGAGTTATAAAATCACTTATTTTCATTGCTCCTAAAGACTCTCCACCGTGCTTACGAACAGAAACTTTTTCTTCTTTTTCCTCTTCTTCTCCTACAATAAGCATATAAGGGAATTTTTGAGTTTCAGATTCTCGGATTTTTTTACCGATAGTTTCATTGCGGTTGTCTATCACTGGACGTAAATCTGCTTCTTGTAATAAATTAGCTACTTTTTGTGCATAATCCTCATACTTTTCACTAATAGAAAGAATAATTATCTGTTCAGGCACTAACCAAAGAGGTAATTTACCTGCGGTATGTTCTAACAAAATAGCCACGAAACGTTCCATACTACCAAAAGGAGCACGGTGAATCATTACAGGACGATGCATTTCATTATCAGCACCTTTGTACCATAAATCAAAGCGTTCAGGTAAATTATAATCCACTTGAATTGTACCCAGTTGCCAACTTCTTCCTAAGGCATCTTTTACCATAAAATCTAGCTTAGGACCATAGAAAGCAGCTTCGCCTGTTTCTACTACATAAGTAAGATTTTTCTCCTTAGCTGCATTAATAATTGCATTTTCAGCCTTAGCCCAATTTTCATCAGTTCCTATATATTTTGAAAGATTTTCAGGATCTCGTAAAGATACTTGTGCTGTAAAGTTATCAAACCCAAGTGAGCCGAATACATAAAGAACCAAATCTATCACGTGCTTAAATTCTGCATCTAATTGCTCTGGGGTACAGAAAATATGCGCATCATCTTGTGTAAAACAACGAACTCGCGTAAGTCCGTGTAACTCACCACTTTGCTCATACCGATATACTGTTCCAAACTCAGCAAAACGCTTTGGCAAGTCTTTATAACTCCAAGGGTGTGAATTATATATTTCACAATGGTGAGGACAATTCATTGGCTTTAGCAAATATTCCTCTCCTTCGTTTGGAGTTGCAATAGGCTGAAAACTATCTTTCCCATATTTTTCCCAGTGTCCAGAGGTTACATATAAATTTTTATGCCCAATATGAGGCGTAACTACTTGCTCATAACCTGCTTGCTTTTGTGCCTTACGCAAAAAAGCCTCTAAACGCTCTCTTAAAGCTGCACCTTTGGGTAACCATAAAGGTAATCCTTGTCCTACTTTATTAGAAAAAGTGAAAAGTTCTAATTCTTTTCCTAATTTACGATGGTCGCGTTTTTTAGCTTCTTCTAAAAGTGTTAAATATTCTGTTAAATCTTTTTGCTTTGGAAATGAAATACCATATACACGAGTTAGCTGAGGATTATTTTCATTCCCTCGCCAATAAGCACCCGCTACACTTAATATTTTTACTGCTTTTACAAAACCTGTATGAGGCAAATGACCACCACGACAAAGGTCGGTAAAAGTGCTATGATCACAAAAAGTTATTGAGCCATCTTCCAGAGCCTCAATAAGTTCTGTTTTATATTCATTTTTATCCTTATAATAAGAAAGAGCTTCCTCTTTACTAACAGGACGCATCTTAAACTCGTACTTGCCACGAGCTATTTCCAACATTTTAGCTTCTATTGTAGGGAAATCTTTATCCGAAATAGACTTTCCGTTGAAATCTACATCATAATAAAAACCATTTGCAATAGCAGGTCCTATTGTTAATTTTATGTTAGGATATAATTCTTCTAAGGCTTGCGCTAAAATATGTGCAGAAGAGTGCCAAAAAGCCTTCTTTCCCTCTGGGCTATCCCAAGTATATAAAACCAAATTACCATCTTGTGTCAAAGGCGTGACCGTCTCTATGGTTATCCCATTGAAACTTGCAGAAATAACATTTCTTGCTAAACCTTCACTAATACTTAGTGCTACTTCAGCGGGAGTTACTCCATTTTTATACTCCTTGACAGACCCATCTGGTAGTGTGATTTTTATCATTGAATTTTATTTTAAAATTTTCTTTAACAAAAACAGAAAAAAGCAACTCATTTTCATAAGGTTGCTAATTTATAATGTATGCGTTTTATTTTTATTTAAAATAGGAATGTGCTGTTGCATCTGTTCTTTCTGTTCCTTCTTTACTGAATTTGGACAGCTGCCCTATCCAATAGAAGAAAAATATGAACAAAACTACAATCATAACCCAAGTAATTGTATTAGCCAACCACCAACTCTCCAATTCTAACTTACGGAGAGCATCATAAGGAGTGAATAATACATCCTCAAAAAACCATTGTATTCCTTTAAAAAAACTTGTCATTATCTTAAATTTTGGCGCAAAGATACAATTTTTTTTTTAATCTATATCTTTTTTTAAAAAAATTTCTTTTCCTTTCGGAATAAATTCAGAATGTTGAATAAAAAATTTTTGGTTTTCATCTTCACATTCTATTTTATAAAAACTTCCATAAAAATAAGAATGAAGTACTTTTGCTTTCCAAGTTGAATTTGTAACTATTTGAATTTGATGAGGATACAATATTATTTCTTTCTTATTTTTTGTTAAAATATTTATTTGTCCAAAAAGAGAAGAAATATATCTATCTTGTTGGTTATAAATGATTTCAGGAGTATCCAAAGCTATTTTCTCTCCTTCTTTCATTATCATAATTTTATCAGAAAAAGCAAGAGCGTCTGTACTTTCGTGAGTAGCCATTATACAACTAATTTGCTTTTTTTTAAGATATTGAAAAAGATTTTGTTGTATTTTATTTTTCAAAAATGCATCAATTTGGCTAAAAGGCTCATCTAAAAGTAATAATTCTGGTGCTTTCGCCAAAGCCATCGCCAAGGCTACACGCTGTTGTTGTCCGCCACTTAAATAAAGAGGTTTTATTTTTGCAAAAGACTGCATCTCAACCATTTGTAATAATTCTTCTACTCTATTTTGTTTTTCTTTTAAATCTAAATTGGAGAGAAATTTTCCTACATTTTCCGCCACCGAAATATATGGCATCAAGCCAAAATCTTGTGCTAAATATTTCATTTTAGGAAATCCTGGCACTAAGTTAAACAAAGGCCCTTTTACAGGTTCATTACCCCAAAAAATAGAATTTTCAGGTAAATCATAAAGCCCATAAATACATTTTAATAATGTAGATTTTCCTGAGCCACTTGCCCCAATAATAGAAAGAATTTCTCCTTTTTTTAATGAAAATTCAATGTTTTTTAACACTATTTTTTCGTCATAACCAAAAGAAAAATTATTTACTTGAAGTGTTTTATTGTTTAACAATATTTTATATTTTAATTAATATGGAGCGATAACAAATGCCGCAGGATATACATTTTTTACTTTTAACAAGGCCTTTTCAGCCTCTAAACGAGTACGAAATTTTCCTATTCTTACTTTATAATTTGGCGTTTCAAAGGTCATTGTACTTGGGTAAGAAAACTTATTGGCAACATTTTTCATTTCCGCATTTGCATCAGAAACATTTCCATTATACACTTGTATTTGAAAAGTTTTTTCCATTTGAGCAAATTCTTTTTTTATTTCCATAAGTTCTTTTATTTGAGCACTTTGGTTTATTTTCATTTGCCCAAACACAGAAAAAGAAAGCATCCCAAAAAAGAATATGAATATTTTTCTCATAAAATTAAAATTTTGTGCAAAGATACAATTTTTAATTTTTAAAAAGTAAAAAAAAACTTAAATTTTATATCCTTAAAACAAAAAAGAAGTACTAAGATTTACTTAATACTTCTTTATTTTTTAACTATTTATAACAAATCGTTTCATAGCTTCTTTTTCTCCTATTTTTACTTTATTGATGTGAGTTAAACGAATATTAGAATCTACTTCTAAAAATTGAGTTGCTTTTTTAAGACAATAATCAATTTTATAAGCTACTGATATACAGACTCTATGCGTTCCAACAAGAGCCATTCCCATATAAATGTATTCTCCTAATTTATAGTCGGGTGCATTGCAAAAAACAATTTCTTGTTCAATTTCAGGTGTTAATTTCATTGTATTTAGATTTTGGTGGTTTTGTTAATTTATTTAAAATAAATCATTTTCAGAGATAGATTTATCGTGCTTGGTATATGCTGTTGGTCTTTTAGCAAAAAAATCATCTAATTCATTGCTAAATACCTCTTCTTCAAACCATAACATATTTTTAATATCCTCTGGCGAAACATCAAATGGCTTACCCAATCCTAATTGAGTAAGAGAATCATCAAGGCGATAACGCATATAATTTTGTAAATCTTTTTTAGTGAAAAATTTCAATTCTCCTAACTCAAAAATCCAATCTAACATTTTGTCTTCCAATTGAATATAGTTTCTAACATACTCAATAACATCATTTTTCACTCGTTCTTTTAATTCTGGATTTTCTTCAAAAATTTTGTTAATAATAAAAATACCAGCATTAGCGTGCACTTGTTCATCTACTGAGGTCCAAGCGATTATGTTTGCTACATTCTTCATATAACCTTTAAATCTTGTAAAGGATAAAATAGTAGCAAACTGACTAAATAAAGAAGCATTTTCTATAATTAATGTAAAAAATAAAATTCTTTCCAAAGTGTTTTCTTTGTTTTTTGCTAAATATTCTTTAAGCACTTTACTTCTTTCCTTAAAAATAGGAACTTCTAAAAGATTTTGAAACTCATTATTATAGCCAAGTACTTCCAAAAGTCGTGAATATGCCTCTGAATGACGAAATTCGCATTCTGCAAAAGTAGCTCCAAGCCCATTAAATTCAGGTTTTGGAAAAAGGTCAAAAAGGTCGCCCCAGAAAGTTTTTACCGAAACTTCTACCTGAGCAATACCTAACAAAGCTCGCTTTACTGCTTCTTTTTCTTCTAATGTTAAATTAGACTTAAAATCTTGAATATCAGCAGTAAATTCTACTTCTGAATGTACCCAAAAAGTTCGGTTCATCATTTCAATAAACTGCATTACCTCTGGGTATTCAAATGGTTTGTAATTTTCTCTTTTATCAAAAATTCCCATAATATGTTATATTGTAATTTCAGTGCAAAATTAGACAAAAACTCTTAGAAGAAACAAATTAAAAAACTGACTTTTTGTCATATTTTTATCGTTTTTATGCTAATCTATTGATTAACACAATAGTTATTTTTTCAACACAAAAATGTGAATAACTTTTTCCTATTTTTAATTTTTCTATAAATATTTTTTAATAACAAAATAATTCATTCTATACAAACAACTATAAATCAAATATTTATAAAAATATTTCATTAAAAAAATGTGATTATTAAAATAAGAAAAATATTTTTTCGTACAAATATGCAAACAATTGAAAATTAATTCTTATTTTTGCCCCTTAATTCAGTAAAAAAGTTCTTTATGCTTACACGCAGGCACATTAGAGTAAAAGTGATGCAATCTATTTATGCAATACATCAGAGTGATGTTCATAATTTACAAAAAGAAGAAAAATTTTTGTTAAATAGTATGGAAAATACGCAAGGTTTATACCTTACTTTGATGAGCTTATGGATAGAATTATATGAGCGGGCAAAAGAGATGGACACACTGGCAAAACATAAGTTTTTACTTAACTCCAAAGACTTATCTATAAATAAGAAATTCATTGATAATAAGGTACTTAAACTAATTGTAGAGAATGAATCTTTGCAAGAAAGTATTGCCGATAATTGTCCTATAAACTGGCGCGCTCATAATGAATATGTTAGCCTTATTTATAATAAAATTTTAGAAAGCGAAATATATCAGACATATTTAACAAAACCTAATGAATTTAACATTGATAAATATTTATTAGTAGATTTGTATTCTGAAATTATCGCTCCTAATGAAAAATTATTTGAGTTTATAGCAGATGAAGCCATTACGTGGGAAGATGATATCCCGATTATTAACACCTTAATTATCAAAATATTAAAAGGTATTCGGTATGATAATTCTAAAAATTATCTGATTCCTTCTCTTTTTAAAGCAGAAGAGGACAAAGAATTTGGTATTCAATTGCTACGAAAAAGTGTTTTAAATGACGAAAAATACCACGAATATGTAGTAGAAAAAACACCAAAATGGGATTCTGAACGAATTGCCTTATTGGATATTATAATGATAAAGATGGCTATTACTGAATTTTTAAAATTTCCGAGTATTCCTATAAAAGTAACTTTAAATGAATATTTGGAAATAGCCAAAGAATATTCTACTCCTAAAAGTAGTGTTTTTATTAACGGAATTTTAGATATTCTTTCTAAGGATTTTATAGCTCAAAATTTAGCTCAAAAAATAGGAAGAGGTTTGTATTAATTTATATTAAATTATAAAAATAATGAAAAAAACAATTATTGCATCTGCATTTTTAGTTTTTGCATTGGTTTCTTGTAATAATTCTACCAATGCTGTTGAGAAAATCAACCAAGAAAACTTAACCCAAGCGGAAAAATTAGCACAAGAAGCTAATCGTTATCCTGTAATTTCGTTTGAAGAAACAGAACACGATTTTGGTAAAATAAAGCCAGGAACTTCTGTGGAAACTATTTTCACATTCAAAAACACAGGCGATGCTCCGCTTATTATTACCAATGCTACAAGTAGTTGTGGCTGTACAGTACCCGAAAAACCTGAAAGCCCTATTGCGCCTGGCGAAAAAGGAGAAATAAAAGTTAGTTTCAATGGTTCTGGGAAAGATTTGGTAACCAAGACAGTTACTATCAATGCCAATACCGAAAGCGGAACTCATCTATTGACTATCAAAGCTTTAGTACAAGATTAATCATTTTAAACATATTTTATGAATTCTATTTTACAAGCAGCACCAGGGGCAAACAATTTTTTATTTATCCTTATAATGTTTGGCGGACTTTTTATCTTAATGATTTACCCACAAATGAGACGCCAAAAGCAAGAAAAAAAATTCTATGAAGGATTAAAAAAAGGGGATAAAGTAATTATGAAAAGTGGGCTTCACGGAAGAATTTCAGAGATTAATGATAGTTCTGTAATTATTGAAACATTATCAGGAAAATTAAAATTTGAACGCTCTGCAATTTCTCTTGATTATTCTAAAAAACTGAATACCACAGAAAGTAAATAACCAAAAGCCCTACTATTTGTAGGGTTTTTATTTTATAATAACTCAAAAATGTCAGAAAAAGATACACAATTATTAGTAGAAAAAGGAGAAATGCTACCTTTGATGGAAGCCTTCTATACCATACAAGGAGAAGGTTTTTATAAAGGTGCAGCCGCTTATTTTATTCGGTTGGGAGGTTGTGATGTGGGTTGTCATTGGTGCGATGTTAAAGAAAGTTGGGACGCAAAGTTACACCCGCCTACTTCTATTCATAAAATAGCGGAAGACGCTCTGAAATATTCTAAAACAATTGTTGTAACAGGAGGAGAACCACTGATGTGGAATATGTATCCGCTTACTAATTTACTGAAAACCAACGGAATGCGAACTCACATTGAAACATCTGGCGCATATGAACTCACAGGCGATTGGGACTGGATATGTCTTTCTCCTAAAAAGACAAAACGACCAACACCGAAAGTTCACGAAAAAGCACACGAACTAAAAATGATTATTTACAACAATAATGACTTTCTTTTTGCAGAAGAAATGGCAACTCTTACCAATAAAAATTGTATCTTGTATCTACAACCTGAATGGAGCCGAAGAGAAAAAATGATACCTAAAATAGTAGAATATGTTATGGAAAATCCGCAATGGAAAATATCCTTACAAACTCATAAATATATGAATATTCCTTAAAAAAATGATAATTTTTCTTTACCATTCCATTCAAAAGGTGCTTTATTTTGCTCAAATATTCGGGCTGTAAAATCTCCTTTTAGGGAAATATGCTCCTCCTCTACCAAAAGCCAACTTCCTTCCCGAAGCCCAATAACAGGAATAGTATTGAGCTTGTGAAATTCATTAATTCGAGTTTCTCTGGTTTCTCCTTTATGCTTGCTATTTGGGTCAGGATCAAGATAATGCGGATTAATATTAAAAGGAACAATGCCCAAAGTTTCAAAACTTGGCGGGTAAATAATAGGCATATCGTTGGTTGTCTGCATCGTTTGCCCTGCTATATTGCTCCCTGCACTGGTTCCCATATAAGGTGTTCCGTTAAGAACAACCTCTCTAAGAACGCTCATCAAACCTAATTCATAAAGTTTGGTAACTAATAAAAAAGTATTGCCTCCGCCTGTAAATATTGCTTCTGCATTTTTTATAGCCTCAGAAGGATTGGAAAAAGTATGCAAGCCTACTATTTTTTTCCCAATAGAAGAAAAACCTTGTTGTGCTATTTCTGTATATTCATCGTGCGAAATACCACTGGGGCGAGCAAAAGGAATGAATAAAATCTCATTTGCTGTCTTAAAAAAAGAAGTCAATTCTTCTTGCAAATAAGACAAATAAGTTCCTCCGTAAATTGTTGAAGTACTGGCTAATAGAATTTTTTTCATTATCAAATTTACTTTTTTAAATACTTATTCTTCTTTTGCTCCCATTTCTTTTTTCAGGTTAGAAGTGAAATCTTTAATAAAAATAACACCTGTTCCAAGTACAATTCCAAGAAAACTCCATATAGCAACTATCATTCCTCGTTTGGGTTTTGTTCTTTCCAATGGGATACTTACAGGTTCTATAATTGTGAAAACAGGAGTGTCTTCTTTTACTTTAATTTTCTGATTTTCAAGCTGTTTTGCTAATTCTGAATAAATATTAAAAGCCAAATTAAAATCGGTTTGTAATTGAGAAAGCCGAGTTTGAGGAAGAGAAGAAACAAGCCCACGATTACTATCTTGGAAAGAAGCTAAACGAATTTGTTTTTCCTTAAAGTCTTTTTCTGCCTCATCGTATCTTTTTTGAATAAAATCAAGCTGTTGCTTTGCTTTTTGTATTTTAAATTCTGTTACTGCATCTTGCAAATAAGTTTCTGCACGTTTTAACATTTGCGCTGCTGCAAGAGGCTCATCCATTGAAAATGAAAGAGTTACAGAACCTTCTTTCTCTGAGTAATTTATATCTAATTGTCCTTTTAGTTGGTCAAACAAAACTTTTTCTTTTTCTGAAATAGAATAAATAGCAGATGAGTCTCTCGCTACTATTGTTTCTTTTTTATCTGATTTTTTCAAAGAATTTAAGATAAGACCAGGCAAACCAATCGTATATTTTTTAATATTTGTTAAGATATTTGTTTTAGGATATTTTTCGTAATATTCTTCATAGGTAATGGGCATATCCACTCCTTGTACATTAATAAGCGTTTTTATCATTTCCTTTTGAAATGGAATACTTTGCGCTATATTTGGGTACAATTTTGGCAAAATATCAGCGTTGTTATTTGCGTTAATATTTACTCCTGCAATAGCTGCCAAACCGCCAAGACTTCCTAAACTTCCTGCCGAATTACTCTGTGGCAAAACAACAGAATTTGCAGTGTATTCTTTTGGAGAAAAAACCGCAATAACCCCCCCTATAACAAAAAATATAATAAAATATTTAAAAATTAACATTCTGCCTTCCCATATTTTTAAAAGTAAGGCTATCAAGTCTATTTCTTCTTCTTTTTGTTCCATTGGTAAATTATAAAAAATTTCACATTTATAGCGGGGCAAAGATATGCAAAAATAAGATAAAATCCTATTTTAAGAGATAATATTTTTGTTTTATTTGCTATTTTGTTTGTCTTTTAAAATATTATCAAAAATTTTTTCATCATATAAGAAAAACCAATATAATCCGTTTATTTTTTTATATTCTTCGGGAAGTTTTTTTAAAGGGATACCTTCTTCTTTTGTTGGATAATAGCAACTTTTTCCCGTTTTTATAAATGTTTTCCCTCGTGTTGTATAATCTGGATAAATGTACTCCAAGGTATCTACTTCCTCGCCTTTCCAACGATACGTATATAACCCTACCTCGCCAGGATGTCCATAATCTACACCTCGTATCACTTGCTCTTCAGGGAAAAAAGTGGGATTCATAAACTCTAAAGAGTTCGTTATCTTTCCTTCTTTTTTATTAGGAGAAAGATAAACAATATACACATCTCGCATACAACACCCCGAAGCAGGATAAAAATTGATAAGAAAATCTTTCTCTCCATCGCCATTGGCATCAAAAATAGTATCCATTGGTTGTACTAACTCAGAAAAACTTTCAGAAGAAATTTTCTGTTCAAAAGAATTATTTTTAGTTAATTTATACAAATCTACAACTATTATTCCTATCGCTTTTGTATAAATAATAGCATAAAAATTTTGATTATCAAAAAAATTACCTACTTTTATGTAAGAAAAATGAAGAGAATTTTCCCTTGGGTAAAATATATAATCAAGCTCTTTCCCTTCAAAACGACAACTAATATCTGCTAAGGCATTTTCTTTAATATTTTCTAACCACAAACTATCTATTGTTTTTCTATTAAGATAATAAGTTTTTTTAATAGTATCTAACTGACTTTCATTTATATAGACATTATTTCCAGAATTATCTTTGCAAGAAAAAAAATTACAAGCTACCAAGAAGCTATAAAGAAAAAGTACTTTTTTCATAATTTTTTAAGATTATCTATAATCTCTTGTAATCCGTTAGTTTTTATCTCAAAAGTAGTAGCCAAAAGCATTCCAAGTTTGCCTTTTGGAAAGCCTTTTGCGCTAAACCATTCCAAATAATAAATAGGTAAATCTGCTATTATTGTTCCTTTATATTTACCATAAGGCATAGGAGTTGTTAGTATTTCTTTAAGAATTTCAGGAGTCATTATTTCTTTTTATATTTTTTATAAAAACTAAATATTTTTTTATATTTTTATTAATTATTTTTTTTAAATAACACTAATTTAAAGGGTGTCAAAATAAAAAAGGCAGATATTAATAAAATATCTACCTTATAATATTATAAAATATAATGTGTACTGATAAAATTAGAACTTCGTGTATTTAATAATTCTTCTAAAATTTCATTATTATATTCATTGTCTTTGGAAGCTACAAAAGTACGAATAGAAAATGCCCGAAGCGCATCTTGAACGCTCAATGTGCTTACTGCTGAATCTTTTCGCCCCGTGAAAGGGAAAATATCAGGACCTCGTTGGCATTGACTATTGATATTCACTCGGCAAACCAAATTAACCATCGTGTCAATAAGTGGTGCCAATTCTTTTATATCTTTACCAAAAATACTTATTTGTTGCCCGTAATTGGAGTTGGCTACTTCTTGGCAAATTTCATCTTTATCTGAAAATAAACGAATAGGAACAATAGGTCCAAATTGTTCTTCGTGATACACTCGCATATCAGGCGTTACAGGAAATATCACCGATGGGAAAATAAAATTCTCTGTACGCTCACCGCCTTTTTTATTAATAATTTTAGCTCCTTTGGCGAGCGCATCGTCAATAAGTTCTTGAATATAATCAGGTTTATTCGGTTCTGGCAGAGGGGTTAATTTTACTCCTTCTTCCCAAGGATTTCCAAATTTTAACTCATCTACTTTTTTACAAAATTCGGATAAAAATTTATCTTGAATATCTTTATGTACATAAATGATTTTCAATGCTGTACATCGTTGTCCGTTGAAAGACAATGAGCCACTAACGCATTCATTTACAGACAAAGAAATGTCAGCATCGGACAAAATGACAGCTGGATTTTTCGCTTCTAAACCTAAAACCAAACGAAGTCTGTTTTTATTCGGGTGCGCATCTTGCAGTGCAATTGCAGATTTACTATTCCCGATAAGCGCAAGAACATTCACTTGTCCGCTTTCCATAATTGGGGTTGCCACCTCACGACCACGACCAAAAATAATATTAATTACCCCCTTCGGAAAACTTTCTTTAAACGCCTCCAAAAGCGGAGTAATAAGTAAAACACCGTGTTTAGGTGGTTTATAAATAGCAGTATTTCCCATTATTAAAGCAGGAATAAGCAAAGCGAAAGCCTCATTTAGTGGGTAATTATAAGGACCTAAACAGAGAACAATCCCCAAAGGACCTCGCCGAATATGAGCATTTATACCATCTTTTTTCTCAAATTTGGCACAATCTCTATCCAATTGCTTATATTCTTCTATGGTATTATAGATATATTCTATGGTTCGGTCAAATTCTTTTTCAGATTCTGGAAGGCTTTTCCCTATTTCCCACATCATCAGCTTAACAATTTCCGCTTTTTTGGTTTCCATTATTTTGGTAAAACGTTCCATTGCTGCGATTCGGTCAATAACTCGCATTGTAGGCCATAAGCCTTTGCCCCTTCCGTAAGCCTCCGTAGCTGCTTGAAGTGCTTGTAGTGCTTCTTCTTTACCCAAATGAGGTACAGACCCTACCAAAGTAGGCTTATAACTCTCTGTTGATGAAATAGTTGAGTATATTTCATCTTGTTTCCCTTTCCATTCTCTTAATTCACCATTTACCAAATAATGAGTATAGTGTAATGGTTCTATTTGGAATGTTTTAGGAATTTCTTGAAATGTATTCATTCTTTTTTTATTTGCTAATTTTTTCTATTAATTTGTTGATTTTTATAGTCTTACAACTAAACTCTTCCTTTTAAAGAATCAAAGACCCAAGCGATAGCTAAAAAGCCAAAACCAGCTACACCAAAGCCCCAGCCAGCAATATCTTCATACCGGAAAATACCCAATGCGATGAGAGACAATCCAAAGACTATCATTATAAGGGTAGCATACCCTAAAACGGAATTTTTATTCATTATTATTTTAGTTTATATCCAAAGTACTAAGTTGTGAAGAAATGTATTAGCAATATGCGTGCCATTTTATTTTTAATATTGAACCTTTTTCAAAATAATAAATATTTTTATCTGTTTTATGAATTTACAAAAGTATGCTACCAGAAAAATAATATTCCAATAGCATACTTAAAAAACATATAAAAAAATGAAAAATTATTTTAAACTTCCCACCATATCTTCGGGTTTTACCCAAGCGTCAAATTCTTCTGGGGTAACATAGCCCAAACGGATAGCTTCTTCTCGCAAAGTAGTTCCGTTTTTATGAGCTGTATTGGCTATTTCGGCAGCTTTATAATATCCTATTTTGGTATTTAAAGCCGTAACAAGCATTAAACTATTATTAACCAATTCTTTAATACGACCTTCGTTAGGCTCAATACCTGCCACACAATGTTCTTCAAAACTTACACAAGCATCACCTATTAATCTTGCAGATTGTAAGAAATTAGCACAAATAACTGGTTTAAAGACATTTAGTTCATAATGCCCTTGTGTTGCACCGACAGAAATGGCTACATCATTCCCCATTACTTGTGTAGCAACCATTGTAACGGCTTCACATTGGGTAGGATTTACTTTTCCTGGCATAATAGAGCTTCCTGGTTCATTGGCAGGAATTAAAATTTCGCCTATTCCACTACGAGGACCTGATGCCATCATACGAATATCATTCGCTATTTTATTCAAAGAAACAGCTAATTGCTTTAATGCGCCGTGTGTTTCCACCATTGCATCGTGAGCAGCAAGAGCTTCAAATTTATTTTCGGCAGTAACAAAAGGAAGTCCTGTAAATTCGGCTATATATTTGGCAACCAAAACGTCATATCCTTTTGGAGTATTAATTCCTGTTCCTACGGCAGTACCACCCAAAGCTAATTCAGAAAGATGCGCTAAAGTATTTTTCAAAGCTCGCAATCCGTGTTCTAACTGAGAAGCATAGCCTGAAAATTCTTGCCCTAAGGTAAGCGGAGTAGCATCCATAAGGTGAGTACGACCTATTTTTACTACATTTTTAAAATCTTCGGATTTTTTCTTTAAGGTTTTGTACAATTTTTCAACGCCAGGAATGGTAGTTTCTATTACCATTTTATAAGCGGCAATATGCATTCCTGTTGGGTAAGTATCGTTTGAAGATTGCGATTTATTTACATCATCATTCGGTTGTAGTGTTTTTTCGCCTTCGCCTATTTTTTTCCCTGCCAATTGGTGAGCGCGGTTTGCGATTACTTCATTTACATTCATATTAGATTGCGTTCCTGAACCTGTTTGCCAAATCACGAGTGGGAATTGAGCATCTAATTTTTTCTCTAAAATTTCATCGCACACTTTGGCTATCAGGTCTCTTTTTTCCTGAGAAAGTACGCCTAATTCGCAATTTGCATACGCAGCAGCTTTTTTCAAGTAAGCAAATCCGTAGATAACTTCCTTAGGCATAGATGCTTCTTCGCCAATTTTAAAATTGTTACGAGAGCGTTCTGTCTGTGCCCCCCATAGTTTGTCGGCAGGTACTTTTACCTCGCCCATTGTGTCTTTTTCAATTCTGTATTCCATAAAATAATAATTTTATAGTATTAATATTCTGTAATTTATAGTATTTTTTATTCAAGTATAAAAATCAGGTCTCTAAATTTTAGCAAAGTTACGAAAAAAATAAAACATATTTTAAATATATGCTTTAATTTTTTATATCTTTTGTTTATTTTTTCTTCTTAAAAAATTATTTTACCTAAAATAATATGCTTTTTGGTTATATATTTTTATAAAAAAAATTTTTGTTTAAAATATTTTTATTACTTTTGCAACGAAAAATAACAACTCTTTTTTATTATCAGAAAAATAGAATTTCTCTGATAGTCAATTTATTTTTTATTAACAAGAAAATTATTATTTGTTTATGGAAATACAAGGTCGTATAAAACTGATTGGGCAAACACAAAATTTTGGAACAAATGGGTTTCAAAAAAGAGAAATTGTAATTACTACCGAAGAGCAATATCCTCAAAGTATTATTTTTGAATTTACACAAGGAAATTGCTCATTATTAGACTCTTATCAAGTAAATCAATTAGTAAAAATTTACTTTAATGTACGAGGTAGAGAATGGACTAATCCACAAGGTGAAGTTAAATATTTTAACTCTTTGCAAGGTTGGCGTATTGAGCCAGTACAAAATGAGCAAGCACAATTCGTTCAGCAACCTGCACCAGCACAATTTACTCAAAATCAGTTCCAACAGCCTCAATATCAGCAACAACCACAATATCAACAACAGCCTTTCCAAGCTCCTCAAACGTCTACAACTGCTTTTGAGCCTTATAATGGCAATACCGATATGGAAGATGATGGACTTCCTTTTTAATTAATTGAAAAATAAATTTAGATGAAAATACTTGTAATCAACGGCGGGAGTTCTTCTTTCAAATATCAACTCCTTGAAATGGATAATGAAAGCGTATTAGCCAAAGGCTTAGCCGAAAGAATTGGGCAAGCACAAAGTAAAATTACGCACGAATATTGGGAAAACGGAGTAAAACAAAAAGTTTCCAAAGAGGTGCATTTCCCTAATCACGAAGCGGCTTTTAAAGAAATGGCTAATTATCTTACCGATGAAAAAATTGGGGTAATCCAAAATACAGATGAAATAAAATACATTGGGCACAGAGTAGTACACGGCGGAGAAAAATTCAGCACTTCACAACGAATTACTCCCGAATTGATGAATGAGCTTCGTGCGCTCATTCCTCTTGCTCCGTTACACAATCCAGCGAATATTGCAGGTATTGAAGCAGCCGAAAAAACATTCGCCAATGCGGAAAATTTCGCTATTTTTGATACTTCTTTCCACCAAACATTGCCTGAAAAAGCATTCCGATACGCTATCCCAAATCATTTCTATACCGAAGACCAAGTCCGCGTATATGGTTTCCACGGCATTAGCCATAAATATGTAGATGCAAGAACAAGACGCCATTTTAACAATCCTCATCTGAAAAATATTACTATTCATTTAGGAAACGGAGCAAGTATGGCAGCCGTTAATGCAGAAGGGCATAGCATAGATACTTCAATGGGGTTTGGTCCTAACGAAGGGCTTATGATGGGTACTCGTTCAGGAGATATTGATAGTGCTGCTATTTTCTATTTGGCTGACAAAGGAAATTCTCTTAAAGAAATTAACGATATTCTTAACAAAGAAAGCGGAATGAAAGGCATTTCAGGAAGTTCTGATGCCCGAGATGTAGAAGCTCTTTTTGACAAAAACGATGCCAATGGCATTCTTTGTTTTGATATGTACGCTTATCGTATTCAAAAATATATCGGAGCTTACATAGCTGCACTCAACGGCGTTGATACTCTGATTTTTACCGCAGGAATAGGCGAAAATTCTCCTCTTGTGCGTAGTTTAGTTTGTAAACATTTGGATTGGCTTGGCATAAAAATAAATGAAACCAAAAACGAAGAACTTTCTCGTCCTGATGACATCGTAGAAATACACGCTGCCGATAGCAAGGTAAAAATTGTTATCGTTGCAACCAATGAAGAATTACAAATAGCTCGTGATATTTTAGCACTTATTTAATTATTTTTTATGAAAAATTTTTCATTTTTACTTATACTTGTCGCTATGTTTTTCGTAGCTTGTAACAACTCTAATACGCCAGAAGTAGTAACTAAAAAATTCGTTGAAGCTATGGAAGCTGGCAATTTTAAAGAAGCAAAACTATATTGTGATGATTCTACTGCGAAACTTCTTGGCATCTTGGAAAGCGTTCCTAGCGATAAGGAAAAAGAAAATGCCAAAAGTAAAGGAAATGTAAAAATTAATATCACCAAAACAGATATTAAAGACAATGAAGCCGAAGTTTTCTATACTATTGGGGAAGAAAAGGAAGAAAAATCAATGAAATTGAAAAAAATAGAAGGAAAATGGAAAATTTCTATCGGAAAAGAGAATGGTGAAAATAAAGAATCTGGACACGGACACGACCATTTCCACGATGGACATTCTCACGATGATGGGCACAACCATTTCCACGATTCTATCCCAGAAGTTGAAGACCTTAGCATTCCTAACGAAGGTGATGAAATTGACCTTCCAATAGAAAAATAAAAACAGGCTAAAGAATAATAAATTAATCTTAAATAAATCCTAAAAAATGAAACGAAAAATCATAAAAATCGGAGCGTTTTTTGGGATTTTTTTATTATTTTTATTTTTCTCTTTTCATACTTTTTTTTGGATAGATAGAAAGCAAGAAAAAAAATTAGTTTCTGAAAATCAATCTATTACAAGATTTTCTAAAAAAGATTTTTCCTTACTACAAGAGGGAGATATTATCCTAAGGCGTGGTTATGGATTTTTTAGCGATATAATAGCCAAAAGGCTGAACGATTCTATTTTTGATGTAACACATTCTGGCGTTTTAGTCTTAAAAAACAAGGAATGGCACATCATTCACTCCCTTTCTTCGGATGCTAGCGATATAAATGGAATGCAAGAGCAACGACTTTCTGAGTTTTTGAAATATTCTGTCCCAAATAAAATTTTGGTTGTTCGCCCTAAAAACATTACCCAAGAGCAAGGAAAACAAATCGTGGAACGTGCTCAATTTTACCTATCGCAAAAAATACCTTTTGATAAATACGGAATTATTGATGAACCTTCCGAAATGTATTGTACCGAGCTAATTTGGCAAATATTAGAAACCGACTTGCATTTTATTTCTCTACCAAAAAATGAAAAAGAACGAAAAGATTTATTCTATTCAATGAAAGGCACTTACGACCCTAAATATTTTGATATTATAATTAACACCTACCCAAAAATTAACAAATAATTAATGAAAAATCACATTTTTATAACAGGAATTTCTACCGAAGTTGGAAAAACAATCTCTTCGGCAATTGTTGTAGAATCTCTCCAAGCGGATTATTGGAAGCCTATCCAATCAGGCGAATTGAATAATTCCGATACGATGAAAGTGCAACAACTCATCAGTAATGAGAAAACACAATTTTTCCCCAATGCATATGGGCTTCACTTTCCTGCAAGTCCGCATTTTTCCGCAGAATTAGAAAATATTACTATTGAATTGGATAAAATTGTTCGTCCAGAAA
This sequence comes from Capnocytophaga sp., assembly GCA_030530525.1. Lineage (GTDB taxonomy): Bacteria > Bacteroidota > Bacteroidia > Flavobacteriales > Flavobacteriaceae > Capnocytophaga. Next base: position 31,813 of record JAUMUT010000011.1, on the reverse strand, counting down.
CGAAAAACACCTTAGTAATAGAAGGTGCAGGCGGACTTTTTGTTCCTTTAAACAAAAATAACACCATTTTAGACCTTATTCAGCCCACAGATAAGGTTATTTTGGTCTCTCGGCACTATTTAGGAAGCATTAATCATACTATTTTAAGTATTGAAGCATTAAAAAACAGAAATATTTCTATTTCTGGTATTATTTTCAGTGGAAAACAAAATATTTCTACGGAAAATTGGATAAAAGAATACACCAACATTCCTATTATCGGGCGAATTGATGAAGAACCTTATTTCGGAAAAAATATAATAAAAGAATATGCGGATATTTTTCACGAAAATTTAGTATCTTTACTTACAAAATGAAAAAGTTAATTTTTTTAACATTTTTGTTTTTCTTTTTTTCTTGTCATAAAAAGCAAGAAAATATAGAACTAAGTGTGTATTTTTGGCGAACCAATTTTCATTTTACAGAAGAAGAAAAAACATTTCTTGCAGAAAATTCTATTCAAAAATTATATGTTCGTTATTGTGATATTGGGCTAAAAAACGGAAAAGCCATTCCTGTTGCTCCCATTGAAATGAATAAAGATAGTAAATATCAAGAAATTATCCCTGTAATTTATATAAAAAATGAAGTTTTTTTAGAAGAAAATGTATCTCCTGAAACTCTTTCTGAACAAATCAGTAAATATATTTCACAAATTAACAAAACTTATGATATTTCTGTAAAAGAAATTCAATTTGATTGTGATTGGACATTAAAAAGTAAAGACAAATATTTTAATTTTCTTAAATATTTTAACGAAAATAATAATTTTTTACTATCAGCAACTATACGACTTCATCAAATAAAATATTTTTCTACCACAGGCATTCCTCCTGTAAGTTACGGAGTATTAATGTATTACAATATGGGAACGATTACAGCCATCGGGAAAAATTCTATTTATGATAGAGAAACAGCGAAGCAATATCTTTCCTCTTTAAAAAATTATCCATTACGATTAAATGTAGCCCTTCCGCTATTCAGTTGGGGCGTGCATTCTATCGGTGGCGAGGTGGCAAACTTGGTGGGTGGGCTTACTTCCAAAGAAATGAAAACTATCAAAGGCGTGGAACAAATTGGAGAAAATAATATTTTTTTAGTAACAGAGCAAACCAATTACAAAGGCAGATTATGGCAAAAAGGAGATATTATTAAAATTGAAGAAATATCTGAAAATGAAATACTTACAATGAAAAATGATATTTTACAAAATTTTAAAAATCCTCCAAAAGAAATTATTTTATACGATTTAAACAAAAATATAACTCATTATGAAAAGACACTTTTTAAAAACCTTCGTTAAGTGCGGTATCCTCTCTTGCTTGGGTTACGGCGCATATCTTTACGCTTGTGCTTCGGACTGGGGATATAGTTATAATTCTTTATTTTCACCTGAAATATCCTCAAAAACAACAACTTACACTCCTCTTTTTTACGACGATGCTTTTCTTTTTTACAATAATTCTTATATTGACAGAGAGGTTTTGGGCTATGAAAAGGAAGATATTTCTGACTGGGAAAAATATCTTAATAAAAACCTAACAAAAGAGGCAATTGAATACTTTATGTATAACAAAGAAACAGCTTTGGAAGACATTAGGAAATATAACGAAAATCGGGGAAAATTATCCCATTTTTCTCCTTCTACATCTAATGAAAAAGTTAAAAATTTCTTTACTTTTCTTAAAATTGCACGAGATAATGAGCATATTACCAATGCCGAATACGACCCTTGGGATTATGAAAACCGAAAAATAGAAACTACCCAACAAAATGAAATCCATAGAGTAGAAAAACTTTATCGTTCTGTGGAAAATAAAGATAGTTTTTTTGCCAATAGGCTTTGGTTTCAAGTAGTTAGGCTAAAATTTTATTCTAATAATCGTAGCTCCGTTATTTCTTTTTTTAACGAAACAAAAAAACAACAGCCAAGTAACAGTTTGTATTACAGAGCGTTACATTATGTTGCAGGAGCTTTTATTGCACAGAAAAATTATGCTACATCTAATGCCATTTTGGCAGAATTATTTAACGCACAGCCTAAATTAATCCAAACGGCTATTTTTGAATATAAACCATTGACAGACAAAGAAATAGAGAAAATAGCCTCTACCCTACCCCCTGCTCAACAATGTGCTTTATGGGCTATGCAGGGCTATTACAGAAATGAAGTTAATGCAATGCAAAAAATATTATCTATTGATAATCAGTCACTTCACTTAGATTTTTTATTAACTCGCTATATCAATCAAATAGAAAGTAAAATTAATAATTTCGGGCAAGAAATGGAAAATATTACTTCTATAAAAAATTATCATCAATTTACTAAAAATACTATTGCTAAAAATTTTAACACTGGTTGGATTTTGAAAACCGCCAAAGATGGAAATACGTCTAATCCTTTTTTGTGGAATATAGCAGCGGGATATATTTCCACTTTCCAAAATGAATATTTGCAAGCTGAGAATTTCTTGCAAAAAGCTGAAAATCAAGCAAAAAATGAAGAACAAAAAAATCAAGTTAGGTTATTGCTTACTTTCAATGAAGTGTCCAGCACCCAAAAAATAGATCCTGTTTCTGAAAATAAATTGTTAAAAAATTTACAATGGTTATGGGATAATTTATATTCTAATGAAAATTATTATCAGGAAAATACATTACGTTATCAATATACTTTTTCTTTTATAAGAAACTATATATCAGCTCTTTATAAATCAGAAAAAAATCTTTTAATGGCAGAAATAACTTCTCCTGAAAAAGGATTTTTTAAAGATAAAGAAAAATCTTCCGCTATGGAAAATTTCTTGTTAAAGAAAAATAAAACCGATTGGGAAAATTTTTGGGCAAAATATTATTATTTCACCTTAGGAGATATTTATGAAAGTCGTAGTATTTACCTTTTTTATCAAGATAAAATAAACGAAGCCATCGCCACGCTCGAAAAAACACCTTGGCAAAATATAAAAACGTATGACTTTGATACTGAGAAATATATAACAAAAAAAATAAAATTATCTGATACCGAATTGCCTGCCAATCCTTTCAACGGAAAAATAAAAGATTGTAACGATTGTGAGCACGCATTAAAACAAAAAGTTAAATATACTAAACTTTCTTTCTTAAAAAAAATAAAAGAAATGGAAGAAAATATTACACAAGGAAAAGATATTTATAATAATGCTCTTTTGGTAGGAAATGCGTTCTATAATGCTTCTTATTTTGGTAGTATTCGGGCGTTTTATTACAATAATATCATTAATGAATATGGTTATATAGTTAGTAAAGAGCATTATGAGCCACTTTTAAGTATGGAAAATGCTAAAAAATACTATATTTTAGCTCAAAAACACGCTGAAAACGATGAACAAAGGGCTAAAATAGCATATATGTTAGCAAAAGTAGAACGAAATGAGTTCTACAATCAAGAATTTTTCTATAAAGGGGAAGATGGAGCTAATCGAGAAGACAATATATTTAAAAATTGGAAAGGCTTTCAAGAATTACAAAAATATCCAAATACACAATATTATAAAGAAGTAATAAAAGAATGTGAATATTTCAGAAAAGTAGTTAAAAAATAATAAAAAAAGAGGCTATATTAATAAATAGCCTCTTTTTTTTAATATGCTTTTGCAAAAAGTACTCGCCCCTTTGATGGCTTTCCTGAATAAATACACGTACCTGCTTCTTCTTTTCTGTCCAAAGGAATACAGCGAATGGTGGCTTGCGTTTCTTCTTTAATTTTTGCTTCTGTTTCAGGAGTTCCGTCCCAGTGAGCCGAAATAAAACCGCCTTTATTCTCTAATATTTCCTTAAATTCTTGGTAAGAATTTACTTCGGTAATATGTTCTTCTCGGTAATTTAACGCTTTTTTATAAATATTTTCCTGAATATCTTTCAATAAATTTTCAATGTAAGATAAAATATTTTCCCCAGAAACACTTTCTTTGGTTAGCGTATCGCGGCGAGCTACTTCATAGGTATTGTTTTCTAAATCTCGTTGCCCAATAGCCAAACGCACAGGAACACCTTTAAGTTCGTATTCGTGGAATTTGAAGCCAGGCTTTTGAGTGTCGTCATCGTCAAATTTCACACTGATATTTCGTTTTTTAAGCTCTTCCATCAAAGGAGAAATTCTCTCACGAATAGCTTGCAATTGTTCTTCTCCTTTATAAATAGGAACTATAACTACCTGAATAGGAGCAAGTAACGGAGGAAGTACCAAACCATTATCATCACTGTGGCTCATTATCAAAGCACCCATTAAGCGAGTAGAAACCCCCCAAGAAGTTGCCCAAACATAGTCTAATGCCCCTTCTTTATTGGCAAATTTCACATCAAAAGCCTTTGCAAAATTTTGTCCTAAAAAATGAGAGGTTCCAGCTTGTAGGGCTTTTCCGTCTTGCATTAATGCTTCAATACAATACGTATCATCAGCTCCTGCAAAACGCTCACTTTCCGTTTTCCTACCACGAACCACAGGCACAGCCATATAATTTTCTACGAAAGTAGCATATACCTCATTCATTTTTTGAGTTTCTTCTATTGCTTCTTGCTTGGTAGCGTGAGCGGTATGCCCTTCTTGCCAAAGAAATTCTGCTGTTCGTAAAAATAAACGAGTACGCATTTCCCATCGGACTACATTTGCCCATTGATTGATAAGAATAGGTAAATCTCTGTAAGATTGTATCCAATTTTTGTAGGTATTCCATATGATAGCCTCACTGGTAGGGCGCACAATAAGTTCTTCTTCCAACTTAGCTTCTGGATCTACTATTAATTTCCCTTTTTGGTTGGGGTCTGCCTTTAACCGATAATGGGTAACCACCGCACATTCTTTGGCAAAACCTTCGGCGTTTTTCTCTTCGGCTTCAAAATAACTTTTAGGTACAAAAATAGGGAAATAAGCATTTTGATGTCCTGTTTCCTTAAACATTTTGTCTAAAATATCTTTCATTTTTTCCCAAATGGCATATCCGTAAGGCTTAATAACCATACAGCCTCGCACGCCTGAACTTTCGGCAAGCCCTGCTTTTACTACTAATTCATTATACCATTTGGAATAATCTTCCGTTCTGGATGTTAATTTTTTACTCATACTAAAATATTTGGCACAAAAATTGTACATTTGTGCAAAAGTACGAATTTATTATGTAATAGTCAAATTTTTGAGTATTAGATTTTTAAATACTTAAAATTTTTACAAAAAACTTAAATATTTTAAAGATATGAAAAAAGAATTTGCATTTCGTTGGGGTAAAGGATTTTTAGGAATTTCCCTGACTTCTATTCTGGCTTCGTGTGGAGCATTCTACGGCGTAGGCTATGATGATGGTATTTACGGCGAGGGCATTTATGAAAAACGCTATGTGTATGAAAGCCCTAATTATCAGCCTAATAATGAACAATACGGAAGCTATAAAGCCTATTTAAGCCAAAAAGCTAACGAGTACAAAAATTTTGAAAATCAGCTACAAAGTCCTGCTTCTTATACACCTCTTACCAATGTAGAGAATTATCGTTCGCCACAAAGTGAAAAATCTTCTTATAATACATATGGCAATTGGGGAAGTAACGCAAGAGAGCGAGAAGTAAATGTGTATAATAATTATTACGGCTACAATTCTTATTGGGGTTATAACTCTTATTACCCTTACTATTGGGGTTCAGGAGCTTGGTATAATAATTATTACTACCCGCGTTCTGGTTGGAGTATCAGTATAGGCAATTATAGCCCATATTGGAGCTACGGATATTATTATAATAATTATTATCCTTATTATGGTTATAATAACTATTACTATAATGGTTATTATCCTTACAATTATTATTCTGGAGGATATTATCCTTATAATTATTTTAGAGATTATTATTATAACGGGAATTATTATCGCAATTATAGCCCAGCAGTAGGTCGTAGAGGAAGTAATAATTATTACCAAAATAATAATTATAATAGCAGAAGTGATTATTATCAACAATCACAAAGAAATAACAACAATTACCGATATAATCAAGGTAGAGATGAAACCCAAAACTATAATAACTCGGGTAGAAGCTACAATAATGATTATTATAGAAATAATAATAACTATAATTATAATTCTGGCAGAAGTTATTATGACAATAATTATAATAATAACTATAACAGAAGTTATAATAACAATGATTATAATAGAAGCAATAACAACTATAATTACAACTCTGGCAGAAGTTATGATAGCGGAGGAGCTGGTAGAAGTAGTAGCGGAACATCTAACGGAAGAAGAGGAAGTTAAACTTAAATATATTTAAAAATGAAAAAAAAATTATCCATATCTTTTTTATTAATAACTGCTATCGTTTCTGCTCAAAATGTAACAGATGCATTACGATATTCAACAGATGATTTAAATGGAACTGCTCGTTTCAAAGCTATGAGTGGTGCCTTTGGAGCATTAGGAGGAGATTTTTCTGCTATTGGAATAAACCCTGCTGGAAGTTCAGTTTTTTCACGCAGTGAAATTGGTTTTACCCTTGGAAATGAAAGCGTTAGAAGTAAAAATACGTTTGCAAACTCATCTAACAAAAATACATCTTCTGATTTTTATATTAATCAGTTTGGTCTTATTTTTTCCATACCAACCAATGATGATAATAATAGCTTTTCTTTTGCTTTCAATTATAGTATACCAAAAAATTTTGATGGGAAAGAACTTTCTTATTCAGGATTGTCAGATAGAAATTTAGGAGATTATTTTGCTTATTTTGCAAATGGAATAAGTCAAAATAATTTAATTGTAAATAGTCGTAATAACGAAAGTGTTTCAAGTGTTTATAGATATTTAGGACAAGAATACGGATACAGATACCAACAAGCATTTTTAGGCTATCAATCTATGTTAATAAATCCAAATTCTAATTCTTCATCCGAAACAGGCTATACTTCCAATGCTTCTTCTAATTCTACATTACAAAATTATGATATAAGAACGGAAGGAGAAATTAGAAAGTATAATTTTAACTTTTCTGGACGAATTGATAACATTTATTTAGGCTTAAACCTCAATAGCCATAATGTAAATTATTTAGAAACCAAATATTTAACTGAAAATAATTATTCAGGAGGGAATGTTAATTATAGTCGTTATCAATTAGAAACAAAAACTACTGGTAGCGGATTTTCATTCCAATTAGGGGCTATTGCTAAAATAACCGAAGGACTACGCTTAGGTGTAGCTTATGAATCGCCTACTTGGTATAATTTACAAGATGAAACCAAAGAATTTCTAAGAACTCGTATTAATGATAATGGTGTTTTAAGAACTTATGACACTGACCCTCAGTATGTTAATTTATATGATGAATATAAACTACGTACTCCTGGTTCTTGGACAGCAAGCGTTGCGTATATATTTGGGAAAAAAGCCCTTATCAGTTTGGACTATATCTACAAAGGTTATCAGAATATGAAATTCAATACGGATTTCTTAAACTCTCAAAATGAGATTATTAGCAATGAATTAAGAGATGTAAATATTATCCGTTTTGGTGGCGAGTACAGAATAAAAGCGTTTAGCCTACGTGCTGGTACAAGATATGAACAATCTCCTTATAAAAGAAACGTAGGAGATTTAAACGGATATTCTCTTGGTGTTGGATACTCTTTTAGTGGCATTAGACTTGATGTTTCTTATGATTTTGCTAAACAAGATTATAAATACCAATCTTTTGAGTCTGTATTAACCACTCCTGTTAATGTTTCTGCCAGACAAAACAATATACTTTTCACCCTTTCTGCAAAATTATTTTAGAATAACATAAACAATTAATTAAACAAAAAATCGTAAGCATCAACTTACGATTTTTTTATTTTCTAACTAAAAAAAGGATTACCTGATGATAATCCTTTCTCTTTCTTATTAAGCTTTTTCTGTTTTTTCAGTTTTGCAACAAGCTTTCTTTTTGCTTTTTGATGAGCATTCTTTCTTGTCTTTTGCACATTCTTTTTTGTCAGTGCATTTTTTACTATCTGATTTACAACAAGATTTGTCACTTTTATCTTTGCAACAAGCCTTATCTTTTTTATCCCCTTTATCAGAACATTCTTTTTTGTCTGATTTTGATTTGCAACAAGCCTTAGTTTCTACTTTTTCACCTGCTTGTTTTGGCTCTTCTTGTGCATTCGCAGTTAGAGAAACAAATGCCATAGCCAAAATCATAAATACCTGTTTCATACTTTGTTAATTTATTATTATTAATTTTGCAAAGGTATAACTTTTTTTCAAAATAAGATATTTTTATCGTCTTTTTAACAAAAAAATAATTTATTTTTCTTTCTTTTTTCTTCATTTATTTTTTTATTTTTCCCTAAAAAAAGCTATATTTGCATTCTTAATAGGATTACGTTTGTAAATAATTTTGAAATTTTTATGATAAAAATAGATTTATCTTCTGATAAAAAAATTTATTTTGCCTCTGATAATCATTTGGGAATGCCTTCCTTGGCAGAGAGCCACAAGAGAGAAAAAAAGTTTATTTCGTGGCTTAACCAAGTGAAAAATGATGCTCAGGCTATTTTCCTTTTAGGAGATTTATTTGATTTTTGGTTTGAGTACAACGCCGTAGTTCCTAAGGGATTTGTTCGGGTTTTAGGAAAATTGGCAGAACTGACAGATGCTGGCATTCCTATCTATTTTTTTGTAGGAAACCACGACCTTTGGATGCAAAATTATTTCCAAAAAGAGCTGAATATTCCTGTTTTTTATCGCCCACAAGAGTTGGAATGTGCAGGAAAACATTTTTTAATTGGGCACGGCGATGGCTTAGGTCCTGGTGATAAAGGTTACAAACGAATGAAAAAAGTTTTTACCAATCCTCTTTGTAAATGGCTTTTTCGTTGGCTACACCCTGATATTGGGGTTAATTTAGCTAATTATTTATCACAAAAAAATAAATTAATATCAGGTGCGGAAGATGTTCATTTTTTAGGTGAAGATAAAGAATGGTTAGTGCAATATTGTAAGCGAAAACTTACTGAAAAACATTATGATTTCTTCTTGTTCGGACACCGACATTTACCTATGGAAATTTCTCTTCCTGAAAACGCAACATACATAAACACAGGCGATTGGATAAATTATTACACTTATGCCGTTTTTGACGGGAAAACACTAAATCTCTGTAAATACGACAATTAGATATTTTTCATAAAAAAACTCTATCTGTTGTGGATAGAGTTTTTTTATATTATTCAAACTTGGTTACTCCGTATCGTTTTGCTATTTCACGAACTTGTGGAGCCAAAGTTTTCAAGTGTGCGATACGCGAATCGTTCGTTGGGTGCGTACTAAGCAATGCGTTAGAACTTCCCCCTCCTGATGCGCTTTTCATTCGTTCCCAAAGTTTATAACCTTCATCGGGGTCGTACCCAGCAAGAGCCATTATTTGTAAGCCAATAGCATCGGCTTCTGTTTCGTGGCTTCGGCTAAAAGGCAACATTACGCCCACTTGCGTACCCAAGCCATAAGCTTGATTAAACTGATTCAAATATTTGCTATCGTGCAAAAGCAAGTTACCAGCCACAGCTCCTAATTGTTGTAAAGTAGAAGCACTCATACGTTGCGCTCCGTGGTCTGCCAAGGCGTGTGCTACTTCGTGTCCCATAATAACTGCTATTCCGCGTTCGTTTTGGGCAACGGGCAATATTCCTGTATAAAAAACAATTTTGCCTCCTGGCATACACCAAGCGTTCATCTCTTTGTTTTCCACCAAGTTATATTCCCATCGGTAATCGTCCAAATACCCTTGATAGCCATTTTTATCTAACCAAAATTTTGCGGCTTTGGCTATCCTCTCTCCTACTCTTTTTATCATTTCGGCATCTTTTGTACCTTTTATCACTTTGTTGGAAGTTATAAATTCTTTATATTGAGCAAAAGAAGTAGGAAATAATGTGCTATTGGACTGAAAATTTAGGGTAGATTTTCCTGTAAAAGGATTTGTTTTACAAGCGGATAAAACTAATAATGAACATATTAATACTATTTTTTTCATCATTTACTATTTAAAAATTAGGCAAAGATACACTTTTTTTCTAAAAAATAAAAGTATATTCTAAAAAGAAATATTTTTTTAGTAAATAAATTCTTAAAAAATACTAATTTTTCTTTTTTCTTGTACGAGCAAAAAGTGTGTTTTTCATTAGCATTGCTATGGTCATAGGTCCTACGCCACCAGGAACGGGAGTTATAAAATTTGCTTTTTCTTTTACGTTTTCAAAATCCACATCACCTACAATTCGGAAGCCTTTTACGGAAGTTTTATCTTCTTGGCGAGTAATTCCTACATCAATAATCGTAACGCCTTCTTTTACCATATCCGCTTTCAAAAAGTGAGGAATACCCAATGCCACGATAATAATATCGGCTTGCTTGGTAAAATCAGAAAGATTTTTGGTACGACTATGAGTGAGTGTTACAGTTGCATTCCAAGGTTTTTGAGAGAGCAAAATACTCATCGGTTTTCCTACAATATCAGACCTCCCGATAACTACTACGTTTTTCCCATCTGTCGGAATTTGATAGCGTTGAAGTAGTTCCAAAATTCCATAAGGCGTTGCAGGATAGAAAGCCTCCAAGCCCAAAGCCATTCGCCCAAAATTGGTAGGATGAAATCCATCAACATCTTTTTCAGGAGAGATAGCCAAGAGAATTTTCTGTTCGTCAATATGTTTAGGTAAAGGAAGTTGAACGATAAAGCCGTCAATATCCGAATTTTCATTCAATTCATATATTTTTTGTAGAAGTTCTTCCTCGCTAATTGTATCTGGAAGTTTTACCAAAGAAGATTGAAAGCCAATTTTTTCACAGGCTTTAACTTTGTTATTCACATACGTCATACTTGCGCCATTTTCGCCTACCAAAATAGCTGCTAAATGTGGTATTTTTTCTCCTTTTTGCTTAATTAAAGCTACTTCTTTTGCTAATTCTTCTTGAAGTTGTAAAGATGTTTTTTTTCCGTCTAAAATGGTCATTTTTAATATTTTATTAATTATATTTTGTTTTTTTATTATTTTTTAGAAATATTCTTTAAATGTTTGTATGTCTAAATATCCTCGTTTTCCGTCTTTTTTTATTTCATAAAAAGAATTGGTTTTGCGTTCTATATAATCGTATGGCGGAATAGTTTGTTGCGGATAAATTCCTACTTTTTTCCCTTGATAAATATAAATCAAACCGTCACTTTGTTGCTTTATATCATCATATTCAAAAGGAAGTTTTATTTTTCCTTTTATTACTTTTATATTATTTTCTTCATAATCCAATTTATATTCTACCAAACCATATTTTTTTCTTTTTCTTATACGAAGTAATTCTGGATAACCATATTTTTCTCCAACAAAACTGCTATTTCCATCCCAATTAAAAATTGTATTCCCGTCAATAAATGTAACTTCTTTATATTCAGGAGATTCTATTAAATAATAATCCTTAGAAAAAGGTCTTGTTGCTCCGGAGGCTCTATATTTTAAGACATAATCATCTCCTTCTTTTTCTATTTTATACCTATAATACCCTACTGTTCCACAAAGTGCATAACTAATTTTAGGAAATTTTTCTATTGGTTTCCCTGTCATTTGGTAATAACCTGCTCCATTTTTATCTAAAACTTCTACTCCTGTTCGGTAGAAATAAGCAGATTTTAAATCACTGAATTTCAGTTTATTAAAATAATTATTATATATTTCTACATTTTTATCATTGCGAGTTATAATTCCGTTTGAATTATAAAAAATAGTATCATAGCTTTTAGGTAACACTTTTTCATTAAAAATATTTATAAGGTCATATTTTTTTCCGTTAGGGCGACTTCCAAAGAAATCTTCTGTATCATATGCATCATAAAAAATTTCTATGTTTTTCTCTTCTTTTATGTTAGAATTTGCATTTTCTTCATCAGAAAAGAATAAAGTATCATTTTTTAACGGAATAATAACATTATCAACAGAACTTTCATCATTAAAAAGATATATTTTCTTTCCTTCTCCTACATCTAAAATTAATAATGAATAGTAAGAAGCACCTACACAACGCCATTTTTCTTCTTTGTCATCCGGTAAATTTACATAACTACCAAAACCACCATAAGGTTCTCTTGTCTTAAATTCAATTTTTTGCAAGGAAGCTATGTTATTGTTAATTATTTTAACTATTGTTTTGGTGTTTTCTTCATAAAATGTTTTTTCGGTAATAAAATTTTTACCTAAAAAATCTTTTATTGAAGTTGGGCGAATATCTTTTGTGTAAAAAATTTTCTCATTTTCCTCTAATATCTCAGAAAGAGAAACTTCATCATCCTCTTCTTCTAAATAAGGAATTATTGGTTCTATCTCTTTATACTCAAAAGAATCTTCGTCTTTATAATCTAAGTAAATTTCAGAAAATTTACCTCCTTTTTTTTGAGCATAAAAGCTAATAGCACCATATTCATTAAAAGCAATTGCTTTAATTTTATCTGCTTTAAGAATAGTTTGTGCTTGGGTATTTATTCCCCAAATAATTAGGAACAGTACGATGATTTTTTTCATTTTTTAAGATTTTATTTGTTAATTATAATACAAAAAAAGTTTTCAGATACTTACACCTGAAAACTTTATACTTTATTTGCTACTCTTCGTCTCCTTCCTCGATTTCTTGTATATAGTCTTTCAAATCGGTAAGTGAGGTAAAACTACGAAATTCTATTATCTTTTTTGTTGCTTCTATTTCAGCAATGAGGTCTTTTAACAATTGTAAAGGATGCTCTTCATAGCCAAACAAATTGGCATTAAAATCTAATCCTGCCACAACTTCGTCTTCACACATACCAAAAATCCAAAGCTCCATAAACTCTGACAAAGGAATTTCTGTGATTTCATATTTTGCCCATTCTTCGGCTTGGCACGCTTTTGCCAATGCTTGTTCTGACCAAAAAGTAAGCAAGGGAACATCTTGCCCTTCTACGTTTCTAAATTCGGTAGAGCTACAAACAGCCACACCTTCTTTTTTATCTTTTAAACAGTAAATAGTATTCGTTTGAACTACTTTTTTAATAAATTTTTTATAATTATTTAATAATGATTCTGTATTCTGTAACATTTTATATTCATTTAATTAAAAACGTGGCATTCCTCCTTGCATAGATTGCATCATTTGCATCATTTTTTTACCTCCTCCTCCTTGCATCATTTTCATCATTTTACTCATTTGTTCAAATTGCTTCAATAGCTGATTTACTTCGTTAATATTACGTCCGCTACCTTTGGCTATACGATTTTTTCGTGAAGTGTTGATAATGGCAGGATTACTACGCTCTGCGGGGGTCATTGAATAAATAATAGCTTCAATATATTTGAAAGCATCATCGCTAATATCTAAATTTTTCACGGCTTTCCCCACACCAGGAAGCATTCCTAAAAGGTCTTTCATACTTCCCATTCTTTTAATTTGTTGAATTTGAGAAAGAAAATCATCAAATCCGAACTGGTTTTTAGCTATTTTCTTTTGTAATTTTCTGGCTTGTTCTTCATCAAATTGTTCTTGCGCACGCTCTACCAACGAAACGACATCTCCCATACCTAAAATCCTATCCGCCATACGAGCAGGATAAAAGACATCAATAGCGTCCATTTTCTCGCCTGTACCTACAAATTTGATAGGCTTATTCACCACCGATTTGATAGAAATAGCAGCTCCCCCACGTGTGTCCCCGTCTAATTTGGTAAGGATAACTCCGTCAAAATCAAGCACATCGTTAAATGCCTTTGCAGTATTTACGGCATCTTGCCCTGTCATTGCATCTACAACAAAAAGAGTTTCTTGTGGCGAAACGGCTTTGTGTATTTCTGCAATTTCTTTCATCATTTGCTCATCTACAGCCAAACGTCCTGCGGTATCAATAATAACCACATTAAAACCATTACTTTTGGCGTATTGTAAGCCTTTTTGAGCAATATCTACCGGATTTTTATTTTCTTTTTCAGAAAAAACAGCTACTCCTATTTGGTCTCCTACTATATGAAGCTGATCTATCGCCGCAGGACGATACACATCACAAGCTACCAAAAGAGGCTTTTTACTTTTTTTATTTTTTAAGAAATTTGCTAATTTCCCTGAAAAAGTAGTTTTCCCTGAACCTTGTAGCCCTGACATTAATATCACCGAAGGATTTCCGTTAAGATTTACCCCTGTGGCATCTCCTCCCATCAGTTCTGTAAGCTCATCTTTAACGATTTTCACCATTAACTGACCTGGTTGCAAGGTCGTTAATACGTTTTGTCCTAAGGCTTTTTCTTTTACTTTATTTGTAAAATCTTTTGCTATTTTATAATTAACATCGGCATCTAATAAGGCTCGGCGTACTTCTTTAAGCGTTTCAGCAACGTTAATTTCTGTTATTTTTCCGTGTCCTTTTAAATTATGTAAGGCTCTATCTAATTTATCACTTAAATTTTCAAACATTGTTTATATTTTAATTTTGCAAAGATACAAAATAATTATTTATGATAATATAAAACTATCATTAAGAATTTTTTACGCTTTTTCGGCAATTACATCTATTCCGCCTTTTACTTTTTGCCCAAGAGAAACCTTTATTTTTGCATCCAAAGGCAAATAAATATCCACGCGCGAACCAAATTTAATAAAACCTGCATCGGCACCTTGTAATGCTTTATCGCCTACTTTGGCGTAATTTACAATTCGTTTTGCCAATGCCCCAGCTATTTGTCGGTAAAGCACCTCGCCAAATGTATCGTTTTTCACAACAACTGTGGTTCGTTCGTTTTCTTCAGAGGCTTTCGGATGCCAAGCTACCAAATATTTCCCTGGGTGATACTTACTATACACAACTTCACCACTCATAGGGTAACGTGTTACGTGCACATTCAAAGGCGACATAAAAACGGAAACCATTCTACGTTTCCCTTGGAAAAATTCAGGCTCTTCCACTTCTTCTATAACCACCACTTTCCCATCTACGGAAGATATTATCTGATTTTCATTACGTTGGGTATTTCTCTTCGGATTTCTAAAAAACTGTAAAATTAATACCAAAAATAACAATATAAGTACTTGAATTACAATTCTTAACCAATTGAGCGGAATATAATCTGCCAATAAAAGCGCAACTACGGAAATAACAACCGCTCCGAAAATAATTTTAGCTCCTTCTTTATGAAACATATTTTTATGATTTTATTAAAATATTTTGCAAATATACGAATTAATTATTAATTTCATTATTTATTTCTGCTTTTTCGGCAATTTTTGCTTTTTAGTAGATTTTCTTCCTGGTAGAATTTTCTTCAATTCTTCGGCTAATTTCTTAAATTTTTTATCATTTTGAGGAATTATAATATTTGTATCCATAATTTATATTTTAATAAAATGAATTAATGACAAAAATAAATATAAAAATGGAGCTGTAAAAATAAGGCTATCCAATCTATCCAATATTCCGCCGTGTCCTGGTAAAATAGTTCCGCTATCCTTCACTCCTGCCATACGTTTAAATTTAGATTCTACCAAATCTCCAAAAGTACCAAAAACAACTAATAATAAGGCAATTACACCCCATTCCCATATCGTTTTTACACTATAAAATGAAAAACAAATCGCTACCAAAACAGCTCCTAAAAGCCCTCCAATAAAGCCTTCAATAGTTTTTTTAGGCGACACCGAAGGAAATAATTTATGCTTCCCAAAATTTTTCCCTGATAAATAAGCAAACGTATCGCTTGCCCAAATAATACAAAGGATAGCTATCATTGTGTGTTGCGCTTCATTTACTTGAAAAAAAGGTAATGAAAATTCTGAAAAAACAGCAGGATTTCCGTCCTTCCCTATACTATGCAAAACTTCCATTTTATACAACAACGGAATAAATGTTACTCCCATTCCTACATAAAAAAAGTTTAACATATTTTTTCGTAAATTAGAATAGACTATATTCTTCTTTTTAAACAAAAAATAAATTAAATATAAATCTATAATTATTGTTAAAAACAGAAATATTAGTAAAACAAAATCTTGCTGAAAAAATACAAAAAGAATGTAAAAAAATGAAAATAATAAATAAATCCAAAAATTATGCTGTTGCTGCATTCGTGCAAATTCATACACGCACATTATTCCAAACAAATAGAATAACGCTCCAAAAGTATGCATATTAAGCATTATGGCACACAACAACAAAAGCGTATAAACAACTCCTGTTATGGTTCGCTTAACTAATTCATTCATAATATTTTAATTTAAATCTTCTAACAACAACAAATACAATTTCCGTGAGCAAGAACCATACATTATGGTATCTTTTTCTTTGGTTTGAAAGTTCTTAATAGAACGTATATTTTCAGGGCGTTCTTCTTTGGGTCGTTGCATTATGCCTTTCATTCCATCGCCAATATTTCCTACTATTTGGCTAGCTTTTGCCACTACAATAAGTGAAGGAGGCAATTCGCTAATCTGTTTAGAACCCAACTGCTTGGAAGAAAACATTACCGAGCCATCATTTGCCAATAAATATTCACAATCTGTTAAAAAAAAGGTGGCTTGTGCATCTATATTTGTAAAAAAACGAAAATAATTTTCTGGTAAAATAGACTTTAAATAGTCATTATAGCAAGAAAGTTTTATATTTTTCACATTTTCTGCTACTATTTTCCCGATAGTTTCTACAATTTCTGAAATGGACTCACAATAAATGAAAATTCCGCCATTCTTTTTCAAATTATTCACAAAC
This sequence comes from Capnocytophaga sp., assembly GCA_030530525.1. Taxonomy (GTDB): domain Bacteria; phylum Bacteroidota; class Bacteroidia; order Flavobacteriales; family Flavobacteriaceae; genus Capnocytophaga. Next base: position 15,010 of record JAUMUT010000011.1, on the reverse strand, counting down.
ACCTCATCCACAGGTACTTGCTTTTTATTTATTTCAATTTTTTTATCTTCTTTCGTTTGTTGTTTTGAGTTTTTAAATAATTTTTCCAGCCAACTCATCTGTATTTTATCATTTTCCTAATACGGTGGTAAAGATAAAAAAAACTTATAAAATATTTACTGCGTTTTTTTGTTTTATTTGTTAATTTTTATTTTAACATTTTATTATGTTTGTTTTAAGAAATAAACATCTTCCTTTTTCTTTCTTTTTTTTATTTTCACTAAGGAAATATTAGAAAAAATATTCTATTGAACTTTTTATTTTTTTTAGATTATTTTTATAAAATTTTGTACCTTTGCGCTACATATCAATTTAGAAAAATGAGAATACATTTTATCTCAATCGCAGGTGCGGCAATGCACAATTTAGCATTGGCTTTACAACAAAAGAAGTATCAAATAACAGGTAGCGACGATGTAATCTTTGAACCTTCTCGCTCCCGATTAGAAAAAGCAGGACTACTCCCGCAAGAGTTAGGCTGGTTTCCTGAAAAAATCACTAAGGATATTGACGCTGTTATCTTAGGAATGCACGCCAAAGAAGATAATCCTGAACTAATAAAAGCCAAAGAATTAGGAATAAAAATATACTCCTACCCCGAATTTATTTACGAGCAAAGCAAAAATAAAACACGCGTAGTTATTGGCGGTAGCCACGGAAAAACAACTATTACCTCAATGGTGTTGTATGTTATGAATTATCACAACAGAGATGTGGATTACTTAGTTGGAGCGCAATTAGAAGGATTTGAAACGATGGTAAAGCTCTCCGATACTTCCGAATTTATCGTTATAGAGGGAGATGAGTATTTGTCCTCTGCCATTGATTTGCGTCCGAAGTTTCACCTATACAAGCCCACTCTCGCCCTTTTGAGTGGTATCGCGTGGGATCATATCAACGTTTTCCCTACCGAAGATAATTACATTCAGCAGTTTGACATCTTCATTTCTTCTATTACCAAAGGAGGAATACTTATTTATAATGAAGAAGACTCTATTTTAAATAAAATCGTTGAAGAAAACGAAAACCCTATCCGAAAAATCCCTTACCAAACCCCTGAGTATTTTACCCAAAACGGAATTTCTTTCCTACAAACCCCAGAGGGAGAAATGCCTTTGGAAATTTTCGGCAAACACAATATGAGCAATTTAGCCGGCGCAAAGTGGATTTGCCAAAATATGGGAGTTGATGAACAAGATTTTTATGAAGCTATATCCACCTTTAAAGGTGCTTCCAAAAGATTGGAAACCATTACAAAAAACGATGCACTTATTGTCTTTAAAGATTTTGCACATTCACCAAGTAAGGTGCGGGCTACCACTAATGCAGTGCGAGAACAATACCCCGATAAACAGCTTACCGCTTGCTTAGAGCTTTATACATATAGTAGTCTTAATAAAAACTTCCTCTCACATTATAAAGATACACTACAAAATGCAAACGAAGCCGTTATTCTTTATGACCGCGAAGCCCTGAAAGTAAAAGGAATTTCAGATATTACAGAAGAAGACATACGCAAGGCTTTCCAGCATCCTAATTTGAAAATATTTACAGACAAAACTCTTTTTCAATCGTATATTTACAATACAAAACACCATAATTCTATTCTACTTTTTATGAGTAGTGGCAATTATGGAGGCATTGACTTTAACTTTTTTAAATAATTTTTTAATACACACCTTATGAAAATAGCCATCGGAAACGACCACGCAGGCACTACCTACAAACAAGCCATCGTTGCTTACTTACAAAAAGAAGGAATCGATGTTATTAACGTTGGTACAGATAGTTCAGATAGCGTAGATTATCCGGACTTCGCCCACGCTGTTGGGGAATTAATTGACAATGATAAAGTAGATTTCGGTATCGTAATTTGTGGAAGCGGAAACGGTATTGCTATGAGCATTAACAAACATAAAAAGGTTCGTTGTGCTTTGTGTTGGACAAAAGAAATCGCTCAGCTCGCAAAACAGCATAACAATGCAAACGTTATCAGTATTCCTGCCCGATTCACTGCTGAGCAACAAGCCGTTGAAATTGTAAAAACATTCTTAGATACCTCTTTTGAAGGAGGAAGACACCTGAACCGAGTAAATAAAATCTGTATTTAATTTTTATTATTTTAATATATTTATAATGGAAAATAAAGTAACTTTCACTTCTCTCAAAACTTTATATCTTGCTATCAATTTTATGCAACTTATTTTTATTGTAGTCATATGTTATTTAGTTCAAGATAGTTATATTGTTAGTTGGGATTTTAGTAATCCTTTCTGCATTATAAGTTTGTTAAGTTGTATTCTTGCTGTTTCTCTTCAATTTTTTGTTTTTAGAAAAATGATATACCAAATAGAAAATAAAATTTTTGAAGAAAAACTAAAAACCTACCAAAACGCTTTTATCTTTCGTTTAGGAATATTAGAATTTAGTACGCTTCTTTGTTGTGTTTTTGGCTTAATAACCAGCAACATAGCGTATCTATTCTTCGCTTTGCCCACTTTATTTCTTTCTGTTTCTTTATATCCTTCCAAATATAAAATAATAGAAGATACCAAGTTAAGCGCAGACGAACGAAAAAGATTTTATAAAGAATACTAAACTTTACCATATATTATTTTATTTTTTCCATTATTTTTTTATTAAAAATATCAAAAATGTTTTTTTTTGTTTTCATTTTATAACGAAGGTAGGTAAATTTCATTATTTTAATGATTTTTACTTGCCTTTTTTTCTTATTTTTATTATTTTAAATAGAAAAATCTTATAATAATTCAAAATTTTTATTGTTTAATATCATTATATAATTTATTGTTTAATTTTTTAAAACATTTTTTATGAAAACACTACTTTTTATCCTATCTTGTATAGGTTTTTCTTCTATCTATGCGCAGAACGGAAATTTTAAAGAATTTCAACAAAAATGCAGTGATGAGAAAGAACGTCCGTTTGTGGTATATTCTCCAACTAATGAAAATACCAAAACTAAAAAACCTTTATTAGTATTCTTACACGGAAATATTTCTTCGCCAATGATTAAGAAAGACCCCGTTGCTTATTCTAAACAATCTCCATTAATTTCCGTTGCCGACAAAGGCGATTTTTATATGCTTTTTTGCTACGGACAACAAAAAGCCACTTGGTTTGACAAAGTAGGTAGCCAAATGGTTCTGGACGAAATTCAATTCGTAAAAGAAAATTTTCCAATTGATGAAAACAAGGTGTTCCTAAGCGGATTTTCTGACGGAGCTTCGGGGGTATATTATTTCTCTATGGCTTTTCCTGATGTTTTTGCAGGATACATAGCAATGAATGGAAGTGTAAAAATTGCAGATAAATTAACAGGTTCTGGGCTTTATCCTGAAAATATGAATAATGTTCCTATGTATATTATTAATACCAAAAATGATGTTTTATATCCCATAGGGCAAATGCAAGCCGCAACAGAATATTTACAAAAATATAATCCTAATATCATATTCAAAATTTTGGAAGGCGAGCATTTTATGAGTTATATTCCGCAAGAACAAGATAATTTTATTAGCTTCATTAAGCAAAATACTCGCAAGCCTTTTACGGAAATTTCTTGGGAAACTAAATCCTTAGAACCTACACAAATTTCTTGGCTAAAAATAAATAAGATAGATACCCTACAACAACCCCAAGAATGGCATCAGGTATATGATTATAAAATAATAAACGATAAAGCAGATTTTGGCTTGAAGTATGATTACACTTATAACACAGGAAAAGGTTTAAAGGTAGAAGGCTTCAAATCGGAAAATGCTACGGCGAAAAAAATGGGTGTGGAAAAAGGCGATATTATTTTAATGATGGAAAACGATACTATTACTTCTCCATACGATCCTTATTATTATATAGCAAAGAAAAAGGCAGGAGATTTTACCAAATTAACTATTTTACGTAACGGAGAGACTCAAATTATAGAAGGGAAATTTAACGAAGGATATCCGTATCGTTTATTTACTAACAAACAAAAATCTGGAAAGGTAAAAGCATTCATTAACGGAAAAAAATTAATTATCAAAACCTCTTGTATTAACAACATAGATATTGACAAAAAGAAATTACCTTCCAAAATTAAAAAAGTGATTATAGAATAATTATAAATAGTTAAATATACACAATTTTATTATTATTCCAAATAAAAAATAATAAATATTAGTTAAAATATTTTTCTGTCAAAATATTTTTTATATATTTGCACAGAAATAAGTAAAAGGGATTTACTTATAGATAGTAAATCCCTTAACTTTTAAAATTGTAAATAGAAATACTAAGTAAATATTTTACTTTTATTCTATTTCTAAAACAAACAAAGTATAATATAAACAAAATAAATCTACAACCAATTATTTAAAGGAATAAATATTTAAACTTAAAAATAAGATAAAATAATTACCTTTATAAAATAATAAATGTAAAAATAGTTTTAATTGTTTATACTTATTATCTAATAAAAATTTATTATTTTAAATACAACAAAGGTATAAACAATTCAAAATAGTAATCAAACAAACATATTATTACATAAATAGTAACAAAATTATTTAATTTATATATATTATGAAAATATCCTTACAAAAATTAACAACAAAAGATTTAGCAACCTTATCTTCACGTGTTATTGCATATAGTAAAAAGGCTGTAAATTCAGAAATATTAAACAATCCTCTACTTAGAGAATTGGAAAACGCTTTTGCAGAATACGATAAAGTATATGCAAAGGTAACATTTAGTGGAAAAGGAAAAAGTGTTGCACAAGCAGATAGATTACGCGATAAATCTTTTGCCAAGTTAAAAAATTATTTAGCGGCATATGCTAAAATGGATACTTTACCTAATTTTGAAGAGGCAAAAGCATTATACGAAATATTCAAAACTTATGGTTTAAATATTGACAGACTTAGCTATTCAGCAGGTACAGCACAGCTTACCAAACTTATTGAATCGTTATCTCTTACTGAAAATCAGGAAAGAATAAACAAGTTAGGTATTGAAACTGCTTTTTCAGAAATGAAAAAAACACAATCTGATTTTGAAAATATTTTTGCAGAACAAACGCAAGCTAATTCAGAACTTAGACAAATGCAAAGTGCGACAAAGTTACGAAAAGAATTAGAACAAATTTTAAGAACGTATTTTGAATACGTAAAGACTATGAAAAAATTAAAAGACTGGGACGATCTTTATAATGATTTTAATGAACTTATAAAATCTGCTAAAAATAGTACCGTTTCTAACAATGAAAAATCAGAAAGTGTAAAAACACCAACCCCTGAAATTTCTTAAATAAAAATATTTGGATTATTTTATTAGTTGTGTATTTTAATTTTTGTTTTTTATTTACTACATTATCCACTATGAGATAATCTACTTAAAAAGTAGGAATATACTATATATTTCTACTTTTTGTATTTTTATAAATTTAATACAATTAATATATATTATTTACAATGGAAGAAAAAATGATAAATGAATATGTAGATATTATTGAAGTATTTACAAATAAATTAAAACTATGGACTAATACATTTCTGTATAAAACACCTAATATAGTAATTGCTATTATAGTATTTATTATAGGTTTTTATTTATCGAGATTAATCAGTAAAATTTCGGTTCATATTTTAAATAAAAGAGGTTTAAGCCATTCTTCTAATATTATGATAGGAAATATTATTTCCGTTATTATGGTGATAACCTTTTTTATACTTTCTTTGAATATATTAAACCTTGAAAATATATTTAAAACGATTTTGGCAGGTGCAGGAGTAGCAGGATTGGCTATTGGCTTGGCTTTGCAAGGAACATTAAGCAATACTTTTTCAGGAATTACTTTATCTTTTAGTAAAAGCATACGCATCGGAAACCAAATAGAAACCAATGGATTTACAGGCACTATTGAAGATATTAACTTACGTAATATTAAATTAAAAACAATGGATGGCAATTATGTTTCTATCCCCAATAAGTTAATTATAGATAACCCGATGAAAAATTATTCGGAAAGTGAAACCACCGATGTGCATATTACTTGTGGTGTAGATTATTCTTCCAACTTAGAGCAAGTAAAGAGTTTAGCCATTTCTACTATTAAAGAAATGATGCAACAAAAGAATTTAGAGACTTCTATTTCCTTTTATTACACCGATTTTGCAGATAGTTCTATTAATTTTAGTATTTACTTTACTATTCCATCTACTAACATTTTTGAATCTTTATATTACAAATCAGAAGCTATAATAGCTATAAAAAAATCTTTTGATGATAATAATATAAACATTCCATTCCCTACTACAATTGTTCAGATAGAGAAATAATTGTTTTTATTTTTAATAACTTTAAAAATATATAGGTTATAATATAAAAAATATAGTCAATAGAATACTCGCTTTACATTTTGATTAAAAAAACAAAAAAAGCTATCCTTAATTGGATAGCTTTTTATTATAAAACTATATAATTACTCTTTGTTTCGGAAAACGAGCTTATTATCAAAAGAATCTATTAGTATAAGGCTACCTGCTTTGACTGCACCTTTAAGTATTTCCTTAGAAAGAGTATTAAGTACTTCTTTTTGTAGAACACGTTTTACAGGGCGAGCACCAAATTGCGGGTCATAACCTTTTTCTGCTAGATAATCAATAGCTTCATCGGTTGCTTCTAACAAAATATTTTCACGAGCAACGATTTTGATGATATTATTGAGCTGTAATCGGACAATTCGTTTAATATTAGCTTCTGTAAGAGGAGTAAACATTACGATATCATCTATACGATTGATAAACTCTGGGCGAACGGTTTGTTTTAATAGTTGTAAAACATCTTCCTTAGCCTTTTCGGTCGCTTCTTCTATATTAGGAATGCTTTCAAAACTTTCTTGTATCAGATGGCTACCGATATTAGAGGTCATAATAATGATTGTATTTTTAAAATCAGCAGTTCGTCCTTTATTATCAGTAAGCCTACCTTCATCTAATACCTGTAAAAGGATATTGAAAGTATCTGGGTGCGCTTTTTCAATCTCATCAAGCAATACGACAGAGTACGGACGGCGACGAACAGCCTCAGTAAGTTGTCCGCCTTCATCGTAACCTACATATCCAGGAGGCGCGCCTACCAATCGGCTAACGGCGTGTTTTTCCTGATACTCACTCATATCTATACGAGTCATTGCGTTTTCATCATCAAAGAGATATTCGGCAAGAGCTTTGGCTAATTCTGTTTTACCAACCCCTGTTGTTCCTAAGAAAAGGAAAGAACCTATTGGTTTTCTTGGGTCTTGCAGTCCTGAACGGCTACGACGGATAGCATCAGAAACGGCTTCTATTGCTTCTTCTTGCCCTACTACACGTTTGTGGAGTTCTTCCTCTAAATGAAGGAGTTTTTCGCGTTCGCCTTGCATCATTTTGGTAACAGGAACCCCTGTCCATTTTGCGATTACTTCGGCGATGTCTTCACGAGTTACTTCTTCCTTAATCATAGACATTTCATGGTCTTCTACTTCTTTTTGAAGTGTAGAAAGTTTCTCTTCTTCCTCTTTAATTTTACCATAACGAAGTTCGGCGACCTTTCCGTAATTTCCTTCACGCTCAGCGCGTTCTGCTTCTATCTTATAGTTTTCTATATTATTCTTAATGAGCTGTATTTCATCAACAAGAGTCTTTTCGCTTTGCCATTTGGTGAATAATGCATTGCGTTCTTCTTTTAGGTTAGCCAAATCGGCGTTAAGGATACGGAGTTTTTCCTCGTCATTTTCTCGTTTAATTGCCTCAATTTCAATTTCTAATTGCATAATTTTGCGGTCGAGCACGTCCAATTCTTCTGGTTTGGAGTTAATTTCCATTCGGAGCTTGGAAGCTGCTTCGTCCATAAGGTCAATTGCTTTATCTGGCAAGTAACGATTAGGAATATATCTCTGAGATAGTTCCACAGCGGCGATAATTGCTTCATCTTTGATGCGCACTTTGTGGTGAGCCTCATATTTTTCCTTAATTCCTCGTAAAATAGAGATAGCACTCTCTGTATCAGGCTCTTCTACCATTACTTTTTGGAATCGTCGTTCAAGGGCTTTATCTTTTTCAAAATATTTTTGATATTCGTCCAAAGTTGTAGCCCCGATAGCACGAAGTTCGCCACGGGCTAAGGCTGGTTTTAGGATATTAGCGGCATCCATAGCACCTTCTCCACCTCCTGCACCAACGAGAGTATGAATTTCGTCAATGAAAAGGATAATATTTCCGTCGGAAGAGGTTACTTCTTTTACAACAGATTTCAAACGTTCCTCAAATTCTCCTTTATATTTAGCTCCTGCGATAAGTGCGCCCATATCTAAGGAATAAATAGTCTTATCTTTCAGATTTTCAGGCACATCACCATTTACGATACGATGCGCTAAGCCTTCGGCAATGGCTGTTTTCCCTACGCCAGGCTCTCCTACAAGCATTGGATTGTTTTTGGTTCGGCGAGAAAGAATTTGTAGCACTCTACGGATTTCCTCATCACGCCCGATAACAGGGTCAAGCTTTCCGCTATGCGCCAATTGGGTAAGGTTTTTAGCGTATTTGTTGAGCGAATTATAAGTTTCTTCTGCCGAAGCCGAAGTTACGCGTTCGCCTTTACGAAGTTCTGTTATTACTTTTTCAAATTCTTTTTCGGTAACTCCTTGTTCTTTAAGTGCCTGACCTACTTGGTTTTTAATTTTGAAAATTGCCAAAAGTAAATGTTCAATAGAAACGTACTCATCGGTCATTTTCTTGGCAATGTTACTTGCCTCGGTAAGCACTTCGGCTGCGGTACGAGAGAGAGACATTTGCCCGCCTTGCACCTTAGGGAAAGTGTTGAGAGATTTTTCCACTGCTTGGTCAAGAGCGGAAGTATTTACTTGCAACTTTTTAAGGATAAAAGGCAAAACATTGTTATCTACCTCTTGTATTCCTTTAAAAATATGTTCTACTTGAATGTCTTGTTGTCCAAGGCTTTGAGCGAGTTGCTGCGCTCTTTGGATAGCCTCTTGAGACTTAATGGTATAATTATTAAAATTCATTTTTTTTCTAATTAATGGTTTATAATTCGTTGTTTGTTACTTCTGTAAGGCAATAAATATTCCAAAACAGAATTTATGACAAATTGTCAGTTTTTAAATCTTACAAAAGAAAACAAATACTGATTATCAATAAAATAAAAAATGTAAAAATGACAGGTTTTTAAAAATCCTTTCCTAATAAATATATCTTACGGAATAAAAATATATTAAAATTTATTAAAAACAATCGTACATTTCATATATTTTTGTACTTTTGCATCTTATTATATAAAATTCAAAACAATGAAAAAGATTATTTTACTTTTTATTGCCATTGTTGGCATTATCGCGTGTGGAAAAAGTGATGATTCTTCTAATAATGACGGAAAAGCATCTTCCTCATATGCGCCACCTTCGTGGATGATTGGCACTTGGGTGAATGAACTGACAAATACCACAGGATATTTTGTCTCTGATAAAGATTTTTGCTTAATCTCAGCAGGAAGAACCTGTCTTTTGAGCGGAACCACCGCACAAGTAGTAACTAAAATATCACAAAAAATTACTAATGATACGTATGAAGTAAGCATAGAAATGAATAATGGTTCTCAATCGATTGATTTTTCTTTCAAAAAAATATCCGATAACAAAATAGCAAAGCTTGACCTAAAAGGGGGAGTGACGGATACTTTTACAAAACAATAAAAAAACGGCTTATTTCTAAGCCGTTTTTTTATTTATAAATGACAACAAAGATTGTGGAGAAGATGGGGCTCGAACCCACGACCTTTTGGCTGCCAGCCAAACGCTCTAGCCAACTGAGCTACATCCCCAATAGTAAAGGCAAAGGTACAATAAAAAATGATTATTTGCAAGAAAAATAAGAAATATTTATTGCCAAAGGTATAAAAAATCGTATTTTTGCACCCTATTAACAAAATATTAAAAATGGAACTAAAACTAACCCGCCCCATCTGTTTTTTTGACTTAGAAACCACTGGTACAGACGTTTCCAAAGATAGAATTGTTGAAATTTCTATTCTCAAAGTATTCCCTAACGGAAATAAAGAGAGTAAAACTTGGCTCGTAAATCCTACTATCCCTATTCCTGTCCAATCTACTGAGGTTCACGGAATTACAAACGAAAAAGTTGCTAACGAACCTACTTTCAAAGACCTTTCGGAACAAATTCATTCTATGATAAAAGATTCAGATTTGGCTGGGTTCAATTCGGATAGGTTTGATATTCCTCTCTTGGCGGAAGAACTTCTTCGTGCCGAAATAGACTTTGACCTGAATAATCGTGTAACTATTGATATTCAAACTATTTTCCATAAAATGGAACAGCGTACCCTTTCGGCGGCGTATCAATTCTATTGCGGAAAATCCTTAGAAAACGCCCATACTGCCGCTGCGGATACCAATGCAACTTATGAAATTCTAAAAGCTCAATTAGACCGATACGATAATTTACCTAATGATATTCAGCAACTTAGTCAATTTACTACACGAAAACAAGTTGTAGATTTTGCGGGATTCATCGCTATGAATGACAAAAATGAAGAAATTTTCACTTTCGGGAAACATAAAGGCAGAAAAGTACAAGATATTTTAAACGAAGAACCAGGCTATTACGGCTGGATTCTTAATGCTGATTTTCCTCTTTATACTAAAAAAACCTTAAAAAGGCTAAAAGAAGATAAAGATATGAAAGAAAAAATGATTCAGTTACAAAATAAATTTAATTAGTACATAGCGTTAGTCTTTTTAGATTTTTTTCTTAGGAATGGCAAAGCAAGAAGAAAAACACAAAAAAGAAAGCAAATTCCTCAGTTTGGTGCTACGTCATAGCCCTGAGGTAATTGGCATTACCATAGATAAACACGGATGGGCAGAAGTGGATTTGCTTATTAAGAAAATGAGCAAACGCTTCCCTTTTAATCTTAAAATGCTCGAAGAAATAGTTGCTACCGATAGCAAACAGCGATATGCTTTCAGCGAAGATAAAACAAAAATACGCGCCAATCAAGGGCATTCAATAACAGTGGAGCTCGATTTACTCCCGAAAACCCCACCCGAAGTCCTCTATCACGGCACGGCCAGCAGGTTTGTGGAGAGCATTTTAAAAAGCGGACTCTTAAAACAAGGCAGACAGTACGTACACCTCAGCGCCGATATAGCAACCGCTACTAAAGTGGGAAGCCGTCACGGCAATCCCGTTGTCTTTAAGGTAGATGCCGCAGCAATGCAGAAAGCAGGGGAGCAGTTTTACCTTTCCAACAATGGGGTATGGCTTACCGATAAAGTACCAGCGGAGTTTTTAGAACTTTTACCTTAAATTCTATTTTAAACGATGCTTACATTTTCAACAGACGATATACGCACCTTAAATGAGGTAGGTATCACCGCCGAGATACATCCCACCTCTCCACAACTGATGAGCTTTGCCCAAATAAAAGAAAATCTCTTTGCTCAACTGAACGATTATCCTCAAATGAACTTCTATTTTATCCGTTTTCCCGATGAGATGGTAATTATGAACCGAAATGGACGCTCTTTTCAGTGTTTTGGGCGAAGTTATTATGGATACCTTGGGTTAAATGAACAAAAAGAAGTATATTTGCTTCCTACAAACGATGATTTTACCCAAGAACCCTTTCTGTGGGTGAATGCTTCACTTACGCAGTTTGTTAGGTGCTATTCTCTGTTGCTTTCAGCCGTTTTTGCGCTCAAAGGAGCAGATACTTCTACAAAGGAGGCACTTTTTAAAGCCTTTGACGAGGCTGCTCATCAGGCACAAACTGCCATAAAACAAGTTGATGATTCCCTTTTGCAGGAAGGTAGTCTTTGGGAGCAACTTATTTATTTGATAGAGGACGGTTGGTGGCTCACTGCTTATCATCAAATATACTATATCAGAGAAAAACGATTTACATATAACGAATAATGATGACACCAGAAGTAGAAAAACGCATCAAAAAACTATACCAATTAGCCCCTGAGGACTGTAAAGGCTTCTCAGAAGCGCAGTTATTAAAAGCCGAAAAACGCTTACACATTACCTTGCCTGAGGTGTTTCGCGAGTATTACTTCCAGTTAGGGGCTACTAAGAGTGTAAACCAATCCTATAACTCGTTGGCTACACCTCAGCAATTGTATTTTGCAGGGGATTACTTATGCTTTTGTGAAGAAAATCAAGGGGTAGTAATATGGGCAATTCACAAAGAAGATTTAAACAACCCCAACCCTCCTGTTTGGGGTAATTACGGCTCCGAAACCGACCCCAATTGGATACAAGAAACCCAAAACCTGTCCGACTTTTGGTTCTACCTCGCCATTTACAATGGTGTGATGGGAGGTTTGCCTTACAACGCCAATGTAATGGGCGGTTGGGGTATGGAAAACTTTGAAGTACCCGAGCAAGCTGTTGCCTATATCGAAAAACAATATACTGAGCTTACCTCCCTCAGCTGGAAAGGGCAACGCACCTTTACCAATGCCGATTTTCAAATAGTCATTACCCTTGCCATACACCAAACTACAAACCGAGCCACAGCTATTTTTATAGGCAGCGCTCAACAAGAGTTATTTGATACTCTTTTAGATGCTATGGAAAACTTTGGCTTGGAATGGGATTACACTTCATACGACGATGATGATGATGATTTTCAAGTAGTCTCGGAAGCTGAATTAAATGAATTAAAAGCCAAAGGCTTATGGCAATTATAATGCTCTCTAATGGCTAAGAACTAAACACTAAGGACTAAATATGAACGAAGCAGTAGCAAAACACATCAAAAAGCTCCACCGATTAGAGAAAAAAGGCGAATTAGAGGTGGAAGACCTCCTCAAAATCGTGAAAACACCCAGCAAAGAGTATATTGCTCCTTTGCGTGAAATGGTAGTGCAATACAGCTGGCAACTGCTCAACGATGACCTTATTATACCCTTCGCATCGTGGGTAGAGGCTATTTGTCTCTATTTGGAAGAAGGCGTACAAGGATTGGTAAAAGCCATTCATCAGCCTAATGAGTTCTTTAGAATTGCCTTTGGGGTATTGGAAGAATTGCCTACTGAGGAAGCTATTCCTGCTTTTTTGGAGATTGGGAAAACTTTCTCTACTGAGATTACAGAGAAGCAGGAGTCTTTGGTGAAAAAGTACGTCTATTCGCTTTGCAATTTATCGCACCAACTCAGAACAGAAAAGGTGAGCAAAGAACTTCACGTGGCTTTTGTTCCTATCTTAAAGCAAATCATCAGCTTTGCACAGAATGAAAATAACGAAGTACTAATGTGTAGTGCCACAGTGTGCTTTCAAGCATTTGGCGACAAGAGCGATATACCTTACCTCAAAGCACTCCCCTTTACAGAAGATTATTACAAAAATACAGGGAAAACTATCGCCAAGAGAATAGAGAAGAAGTATGCCAATTAGCTAATTTGAAGATTGCTATGCAAAAATACAAGGATTTATTTCCCTCCATAGAGGACTATAATCGCTATATGGAACGATTGGAAAAGAAAATAAGCACTTTTGCGGCTTCGTATATGAGCAACGCCAAATGGCGCAAACTCTTTACGGCTATCGTTGCTCATAAAGACCTTATCAAGCAATGTGAAATATTTGATTTCTTTGGCTATTGTGTAAACGAAATCGCTTGGCATAAAGTAGGGAATGACAGTGCTTTGTACATTCAAGAAGATTATATTTCGGAGCGTATTACCACTGGTGAACACCCTACCTATTACCCCAAAATTGAATATATAGAGTTTCAAGCACGCTGGCAAAAGGCGTATATTGGTAAGTTAGTTTCTCCAATCTACGAGAGCCAAGACCTCGACAGTATTGAGGAAATTATCAATAACATAGGGCAGTTTCAGCTGTTACGAACAGAAGAGACTTTAAGGGTATTGGGGTATGGTAATTAGTCAATTGAAACTCTTCTGTAAAGTCCGATAAAAACAATGAAATTATACCAACCTATTGTGCATTTTAAATGATAGAAGCTTTTAGATTATGAGTTTCTCTATATAATCAAACTTGCTAGTTATTGATTATTTTAAATAGCTGTAATCCAAAAATATACATTGTAATCTTTATTAATCCCTTTAATGTAACAGCATATATTGTTATAGAAAATATCTTTTTAATATCGCTTATAGCTACTTCTATATGCTTTCTCATCTTCAATTTCTGTCTGTTTTGTTTTCCTGTATCAGGTCTTTTATTATTCTCTTTCGTTGTATTTTTAACTCAATGTATTTATTTTCAAGCAGATAATAATCTTCTATTTGATAATCTGTATAAGCACTATCTCCATAAAGTTTTGTATCTGTCGTTTTTCCTACGGTAAAATGAAACACAATTGGTATACCTTCTCCCATTGTAACTAACTGGACTTTAATACCATAAAAATAAGTTCGCTTGTCATATAGCCTCTATTCAGTAGTAGCTATAAATGCTGCTATAATAATTTCACTATCCGATACTTTTCTGCGAATATCTTCAGGTGATTAATTTTTTTTAAAATATCATCGATAATACAAAAAATGGTTGTAATTTTGTCTTTACAAAACATTGGAATTGTTTTTATTTTTTGCAATCACAAATATACAAATCTTTTGCTTTGCTTTTTATTTTTTTTAACTTTAAACTAGCAAGTTGGGGTATTATAGGAAAAGTTTTAACAGATTTAATATTCATATTATACTTTTTATAATCTTTTAATCTATATTTTTACATTACCTCTCCCTATTTCATTTTGATTTACAAAAGTAGTTTATACTTCTTGTATCCATTATCAAGACTTCAATTAGATTTGACATTAATTTTTTACTTTTATTTTTCAAAAAAACGACACACCAGATAGAAATTTCATTTAAAAAAAGGATAATATTTTTATTTAATACTATTATTTTTAAAGA
>JAUMUT010000069.1 GCA_030530525.1 Capnocytophaga sp. | reverse complement strand
CGCTTTCTTCTTACTATTATGCCGATTTTGATGAGCTAAAACTTTCTTCTTTGCAAGAAAAATAACTGTTTATAAACTCCCATATTTGGGACAACGACCTTGTAACCCCTGCCAATCTCGGTAGACAGCTTTTTTCGGCTTGTGAGTTAGGAATGTACAAATCCACTGCTCTAATAAGCCGTATCAATCGCTTTTTTGGTACAGATTGGAGAGCGCAAACACAGCTATTTAGCACTGAGACCTTTTCCTTTGAAGAAGAAACAATGAGAGGAAGCATTTACCTTTCGTGTGTAGATAGCGCAAAGGCTCGCTTTGACATTGGGGAAGTACTCACTCATTTAGAACGAGCTCACCACTACCACAACAACCCTAAGTATTGGTTAGATTTTGGCAACAGCACTCATTCAGGGCAAGTGATTTTAGGTACTTTACAAGCCATTGAGCAACCTCATAGCGATACATTCACCCCTATCGACACCCTGCATACTGTTACCCAAGCCTTTGGAGAGCTATTAACCCAATCCGAACAAGACGACAATACCCCAAGTTGCTCCCTTGCCGAAACCTTAACCAAGCAAGATTTGTTTATCAACGCCACCCTCTCACAAATGGGAAGCACTCTACTTTGGAACTTGTTCAGAGAAGGGCTCACTCCTTACAGAGGCTTTTTCCTCAACCTCAAAGACTTTCGTACGCAACCCCTATCGGTCTAATCCTTAACAAAAACACCTCTTAGAAACACTCTAAGAGGCGTTTTTTATAATTGCTCGTCAATGCTATTGACCTACTGACTGCCTGTCGTGGCTTTAATTGCCTGCTGGTGCTACCAGCCTTCTTTTCTTTGAGAAAGAAAAGAAGCAAAAGAAAGACCTTACAGATGGATTTTTTGTTTGTTTAGAATAGAGAGAAGCCTTATAAGATAGCCATTGAAGATAAAAGGAGGAGTTATTTCTTATAGTTAGCCTCTAAAATATTTAAAATATCACTTTGTTTAAAGAGAATTTTACCACCAATTTGAATATAAGGAAAAAGCCCATCATCACGGTATTGCTGTAGAGTTCTTTTGGTGATATGTAGCAGCTCACAGACCTCCTTTCCTGATAGAAAAACCTCGCCGTCAAATACAGGACGGAAGTTTTTAAGGATAAAGTCCATTTGCTGTTTAAGGTTTTCAAGCTGACTTAGGTAAGAGCTTAGTTCCTGGTGTGTTTCTGTGAGTAAGTTCATCAGGTTTGAAGGTTAGAGGTTAAAAGCTGTTCTACATCACTACGCTTAAAATAGTTCTTGCGATGGATGCACGAGAAAGGCAAGAGCTTTTGGTCTTTATAATACTGCAAAGCACGCTTACTAATGCCCAAAAGCAGACAAACCTCCTGAGAGTCCAACCACTTTTCTTTTTGCCAAATCCCCTTATAAGTATCCATTACCACTTGCAGAGAATTGTTGAGTTGCTGTACATCTTTTTGTATCTGTTCAAAAACAGATTTTTCTATAACTACTACTTCCATTTGCATTATTTTGCGCAAAGGTAAAACAAAACAAGCCCACTTTTAGAAGTAGGCTTATTTTGGAAGAGAAAGAGTGTGTTTGGCTTTATATCTTTACTCTTTCTTTACATTAAACTCAAAATCAAGTTTTTGTTCATTGCCGAAGGAGTCGCTTATCCAAACGGAGAAAGACTGGCTAGCTTCTGAGGCAGAAGTGTAGTAAAGCCTAAATGCTCCTTTGGAGACAAGAGGATAAAGGTCATTAGCAAGCGTGGTAGCAGATGACTGAAAATTGCAGGGTAAAGCTCTGAAAAAGGAAGCCTTAAACATTTTTTGTGTATTTTAAATATTTGATGTACATTTGCAAAAAAAATATATAATGGAAATATCAGCACTTGTAACTACAGTAACACCTCTTATTTTACCTTTTTTTGATAAGGTTGGTGATGGAATTATAGGAAAAATGGGAGAAGACCTATGGGAACTTTTAAAAAAGCCCTTTGAAAATAAAAAAATTGAGGATAATGACAAAATTGAAGAAAGAAAATTAAGACAAGTTTTATCTGAAATTTTAGAAGAAGACTCTGTTTTAAAAGGGAAAATTGAACATTTGCTTAAATCAAACAATTCTAATTTTACTCAAAATATAAACAATGCAGGAGCAATGATAGGAAAGTTAGTCAACATAAGTAATGTAAATGGTACTATCAACTTATGACAAATCAAAATATAAATACTAATTCAGTAAATCAGCAAACTAACATAGCGAATGTAGAAAATCTAAATATCATTCCAAAAACAAGATGGCAAAAACGTTTTCAAGAATTAAAATCACAAGTTGAAAATAATGATAAGTATGCTACTTTTATTGATGATTTTAAAGAATACAATACTATTAAGGATGGAATTGGTTTAGAACAAAAACTAATTGATGGTAATTTCAATGAAGCTGAAATTAATAGAGCTCTTCGTTTCAAAGAAAAATATTCTAAAAGAATTGTCAAAGGTGAAATGTTTCTTGCTCAACAAAAAATAGATGTAGAAATATTTTCAATAATAGATAATGGTTTTTATACTTATGTGTATCCTTTAATTCTTGAAAATTATCCTAAAAAATATATTTTGGAAATATTGAATGAAAAGGTCATACAACCTATCTTAGAAATATTAAATAAAGAAGGTGCTGAAGATGATTACTTAAACTATAATGTAAACGACATTTTTGGAATGATTTATTTTTTGACAGGTAAATGCTTTATTAATTGGAAAAATTATGATACTATATAATAACGCTTTCGATTTATATCACACTATTTTTAGGATATTACATCTATTAAATAAAGTAAGTGATGATGAAGTTATTGAAATTGATAGAATTAGAATTTGGGATTATTATGTGTTATTTACAAATGAAATATTAAAAATAAAGCCTAAAAGAGATGAAAGGGTATTTAAGGATTTGTTAAAAGAGCTTAATATAAAAAACAATAACCCATATCAACAAATTTATGACTCCAAAAAGGCTTTAGAAAAAATAAAGCCATATCAGATGACTGCATTGAACTGTTT
>JAUMUT010000068.1 GCA_030530525.1 Capnocytophaga sp. | reverse complement strand
AACCTCTCCAACCATTTGGGATGTTCTCATTGCTATTGCTGGTGGGATAGCAGGTTTTATTGGTTCAAGGAAAAAAGAAGCAAACAATATCGTACCAGGAGTAGCCATCGCAACAGCTTTGATGCCACCTATCTGCACTGCAGGATATGGTTTAGCTAATGGAAATGTACGATTTTTATTTGGGGCTCTTTATCTTTTCTTGATCAACTGTGTCTTTATCATGCTAATCAACATTGTTGGAACAAGAATTATGATGAGAAAATCTCCCTTAAGTTCATTTAAAGAGCTAAATATTAAAATGAGAATTGGGTTGATCTCCTTGATTGTATTATTGGTTCTTCCAGCCAGCTATTCAGCAGTTACTCTGACGATGGATCAAGCGCGAAAAGAAGGGATCAAACAGTTTGTAGGAAAAGAGTTCGCCAATCATACGGTCATAAATCAAGTCTACAAGTCAAGGAATAATGAATTGGTCTTGACGGTCGTTGGAGATCAGATTTCAGAAGAAGAATTAGAAACAATTCGCCAAAAACAAGCCTCTTACGGTATTCAATCTGTTCAATTGAAAGTCAATCAAGTCCATAATTCGACAAAATTAGATAGTGAAGCGACCAAGGAATTTTATGAAACCATTGACAAGTATATCGATCAAAAACTCTCTGAAAAGGATTCGCAAAAAGATCTCGTAAAAGAAAATGAAGCAGACAAGGATTGAGGACGAGGAACTGAATAGGTTTTTATGCCGTGTTTTTCTTGTTTGTTCTTCTTTCTTACCTATAACAAAATAAAATTGATGAATACGAGGTTTTTCTTTAGATGAAAGAAAGTACATAGAAGAAAGGGATAGTGTAAATGAGTAAAGTATTTTACTGCAAATTCAATTTATAAAAAAACAACCAGAAAGAAAATATTAATTTTGCGGTTTTTCTTTCTGGTTGTTTTCTGATAACGGAGGTTTGCTCAAATGCTATAAGAAATAAATTAGGAGGTCTATCATCTAAAAAAATGTATGTAACAAAAAATAATTTAACTAATGGTGTGAACTTTTAGTATTTATCAGCTCAATTCGTGTATTTTTAGGATAAAGTTCACACCATTCAGATGAAATTAGTTGGAATTGGATGAAATTTTGAGTTTTGAAAACTTGTGGAAACATTGATATTACAAGCTTTTGAAATTTATTCAAAGAAAAATCTTTCAAACCAGGTCTTAAGAAAACTCGTAAAGCATCACAATTCTCAAAACGTTAATCAACACGATACTATCAACGTTTACAGACATTCAAGAATTTTCTCTTGGATGTCTTTTTTTGACTACTTTAATTTTGCAAATTAGGAATTGCATATAATTATTTGAAAAAATAAAAATAGTTAGTTACAATAAAAGTGTAAAAGCGCTTACTAAATTATTGGGGAGGCTTATATTGTAAGATATCTGTTTTTCTTTCTTAAGATAGGAGGATTTTTAGGAAAGATAAAATGTCAGAATCAGTATATGCAAAGAATCTCAGCATTTCCGCTTCAAGTTTCAGAAAAATGATTAAATGAATTAAGCAATAATTGAAATATTAATAATGGTTTATTGGAGGTAGTTAAAAATGAAAGAAAAATATAAAGTGACTGGGCAGTTATTTTTGCTCTCAAATTTACCGTTTTGTTGTTTTATTTTGAAAGATATTTCATTAGTCTATACTAGGTTGCTATTTGTACTTTTCTTGTTTTTTACATTATATTTCTCTTATAAAATGGGCATAAAACATAATGTCTTTAATCGTATTCAGAAACTAGAGTGGAATAAAGTAATTTATTGCTTAGCATTCGCTGTTTTGTTAAGACTCATAGTTCATTTGTATTTAAGCATTTTTGGAGATACCCAAAATGATGCGTTATTACAAATTTTAAAAGATATTATGGGCGTAGAGTTATTCAATTTTTATGCAATTTTCGTAGGACCAGTTTTAGAGGAATTAACTTTTCATGGTGCAATAATGAATTATTGCTATAATATGAGCAGGAAAGGTTTCATCATATCAAATATATTGTTTGGATTTATGCATTGCATGAACGAACCTAGTATTGGAATTTTTATTAGATCGATTTTACTGTATAGTTTGTTAGGCTGTATAATATCTTACATTTATTATAGAACTAAAAGAATAGAATACTCTGTACTAATTCACATATTTAGTAATTTTTTGGCCGTAATAGTGTAGTTAAATAGATTTATAATTATGTATTCTAATTATTTTTCTATTTGTAATTTTATGTAAGGTTTTGCTCAATAGACCACTAATAAATATTATTGGAGATAACATAATGTTAGCAGATAAAGAAATGTTCTTCAAAATAAAAAATATCCTCCGTGAGCAAGGAGTGCTTGAAAAATTTGAAGAGGAAAATGGGGAAATAACTGGTCATATGATGATTACGATGACGGAAATACCTCCTGAATTAGGAATTGATAAAGTTAGCGATAATATGCGTGCTTTTTATGCTTCATTTGATTTCTATAATATGATGATTGGGATTGCATGCGATTTAGACACAATGGAACTTATTCCTCGAATGTGGTTCACTCCTCAGACTGATGATGCTGTGGAACCTTCTAGTGAATGGATAGAATTTTTTGTAAAAACTCTATGTGAGAATATATCGGAAGAGGGTTTTGGAGTACCAATGTATAGTTTTTTAAATGACCACAGTGACCTTACAATTGTTCCGACTCAATCATAGCAAAGAGAAATGGGAAAGATTTTGAATAAACATGATCACAGCTTAGCACATGCTTTCCAAGTAAGGCTTGAAAAAGGCCCGAAAAGCGTCACAATTTAGTAAACGTTCATTCAAAAGAATTACAATACTTACAAAGAGCACTTTTTGGGTGTTCTTTTTCTACACCCAAACTAAATCAAAGGTAAACAAAAACCACCCTATCTCCCGCAGTCAAATAGGACTGCAGAAAATAGGGTGGTTTTTGGACGTTAACGATTAGTTATCGTCTTTGTGAAGGATGTTTTTAACGCCTTCGATAGCACCTTCAACAGCGCCTTTTGCGTCTTCAGCGACTTCTTTCACTTTTGA
>JAUMUT010000010.1:52267-68743 GCA_030530525.1 Capnocytophaga sp. | reverse complement strand
TGTAATTCCTGTATCTTCTTTATTTAAAATAGATTATATAAGTAGTTTCAATTTTATTACAAAAGTTAAAAACAGATTATTGTTAGATTATTATTAATTTAAATTTTCATAAATTATGTACAAAAAATTATCTTTTGTAATTACAATTACATTATTTTTAGGTTTTTCATCGTTAATTTTTTCACAACAAAAACAAGAAAAAATGGAACAAAAAGAAATTTATTTTGCTGGTGGATGTTTTTGGGGAACAGAACACTTTTTTAAGCAAATACGAGGAGTACTTTCTACGGAAGTAGGCTATGCCAATGGAAATATAAAAAATCCTACTTACTTAAAAGTAAAAAAAGGAGATACACAATTTACAGAAACTGTGAAAGTTATATATAATCCAAAGGAAATATCTCTGTTACAATTAATAGATTTATTCTTTAAAACCATTGACCCTACCAGCCTTAATAAACAAGGAAATGATATAGGAACTCAATATCGCACAGGAATTTATTACATTGATAATCAAGATAATGAAATCATTAACGAATATTTAACAAAAATAGCAAAAAACTATAAAAAAGCAATAGTTGTAGAAAATTTACCTTTAAAGAATTTTTATACTGCCGAAAATTATCATCAGGATTATTTAGAAAAAAATCCGAATGGATATTGTCATATTTCTCCTGCTTTGTTTGATTTGGCTAAAAAAGCAAACCAAAAACCAAGCAAATACCAAAAGAAAAAAGATAGCGTGCTAAAAAAGGAACTCACTACACTCCAATATGAAGTAACGCAAAAAAATGCGACAGAAAGAGCTTTTAATAACGAGTATTGGAATGAAAAACGAGAGGGAATTTATGTAGATATCACCACAGGTGAGCCTTTGTTTTCGTCTTTGGACAAGTACGATTCTCATTGTGGTTGGCCAAGTTTTACCAAGCCTTTGGAGAAGGATATTATAGCGGAAAAATTGGATCTTTCACACGGAATGATTCGTACCGAAGTACGTAGTAAATTGGGCAATGCACATTTGGGGCATCTTTTTGATGACGGACCAAAAGACAAAGGAGGCTTACGATATTGTATAAATAGTGCTTCGCTTCGGTTTATTCCGAAAGAGCATTTGGAAAAGGAAGGTTATGGCGAATATTTATATTTATTTAACACAAAAAAATAAAATTTAAAATAAAAAATACTCAATAGTTTTTATTGGGTATTTTTTTATATATTTGCATAAAATTTTATAAAAATGGAGATATATTGGCAACTACAAATTAATCAGCCTTCTATGAAAAATAGAAGTAAAATGGATTCTTCTGAGTTATTAAAAATAAAAGCTCCCATTATAGGAATAGAAGATTGGGAAAGTTCTCAATGTGATAATTTTAAAGGAGGTGAAAGAGGATTAAAAATAGGTGATATTGTCCTTATAAGAAATGGAAGATTTCCCTTAGCTCTGTGTAAAATAAAAAGTAATTGTTATAGGAACTCTATCCTGACGCATAAGTACGGATTAACTTTTTTTAGACAGGTTGAGATACTTGATTGGTACGAAAATGTTTTTTATTTACCTTATACAGAAATAATATTAGAAGAAATTTCAGATAAAAACACAGGAGCTTGGCAATTTATAAATAATTATTATAAAAAAATATCACAAATGAAAGAAATACAAGAATATATTAACCTCCTACACTACAAACCTCAAATCATCTTACAAGGTCCTCCAGGGACAGGAAAAACTCGTGAAGCCAAACGCATTGCCAAAGAGTTGTTAGGCTTAGGGGAAAATGATAGTTTGGAAAGTAATGAACAGTTTAAACTCATTCAGTTTCACCCCAGTTACTCCTATGAGGATTTTGTACGAGGTATTATTGCCAAACCTAATGAGAGTGGGGAAGGTATTGTCTATACAGCTGAAAATAAGGTGTTGGGGGAGTTTGCAGAGAAAGCTTTGAATAATTGGAATAAAGCACAACAAAGCACTCAGTCGCTAAAAGAAGAGGAAATTTTTGAGGCTTTTATAGAACATATCAAAGATGCTTTAGCCCAAAGTGAAGATTACAAGTATCCTTTAACCGAAGCCGTTTATCTTTTTGATGCTGATGACAAACGCTTTAAATATAAAGGCGACAATTGGGAAGTTCACAATAGAGGGTTAAATATGAAATTTTCAGAGCTAAAAAAGATTATAGATTCTGGTGCAGTAAATAGGCAAGATATTATAAAAAATCCAAATTTGGAAGCTCTAACTCGACAAATGTCT
Organism: Capnocytophaga sp.; assembly: GCA_030530525.1. Taxonomy (GTDB): domain Bacteria; phylum Bacteroidota; class Bacteroidia; order Flavobacteriales; family Flavobacteriaceae; genus Capnocytophaga. Next base: position 66,486 of record JAUMUT010000010.1, on the reverse strand, counting down.
ACTTATTTTTTAAGAATAATAGACAAATATAATGACTTTAAAAGAGAATATACACCTACTACAACAGATAAAATATCGCTTAGAAACTACGTCCTCATCATCGATGAAATCAATCGTGCTAATCTCTCAACTGTATTTGGGGAACTTATCTATGCTTTAGAATATCGCGGGGAAGCCGTGGAAAGTATGTATGCTGTCGAAGAAGATAACAAACTTATCTTGCCTCCAAATCTTTATATCGTTGGCACAATGAACACCGCCGACCGTTCGGTGGGGCATATAGATTATGCCATTCGCCGTAGGTTTGCCTTTGTGAATGTGTTGCCAAAAGATTTAAGTGAGGAATTAGGGGATAACTTTGAAAGTAATTTATTCATCCAAGTCTCTGAGTTGTTCAATGAAAACCTATCACCTGAGTTTAGAAAAGAAGATGTACAATTAGGACATTCGTACTTCATTACTAAAAATACTCCTATTGACATTCGTTTGAAGTATGAAATTAAACCTATTTTGCTGGAATATGTGAAAGACGGTATCCTCGTAGGGCAAGACATTGAAGAGAAAATAAACGCCTTAACCACTACTTAAATGCGCATTCTTTTATCAGAACATAAAGAATATACCATTACTCGAACGGTATTCGGTGAGCGTTTTGATGCGCTAAAAACAAAGTCGGTGAGAGTATTCAAGACGGAAAGAGGGCAAGCCGTTTATCCTTTCTCAATGGTTGTCAATGAAGAGGAAATTACCCTAAAAGCAGATTATTACATAGGGTTAGATTGGCTTGCAGAGGAGGAATTTGTTCATATAGAACCTAAAATGAACGTAGGGGAGGGGAAACCGAAGGAAATAGATTTTTTAAAGATGCTTTTTGACATCTATACATCTGATATTGACCCCAAACACACTCAAAACCTTATTAAAATCTATTGGAATGAACCTCAGATTAAGATAGAACAGCAAAAAGATTTCCTGACACCTTTCCTTATTGTGCAATTTCTCCAACTTTTGAGACGCATTGTGCGCAAAGGGCTCAAAAAAAGTTATACCCCTGTAGAAGAAAACCTCCACAACCGACTGAAAGGCAAACTCGCTATTAGTCAGCATATCAAGCACAATGTATTGAAAAATCGCTTTACAGCGCATTTGTGTCATTATCAAGTGTTTGGGATCGATAATACCGAAAATCGTTTTTTGAAGAAGGTGTTGCAGTTTATCATCAGTTTTAAGAATAATCATCAAGGGATTTTTACAGGAAATGAAGCTACCATAAATGAACTTATCGGCTATTGTATGCCCTATTTTGAGCTTGTATCCGATGATATTTCAGTAGAAGCTCTCAAAAACATTACCAAAAATCCGTTTTTTAGAGAATATGAAGAGGCTATTAGCATTGGTAAGCACATTTTAAAGCGTTTTTCGTACAATATCACTCAAACAACCCACAAAAAAGTCAATACTCCGCCTTTTTGGATAGATATGCCTAAACTTTTTGAGTTATATGTATATAAAAAGTTACAAGAACAGTTCGGTAGAGGAGCGGTACACTATCATTTTACGAGCGATTACACCGAGTTGGACTTCCTTCTGAACACTTCAACCTATAAAATGGTGATTGACACTAAGTATAAAACCATTTACAAAGAAAGTAAGGACACAGACGACATTCGTCAGGTGAGTGGATATGCCCGTTTGGAGGCGGTATATAAAAAACTTGGCTTGCAGGATAGAAATGAACTGCTCGATTGCCTGATTATCTACCCAACTCTTGAAGAAAACATCGATTTCAACATAGAAAACAAAGAAAAAATACCTCAATACCGAAACATTTATAAGCTAAGTGTTTCTATTCCATTAATAAAAACATAGTATTATGCAGAATCAACAAAAAATGGAAAAATTTTATAACGACATCGCTCAAAAGTACGATGTTATTTTTCCGCTATCGCCAGCCCACAAGGCTTTTTTTGACACTGAATTGCAAGGCAAGACCGTTCTTGACGTAGGAGCAGCTACGGGCAACCTTACCGCCTATCTTACCGCACAAGGATACGCCGTTACTGCTATTGACCTCAATCAGAGACTCATTGCCAAAGCCGCTGAAAAGGGAATTAGCGTGCAACAGCTCAATATGCTTGCCATTGACTCGCTGCCTTTGTTTGACAACATCATAAACATAGGCAATACGCTCCCACACTTGGAGAGCAAAGAGGAGGTTTTTACATTTCTTTCCAAAGCCTACCAAAGGCTCGAGCAAGGAGGCAAGCTCCTCTTGCAGTTGGTGAATTTCCAAAAGTATTTTGCCCAAAGACAAGGCAATTTCTTAGGCAATCTCCCTCTGATAGCCAATGAACAAGTGAAGTTTGAACGCTCTTATGAGGTAAATGAAGAAGGGAAAGTACTTTTTAAGACGGTTTTAGACGATACTACCGCCAATGAAGAGCTATTGCAACCTATTTTTGCCCAAGAACTCACCGAAGCACTTAGCAAAATAGGCTTTCAAGCTATCAAAGTGTATGGTAACTTCAAGAAAGAACCTTTTGAGGCTGAAAAATCAATGGCGCTCATTGTAACAGCAGAAAAGTAATTTTTTAATATCTCTTTCGGATATACTTTTATCAATATCTATTCATAAAAATATATAATCATTTATAAATTAGGTATTTCTGTTCATTTAATGCAATAAAAAAACTGCTTTGGTTAAAGCAGTTTTTTTGTAAAATTAATTTGCTATGAAAACTTAATTAAGCTCTATTTAGTTTTTTCTCTAACGCAATTGCTTTAGGGAAAAGTACGTTATTTTCTAAGTGAATATGTCGGTGCAAATCGTTTTCAAACTCTTCCAACATAGCGAAAGTAACACGGTAAGTGTTGCACGCATCAGCTGGCGGGTTGTAGCCGTCGGTTAGTTCTGCTATTTTCGCAAAGCGATCACCTTCTATGGTGTGTTCGTGTTTCATCATCGTAATAGGGTTTTCTACGGTTCCGAAATGCCCCATTTCCAAAGGTTCGCCTGTTTGTTCTGCTTTTACTAATTTTTCAATAAAAGGGAATAATACGCGTTCTTCTTTTTCTAAATGTTGCCCCAAATCTATTGCACTTTCGTTAAAAATTTGGTTAATTTCTAATAATTCTGGGTGTCTTTCTCCGTGTACTCGGCAAAGTTTATCCAAAAATTGCAACAAATAAGGCGTTTTTTCGCGTACATATTGGTGGTGAATTTTTACGATGTAGTTAGCCAACAAATCTAATGGCCATCCATTTACATCTACCTGATTATCACCGCCGTTTGGTAATGCATTAAGGTCATCAAGAAGTTCTTGTTCCATTACTTTTTTCTTTTCGCAAGCCTCTTCAATGGTTCTTCCTCCACGACAGCAAAAATCTATTCCATATTTTTTAAATATAGCAGCAGTACGAAAATCACTTGCTACAATTTCTCCAATTGTTTTGTTTGTAAAATCCATTATCGTTATTTTTTTATGCAAAGGTACAAAAATATTTTATATAAAAAATAAAAAAAGACTTTGAAATACCTTTTTAACTTTTTTTATAATTTTATTCAGATAATATGTATTTATTAATTATAATTATTAAATTCTTTATTTAGGGAAATTATTTTATAATTTTTTTTTTATATTTGCAAATAATTTTTTTTTTCAATTTATTATGAATATCGCACAAAAATACTTAAAAGGCTTAGCTGAAGCCTACCGCAACAACGGACAAGCAGACGAATGGCAAAAAATCATCACCACAGCACACGGTGCAAGTGAAACCGACCTCACGGCTCTTAAAGATACCTATCCAGAAGTGCCTCAATCATTGCTGGATTTACTCCGTGAAATAGACGGCACTTACTATCGTGAATACGAAAAAGGAAAAGTATTAGCCTATTTCTTAGGCTCTGATGTAGATGAAGGAGAATATCCCTATTACTTGTTATCAGCAACAGAAATAGTCGCCAACAAAGGAAAAGCAAAGGAGTATTATGGTGATTATGTTGATCGTGAGTACGAAGAAGTAGAGATGGACGATCGTATTATTGACGATGCTTCCCAAATGAATTGGCTACATTTTTCTAATTGTATGAACAACGGTGGTACTTCTCAGTTGTTTATAGACTTTTCTCCTTCCCCAAAAGGCAAAGTAGGGCAAATCGTTCGTTATCTCCACGACCCCGATGAAATTACTGTGATAGCCGATAGTTTTGATGAGTACTTACAACAGCTCATAGATGAGGATTATCCCTTTATTTTTGAAGACGAAGACTAAACATTAACAACTAAACAATGACCTACGACGAGTTTTATAACGATATAGAACAATTGCCCAAAAAGGTAACTAATAGAGATTTAGAGACCTATCTTTTGGCTTTGTACGATTTGGCACTCCAACACCAAGAGGAAGTTTGTACTCCAACGCTTTGTTTGGAGCTATTAGAACAAGCCTTTACGGCAACCCCAGCACCTTATAACGAGACGTGGACAGCCATTCGCACAATGCCTGAGGCAGACAATATGTCCGCTTTTGATTATACCAAAGCGGTTATCGTCTTTCAAATTGCTGAACTCCACCGTATAAGAGGCAAAGAGCTCAACAACGAAATGCGTGGGTTTGGACTCACCAGCGAAACGGGCTATGATTGGTATAACTTCGACCCCTTCACCCTCTTGGAATGTGGGGCACGAGGGCTCTCCGATTACATAGGCGAAGAAGAAATGATCCCCAACGATTGGTACTTTTTAGGGCAACTGTTGGATTTGGGGAGATATTATGAATAGTGCGAGCCATACATTTTCTCGCCAGTGGCGAGAAAATTGAGTAACATTAAATTGTCGCACCAGTGGGGCGACAATTCAGAATCGTCTAACTGGTCGGCTTCGTCTAAATCTTAAATACGATGAAAGAAAGAACTATATTCTCTCAAATCCGCACCCTCTTTAACATTGAGGGTAATCACGGTTTTACAGACGCTGAAATGCAACCATTTTTCAGTGTGGTAGAACGTATGCCAACACTGCTATACGAGTATTACACTACTTTAGGAAAACATCAAGCCTTAAACCAAACACAAGATAGTCTTGTAATACCTACTGATAATCTGAGGCTCTTTCAGCATCCTGATAAGTTTGTTTTCTATGTAGAAAATCAAAATTGTTGCCAGTGGGCAATAGCCAAAGAAGATTTAGGGGAAGAAAACCCTAAAGTGCATATGAGTACCGACATCATTCACAAACATTGGCAAATGGAATGCGAAACCCTTTCGGAGTTTTTGTTGGCAATGGCACACCTGCAAGCAGTGTTTGCTTTGCCCTACGCTTATGAAGGTTTTAAGAGCATCACTCCTGAGGAATTGACTATGATAAAAACGCATTTCCCAAAAAAGCCTTTTGCCTTGCATCATTGGTTAGAAGGAGTGGAATTTTACGGAGGTGCTACTGATAGCATTGTGATAATGGATGGTGGTAGCCAACTGATATACGCTTCCTCCTCTGAAAGTTCTTTTGAGGCAATGAATAACTTTTTTGAAAATATCGGTGAAGAAATGTAAAATTGTCTAACACCTAAAAAAACTAAACATAATGAACACCCTACAACAAATAGAACAAACCTACAATTTTAAGTACCCTGCACTATACCACCAACTTTTTGAGGATAAAATGCTGGATTGGAAACATTGTTCTCCTAAAAAATGGATTGAGTTTGTATATCCTAAACTTAAAAAAACGCCTCCTTTGCTTTTATATGGATATGAGTTCGAAGTAATGAGTTTTTCTGATATTTCAAAACAAATAGATGATTTTGCTAACCCCAAAAGTTGTTGGGGTTTTAGCTCTTCTCATTTTTTTGTCCCTTTTGCGACAGATTGGTTAAGAGATTATTTTTGCTTCTTTTTTGATGAAGAGAATCCAAAAGAAGAACCTATTATTGTTTTTTTGTGTTATGATTGTATAGAAGGAACTTTTATCGCTAATAATCTACAAGAATTTATTTTTTATGGATTGCTCTATGCTGTTTTTGATGTTGAAAATCATTCTCTTATTCATAATAGTGATTTTTATGAAAATATTCATAATATGTTTTGTACTCACCGTCCTTATCTCACTGATGAACAAGCAGAAGTAATACAAGAAATTTACGAAAGAAAACTTTTTAAGCATATTTATAGATATGGTAATAATGGTAGAGGAGGGCAATGGAGTAAAGAATGTATAGGATTAATTTCACGAGAAGAGTTTGAAACTTTAAGAGATAAGTTTATCCCTATTCCAAAAGAATGGTAGATTCAACTAATAAAAATAACTTTTTAAGGAACAAAATAAAAACAATTTGAATATAGTAACGATTAAACCCTAACAACTATGGAAGAAAGAAACATTTTTGCCCCTAAAAAAGAGCCTTTTAAGCTCCCCGAAATCGTAACCCTCCTCAGAGAGGAAAACCTCCCTGCCTTAGAAGCCGAACTCGCTAAAGGGTGGGATATCAATAAACCCGTCCCTGTACACATACGCTATTCGCAAACACCTTTTGAGTTTGCCTTGCACAGCCGTAAAAAGAAACTTATGCAGTTTTTGGTTGATAAGGGGGCTCACATTGTAAAAACAGATCTCATAAATGTTTGTATGAGCAACAATAGCGACCCTGAGCTTGTAAAATGGCTGATTGACCACGGTGCCGATGTAAACGCCCGTACCCACCTCACTGCCTTGCAAGCCGCTATCTACGGAAAAAATGAAGAAATTGCCTTTTTACTATTTGAAAACGGCTATCATCTTACTCCTGATGGCGTTACCTTACGGCAAGCAGCTTCAGCAGGACTTACCCAACTATGCGAATACCTCATCGCTCACGGCTTTGATGTAAACCACTGCGAGCCTGATATGGTATATCCTTACAATTCATCGCCCTTACAAATAGCAACTCAAAAAGGAAATTTGGAATTGGTCAAACGTTTTGTTGCGCTGGGTGCCGACCTCGCCTACAAAGACAAATACGGCGAACGCGCTTATCATTACGCCTTGCGCAATAAACACAAAGAAGTAGCCGACTATCTCAGATCGGTAGAGCCCGCCGAGTGGCACGACGGGGAAGAACGTTTGCGCGAACTAAAAGCCTACAAACTCCCCGAAGCACTTATCGCCCTCTTGCGCAGTGATAACCGCCGTATTGCCTTGCCTAATTGCAAATATACGAGCTTTGTGGAGTTTGCACCCCTTGCCGATGTCAAAGAAGTAAAATGGAAAAACAAAAAGTTCCTCGACCTTCTTTCTGATGCCGACAGATACGGGGCTGACGGTTTTTTGGTATGGTATCCCCGTGCTAAAAAACTCGCCTTCGCCGATTATGAGCACGGTGATTTTATAGAGCTCAGCACCTTTGAAGAGTTTTTAAAAGACCCTTCTAAGCAGATTAATAAGATTTTTGAATGATATGAACATAGAACAACTCCGCGACTTTTGTCTCGCACTCCCATTCGCTACCGAGGATATGCCTTTTGGGGAAGATTTTTTGGTGTTCCGCATTGCAAATCGTATCTTTGCCCTTACTAATTTGAACCGTTTTCCGGTGAGTGTAAGCCTCAAATGCGACCCTGAGCGCGCTGTAGAGCTCCGCGAGCAATACCCCGAAAAGATTGTTGCAGGCTACCACCTCAACAAAAAACATTGGAATACTGTGCTATTGGAGTCCCTCCCAAATACCCTTATTGAGGAGATGATACAACACTCTTACCAGCAGGTACTCGCCAAAGTACCGAAGAAGGAAAAAGAAACGCTTATTAGCTAACTCTATATTATGTTCTCAAAGCTAAAGGATTTCTTTTGTAAAACCTATATAGTTTTTGGGTATGAATTCTTTATACCCATAGTCCTCTACAAGCGTATAGAGGCAGTAGAAGGAGAGGTCAGCCCCAAAAGTATTAGACTTTTCTTTAGCAAAGCACCTTATGCCTTTAGCAAAGTACAGCTACAGATTACCCAAGAAGCCGATAAACTCTTTTTTGTACAAATAGTATTCTATAAAGAAGACAAAAAGGAGCGTTTTAAAAAGGAAATGGAGGGTTATAAAGAAGTATTCCCTTTTTGGACAGTCTTTCCTGATAGTTTTTATGGGGCTCCTCGCTGGAATCAGGGATACCAAGAGCATTATAGAGATACTTTTTTAAAATATTGGCACTCCTTACCCCTCGAAGCACAACAGGAATATATGGATAAATACCATTGTCCTGATGAATGGCGGATTTGGCTTGAGGATTACCGCCAATGATACAAAGAAATAGAAATTTTTAAATTAAATATATGCTCAACAAAAAGATTTTAAACCGCATTCAAGCCCTTGGTGGCGACACAAGCCAAGTGAGAGGCACTTCCCTTGTCGATGACCTTTTGGCTATTACCTTTAACACCGTACTCTATCCCAAACCTAAGGACACCCCTTGGGCAAAGGCGGAAGATACTGAACCTATTTACGGTATAGGAGCGTGGGTAGATGCCCATAGGGAGCTTTACCAAACTGATAAAAAGGTTTTTTATGACCAAATGATTGCTGAGTTCTATCGACTTACTGAAGAACCTCGCGGACAACACTTTTGGATAGCGGAACTCTTTACTCCCTTCAAGGAAGGTACTGATGACTATGAAGAATGGTATGATGACTTCTCCGATGAGGAATTTACAGACCTAACAGAAATTACCAAAGTTACAGGTGACAAAACGCCTGATTTCATACAGCTTTTCTATACCTTTGGCTATCCTGATCATATATACATAGCTCTAAGTGATCCTAACCCAGAAAACCCCACTCTCTTTGGTACCGACCACGAGGTATTTTTCAGAGAAATAGACAATATGGGAACCTTAGAAGACTATCTCAATACCCTAATGAGCCCTGAGGAACTTATAGAAATCGTAGAAAAAAAATTGAACCAATGAGACAGAAAATTACACTTATTACTTTAGGTGTTCGTGATTTTAAAAAAGCACTTTCCTTTTATGAAAACTTAGGTTGGCAGAAGTCGAACAAAAGTATGGAAGAATATGCTCTTTTCCCTTTAGGGGGAATTACATTGGGTTTATATCCATTAGAAGAGCTTTCCGATGATACTACACTACCCTATCAGACAAGTACATTTGCAGGAATAACGATTAGTTATAATGCCAAATCAGAAGTGGAAGTAGATGCTGTTTTATCCAAGGTCAGTGAATTAGGAGCTACTATTGTCAAGCCTGCTCAAAAAGTATTTTGGGGAGGGTATAGTGGCTATTTCAAGGACTTAGACGGCTACCTCTTCGAAGTTGCTTATAATCCTTTCTGGGAGTTTGATGAGAATGACAATCTGAAATTGTAATATCTTTTCTTAAATTTTTAAATTAAATCAATATGCTCAACAAAAAAATCTTAGACCGCATTCAAGCCCTTGGTGGCGACACAAGCCAAGTAAAAGGCACTTCCCTTGCCGATGACCTTGCAGCGATTACCTTTAACTGGCCCCTTTACCTCTACGACGATGCTTTTGAGGAATGGGAACTCGGCGAGGACGACGAACCTATCTATGGTCTCAACGACTTTATTGAGGAATACCAAGACCTTTACAAAACCGACAAAGAGGCTTTCTACCGCGAGTTGGTCGCTTTTGCCTACCAACCCACTGAGGAACCCGTAGGAGTTCGCTGGATAGGGCAACCCTTTACTCCTTTCACCGAAGGCACTCCCGATTACGACCAGTGGCATCTGCATTTCTCCAATGAGGAGTTTGTAGATTTATACGAAATTACCAAGCTCACCAAAGAGGAACAGCCTAATTTCATTCACTTATTAGCTTCAGAAGGCTACCCCGATGGCTACTATATTGCCCTCAACGACCCCAACCCTGATAACCCCACCGTGTTCAGTACCGACCACGAGGAGTTTTTTAGCGAAATCAGCAAAGAAGGCAAGTTAGAGAAGTTTTTGAAGAACTTTATCAGCCCTGAGGAGCTCATAAAAATTGTAGAAAAAGAATTGAAACGACATTAGTAATATGATGACCATCACTAATTCCCCCTCTTTGAGGGGGTTAGGGGGATTTACAATATTATAAGTTAATTTAAACCTTGATATTTTTATAATAATGCGTAAAGGAAAACACTTTTACAAATCGGCTGAAGAAATCAAACCGCTCCTTACCGATTGGCACGAGGACAAAGGCTGTTTTGCTTCCGACCATATCACAGTGGAAGGGCGCAGAGTAGGTTTGTGCTATCGTGAAGAACCCGATCCCGAAAGCGATTTTGCCGACAGTGGGTGGCGTTTTCTCTCTGGTGAAGAAACCAATGAGTACGCCAATGACCCTAATAATGTAGGTATTTACGACCTGAATACCATTTGTAATTACGACCCTGAGATTATTCCGCTACTGCACAGCCCCTATGGCAGTGCTTTTGAACGAAATGAAAAAGGGGTATTCATCTCTATTGAGGATTTCTTTGAAGAAGAATGATTCGCAAACTTTGCCAAAGTTGATAACACCTCAAAAAAGTCTGACTTGTCGGACAAATCTAATTTTAATAAACAAAACAAATATCAAATGACAGAAACAGAACAAACCCTACGCCAGCGTTTTACTGCCTTCTTACAGGCAATGTACGACTGGGAAACACAAGCTAACAAAGTTAATGATGAAGAAGTAGATGAAAAGAAAACCCTTACTTGGGAAGACTTTTGCGACAAGCAAACTGAGCTTCGTATTCCTATTTACAAAGAATATGTAACCGACCGCGAACGCAAATATGGAGGTCCTGAATATCGCTCTCACGGCTTCCCGACTGAGTACGACCCCGCTAAGGAAACCATTACCGAAGTACAAATCACAGGTAAAAAAGCCTCTATTTTCACAGATAGGAAGTATTCCGTAATGGATTACAAACGCGAATACAAGTACAAACTCGTAGGCGACCGTTGGCTTTTAGATGTGATTAAAGAGCAATTCCAAAGCAAAAAAGGTGAAGTCGAAAAATGGGAAAATGTGATTATTTAAAACATAAAAAACAAATATCAAATGACAGAAACAGAACAAACCCTACGCCAGCGTTTTACCGCTTTCCTACAAGCGATGTACGACTGGGAAACACAAGCATATACTACTGATAAAGAAGAGGTAGAGAAGAATAAAAGCCTTACTTGGGAAGACTTTTGCAACAAGCAAACCGAGCTTCGTATTCCTATTTACAAAGAATATGTAACCGACCGCGAACGCAAATACGGAGGAGCTAAATATACCTCTCACCGCTTTCAACCTAAGTACGACCCCGCTAAGGAAACTATCACCGAAGTACAAATCACAGGTAAAAAAGCCTCTATTTTTACCGATAAAATATATATTGGTATGAACTACAAGCGTGAGTACAAGTATAAACTCGTAGGCGATCGTTGGCTTTTGGATGTGATTAAAGAGCAATTTCTACCCAAAGAAGGAGAGCCCAGAAAATGGGAAAATGTGATTATTTAATTTATTATCAAAGGCTTATAAAAAGCCACCAACTTGGTGGCCATTTACACATTGCTGGCGCGAGCTTGTAGCTCGTGCCTATGATAAACAGAGCTTGTAGCTCTTTCACTATTAAAAACTTAACAAAACAGATATCAAATGACAGAAACAGAACAAACCCTACGCCAACGTTTTACCGAGTTCCAACAAGCAATGTACGACTGGGAAACAGAAGCTTACAGAATTAATGAGGAAGAGGTACGGGAAAAAGAAACCCTCACTCCGAGAGAATTTTTTGATAGGCAAACAAAGATTCGTATTCCTATCTATCAGGAATATATTACCGATCGTGAACGCAAATACGGCGGTGCTCAGTGTAGATCTGTTGGCTTTCCTCCTAAATTCGACCCTACTAAGGAAACCATTACCGATATTCAAATTACTAGTAAAAAAGCCTCTATTTTTACTGATAGAGTCTATGCAGGAATGAATTACAAACGCGAGTACAAGTATAAGCTCGTAGAGGGTCGCTGGCTTTTGGATGTGATAAAACAACAATTCCAACCCAAAAATGGTGACATCGAAAAATGGGAAAATGTGATTATTTAAAAAATAGTAAAAAAATGAACATAGAACGCTTACAAGATACTGACGACCGTCTTTTTGTAGAAAACGACATCAATGGGGAATGCATATATTATACCGATGAAGCCTGCCAAACACCTTTCAATGGTATTGTGTACGGAATGTGCGGAAAGCCCTTGCGCTTAGATTATGAATGCGAAATTGTGGGTGGCGTGAAAGACGGTATGGAACTCACTTATAACGAAGAAGGTGGCATAGAGCAAGCCTCAGAATGCAGGCACAACCTACTATATGGCGTGAGCAAGGAATACGACGAAGAGGGCAACCTCCTCACCGCTTCCGTAGTGTTTAACAACAGCCATTTAAAGGTGGTTACCCCTACCGAGAGCGGACAGTATGAAGTTACCAAATACACCCCTGAGAGCACCAAAAACCTCCCTGCCGATATACTCGCATTGCTTATATTATCGGAAGAAGAGCTTGTGAATTATGAGTTTAAAACAAGATATGGGGTGTTTGTGCTTTAAAAAAACCTTACTTTTTGCTGTATTTCTTGTAACTCCCCCTTTGGAGGGGGCTGGGGGGAGGTTTTTCATTATCAGAAGAAAAAAAGAATAAAACTATGGAAAGTTGGTACTTTAAAAAAACTTACTTTTTGCTGTATTTCTTGTAACTCCCCCTTTGGAGGGGGCTGGGGGAGGTTTTTCATAATCAGAAGAATAAAACTATGGAAAGTTTGTACTTTAAAAAATCTTACTTTTGCAACAAAATAAACATTTTTACTAATGAAACGATATAAAGACCATCGCATTGCTATTTGGGAAGAAGGAACTTGGGTGGTATGCCCTAAGTGCCAACGCTATGCCGTAATTTCTCCTAGTGATCTCTATCAAAATAAAAACTCTGTTTTAAGGTGTAGCCATTGCGGATTAGAGCAACAAAAAAATACAAGCCACTTTTTTACAGCTATCATCAAGCTCAATTGCCCTGAATGTGGTACGCCCATATACCACGAACAGCCCAATCTCAAAAAGAAAATCGAAACAATGCCTATCAAATGTCCTAAATGTGCTTTATCTCTGCGGGTAAAACCACAATACACCGAAACCTATTTACGGAATTGGAATACCAAAATCAGCGGACTTCAATGCGATAGTCTCTTTGGGTTACCCTATTTTTTCCAGACCAACATACGCGGTAATCTCTTTTGGGCACGCAATCCTTTACATATCCAGCTGATGCAAGATTATATTGCTTCCACCCTACGAGAGCGAGAAGGTATGAGCATTGTAGCCCGCTTACCCACTTTTATAAAAGTTAAAAAGAACCGCGAACTCCTCTTAAAAACCTTACACAAATGGAAGATGCTAATCGTATCTTAATCTGAGGAATTATATAATCATTATAAAAAAGTCTTCCACCATCTTGTGGAGATGTTCCACTACTTTGTGGAGGTAATCCTATACTTTGTGGAAATATTCCACTACCTAACAGAATACCTCCACCACTTTATGGAGATATTCCACTATATCGTGGAGTATTTCCATAATAAATAAATCAAGATTAATTTTTTTATTCTCTTACTAATTTACGAAATAGCCAACTTGCCAATATAACTCCTCCCATTGTAAGTGCAGCAAAAAGAATATTCTTTTGTAAATCCCCCTTTTGGGCAAACATTTCATATTGTTCTTGGGTAAATTCGCCTTTATTTGCTAATATTCTTATATATTCTTTTTCTTCTTCAAAAGAGGCTTTTTTATCATTTATTTTATCTCTAAGATACAATAATTCCTCGTATTCTTGCTCGCTTTTCATATTTTATTTGTTCAATTGTTCTCTAAGTAAAGTAATAAAAGTATCCGAATTACTTTTAATATTTTCCATCACTTTGTTTTGAATATCTATTTTCTTCTCCAAATCTTTTATTTCCAATTCTAATAAATGGTTTCTTTCCTTTATCTTTTCAAATTTTGAAAATAACCAAGCTATGGCACTTATCAACGCCATCAGAATTGTTATTGCAACTTTAAGCTCTATATTCATTATTTATCATTTTGTTAAGAATTAAAAAATTAGGGGGCGCAAAATTATAAAAAACAAATGAAACACCCAATAAAGTGCAAACGAAATTTTAATTTTCTTAAAATTTTTGATAATCAGCTGC
>JAUMUT010000010.1:0-52257 GCA_030530525.1 Capnocytophaga sp. | reverse complement strand
CAGTATTATATCATAAATATTTAAAAAGCAAAATTAAAATTTTTAATTATTTAAAATAAAAAAATAACCCCCGAAAGTATTTCCTTCGGAGGTTATAAATTATTGTAGGTAAGTTTTAGTCTTTTATCAACCAGCGGTAAATATCATTCCCATTGGCATAAATAAGCAACGCAAAAAGAAGAATTATTCCTATAACTTGTGCGTATTCTAATACTTTTTCTTTTGGTTTTCTGCCCGTTACCATCTCATAAAGTAAGAAAACGATATGCCCACCATCCAACGCAGGAATAGGTAAAATATTCATAAAAGCCAAAATAATGGAAATCAGTGCGGTCCTTTCCCAAAAACGAAGCCAATCCCACTCCGCTGCAAACATTTTCGCCATAGAGCCAAAACCTCCTACTTGTTCCGCTCCTTTTTTGGTAAAAATAAATTTAAATTGAGAAACATAATCCCGAAGTGTCCAAACTCCAAAGCTAAATCCTTTGGCAATTGCTTCGGTAAAAGAATAGTCAATATGTGTTTTCCCATTATCATAAAAATGCATTGCATAAACACCTATTAGTCCTTTTTCAGGAGTTAGAGAAATGTCTTTAACTTCTTTATTTCTAACTATTTGTAGTGTAATTGGGTTATCTTCTTTTGGAAGAAATTTTTTCATTTCGTCAAAAAAAGCTATTTTATTTCCGTTAATTCCTACGATAAAATCTCCTTTCTGTAATCCAGCCTTTTCTGCTACAGAGCCAGCCAAAACCGAGTCTATTTCTGTCGTTCTACGTTTATGAAAAGAAATCATTTCCCCACTATGGAAAAGTTGCATTCCTATACTATCAGGAAGGTTAATAGTCTGTATTTCACCACTTTGTTTTTTTACAGAAATATTTTTCACATCACGAAGAAGCAATATTTTATTAATAGAAAACGTATCTTCCAAGTCTTCACCATTCACTTTTACAGGAATATCTCCGTTTTCCACTCCGTAAGACTGCATTGTGGCACTCACTTCATAGCCATTTGGCACATCCGCAGGGCGAAATTCATCTTTCCCCCACACGAACAAAATCATCATATAAATGAAAAAGCCTAAAATAAGATTAACCGTTACTCCGCCAATCATTATAATAAGGCGTTGCCAAGCGGGCTTACTCCTAAACTCCCAAGGCTCGGCGGGCTTTGCCATCTGTTCTTTGTCCATACTTTCATCTATCATTCCTGATATTTTAACGTATCCTCCCAACGGAAGCCAGCCTATTCCATATACCGTTTCTCCTATCTTTTTCTTAAACAATGCAAATTTTACATCAAAGAATAAAAAGAATTTCTCTACCCTGGTTTTGAATAATTTCGCAGGGATAAAATGCCCTAACTCGTGCAAAATCACTAAGATAGACAAACTTAATAATAGTTGTGATGCTTTAATAAAAAATGTTTCCATCAAATTTTTATTTTAAAGTTGCAAAAATACTTCTTTTTATTGATTTATTGCTATAAAAAAATAGTAAGTTATGTTATAATAGTGTTAATATAAAGTAAAATAATTAAAAAAAATACAATAAACCATAAATGTTAGCTTTTATTTTGCTATTTTTCCGTATCTTTGCCCATTAATAAAATTTTTCAGATGAAAGAAGTTACTCGTTTATTTGACATTCCATATTATCAATTAGAAAACTATCCTATTGATAATGCGTTAGTTACAAAATACAACGGCACGTGGCAACCTACTTCAACCAAAGAATATATTGAGAAAATCAATCAAATAAGCCGAGCGTTGCTCCGTATAGGAGTACAACCTAATGACAAAATAGCTGTTGTATCTTCTAACAACCGCACAGAATGGCATATTTTGGATATGGCAATTATGCAAATCGGCGCACAAAATGTACCCATATACCCCACTATCCCTTCCGAAGATTATGTTTATATTTTTAACCACGCACAATGCAAATTCTGCTTTGCTTCGGACGAATTACTTTATCAAAAAATAGCTTCAGTTAAAGACCAAATCCCCTCATTAGAAGCCATTTACACCTTTGATTCTCTTGCTAATGTTCCCTCTTGGGAAAATCTTTTAAAACTCGGTGAAAACACAGATAATCAAGGCGTTGTAGAAGATATTAAACAGAAAATTCTTCCCAATGACTTGGCTACTATCATTTACACTTCTGGCACCACAGGAAGGCCAAAAGGCGTAATGCTTTCTCATCGTAATATTATTAGTAATATTAAAAATTGCCATAACAGAGTCCCTGTTTCCCCAGGAGATATTTGCCTGAGTTTCTTGCCTGTTTGCCATATCTTTGAAAGAATGCTTACGTATTTGTATCAATATAACGGAATCAGGCTATATTTTGCCGAATCCATAGAGAAAATAGCCGTTAATTTACAAGAAGTAAAGCCACGACTCATTACGGTAGTTCCTCGCTTGGTAGAAAAAGTATTTGATAGCATTTATGCCAAAGGTGTTGCCTTAAAAGGAATAAAAAAATCCTTATTCTTCTGGGCGGTAAGGCTTGGGTATCAATACGAACCTTACGGAAAAAACGGCTGGTGGTATAATGTAAAACTACAAATTGCAAGAAAATTAATCTTCTCCAAATGGAAAAAAGCTCTGGGAGAGAATTTACAAATGATATCAGGAAGTGCCGCTCTACAACCTCGCTTGGTACGTGTTTTCTCGGCAGCGGGTATCCCCATTTGGGAAGGATATGGGCTTACCGAAACCGCACCCGTTCTCTCGGTGAATTGCTTACGTGGGCATCTTTGGAAAATAGGCACCATTGGCAAACCTATTGAAAATATTGAAGTGAAAATTGCTCAAGATGGGGAAATTCTCTGTAAAGGCGACAATGTAATGCTCGGATATTATAAAGATGAAGAACAAACCAAACAGAATATTGATGAAAACGGATTCTTCCATACGGGAGATATCGGTATTTTAGATGAAGATGGCTTCCTTATTATTACAGACCGCAAGAAAGAGATGTTCAAAACCTCTGGTGGGAAATATATCGCTCCGCAAAACATTGAAAACCGACTCAAACAATCTCGTTTCATAGAGCAAGCAATGGTAATTGGCGATGGCGAGAAAATGCCCGGCGCATTTATTCAGCCAAATTTCATATTTTTACGCGAGTGGGCTAAAAGACATAACGTACAAGTTGGAGAAACCAACAAAGACTTGGTAGAAAATACCATCATCCGAGAACGGTTACGAAAAGAGGTGGATAAAATCAATGAAAAATTAGGAAAATGGGAACAAATAAAGGTGTATGACTTCACGCCCGAAGAATGGAGCATTGAAGCAGGGCACCTCACCCCTACGCTCAAATTAAAAAGAAGAATCATCATAGAAAAATACAGGAATATGTATAATTCTTTTTATGACAAGAAAGAAGAAATATAAATCGTAAACGTATAAAAAAAGCTATCAAGGAAATCTTTGATAGCTTTTTATTTTTATTTTCTCTTTAATACTTTGGCTACAGCGCGGAGTATTCCATCTTTATCCAGCCCATACTTTTTCATTAATCCTGCGGGCGTACCACTTTCCCCGAAGGTATCATTTACCGCAACAAACTCCTGCGGTACAGGATAGTGCTGTACTAACACTCTCGCCACGCTTTCTCCTAAGCCTCCATAGTAATTATGTTCTTCACAAGTTACTACGGCTTTCGTTTTCTTAACAGAATTAAGGATAATTTCCTTATCTAATGGCTTTATCGTATGAATGTTAATTACTTCTGCTTGTACGCCTTCATTTTCCAATGCCTCTGCTGCCAAAAGTGCTTCCCAAACTAAGTGTCCTGTGGCAATAATAGTAACATCTTTCCCTTCTTGGAGCATTACCCCTTTACCTATTTCCAATTTTTGGTCTTCGGGAGTGAAATTCGCAACAGCAGGACGACCAAAACGAAGATACACAGGTCCTTCATAGTCGGCAATAGCAATAGTTGCTGCTTTGGTTTGGTTATAATCGCAAGGATTAATTACCACCATATTGGGGAGCATCTTCATCAGCCCAATATCTTCCAAAATTTGGTGTGTTGCACCATCTTCTCCAAGAGTTAATCCTGCGTGCGATGCGCATATTTTCACATTTTTATTAGAATATGCAATGGATTGGCGTATTTGGTCATATACTCTACCTGTGGAAAAGGCTGCGAATGTGCCTGTAAAAGGTATCTTCCCGCCAATGGTTAGCCCTGCCGCTATTCCCATCATATTCGCTTCGGCTATTCCTATTTGGAAGAAACGTGTAGGGTTTTCTTCTATGAATTTTTCCATTTTCAGAGAGCCTATAAGGTCTGCACAAAGGGCAACTACATTCTCGTTTCGTCTGCCTAACTCTGCAAGCCCAGCTCCAAAGCCACTGCGTGTGTCTTTCTTCCCTGTATCAATATATTTTTTCATTTTATGTGAATTTTATATTTGTTCCTAATATTTTATGTGGCAAAGATACAAAAATTAATAGTATCCTTCTCATTATTTCGTAATTAATTCTATTTTTATCAAAAAATTTCCTATATAATACCTTATTTGCTGTGCTTTATTCTTTTTCTTACCAGAAAATTAATACATAACAGAATGGTATATATAAAATAATAAATAATTAGGATAAAATACGTTTTCTTATCTTATCCTAATTATAAAATAGATTTTTCTGTTATTTTTTACTTTTCCTATCTAAAAAACTTGTACTTCGTCAAGGAAAAGCCACGCATCTCCATTAATAGGAGATTTTTTCATTACATTTAGCTCTACCCTTATGTATCTTGCGTCTTGTTTTTCAAAATTAAACGTAAAATCTTTCAGGATTGTATGGCCATTCACTTTATAAGGGTTATCTTGGTGGGCTACTTTGGTAAAATTTTTACCATTTAACGATGTATATACAGAAATACCCAGCGGGAAGTATATTCCTTGCCCTTGCTCCTCTAAGGCATTCAACACGACACGCTCTACGGGCTGTTCCTCCTGCAAATCAATAATAAAAGCAGTGTCTTGCCCCAACCACCCGAGCCATTCTTTATCGTGGAAGTTCTTTGTAGCCTTTAACACGTTGGTAAGCGTACCATCGCCGCGCCCTGTATAGTTTTTATGATAAGGAATATCGTAAGTTACAGGTTTTCCTTGTGCTTTATGAAAAGTGATAGTATTGTCATACACGGCGGTATGTGGCTTCCCGTTAAGGAAAGTAACCGCTTTTATGTTGGCTGTCTTATCTATCACGATCGGGGAAGTATATTTCTGAGCTTTATTCCAGTCATTCCCATCTAATAAATAACGAATATCGGAATTTGGGGCTTCACTTTCTAAGGAAATTTGTATTTTTTCTTTATTTTCACCAATATTCTGAATGTTAGCCGTTACTTGGTAGATAGATTTGGCATAATTTACCCCCATAGCATCTAATCTTGGTAAGAATTTTTCTACTCTCCTGATGAAGTTATCCCAATTTTTCTCTCCTGCATTCCAATCTATTTCAGAAATTGCCAAAAGTCGTGGAAATATCATATATTCTGACAGAGGAACTTCCCCAATATACTCAGCCCAAAGGTTTGCCTGCCCCCCGAGAATATATTTCTGCTCTTCGGCAGTTAATTTATCTTTCTCTAATGGATTGCTATACACGTCTTTTAGAGGCAAATACCCCCCGATAGCCAATGGTTCGTTGTCAGGAAGACCTTGATACTTGTTAATATAAAAATCACTTGTTAAGATAACTTTATGTTTCTGATCAATAGATTGCTTAACGACATCAATTCCACGCCAATTCATCACGACAGCTGTATTCGGTAGTCCTCCGTCAATAATTTCGTCCCAACCTACCAACGTACGTCCGTTTTTTAATAAAAATTTCTCTATACGTTTTATAAAATAACTCTGTAATTCGTGTACATCCGCAAGGTGGTGGTCTTTCATTCTCTGGTTGCAAGCCTTACACTTTGCCCATTCGGTATGCGTAGCCTCGTCGCCACCTATATGTATATACTTACTTGGGAATAATTCCATTACTTCGGTCAATACATCTTCAAGGAAAGTAAAAGTTTCCTCCTGCCCTGCGCAATAAATATCAGTAATAGGCCATATTCCCCCAGAAGGAACTCTTATCTGCTCCTTGTGGCAAGACAAATACGGGTAGGCAGCTATTGCACTCATAGAGTGAGCAGGCATTTCTATTTCAGGTATTACATTGATACCTAATTTTTGAGCGTAGGCAACAATTTCTTTTATATCCTCTTGGGTGTAGAAGCCCCCGTATGGCGGTTTATTTTTTTCTGAGGAAGAATCAGAAGGCAATCTGTTTTCTTCGGTCAATCTCTTGTTATCAGGTTCTCTCTCGTTCCAGTGCAGATGTTCTTTATTCTCACGCCAAGCCCCAACTTCGGTGAGTTTTGGGTATTTCTTTATCTCTATTCGCCAACCTTCATTGTCTATTAAGTGAAAATGGAAAGTATTTAGTTTAAGTAGTGCCATTCTATCCAATGTCTGGATAATATATTCCTTAGGGAAGAAGTGGCGAGACACATCCAGCATAAGGCCACGCCAAGGGTAGGCAGGATAATCATTAATACTAACCGACGGTATAGTCCATTTCACCTCCCCTCCTACTCTAGCTTTGGATTCTATGGATGTAGGAAGCAATTGGCGAAGAGTTTCCACCCCATAAACAAAACCATTATAATCACTTGCCTTAATAACTACCTTGTTTTTGTCTGATTTTAGGGTATATCCTTCTTTCCCGATAGATTTATCTACTACAAACTGAACGGAATTATTACCTTCCCCTTTGGGTTGTAGCTTCATATCCCAATTTTTAACTATTTTAAACTTGGAAGTAAGTATTTCTGCTACATTTTTTAAAGAATCTGGTACCAGAAATTTCGTATTCTGGTCAAATGTAAAATACCCACTTTGCACGGATAATGCATTAGGCTTAGGAATGATATTTATCTCTTCCTGAGCGGTAGGAATTTCCTTCGGCGTACTACAACTGATAGCCACCAAAGAGGATAATAACAGTATTTTTTTCATTATTTTAATGATATTATGATAATTCTTTACTTTTAAAGTATTTCTTTATACGTTTTTCTTATAAAATAAATATTTTACTTATTTTATTTCAAAGATTTTTATTTTTCTGTAAAATCAGAGGCAAATATACGAAAGATTTAGTAAAAAACAAAGAATTTTAACTTATTTTTTACCTCAAAAATATAATTTTATATTCCTTGTTTCATTACCTATATATCTTTTTTTGTATTCTTTATATTTTATTTTTATCATTTTCAGGAAAAGGTATTTTCTTTTGTATTTTACGCATTTACCAATCAGGAAAAGTTACTTTCCCACTGGAAAAATACTTTTCCTTGCAAGGAAATCCTAAAAAAACCTATTTTTACCCAATTTCCTTGCAAGTTTATTATAAAATCTTAGTATTTTATTCTTTCCCTTGCTAAAAAATAAGTCCAATATTAGCATAAATACCTATTTATTTATGTAAAGCACCAAAAAAATGATTTTGTAATACTCTTTTTTGGTATTTATAGACAAAAAAAGAAAGCCTTATTCGGCTTTCTTCTCCTTTTTCTTTTTATAAAACGGAATCATATAACTTAGGGTGTAGTTATAATTTACTCCGAAGCGACTTCCTTCCCACACCCTCCCGATACCAGGTAACCAGAAGTTAGGGAAGTCATTTTCCTTTTGGTATAAGATAAAACTAAATCGGAATGAAGCAGATGCGTACAAGTTTTTTAGTAACTCCACTTTCAGCCCCATAACTAACTCCAACCAGTGTGCCGTACGTCCTGAGTAAGTACGTAAAATATCGGCATTGGAGCCTATCACGTTCTCATTCCAATAGTTATTTATGGTATGGTTGGTATATGCCGTAACCTCTTGTGAGTAAATAGAGAAGCCGTAACGACCTCCAAAGTAAATCATATTCTCCATTCCATACCAGTTATCATAGGTATTATAGTCTAATCCGAGCTTTATATACTGCCCATTAGTAACAAAGTCAAAGTATTGAGTATGTGTCGCCTTGCGGTCTTTGCCTAATTCCGTCGCCAGATAGTACCTATATGACCAGCGATAGTCTCCCACCAGCTCGAATCCTGTATAATCCTTGTCAAAAATGGATTGAATAGGCTTACTTATATCTGCTCCTATGCGCAATCCGTATGTTTGCTCATACGTTTTGCTATTTTCTTGGGCGAAACTTACCAAAAAACTAAAAAGGCTAATAAAAAATATGTACGCTTGCTTTCCTTTCATCTTGAATAGTGTTATTAATTACATTGGTACGAGTTATCCACGAAGAATTGGAAACACTCACTTGCAAATTTTTGAATATAAACCCATATCCGCAACCTTTATCTATGAATAAATTTTCTGGTGTATAGGTTACTTTTAGTTCTGTTGTATCGCCAGAAGTAATATTCCCGTCAGAATCTACGACTGCATCTTTAACAAAAACGAAAGTCGTTTCGTTTTCAAACATTTTCAGAGGGATAACAATAGAATCGGTAGAAGCGTTTAAGATTACCTTAGAGTTATCTTTACCAAATACTAATAAATTATTGACTAACTTGTGCTGTAAAGGTCTGTCTTTGTCTTGTACACGCAAAATAAGGCGAGGAGTAGGCGCAGGATTAGTACAAATATCGTCACTTTCACAAGAAAAAAGCCCAAGAAAGGCAATAAGAAACAAATTTATAATAGAAAATTTATAAATATTTGTTATTTTTATTTTTTTATCTTTCATATTATGTAATATTTTTCATTTTTATCATTTTTATAATCGGTATTTATATAAATTTATTATTTTTTAGTAAAATTATTGCATAAAAAAGAGTTTATATAGTAAAAATACTATACAAACTCATTATTTTTAAACTAAAAATATCTTTTTCATACTATTTATATTCGTAAATAATAAAAAAACGAGATATTATGACTATCTCTTTTCCAAAAGAACTACATTTTCTACGTGGTAGGTTTGCGGAAACATATCCACAGGTTGCACTTTGGTTACTTTATACACTTCATCCATCAGAGAAAGGTCTCGCGCTTGGGTAGCACTATTACAACTAACATAAACTACCTTTGGTGGAGCTATTTTAAGTATTTGAGCAACAACATCTTTATGCATTCCATCACGTGGAGGGTCAGTTATGATAATATCTGGCGTTCCATTCTTCTGAATAAATTCTTCATTGAAAACATTTTTCATATCTCCAACAAAAAAATCTACGTTATTAATTTGGTTATTCTTTGCGTTTTCTTTTGCATCGGCAATAGCCTCAGGAACCGCCTCTACACCTACTACTTTTTTGGCTTTCTTAGCTATAAATTGCGCAATAGTTCCCGTGCCTGTATAAAGGTCGTAGACTAATTCATTTCCTGATAAGTTAGCAAAGTCTCTCGCTACTTTGTACAAATAATAAGCCTGCTCCGAATTGGTTTGGTAGAAAGATTTCGCATTGATTTTAAAACGCAATCCTTCCATTTCTTCGTAAATACAATCCGTACCGTGATAGCAAATTATATCTTGATCGTAAATAGAATCATTTGCTTTTGCGTTAATAATATATTGTAAAGAAGTTATTGCAGGAAATTTCTCTAAAAGAAAATTTAACAAGGCTTCTCTTTTATTTTTATTTTCTTCAAAAAACTGAATAACCACCATTATTTGTTGCGTAGAAGCAATTCTTATCATTATAGAACGAAGAAAACCACTCTGGTTTCTAGGACTATAAAATGCTAAATTATGCGACAAAGCATATTGTTTTACTGCATCGCGAATAGCATTGGACGGATCTTCTTGCAGATGGCATTTATGAATATCCAAAATCTTATCCCAAGCTCCTGAAATATGAAAACCCAAAGCATTTCTGTTTTCTATTTCTTGCTCTGATTTTACTTCTTCGGGGGTAAGCCAACGTGTATCCGAAAAAGAAAATTCCATTTTATTTCTATAAAAATACGATTTGGCAGAGCCAATTATAGGGCTAACCGGGGGAAGTTCTATCTTTCCTAAATGTTTAAGGTTGTTTTCTACTTCTTTTTGTTTATAAAAAAGCTGATTTTCATAGCTCATATCTTGCCATTTGCACCCGCCACAATATCCAAAATGCTCACAAACAGGAGTTGTTCTTTTATCTGAATAAGTATGGAAATGAATAGCTGTACCTTCGTAATAATTCTTACGCCGTTTTTGAGTGCGTATATCTACCACATCGCCAGGAACGGCATTTTCTACAAAAATAACACGCCCATCAGGAGCTTTTGCTATACTTTTGCCTTTTGCACCCGCATCAACAATTAAAAGTTGTTCAAATATCTGTTGTTCTTTTTTTCCCATTATGCAAAAGTAGATATTTTTTTTGAATTATATAAAAGTAAAATCTAATTTTATATTTTTTTAGGAAATATTTTATAAATCAAAGCCAATATCTTTACGATAATACATTTTATCAAAAGAAATTTTATTTATATTTTCATAAGATTTCTTTAACGCTTCTTGAAATGTATTTGCCAATGAAGTTACAGCAAGAACACGCCCTCCGTTTGTTAAAATTTTCTCTTCTTTTTGAGTTGTTCCTGCGTGAAAAACGATACTTCCTTCTACACTATCAAGTCCTAATATTTCTTTTCCTTTTTCATAATCTTCTGGATAACCGCCTGATACTAAAACAATTGTAGTAGCACTTTGAGGGGTAATATCTAAATTCACTTCATTTAATTTTTCCGAAATTACCGCAGAAAATAAATCCACCAAATCAGAATTAATTCGAGGTATAACTACTTCTGTTTCAGGGTCTCCCATTCTTACATTATATTCAATCACATAAGGTTCATTATTTACTTTTATAAGTCCAATAAAAATAAATCCTTTATATTCTATTTGTTCCTTAGTTAGCCCTTCTATCGTTGGTTTTACGATACGTTCTTCTACTTTTTGCATAAAAATTTCATCTGCAAAAGGCACAGGCGAAACAGCTCCCATTCCGCCAGTATTAAGCCCTGTATCGCCCTCTCCTACTCGTTTATAATCTTTGGCTGTTGGCAAAATTTTATAATTTTCACCATCGGTAAGCACAAAACAACTAAGTTCTATTCCGCTTAAAAACTCTTCAATAACCACTTTGGAACTAGCTTCTGCAAATTTTGCATTAATAAGCATATTTTCTAATTCCGCCTTTGCTTCTTCTAAATCATTGATAATGAGTACCCCTTTACCAGCAGCTAATCCATCGGCTTTTAATACATAAGGAGGATTCATTTTCTCTAAAAAAGTAAAACCTTGCTGAATAGATTCTTTTGTAAAACTCTGATATTCAGCAGTTGGAATAGCATATTTTTGCATAAATTTTTTAGCAAATTCTTTACTTCCTTCCAACAAAGCTCCTTTTTTTGAAGGACCTATTACTGCTATATTTTTTAGTTGGTCATCTTCCTTAAAAAAATCATAAATTCCTTTCACAAGAGGATCTTCTGGTCCTACAACAACCATTTTTATCTGATTTTCTATACAAAATTTCTTTATTTGAGGAAAATCATCTGCTTGTATAGAAATATTTTTACCTATTTTTTGAGTTCCTGCGTTACCTGGCGCTATAAAAAGTTGCTTACAACGAGAACTCTCTGCTATTTTTTTAGCAAAAGTGTGTTCTCTTCCTCCCGAACCTAATAATAGAATATTCATTTAAAAAAATTAACTATTTATACTTAGACAGATACGTTAAAATTTCTTAACGCTTCGTTTAATGAAGTTTTTAAATCAGTAGAATGAAGTCGTTTTCCTATGATTAAAGCACAAGGTACAGAATATTCTCCTGCTGGGAATTTTTTAGTATAACTACCTGGTATAACTACCGAGCGTTCAGGCACATAGCCTCTTAATTCTATTGGTTCTTCATTAGAAACATCAATAATTTTCGTTGAGGCTGTAAGGACTACATTTGCCCCCAAAACAGCTTCTTTCCCGATATGCACCCCTTCCACAAGAATACAACGAGAACCTATAAACGCCCCGTCTTCAACAATTACAGGGGCTGCCTGTATAGGCTCTAAAACCCCGCCAATACCTACACCTCCACTCAAATGAACGTTTTTACCAATTTGAGCACAACTCCCAACAGTAGCCCAAGTATCCACCATTGTTCCGCTATCGACATACGCACCAATATTTACGTAAGAAGGCATTAAAACAGCTCCTGACGCAATAAAAGCTCCGTGTCGTGCAACAGCAGGAGGCACCACTCTAACTCCTTTAAGATTGTAATTATTTTTTAACGGAATCTTATCATAATATTCAAAAATTCCTACCTCGTGAGTTTCCATTTTTTGTGTTGGAAAATATAAAATAACGGCTTTTTTCACCCAATCATTTACCTTCCACCCATTTTTTGTAGGCTCAGCAACACGAAGCTCGCCTATATCCAATAAATCTACTACTTGCTTAATTGCATTAATCGTTTCTAACTCTCGCAATAGCTTTCTGTTTTCCCACGCTTGTTCTATGATTTGTTTTACTTTTTCCATCTTATTTTGTTTATTTTAGCTTATTTAATTTATTTGCAAATATACTTTTTTTTAAATAGATGAACAAATTTTATTTTAGCATTTTTCTGCATTTAACAATATTTTTACACTTTCGTTCCGTTGAATTTTTCCGCTAAGTGTGTAAGAAAATTTTTCTAAATAATAAATTTTTTTAGGAATTTCATATTTATTCAACTCTTTTTCTTCTCGTATTTTTTGCAATAAATTAACATTTTGTTCTTCTTTCCCTTCTACAAACAAAATCACTTTTTGTCCTAAAATATCGTCTTTTTCATACCAAATAAAAAAGGGAGATTTTATTATTTTTGACAAATGAAATTCTACCTTTTCAGGAAATATTTTAACTCCGCCAGAGTTTATGATATTATCATAACGCCCTTTCCATTCAAACTGAGTTTCACTAAATAAATGCACATAATCGTTAGTAATTATTTGTTCTTCTGAAACTTTTTCACAATTGATAATCAAACAATTACGTTCGTCTTTTTCAAAATAAACATACGGCATTGCAGTATAAATAGGCTTTGTTGTTTGTTGTGAAATTTTTCTCATTGCTATATGCGATACCGTTTCTGTCATTCCATAAGTAGCATAAATTTGAGTAGGAATTTTTTGTAATTTTTCTTCCAATTCTGCCGTAATAGGTGCGCCTCCTAAAATTATTTTTTTCACCAAATGTAACTCTGATAAAGAATAAAGAGCTTGCATAGGAGTTAGAGCTATAAAATCATAATTTTTGTTAATATTAACTAATGGTATACTAGAAGGAATTACAGTATCCAAAGACAAACCTAAAACCATAGCCCTAACTAACATCATTTTGCCTGCTATAAAATCTGCTGGAAGAGCTAAAAGTGCGGTATCTTTTTCTTTTAGCTGTAAAAATTCTCCTGTCAGTAAAGAAGAATTTACCATAAATTGTTTTTTTATCCGAATTTTTTTAGGCACTCCTGTTGTTCCTGATGTTGCTAATTCTATTGTATCATTATCATCAAGCCAATGCAATAAAAATTCTCCAATTTTTTGTAAATATAACTGTTTTTCTTCTAAAAAAGATTGTGCTTTTTTTTGTAATTCTTGCTTATTAGAAAAACATAAATCATTAATTTTAAATGATTTATTTATATATTTAAATGTTATACTCTCCATTTTCTTCTTTTGGTTTTTCTATTTTTCCGAATAGTTTTTCTTTCCAATTTGTCCATTTATAAACTCTACTAAAAAAATATAACAATCCTGATAAAACAAGTATATAAATACCTACTTGGTAAAAAGAAAAATTTCCTGTATTATTCACTTCTTTCAGTATTGATGGTGTTTGAAAGGCAGTCCAATCCGAAGTAACCAAAAGAGCAATAAAAATATTATTTGCAATATGAAAACCAAGGGAAAGTTCCAATCCTTCATCCATTAAAACTAAAATTCCCATAAATAATCCTAACAAAATGTAAAAAAATAAAAATCCATAGCCCATTTTTATTATTTCAGGATTAGCAATATGTACTAATCCAAATATTAAAGAACTGATTATCAATGGAATAAATTTATTTTTAGATATCAATCCTAATGCTTGCAAAAGATAAGCTCGGAAAAAATATTCTTCAAAACCAGCCTGAAAAGGTATCAATAAAAAGGATAAAAATACTAAAATAATAAAAGGCGCAAAATTAAAATTCCAAACATAATCGTTAGGAAAACACAAATAACTTATAAAAGTTTCTAAACATATGAAAATTCCCCAAATACAAAAACTTAAAAGTACTCGCTTAAAATCTATCTTCTTTCTTGATGTAGTAAAATTTGTAATTGACTGAAAATGAATAAATTTAACTACAAAAAATAATCCTAATAACATAATAACATAAGGAGAAAGTATAAAAGAAAAAGTTGGCAACTCTCCTATTAAGTTAATAATTTTTTGAATTTCATTTCCACTGGAAGGAGTAAATAAACTAATTATCACAATACCTAAAAAAGAAAGTATCGGAATAAAATAAAACCACTTATTTTTAACAAAAAAACCTTTAAGAATATACATAACTGATTATTTTTTATTATTTTTGCAAATATATAATTTTTTTTAATATTACGAATGAATTTTCTTATAAATATAGTTGGTCCTACTGCTATTGGTAAAACTGCATTAGCAATTCAAATAGCGCAACATTTTGATACTGAGATAATTTCATCTGATTCTCGGCAGTTTTTTAAGGAAATGTGTATAGGAACAGCTGTTCCTTCTAAGGAAGAACTTTCTGAGGTAAAACATCATTTTATTCAGCATAAAAGCATTTTTGAAAACTACTCGGTTGGAGATTTTGAACGGGAAACAATTTCATTTTTAGATAATTTTTACAAAAAAAAATCTATCGTCGTAATGGTTGGTGGTAGCGGGTTATATTCTAATGCTGTTCTTTATGGGTTAGATGATTTTCCAGAAGTCCCTCAAAAAATTCGTGAAGAACTCTATTTTGAATATAAAAATAACGGAATCGCATTTCTACAAAAAAAACTACAAAAACTTGATCCTCAACACTATAACAATATGGATATTCATAATCCACAACGAATAATTAGAGCGTTAGAAATTTGTATAACAGCAGGGA
This sequence comes from Capnocytophaga sp., assembly GCA_030530525.1. GTDB lineage: Bacteria > Bacteroidota > Bacteroidia > Flavobacteriales > Flavobacteriaceae > Capnocytophaga. The sequence continues at coordinate 37,075 of JAUMUT010000010.1, read as the reverse complement.
AAAGCTATTCTTCTTTTTTGAACAAGAAAAATATTAACAGAAATTTCACTTTTATACAAATAGGACTTACCGCTGAACGAGAAATTATATATGAGCGAATTAATAAACGGGTAGAAAAAATGCTGGAAGAAGGAATGATTCAAGAAGCTCAATCTTTATATAAATACAAGAACCTCAATGCTTTACAAACTGTTGGCTATCGGGAATTTTTTGATTTTTTTGATAAAAAAACAAATCTTAAAGAAGCAATAGAAAATGTAAAAATGAATACTCGTCGCTTTGCCAAAAGACAATTAACTTGGTATAACAAAAGTACTGATATTCAATGGTTTGACTATGAAACAAATCCATTAGAAATCATAAATTATATTGAAAATAAATTATTTTAACTTTTTTTATTCTATTTTTTTATATAATTTTGCATTATATTAAATTAATATTTATATGGATAAACATCATATTTTGTTAGTAATTCACTTAATTTGTGCTACTATTTGGGTAGGCGGACACTTGGTTTTATTACTTGGATTTTTGCCAAAAGCGTTAAAATTCAAAAATTTCGATTTTATTTCAAGATTTGAAAATACGTATGAGCCTATTGGTATGCCTTCCTTAGTTTTACTTATTATTACAGGAATTTTGATGGCTTATGACTTAAATGCCCCATTTTCGGACTGGTTTTCGTTTAAAAATGGGATAGAAACTGTCGTTTCTCTCAAATTTATGGGTATAATTACTACTATTTGCTTTGCTATCAGCGCACAAACGCGTGTTTTACCTAAATTAGCCAAAGGAAATCTAAAAAAATTACCAGAAATGGCTGTTCATATTCTTTTTGTAACTCTTATTGGGGTAACTTTACTTATTTTAGGTAGTACTATTCGCAATGGCGGATTTTTATTATAATTTATTTTATTAACATTTAATTTTATTTTTTATGAATTTTTACAAAATATTTTTATTCGTAAGCATTTTTATTTTTACCAAAATAAACGCTCAAACTTTACCAGAACTTATTAATGATAAAGATGTTTTCTTGGTAGATGTTCGTTCGGAAGAAGAATTTGAAAGCGGAAGTGCAAAAAATGCTGTTAATATTCCGTTAAAAAACATTGAAAAAGAAATTTCTCAATTCCAAAACAAAAAAAATATTGTCTTGTTTTGCCGTGCAGGAAAACGTGCCGAAGAAGCTAAAAAAATACTTGCAAAGCACAATATTTCAGCAATTAACGGAAAAACTTTAGAAAATATTAAAAGCCTACAAAAAGGAAATCTTTTAGAAAAATTAACATTCCGAACCGACAAACAAACTACTTCTATTATTAAAAAAGGGGAAAACATAAAACAAATAGCCGTAGCCTTAGGAAAAAATGCTATTTTGAAAAAACACACAACCGATGAACCTGCGTTTTTGGTTGTTTTAAAAGGAGAAATTCGTTTTCTTATTAATAATGAAGAAATTTTACTAAAAGCGTTGGATACTTATGATATTCCTGTTGATGTGGAACACGAAGTTATTGGTGTAGAAGATGAAAATATTTTTATCCTGACCAAAGGAGAGTGGTAATTTTTATATTTTTTTTAAGACGAATTGTAAATACTAAAAATTAACAATTCGTCTTTTTTTGGTATTATTTTTGCAGGACATTATTTTCTATTTTACTAAAAATCCAATGCAAAAAGAAATATATCCTGTCAGTGGTATGATGTGTGCTTCTTGCGCCATTTCTGTGGAAAAAGTTTTACAAGAGGCAAAAGGCGTAAAGCAAGTAAGTGTAAATTATGCCAATCAGAAAGCAAATATTACTTTTGATGCTTCTATAACTTCTCCTCAAATTTTAAAAAACATTGTTAAAGATGCAGGTTATAACTTGGAAATCAATACTATAACCGAAGAAACTCTCCGAACAAAAGAACAAGAACGATATAAAAAATTGCAAAGAACTTTTTGGGGAAGTTTGCTTTGCTCTCTTCCTGTTTTTATCCTTTCTATGTTTCATTTACATTTCCCTTATAGCGATTGGGTACAAGCAATATTGGCTACTATTGGCTTAATTTTCTTCGGGAAAAGATTCTTTATCGGGGCTTACAATCAGCTAAAACATAAATCCGCCAATATGGATACTTTGGTGGCTTTGAGTACTTCTGTTGCGTATCTATATAGCCTTTCCAGCCTTATTTTTACTGACTTTTGGGCAAAACACGGTATTGCCACGCATTTGTATTTTGAGTCGGCTGTGATGATTATTTCTTTTATCCTTTTAGGGAAAATGTTGGAAGAATCTGCCAAGGGGAAAACATCAGAAGCTATCCGAAAGCTCATCGGGCTAAAGCCTTCCGAAGTTTTGGTGAAAAAAGAAAACGAATGGCTACAAATTCCGATAGAGGAAGTACAGCTTGACGATATTCTTTTGGTAAAAGCAGGACAAAAAATCGCTGTTGATGGCTCGGTTATAGAAGGAGAAACTTATATTGACGAAAGTATGATAACAGGAGAAGCTATTCCTGTCAAAAAGTCAGTTGGTGATTTTGTCTTTTCAGGAACTACAAACGGGCAAGGAGCTTTCCAAATGCAAGCCCAAAAAATAGGCACAGATACACTTTTATCTTCTATCATAAAAGCGGTAGAAAATGCACAAGGGAGCAAGCCTCCTGTTCAAAAATTAGTAGATAAAATAGCTGCTATTTTCGTTCCTATGGTTATCCTTATTGCGTTCATTTCCTTTGGTTTATGGCTTTTATTAGACAAAGAAAACGGCTTCTCTCACGGCTTGCAAGCATTCGTGAGTGTCTTGGTCATAGCTTGTCCTTGTGCGCTTGGTTTGGCTACTCCTACTGCTATTATGGTTGGCATAGGAAAAGGAGCCGAAAATGGTATTCTTATCCAAGATGCACAAAGTATTGAATTGGCAAGTAAAATTAACACTATCGTTTTAGACAAAACAGGAACAATTACCAAAGGAAACCCAAGTGTTATTTTTGATTTTTGGACTGATAAACAAAAATATTTACCTATATTATATAGTATGGAGCTGCATTCTTCGCATCCTCTGGCAGAAGCTATTACTAAGCATTGGGCAGGAACTACTCTGATTGAACTTTCTAATATAGAAGAAATTGCAGGTGCAGGCATACAAGCTATAAATAAAGACGAATTTTTCCGAATAGGAAATTTACATTGGATTAAGGAAAATAATATACTGATTTCCAATTATTTTGAAGAAAAAATAACTTCATTTCAAAACGAAGGTAGTTTAGTGTTTTTTGCTAATAGCAAAGAAGTTGTTGGGCTTATCATCATTGCTGATGAAATTAAACCAACTTCCGAAGAAGCCATAAAAATTCTTCATAAACAGAAAATTGATGTATATATGCTCACAGGAGATAACGAAAAAACAGCTACTCATATTGGGCAAAAAGTAGGTATCTCTCATATTAAAGCAAATGTAAAACCTACTGATAAACAAGATTTTATAAAAGAATTTCAGCAACAAGGTAAAATAGTAGCAATGGTTGGCGATGGCATCAATGACAGCCAAGCACTTGCCCAAGCCGATGTAAGTATAGCAATGGGAAAAGGCAGTGATATCGCAATGGAAGTAGCGCAATTGACCATTATTTCGTCAGATTTGTTAAAAATCCCTAAAACTATCCATTTATCTACACAAACATTACGAACTATTCGACAAAATTTATTTTGGGCTTTCATTTACAATTTAATAGGTATCCCAATTGCCGCAGGAGTGCTTTACATCTTTGGAGGAGGACTACTTAACCCTATGTATGCAGGGGCTGCTATGGCTTTCAGCAGTGTCAGTGTAGTTATGAATAGTTTATTATTGAAACAAAAAAAGATATAAAAAACGTTATTTTATTTCAAAAATAGTTAAAAAATCATAATAAATTATAATTTGGAATGGTTTTTGTTAATAAAACAACTTATCAAAAATAGATATAATCGTTTATAAAAAAATGAATACTTTCGAATTTAAAACAAACTTTAAATGCCAAGGCTGTGTAGATAAAGTAGCCAAAGAATTAGATAAAAATGAGCTAATTAACTCTTGGAAAGTAGATTTGAGCCATCCTGATAAAATTCTCCGTGTGGAAACTTCTCTCCCTTCTTCGGAAATACAAAAAATTATAGAAAAAGCAGGCTACAAAGCCGAAGAAAAATAATATACAAAGTAAATACAATTTTCTTAAATTATCTTAATTACTTTTTTCATAAATGAGACAACTTAAAATTACCAAACAGGTAACCAATAGAGAGACTGCCTCTTTGGATAAGTATTTGCAAGAAATAGGAAAGGTAGATTTGATTTCTGCCGATGAGGAAGTAGAACTTGCTCAGCGAATAAAAGCAGGAGACAAAATAGCCTTAGAACGCCTTACCAAAGCCAACTTGCGTTTTGTGGTTTCTGTTGCAAAACAATATCAAAATCAAGGACTTACACTCCCTGACCTTATCAATGAAGGAAATATGGGGCTCATTAAAGCGGCACAACGTTTTGATGAAACTCGTGGGTTTAAATTCATTTCTTATGCTGTTTGGTGGATTCGTCAGTCTATTCTTCAAGCATTAGCAGAACAATCACGTATCGTTCGGCTTCCTTTAAACAAAATTGGTTCTATTAACAAAATTAACAAAATGTATGCTTATTTGGAGCAAACTCACGAGCGAATCCCTTCGGCAGAAGAAATCGCAAAAGAGTTGGATATGTCTGTTAATGATGTAAAAGAATCTATGAAAAATTCAGGAAGACACATTTCTATGGATGCGCCTTTGGTAGAAGGAGAAGATTCTAACTTGTACGACGTTTTACGAAGCGGAGAATCTCCAAATCCTGATAAAGAACTTATGCACGAATCTCTTAAAACGGAAATAGAGCGTGCTTTGGAAACTTTAACACCTCGTGAAGCTGATGTTATCCGTCTTTACTTTGGATTAGGAGAAAATTATCCTATGACTTTGGAAGAAATAGGCGAAACCTTTGAGCTTACTCGAGAGCGCGTTCGTCAAATCAAGGAAAAAGCTATCCGAAGACTAAAACATACTTCACGAAGTAAAATTCTAAAAACCTATTTAGGTTAATAAATAATACCCCCAAGAATATTCTTTTTGGGGGTTATCTGTATTCTAATATTTTTATTTTTAGATAAATAAATTTAATTTGTAATAAAAAAATCCAATATAATTATGTCTAATATTCAACAACTTACCAACCTTACTACTCAGGTTCGTAGAGATATTTTACGAATGGTTCATAAAGTAAATTCTGGGCATCCTGGTGGCTCTTTGGGCTGTGCCGAATTTCTTGTTTGTCTATACAATGAAGTAATGGATATTCAATTCCCTTTTACTATGGACGGAAAAAATGAAGATTTATTCTTCCTTTCTAACGGACATATATCCCCTGTTTTTTATAGCGTTTTAGCCCGAAGAGGTTTTTTCCCTGTTAGCGAACTTAACACTTTTCGCTTGCTTGACTCTCGCCTGCAAGGGCACCCTACTCCTCACGAAGGATTGGAAGGAATACGCATAGCATCAGGCTCGCTTGGACAAGGACTTTCTGTGGCCATTGGTGCTGCTATTGCCAAAAAATTAAACCAAGACTCTCATTTGGTTTATACCCTACACGGCGATGGTGAGTTACAAGAAGGGCAAATTTGGGAAGCTGCTATGTACGCTGGCGGGAAAGGTGTTGATAACCTCATTGCTACTATTGACTACAACCAAAAACAAATTGACGGGCCTACTGATAAAGTATTGCCTTTAGGTGATTTAAGAGCAAAATTCGAAGCTTTTGGCTGGCAAGTAATTGATATTGAAAAAGGTAATGATATTTCTTCTATTTTAGAAGGATTGGCTCAGGCTAAAACACTTACAGGAAAAGGAAAACCTGTATGCATTTTACTTCATACAGAAATGGGAAATGGAGTTGATTTTATGATGGGAACACACGCTTGGCACGGAAAAGCCCCTAATGATGAGCAATTGGAGAAAGCATTAGCACAAAATCCTGAAACTCTCGGAGATTATTAAAAAGATACAAAATAAAAAATATAATGAAACATTATAATTTATTTATATTTTTTTATTATTTTTTTTTTACTTTTTATTCTTTCCAAAAATATGAAAAAATAGAAAACAGAAAATAAAAGTAATCAAAGTTGATACTATTATTTTATCAAAAGCATAGATAAATTGCTGAAAACTAAATATTTCAAATAAATAAAATAATATTTGAAATATAAAAACAAATAACAATATGTATAATATACGTATCCCTACGGAAACTTGAAGCAAGTTAATAGACTGATTTTCAAAGTTTTGACCAAAGAAAACACGAATTAATAAAGGTCTAATAAACGTAACACAAAGAGTTGCACAAGCATAAACCCCACCCGTATCAGAAAACCAATCCATAATAAAACCTGATAAAGTAGCTAACAATAACAACACCCCATTGTATTGCCTAACAGGGTATGTCATAAAAAAACACAAATATAACATAGGATCTGCATAGCCTGAAAAATTAATTTTATTAAGTACAACTACTTGAATAACAATTAATAAAGCTAATTGAAAAATATAATACAAATTATTCATTAGCTTGTAAATTTACTTGGTTTTCTAATTCTCTTATAGGTTCTTGGTCTTTATTTTGGATAATATAAACATATTGAAGATTTAACATATCTGTAAATAATTTAACATTTATTAAAAGAGAATTGTCGTGAGGATTAATATAAAAATCTTTAACACTTCCCACTGGAATATCTTTTGGGAAAATATTAGAATGCCCAGCGGTAACAATAGTATCTCCTACTGCGACAGGTGTTATGTTTGGCAAATCCGTAAATTGAACAATATTTGGTTCTTTTCCGTCCCAATACAAAGTTCCGTAATATCCTGATTTTTTGAGAGTTACACTTATCTTAGATAATGTATTCAATACAGACTGTACAGAAGCAAATCTATTAGTTGTTTTATCCACAATGCCAACAATTCCCAAAGGGGAAATAACTCCCATATCTTCTGCTATGGAGTCTTTTATTCCTTTGTTAATTAAAATATAATTTTTTGATAAATTATAACTATTTTTTATTACTTCTGCCCGATAGACTTTATATTTATTAGGAGAAAAAGTAACTTCTGTATCTCCACTTAAATTATTTATCTTTTCTGTTTGTAAATCTATTAATTTTTGCCGAAGATTTGCATTTTCTTCTACCAATAAATCATTTTGATGTTTCAAATTAAAATACGTTCCAACACTATTGGTTACAGAATAAATATTGGCTGAAAAAATATTGGCTGAATGTAAAAACTTTGAACTTTGATAAGAATTTGCATTGATGATGAAAGCAAAAGATATTACAAAAAGTATCAAAAAAATAAAAAAATCTTTCTGCCGTTTAAAAAATAATAGTATCAGCCTCATTTATCGCATCAAAATAGTTTTGAATTTATCAATGTTTTTAAGTGTAATTCCTGTACCTCTTACTACGGCGCGAAGAGGGTCTTCGGCTACATAAACAGGAAGGTCTGTTCGCATTGAAATTCGTTTGTCTAACCCTCTAAGCATAGAACCTCCACCTGCCATATAAATACCTGTGTTATAGATATCTGCGGCAAGTTCTGGCGGAGTTTGAGAGAGAGTTTCCATAATGGCATCTTCTATACGAAGGATAGATTTATCTAAGGCTTTTGCCATTTCCCGATAGGTAATTTGTACTTGCTTAGGCTTTCCTGTTAGAAGGTCGCGCCCTTGCACTAACATATCATCTGGTGGGACATCTAAGTCTTCTATGGCTGCTCCTATCGTTATTTTTATATTTTCCGCAGTAGTTTCGCCAACATATAAGTTATGTTGCGTACGCATATAATAAATAATATCGTTAGTAAAAACATCACCTGCTATTTTAACAGATTTATCACAAACGATACCCCCCATTGCTATAACTGCTATTTCTGCCGTTCCTCCACCTATGTCAATTATCATATTCCCTTTGGGTTGCATAATATCTAAGCCAATTCCGATAGCCGCTGCCATAGGCTCATAAATTAAGAAAATTTCTTTTCCATTCACACGCTCACAAGACTCACGAACAGCCCGCATTTCTACCTCTGTAATTCCCGAAGGAATACAAACTACAATTTTTAATGAAGGGGAAAAAAATCGTTTTTTCAACGGAGGAATGCTCTTAATGAATGCATTTATCATTTGCTCAGAAGCATCAAAATCGGCAATAACTCCATCTTTTAAAGGTCTTATCGTTTTTATTCGCTCATAGGTTTTGCCTTGCATCAACTGCGCTTCTTTCCCTACCGCTATGATTTTGTTATTCGTAAGGTCTCGCGCCACGATAGATGGGCTATCCACCACTACTTTATCTTTATGAATAATAAGAGTATTTGCCGTACCTAAGTCTATGGCTATTTCTTCTGTTAAGAAATCAAAAAATCCCATTGTATATTGTTATTTTTATTAAAAATATAATCGTAAAAAAGCTATTTTATTTTTATTCTTTTATGATAAAAAAATCTTAAAAATATAAATTATTTTCTTCGTCAAAGATATGAAAATATTTTTTATTATAATGAAAAGAAAGTAAAAATATTTTTATTTTATAAAACACTAAAAATCAACATATTATCTCTTCTAAAATTCTTTTTGCAAAATTTTAGTGATGTTAGGTTTAAAATATTTAGCTCCTTTCATTACTTTTCCATCTTCCCGATAAAGAGGCTTTCCGTCTTCTCCGAGTTTGCTCATATTACTTCTATGAATTTCTTCAAAAACTTCTTCTATTTTATATTGTAAGCCGTGTTCTAAAATTGTTCCACAAAGCACATAGAGCATATCTCCCAGAGAATCAGCAATTTCTGTTAAATCTCCTCTTTGAGCAGCTTCCAAATATTCTTCATTTTCTTCCTTCATTAAATTAAAGCGTAAATTAATAATATTTTCAGGCAAATCTGCTTTGGGTTTTGGTTCTACATTCAGCCCAAATGCGTTATGAAATTCTTCTACTGCTTTTAGTTTTCTTTTCATTTTTTAACAAATATCTTTTTGTTTTAAAGTTAAAATATTTAACTAAATTGTCATACTAAATATTTTCGTAGTTGGCATATTTCGTTGCAATCGCAAATCAAAAGCCATACATATATTACGAATAAAAGGTTTTCCTTTATCGGTAACTTCTATAGAATAAGGATTAATTTTTATTAATTTATCTTTTTCTAATTCGGATAATTTATTTTTAATTTCTTCTATTTCAGGAAATTGTAAATCTTTATTCTCCCAAGAAGTATAAAAATGACACATCAAATTCAGAATATGCCGACGAATAATTAAATCTTCATTATTCAAAATATGCCCACGATAAACGGGAATTTTATTTTCAGCTAATACTAATTCATATTCCTTAACTGTTTTAACATTTTGGGCAAATCCGTACCAACTATCACTAATTGCAGAAATGCCAATGCTTATCATCAATTGTGTTTTGGAAGCCGTATATCCCATAAAATTTCTATGCAACTTCTTGTTTTCAAATGCTTTATACATTTTATCCGAAGGAAGTGCAAAATGATCCATTCCTATTTCTATATAGCCATTTGCTAAAAGTTGGCGTTTTCCTATTTCGTATAATTGCCGTTTTTGGTCTGCCGTAGGAAGGTCATTTTCATCAAAACCACGCTGTCCTGTACCTTTTACCCAAGGCACGTGTGCGTAGCTATAAAAGGAAATTCTGTCAGGACGCAAAAAATTAGTCTTTTCTATACTAAAAAGTACATCTTCTTCCGTTTGAAAAGGCAATCCAAAAATAAGGTCGTGGCTTACCGATTCGTAGCCAAGTTCTCGAGCCCAATTGGTTACATTCTGCACATTTTCAAAGGGTTGTATTCTATGAATAGCTTTTTGTACCTTTGGAGAATAATCCTGAACACCATAACTAACTCGCGAAAATCCATTATCTGCAAGTGTTTTAAGATGCTGATAGGTGGTATTGTTAGGATGTCCTTCAAAACTAAATTCAAAATTAGGAGCTTTTTTTGCTCTTTCAAACATTTTTTCTAATAAATAATGTAAATTTTCAGGGCTAAAAAAAGTAGGGGTTCCTCCTCCTAAATGTATTTCTTTTATGAAAGGTTTTTCTGGTAATAAATCCATATACAAATTCCACTCTTTCAGAACGTTATCTATATAAGGAGATTCCATTTCGTGTCGTTTGGTAATATGTTTATGGCAACCACAAAAAGTACATAAACTTTCACAAAAAGGTAAGTGAATATAAACACTTATCCCTTCGGAAATATTACTTTCTAAAAAAGATTTTTGTACAGAAGCGACCCATTTTTCATAAGAAAAACTATCCTCTTCCCAATAAGGAACCGTAGGATAACTCGTATAACGAGGCCCTGCAACATTATATTTTTGAAATAAAGAAATCATTTTCTGTAATTAGTTTGCAAAAATACAAATATCTTCATAGATTTTCCTATTTTTTATGAATTTTTTTGCATAAAAAATATTTTTTCTCATTGATTACAATAATTTAGATTTTTTTATTCTTTGTATTTCCTCTTAAAAAGATATTATTTTTACTAATTAAAAAGATTGTTAATAAAAATATAGATAATAAAAGTTTGATTTTCAATAGAATAAAAATAGAATTTCAGAATTAACAAATAAAAAACGTGTAGATTAATTTTTTTTCCTACTTTTGCACAAATCATTTTGCAACACTTATGTTTGATATTATGGGAATGATGGGCAAACTCCAAGATGCCCAAAAGAAAATGGAGGAAACTAAGGCTCGCTTAGATTCTGTTTATATTGATGAAAAAAGCCAAGACGGAAGTGTAAAAGTAAGCGTTACGGCAAATAGAAAAATTAAATCTATTGAGATAGATGAACGCCTTTTGCAAGATAAGGAAGAGTTGGAAGATTATTTAGTACTTACTCTTAACAAAGCCTTAGAGCGTGCATCTGTGATTAATGAGCAAGAATTGGCAGGAAGCATAAAAGATGGCTTGCCAAACATACCAGGACTTTTTAACAACTAATTAATAATATTTTCCCCTCAAAAAAATTATAGTATGGGCAAAATCATTGCAATAGCAAACCAAAAAGGAGGAGTAGGGAAAACAACCTCCTCTATTAATTTAGCCGCAGCTCTTGGCGTTTTAGAAAAAAAAGTACTTCTAATAGATGCTGACCCTCAGGCAAATACAACTTCTGGATTAGGAATTGATGTGGAAAGCGTTCAGCAAGGAACATATGAGCTTTTAGAGCATTCTGTTTCTGCAAAAGAAGCTATTTTACCAACAGATTCGCCTAATTTAGAGCTGATAGCCGCTCATATTGACCTTGTAGCTATTGAAATAGAATTGGTAGATAAGCCTCGTCGAGAGTATATGTTACGAGAAGCATTAGAGCCTATCAAAAATTTATACGATTATATCATTATAGATTGTGCGCCTTCTCTTGGGCTATTGACTCTCAATGCTTTAACTGCGGCAGATTCGGTTATTATTCCTATTCAATGTGAATATTTTGCATTAGAAGGACTTGGAAAATTGCTCAATACCATAAAAAGTGTTCAGAAAATTCATAACCCCGCATTGGATATTGAAGGCTTATTACTTACAATGTATGATGCTCGTTTGCGCCTTTCCAATCAAGTTGTGGAAGAAGTACAAAAACACTTTACCGAAATGGTATTCGATACTATTATCCAACGTAATATTCGGCTTAGTGAGGCTCCTAGTTTTGGAGAAACAATTATTAAATATGATGCTGCAAGCAAAGGAGCTGCTAATTACATTAGCCTTGCAGAAGAAATTATAAAAAAGAATAGTTAAAAATGGCAAAAACATTTAACAAAGGACAACGTTTAGGACGTGGATTACAAGCCATTCTCCCTACTAATGATGTTCGTACCGCAACAGACGAAAATGCGGAACAAGTAATCGGGAATATTCTTTTATTAGATTTGGATAGTATTGATACGAACCCAAATCAGCCACGAAGTATTTTCAATGAAGATGCATTACAAGAATTAGCAACTTCTATTAAGGAATATGGTGTTATTCAACCTATTACGGTTCGAAAAATTGGTTCTGATAAGTACGAACTTATTTCAGGAGAACGCCGTTTGCGAGCTTCTAAAATAGCAGGAATAGAAAAAATACCTGCTTTTATTCGTATCGCTAACGATGAAGAATCTCTAATAATGGCTTTGGTTGAAAATATCCAAAGACAAGATTTAGACCCCATAGAAGTGGCTCTTTCATACAATAGAATGATAGAAGAACTGCATCTTACTCAAGAACAAATGAGCGAAAAAGTAGGAAAAAAACGTTCTACTATTACCAACTATTTACGATTGTTAAAACTTGACCCTATTATCCAGTCTGGAATACGAGACGGATTTATATCAATGGGGCACGGGCGCGCTATTATTAATATTGAACAAACAGACGAACAAATTGATATTTACAATAAAATCATAGCGCAAGACCTTTCTGTTAGAGATACAGAAGCCTTAGTACAACAAATAAAACAACCTCAAAAAGTAGCTGTTATTAAACCTAATAAAAACTACGAAGTTCCTGAGTTTGTAAAAAATAGTGTAGATGAAATCCGACAACGTTTTGGTGCAAATATCACTGTTAAATACACCAAAGGAAAAGGAAAATTAGAAATTCCTTTCCAATCCGAAGAAGATTTTAAGCGAATACAAAAAATTTTACAAGGTGAAGAATAAATACTTTCTTATAATGATATGGAGTGTGTTTTGTGTAAATAGTTTTGCACAAACAGACTCTTTATCTGTAAAACCGAAAGAATTTATTCCTGTTACAAAAGATAGCATTAATGTGTATAATGTTATTGATACGGAAAAAATAACTTGGAACACAGACCCTCTTTCACCAGCTAAAGCCGCTTTTTACTCGGCCATCATTCCTGGTTTAGGGCAAATTTATAATAAAAGTTATTGGAAAGTGCCTTTGGTTTATGGAGCTATCGGAACAGGAATTTATTTTTATGTAAGTAATAGCAACGAATACGACCGCTACCGAGATGCTTACAAACGTAGAATTGATGGTTTTAGAGATGATGAATTTTATGGAGATCCTAATAATGAAAGACCCCGTTATAGCGACGATGCCTTGCGGAGAGCGCAAAATTACTATCGTAGAAATAAAGAAATGTCTTTACTGATAACTATCGGTTTGTACGCTTTAAATATCATTGAAGCAAATGTAGATGCGCATTTGAAACAATTTAATGTTGACGAACGTTTGTCAATAGAACCATATATGCGAATAAATCCGTGGGATAACCAACCGCAGTATGGGCTTTCCTTAAATTTTAATTTATAAAATAAAAAAAGAGTTGCTAAAAACAACTCTTAATTTTTTTATATTTTTTTTATAAAGAATTAAAAAATTCTTCCATTTTTTCTCTTTCTTCTTGTGCCAAAGCTGGGTCTATAAGAATACGACCACTATGCTCATCGGTTGTTATTTTCTTACGAGAAGCTATTTCCATTTGCATTTGCGGAGGAATAACAAAGAACGAACCACCCGATGCGCCTCGTTCAATAGGAACTACCGCCAATCGGTTTGCTACACTGTTGCGAATACGCTGATAAGCACTTAGCAAACGAGGTTCTATTTCTGAGGAAATTTCCACTGATTTGTTTAAAAGCGTTTCTTCGTCTTTACGAGTTTCTTCCAAAATAGAATCCAATTCATCTTTTTTATGTTGAAGATGCTTTTTGCGTGTTTCCAATTGGTCTTTTATCTGTGCAATAGTTTGTTTTTTATGCTCTATTTCAGCTTTGTACTCTTTTAAGTGTTTTTCAGCTAATTGTATTTCTAATTCTTGAAATTCTATTTCTTTGGAGATAGAGTTAAATTCTCTATTATTACGAACATTTTTTTGTTGTTCATTATATTTTTTTATCAGCGATTTGCTCTCTTCTATTGTATTTTTTTTAACAACTATATTTGCATTTATTTTTTCTAATTCAGTAGCAAATTTTTCCAAACGGCTTTCCAATCCTGCAACTTCATCTTCCAAGTCATTTACTTCCAAAGGGAGTTCGCCACGTATATTTCGTATCTCATCTATCTTACAATCAATAAGTTGTAAGTCATATAACGTTCTTAATTTTTCTTCTACGGTAGTTTCTTTTTTTGTCATACTTATAAGTAGTTGATAGGGTTTGTATTTGTTTTTGATAAATAAAATGCAAAGTTAGGAATTTTTTTTGTAAATTCGTCTAATAAAAGATTTTTTGTAAATTGCTCACTCTCATAATGCCCTATATCGGCTAATAAAATTTTTTGCTCTGCCTTAAAAAATTCGTGGTATTTTATATCCGAAGTTATGTAAGCATCAGCCCCAGCTTGGATAGCATTATCTATGGCAAAAGCTCCACTGCCTCCAAGAACTGCAACTTTTTTTATTTTTTTATTCAGAAATTGAGAATGACGAATACATTGTGTATTCATTTTTTTCTTAACAAAATTTAAGAACTCTTTTTCATCCATTGCACAAGAAAGTTCTCCTATCATTCCCATTCCAATATGCTGGTTTTTATTTTCTAATGAATAAATTTGATAAGCAACTTCTTCATAAGGATGATTTTCAAAAAGATGTTTTAAGATTTTTTTCTGTAAATGTTTAGAAAAAATAACACTTATTTGAGTTTCTTCTTCAAAATGTAATTTGTTCTTTTCTCCTATGGTGGGCTGGCTATTCTCGTTTCCTTTAAAACTTCCTATCCCATTGATATTAAAGCTACAATCTGAATAATTACCAATATTTCCTGCTCCTGCTTCAAATAATTTTTCTCTTAAAAAATCTGCTTTTGCAGAAGGGACATAAGTATCTAATTTACAAATAGTTCCTTTTTGAGGAATAAGAATTTGTCTATTAGAAAGTTCTAAAATTTCACATATTTTAGCATTCACTCCATCAAAAGAATTATCTAAAGCAGTATGCATAGCATAAATAGAAATATTATTTTGTATCGCTTTAATAACCGCTTTTTCTACATACGTTTTCCCTGTAAGACTTTTTAATCCTGAAAAAATAATAGGGTGAAAACTAACAATAAGATTCGATTTCAGTGCAATAGCCTCTTCCACAACCTCTTCAAGTGTGTCCAAAGTTATAAGTACGGAAGATATTTCTTGGTTGGCATTTCCTACTATAAGTCCCACATTATCAAAACTTTCCGCATAACTAATAGGAAAACGTTCTTCTAAAAAATCAATAATTTGTTGTACTTTCATCATTAAGATTTTTTCAGGTGCAAAAATACATTTTTTTTCTTTATTATAAAATTTTTTTTGAAATTTGTAGTTTTAAAAGTTTTATAATTCTTTTTTTATTTTCTTAAAAATATAACAGAATTATTTTCTATCTTAACTAATTGAGAAGGAGGGATATAGTCTGTTTTTTCTTGGTTTAATGGAACTATAAAATCCACAGCTTTTTTTATATTTTCATCTATTTGCTTAAAAAAATGTGGAGTAGGTTGGCCACTAATGTTAGCCGAAGTAGAAACAATAGGTCTACCAAATTGTCTTATTAGTTTTTCACAAAACTCATTCTTCACTACCCGAATAGCAACCGAATTATCTTCTGCTATCACCTTGTTTATCAAACACTTATGCTTTTGATAAATAATTGTAGTAGGCTTGATTTGTTTCTGTAAAAAAGATAAAATTTCAGGGGAAATTTCTACATATTTTTCAAGCATTTCCATATCCGAAACTAATAAAATAAGGCTTTTCTTTTCTTCTCTTTTCTTTATTTGGAATACTTTCTGTACAGCTTCTGCATTGGTAGCATCACAGCCTATTCCCCAAACGGTATCTGTCGGGTAAAGGATAGTTCCTTTATTTTCTAAATATCCGACAGTTTCAAAAATAATAGCATCTAAAAGTTTCATATTCATAAAATTAACAAAAAAAGCCAAAGAAATTTTCTTGGCTTTTTTATTTTTTTAAGAAAACATATCTTTTACTTTTTCAAAAAATGTTTTTTCTGTCTCCCCAGGTTTAGGTTCAAAATTTTCATCATTTAACATTTTTTGGAAGAAATTCTTTTGTTCTTTTGTTAAATTTTTAGGAGTCCAAACATTTACATAAACTAACAAATCGCCTGCTCCGTAATGTGTTAGGCTCGGAACACCTTTTCCTTTTAAACGAAGAATTTTTCCTGATTGTATTCCTTCTTCAAGTTTTATACGCACACGACCTGTTGCGGTTTCTATTTCTTTGGAACAACCCAAAACAGCTTCTGGCATACTTATATAAAGATCAAAATGGAGGTTATCCCCTTCTCTTTTTAGAGTTTCGTGTTCTATTTCTTCTATTATAACCAGCAAATCGCCTGGTATGCTATTGTTTCCTGGTGCTTCGTTACCTTTTCCACTTACTTTTAGTTGCATTCCTTGCACTACACCAGCAGGAATTTTTATAGGAACGGTTTCTTCTATATTTTTTAGTCCATATTCGTCTGTACCTTCGGGTCTTTTATCTATGGTTTGCCCACTTCCGCCACAGGTAGGACAAGTGGTAGAAGACTTCATATAGCCAAACATTGTTTTTACATCTCGGACAACACTTCCATTTCCGTGGCAAGTTTCACAAGTTTTATAAGTAGAACCTTCGGCTTTAACTTTTCGTTGTACTTTAACTTTTTTCTCAACTCCTGCAACAATATCTTCCAAAGTTAATTTTACCCGAATACGCAAATCACTTCCTTTAACTTGGTAGGAACGAGAATTTCCTCCTCCAAAGCCTCCAAACCCTGAAAAACCGCTAAAATGTCCGCCAAAAATATCTCCAAAATTACGGATAATATCTTCTACATCATAATAATTAGCATCTCCGCCACCTCCTTCAAAGGCTGCGTGTCCATACTGGTCATATTGTGCTCTTTTTTGCTCATCACTAAGAATTTCATAGGCTTGTGCCGCTTCTTTAAATTTCTCTTCCGCTTCTTTATCGCCAGGATTTTTGTCAGGGTGAAATTCTATTGCCTTTTTCCTATATGCTTTCTTAATATCAGCTTGTGTGGCAGTTTTGTCAATCCCTAATATTTCGTAAAAATCTTTTTTCATTTTTAAGTTAAAAATAGTTTCGTTAAATTACTGACCTACAACTACTTTCGGATAACGAATTATTTTATCGCCTAATTTATATCCTTTTTCAACCACATCTATAATTTTACCTTTAAGCTCTTCTGTTGGAGCAGGAATTTGTGTAATAGCTTCGTGAATTTCACTATCAAAACTATCTGACGGATTTACCTCTACAAGCTCTAATCCTTTGTTTTTCAATGTGTTTAAAAATTTATTATAAATTATTTCCACACCACGTAAGTGGTCATTATCTTCTACTTTTGAAATCTCTACCAATGCCCTATCGAAATCATCTAAAATAGGTAATAAAGATTGTATGACATCTTGTCCTGCTGTTTTGAATAATTCTACTCGTTCTTTGGCAGTTCGTTTTTTATAGTTTTCAAATTCGGCAAAAAGTCTTAAAAATTTATCTTTTTCTTTAGCTAAATCCGTCTCCAAATCAGGAAGCTCCTCGGTTTTTATTTCCTCTGTATTTTCTTGATTTTCAACTACATTCTCTTCTTGTGTAGAGTTTTCTTCCTGTAAAATTTCGTTTTCGTTTGTATTTGTATCTTCTGTAATCATTTTAATTATTTTTTATTCATTGCATAGAGAAAGCAAAATCATTGCCAAAATTTATTTTATGACAAAATGACATTTTAGCATTTCATAACTTTTTTTAAGAAAATAAAAATTTCACAAGTCATTTATTAGAATAATTTATAAAAAATAATAATAAAAACACAAAATATATTGATTATATACTACTTTAATAGTTAAAAATATTAATTTTTTTGGTAAAATATTTCATTTTTTTTATCTTTGCCTCAATTAACCAAAAATAAAAATTATGGCACTTACCGTTTATGACAAAGTTAAATGGCATATTCAAGCGGAAAATACGCCTAAAAATATGCCTGAGGAAAAAGTTGCTACTCCCATAGCGTTCTTTTTACAATGGAGTTATGAAAATAATTTTTTACATTCTGACATTATGGAAATTATTGACTCCTACTTAGAGCATCAAGCAGTTATAAATTTTAAAGATTTATTACTGATAGACCTTGACGGAATACTTAGTAGCGAAGAACTTAGCTCAAAAGGTAAGCGTTTTATGAATGCTTATTATAGAGATGAACGGAGCAAATTTGCACAAGCATTTTCTTTCTATTTAAAAGATTATGATAATTTTATAAAGACTTATTATGGCGATAATTATACAAATGATTTATATTATACTTATGAATATACACCCGAAAATTATATAAAAATTAAACAAATAATAGACGAAAGATATAAACAATACTTAAATTTTTCTGATAAAAATTAACAAAATGAAATTTCCGCACGCTTATTCTTTAAAGCAAATTGCAACACTTATTAACACATCTTTTGTAGGTGATGAAAATTTTCCTGTTCTGGGAATGAATGAAATCCACGTGGTAGAAGAAGGAGATATTGTCTTTGTCGATCACCCAAAATATTATGACAAAGCTCTACAATCCAAGGCTACTATTATCCTCATTAACAAGGAAGTAGAATGCCCAAAAGGGAAAGCCTTACTCATTTCTGATGACCCTTTTCGGGATTTTAATCGCCTAACTGATTTTTTTAAACCTTTTGAAAGATCATCTGCTTTAATAGCTCCAACAGCCCAAGTAGGTGAAAATACCATCATTCAACACGGAGCTTTTATTGGGAATAATGTTAAAATAGGAAAAAATTGCGTAATTCACTCTAACGTAAGCATTTACGATAATTGTGTTATTGGAGATAATGTTACTATCCACGCAGGAACTGTTTTAGGCGCAGATGCTTTTTATTATAAAAAAAGACCCGAAGGCTTTGACAAATTAAAATCGGGCGGGCGAGTTGTTATCCAAAACAATGTTGATTTGGGCGCATTATGTACTATTGACAGAGGAGTTTCTGGCGATACCACCATAAAAAAAGGAACAAAAATAGACAATCAAGTACATATTGGTCACGATACTGTTATCGGAGAGAAATGCCTCATAGCCTCGCAAGTAGGAATTGCTGGCTGTGTCGTTATAGAAGATGAAGTTACCATTTGGGGGCAAGTAGGTATGACAAGCGGAATTACTATCGGGAAAAAAGCCGTTATTTTGGCTCAAAGTGGTGTTTCAAAATCCTTGGAAGGAGGGCAAACCTACTTCGGGTATCCTGCCGAAGAAGCTCGAAAAAAATATAAAGAAATGGCTTCTGTTAAAAGTTTATTAAAATAATTTAACATCTAATTAAAATATACTGAGAGTATTTCCCTACTTTCAGTATATTTTTTATCCTAAAATGAAAAAAGTACTTATTATTACCTATTATTGGACACCAGCAGGAGGTCCAGGAGTACAACGATGGTTAAAATTCGTTAAATACTTACGTGATTTTAACATTGAACCTATCATTTATATTCCTGAAAATCCTACTTACCCTATCATTGATGAAAATATAGGAAATGATTTACCAAAAAATATCACCATATTAAAAAAGAAGATTATAGAACCTTATACCTTTGCTTCTTTATTTTCTAAAGAGAAAACCAAAAAAATAAGCGCAGGTATTATTCCCTCCAAACAATTAAATTGGTTAGATAAATTGTTTCTTTGGGTACGCGGAAATATTTTTATACCTGATGCACGCATACTTTGGGTAAAACCTTCTGTGAAATATTTAGAAAAATACATAACAGACAACCAAATTGATACCATAATAACCACTGCCCCCCCTCATAGCGTCCATTTGATAGGAAAAGAATTGAAAAAAAGGTTAAATATACGCTGGATTGCAGATTTTCGAGACCCTTGGACTAATATTGGTTACCATTCTGAGCTAAGATTAACTAAAAAATCAGCAAAAAAGCACTACGACTTGGAGAAAAGTGTTCTACAAACTGCCGATAGTATCCTTGTTACCAGCCCCACTACCAAAAAGGAATTTGAAGAGAAAACAAGACAACCTATAACATTGATTACCAACGGATTTGATGATGATTCTTTTAAAAATATTCGTACATCGGATAAATTTTTGGTATCGCATATTGGTTCTTTATTAACGGAAAGAAATCCGAAGACTTTATGGCGAGTTCTTAATGAATTAATCCTTGAAAATAAAGATTTTGCCAATGATTTTCAGTTATGTTTAGCAGGAAAGATAAGCGATGAGGTCATCTCTGATTTAAAAACCTATAATTTGTACCAATATACGGATTTTAAAGGCTATATATCACACAATGATGCCATAGAACTACAACATTACTCACAAGTTTTGTTATTGTTGGAAATAAATCACGAGAAAACACAAGGAATTATCCCAGGAAAGTTGTTCGAATATATGGCTTCTTCCCGACCTATATTAGCCATAGGCTACAAAGACTGGGACGCAGGAGAAATTATCAAAGAAACCAACACAGGAAAGGTACTCGCAGCAGAAGATTATCAAAATATTAAAAAAGTAATCCTAAATTATTACGAATTATACAAAAAAGGAGAATTATTTATAAATTCTCAAAAAATAAATCCTTATCATAGAAAAGAATTGACCCGAAAACTTTCCGAATTACTATTACGTCATTAGTTTTTATAAAAAAAAGATATAGAATAACAGAATTTCTATATCTTTTTTTATTATTTTACTATATAAATACTAAATTGCTCTACATTTTTCTTTTAACCATTGTTGTTGAGGTGCTTGCAAGAAAGGTAAAAGAGCTTTTTCTACTTGTTTATGGTACGAATTAAGCCAATTTCTCTCTTTTTCCGTTAGTAAAGATACCTCTATACAACTCGTTTCTATTGGGCATAAGGTCAGTACCTCAAAAGAGAAAAATTCTCCAAAGTCAGAAACTCCATCTTTTTGAACAGCTACCAAATTTTCTATCCGTATTCCGTATTTATTCTCTATATATAGTCCAGGCTCGTCCGAACAAACCATTCCTTCCAATAAAGGAATATCTTTGAGGTCTTTACGAATGTTTTGAGGTCCTTCGTGAACATTTAAGAAGCTCCCCACACCGTGACCTGTGCCGTGACCATAATCTTTATGTTCCAACCATAATGGCATACGTGCAAAGGCATCTAATTGTACTCCCCGAGTTCCTTTTACGAATTTTACAATCGCTAAATCAATCATTCCTTTAAGAACTAAGGTATAATCTTTCTTAAAGTCTTCCGAATAGTTCCCTAACACTACCACACGGGTAAGATCGGTTGTTCCTTCTCTGTATTGCCCTCCTGAATCTATCAGAATAGTTCCCTCATTGGTAACTTTCTTGGCAGACTCTTTTTTTGCCGAGTAATGAACAATAGCACCGTTACCTTGGTAGCCAACAATCTCCCCAAAACTATTACCTACAAAATTGGTTTGCTCTGCTCGGAAACTTTCCAAAGTACGACCGATAGAATACTCGTCCATTTCCTCCTTACCAACTTGATTTTCCAGCCAATACAAGAAATTTACCATCGCTACACCATCTTTTACCATCGCAGAGCGGAAACCTTCTAACTCTGTTTTATTTTTAACCGCTTTTAGTAATTGAGAGATGGGTTCGGCTTCTATACATTCATTATTTCCTTGCAATGTTTGGAAAATAGTTTCATTAGCATTAGCCGATATTAATATTTTTTGCCCTTTTAGTTTAGATAATTCTGTAAAAAAATCTTCATAGGCAACCAATTCAATTCCAGATTGTTGTAAATGTTTCTTTACAACCTCATCACATTTTTTTAGATTAGTAAAAAGTCGTGCAGAAGTATTCGTTATATGCAAATATCCTAAAAATACAGGATTATAAGCTACATCGCTACCACGAAGATTGGTTATCCAAGCTACATCGTCCAAAGAAGTAACAATATGACTATCTACGGCATACTTTTTAGCCATTTCTGAACGAATTTTAGCTAATTTATCCTCTACGGACTGCCCAGCATACTCCAAAGGATGTACAAATATAGGATTTTCGGCATCTTTTGGTCTTTCTTTCCATACTTTTTCTAATAACGGAAGGTCTTCTAAGGTAATTTTTTTACTTTGTAGCTTCTTAGAGAGGAGTTCCCAATTGGAATGTGCTGTACAGAGACCATTAACTCCTACTTTTGTACCTTCGGGGAGCTCTGAAAGCAACCAATCTATATAGTTTGGCGTACCTTCTACCCCTTCTTTGAACAAATCTATCCCTGTTCCGTTTAATTCGGCTGCTGCCTGAACAAAATATCGGGAGTCTGTCCATACGCCCGCCTTATCTAAGGTAAAAACAGCAAATCCTGCGGACCCAGTGAAGCCAGAAATCCACGCTCTTTCCAACCAATACTCGGGGAGATACTCACTCATATGCGGGTCGGCACTATACACGATGAAAGCACTCAAATTATTTGCCTTCATCTGCTCTCTTAATAATGAAACTTTTTCTCGTGTTTCCATTTTATATGGTTTTTAATTAAAAATACTATTTAAATGTACTATAAAACAATTTTTTCACCTTTATTTAGGCTTTTGTTTTCTTATTTTATACTCTTATTTCTCGATTGATGAATATATACTTCCGTAGCACCTTGTCCGTACTTAGAATAATCGGCATCATAGAACGAAATAGCCTCATATCGGCTTAAAAGATATTCCAATTCCATTTTTAAGACCCCCTCCCCTACTCCGTGAATAAAAATTACTTTCTGAAAATTATTCATTAAAGCAAATTCTAACTGATAGCGTGCTACATTGAGCTGTTTGGTAAGCATTTCATAGTTTTGCATACCTCTTGGGTTTTCTACCAATTGTTCAATATGCAAATCTATTTCCATTATCTTTACACTTTTATCTTTATGAGAGGAAGAAGCTACTTTTTTTCGCTTCTTTTCTTCTTTTTCTGCTAAAAAAGTACCCGATTGAGGTATATTTAACGTTATTTCTCCTTCGGTTACCTTCACTACTTTCTCTTTTTCAAAGAAAAATTCTAATCCGTCTTCTGTTTTTATACAGATTTGGTTCCGTACAATACTTTTCACCTCTCCTTTTACGAGTTCATCAATCACTTCTACCTTATCGCCTACTTCTATCATCGTTTTTGGGTTTTATCTTTCTTTATTTTTATCTTTTATATAGAAAAATTATTCTTGTTTATGTTTAGAAGATAATTTTTTGGAAAGCGTATAAATACCAACTACCAAAAATAGTAGTCCGCCAATAAGTACATACTGTTCTTGGAAAAATCTATATTCTTTATTAGATTGTAAATAGAGTAAAAATACTCCTATAATCATACAAAGATAAGATACAATATTTGTTTTCTTTAAAATACTCATTCTTTTATCAATAAAATTTCTTTTGCAAGTTCAATCATTCTCTGGTTGCCCGTATGTTTTTTAGGTTCATCAGAAAGTTTTAGTGTTTTTACCCATTCATTATCCGAAGTAAGTACCTCGGTTAGTTTCATAACAATATTCATTGGTCTTAGCCCCACATCGTTAGTAAGATTCGTTCCTATACCGAAAGAAATCCCTATCTTACCCTTACAAGCAGTTGTTATTGCTTCAATCTTCTCAGGATTGAGCCCATCAGAGAAGATTATATATTTAGAAAGGGGATTGATGCCCATTTTTTTGTAATGTTCAATCGTTTTATTGGCAAATTCTATCGGATCTCCGCTGTCGTGTCTTACTCCATCAAATAATTTACTAAATTTTTTGTCAAATTGTTTAAAAAACACATCTGTGGTGTAAGTATCTGACAAGGCTACGCCCAAATCTCCCCTATAAACATCTACCCACGACTCCAATGACATTGCATTTGCCATTTTGTACCCATATTCTGCGGCGTGAAACATAAACCACTCGTGTGCGTGCGTCCCTATCGCCTTCACTTGGTATTTCATAGCGAAATGTACATTACTTGAACCCGAAAAATTATATTTTTGAGACCTCGTGAGCGCTCTCATTACCACATCTTGGGTGTGATAAGAGTGTCTGCGTCTGGTTCCGAAGTCTGCAAAAACAACATCAAGGTTCTCGAATAATTTTATCTTCTCCACCGTTCTATTTTGTATCTCTTGGTCATCACAACCTACTGCCCCAGTTAATTTGTAGTATAATTCGCTTATCATTGCCAAAAGCGGAACCTCCCAGAGGATTGTTCGGTACCAATATCCCTCCACTTTAACTGAAAGTTCTGTTCCGTTCTGCGATATTTGCACCTCCGAAGGGTCATATCTATAACCTTCTAAAAAATCAATGTACGGCGCATTGAGGTACGGGCAAGAAGCTCTAAGAAATTGTTTTTCTTCCTTAGATAACTTCAACGTAGCCATCTGATTAACTGCCTCTTTCATTGCCTTTGCAAATCCGTCAGGAAATTCGTGTTTCCCACGATTGATGAACTCATAACGCCCCTTAACTGAGGGAAATAACTTTACAACAGCACATTGCATTGTAAATTTATAAAAATCATTATCTAAAATAGAATTAAATACTCTATAATTATTCTCCAACATAGTATTTCTCTTTTAATTAATTTTATTTTTTATTCTTTTTACTTTAAAAAAAGTATTCTATTATTCTTTTTTATTCTATTGAAAATCAATATACTATTTATTATGTTTGCAAAAATACTATTTTTTTATAAGACAACCAAATATTATTTCTACTTTTATTAAATAAATTCTATTTTTATATTTATTTTAGTATTTTCATCTATTTTATACAATAAAAACAATATATTATTTCTTATTTATTAATATTTACAAAATAAAATCATATTTTTACATTATTTTTTATATATTTATTTTTATAAAATATATTGTTAATAAAAATTATAACATTTTTTATATTTACATCTTACTTTCTTAGTAGTACTATGATAAGAAATAATTTTATATTTTATCAAAATACTACTATTTTAATAATTTAGTAGTTAAAAACAACACAATGAAATACTACACCGTGAATTTAAAAATATCATATTATAAAAATAGAAACTTTTTTATTATTTATTTATTTAAAGTTTTACAAAATAGTACTACGGAAATATATTTTAGTTTGTGAAATTATAAAAATAGTACTCTGTTGTTTATTTTTACATTTCTATTTTATAAAAATATATCTTTTTTGTTCTATTTTATTTTGAAAATACATCATAATATATAAACAGGAAAGAGTTATGATACGTATATACTATATCATAACTCTTTTTTATCGTTTTTTCAATTTATTTTATAGGCATTATTTATCAAAAAATAGTCCGCAAGAGTGATAGCAGCCATTGCTTCTACTATCGGTACGGCTCTCGGAACTACACAAGGGTCGTGTCGTCCTTTTCCTATGATTTCCACTTCGTTTCCTTCTCTATCTATACTCTTTTGAGATTGCATAATAGTAGCGACAGGCTTAAAAGCTACTCGGAAGTAGATATCCATTCCGTTAGATATTCCCCCTTGTACTCCGCCAGAGTGATTGGTTTTCGTTCTCCCCGATGTAGTAAAAATATCATTATATTCACTTCCTTTCTTCTGTACGGAAGCAAATCCGTCACCATATTCAAATCCTTTTACGGCATTGATGGATAACATAGCCTTACCTAACTCTGCGTGTAGCTTATCAAAGACAGGTTCTCCTAATCCTACGGGTACATTTTCTATAACGCAGGTAATCATTCCGCCTATGGTATCTCCTTCCTTACGAATTTGCTTTATATATTCCTCCATTTGCTTTGCTAAAATAGCATCAGGACAACGCACAGGATTTTTTTCTATTTCAGAAAAATCTAATTCCTTATAATTTGTAGTGCTTAAAGATAAATTGCCCACCGCAGAGACGTACGCTGTTATTTTTACATCAGAAAGTACTTGTTTTGCTATCGCTCCTGCCACCACTCGGCAAGCTGTTTCTCTGGCAGAGCTTCTGCCACCGCCTCTATAATCTCTATGACCATATTTTTTGTCATAGGTAAAGTCTGCGTGGTTAGGGCGATATATATTTTTAATATGTTCGTAGTCTTTGGAATGTTGATTTGTATTTTCTATAACAAAACCGATGGGCGCACCTGTTGTTTTTCCTTCCCATAGCCCTGATAGGAGGCGCACCTGATCGGTTTCTTTGCGTTGGGTTACTATGGAAGATTGTCCTGG
Source organism: Capnocytophaga sp. (assembly GCA_030530525.1). Classification (GTDB taxonomy): domain Bacteria; phylum Bacteroidota; class Bacteroidia; order Flavobacteriales; family Flavobacteriaceae; genus Capnocytophaga. The sequence continues at coordinate 10,782 of JAUMUT010000010.1, read as the reverse complement.
TTTTCGTTTGTCTAACTCGGCTTGTATTTTAACCAAATCTAATGTTAAACCAGCGGGACAGCCATCTACAATGCCGCCAATTGCTTCACCGTGCGACTCTCCAAAGGTCATCACCCGAAATAAATTCCCGAATACATTCCCTGCCATATCTTTTTCGTATTTTTTAGTTTTATTTTTTGTAATTATTCTTCTATTTTCTTTATTTCTACTTCGTAAAGTTGAGAAAATATGTCTTCTATTTGCTGTGCATCTCCTTTTCGGACGTTAATATATACTCTACAATCCATTTCTAACTTCTGATTGACCACATTTACATTCTTTTCTTTAAGGATTTTCATTACTTTGTTCATATTTTTATATTCAAAATGGATTTCATAAGGGATATCAATGGTACGTTCTTCTATTTTAGCCTCTTGTAAGGTCATTTGAGCGGTAGTTTTATACGCATTGATAAGCCCAGAAACGCCTAATTTTATTCCGCCAAAGTAGCGAACCACAATAAGGAGTATATTAGTCAAATCATAAGACTGTATTTGCCCGTAGATAGGCAAACCAGCCGTTCCAGAAGGTTCGCCATCGTCGTTGGCTCTGTATCTCTTATTTTCTTTGCCCAATTGCCAAGCATAACACCAATGCCTTGCCGAAAAATGTTCTTTTTTGATATTTTCTAAGTGATTTTTTATCTCTTCTTCACTATTTACAGGAAAAGCATAGCCTATGAACTTGCTACTTTTGTCTTTGAAGATAATTTCAGATACATTTTGGGTCAATGTACGATAAGTATCCGTTATTTTTGTCATATTTTTTGATAAAAAAGTAATGTATCGTCTTCTATATATTGTGTTTTGTAAGGATAGGAAGGTATTTGAGGTGATTTTATTCCGTTTTTCCAGATTTTATTACCTATAAACACTCTTGCTTCGTCCCAAAAGCCTTCTTCTATAAATTTTTGAAGAGTAAAAGTACCACCTTCTACGATAAGGCTTTGTATTTCCTTTTCATATAAGTAATTGCACACCTGCTGCGGTATAGATTGGGAAGGATTTAGCTGAAAAAAGGTTATATTGGTGGTATTTTGGGCTTCTTTAAAAGTAAAAATAACCGACTTACCTTCTTTATAAATAGAATGGCTTTCGTTAGTTTTTAAATGAGGGTCAATAACCAATCGTAGAGGGTTGTTTCCTATCCAATGGCGAGTATTTAATGAAGGATTGTCTTGTAAAATGGTATTTACGCCTACCAAAATGGCTTGTTCTTCACTTCGCCATTGATGTACGAGCTGTTGAGAGAGGTTATTGGTTATCCAAACAGGTTGTTGTACTTCTTTTTGGAGCGGTGCGATAAAATTATCTTGTGTTTGCGCCCATTTTAAGATAATATATGGACGTTTTTTATCGTGAAAAGTAAAAAATCTTCGGTTAATGGCTTTGCATTCTTGTTCTAATACCCCTACGATTACCTCTACACCATTATTTTTAAGTAATTCTATACCTTTTCCTGCCACTTTGGAGTGTATATCTACCGTCCCGACTACTACTTTCGGGATTTTTTTCTCTAAAATAAGATTGGCACAAGGTGGAGTTTTCCCGAAATGGGCGCAAGGTTCTAAATTTACGTATAAAGTACTATCTTTTAATAAGGATTCATCTAAAATACTGTGAATAGCATTGACTTCGGCGTGTGGCTCTCCTTGTTTGGTATGCCAGCCTTCGCCAATTATCTTTCCGTTATGTACAATAACGCTTCCTACCAGAGGATTTGGATAAGTATAACCGATTGCATTACTTGCCAATTGCAAACAACGCTTCATATATATATTGTGTTCCATAGTTGCAAAATTACATTTTTTTTATGGATTTTTTTAATTTAGTAAAAAAAACTTCTTATATTTGCCCTTTCTAAAAACTCTTATAGGAAATGTTAAGAAAATTAATCTCTTGTATTATTTTAGGTTGTTTTTTTGGGCTTTCATCGGTTTCTGCCCAAGAATTTAATGTAGAACAATTATCTTCTATCAATATAGATAATTTATCTACGGAACAAATACGTTCTTTTTGGGAAAAGGCTCAAAACCAAGGATATAGCCTTTCTGATTTGGAAAATTTGGCAAAATTAAAAGGGGTTTCGCCTTTGCAAATAAGCAAACTTCGCCAACGAATTCTTACCCTTCCTGCTAAGCAAAATAATAAACGAAATAATGCAGATGCTGAGGATAAAAATGAAAGGAAAAATAAAGTAGAAATAGATACTTTTGGAATTACTAATAGACAGAATATAAAGGAGTTAGAACATAAAAAGAGTAAAGTTTGGGGCTTTGATTTTTTCCAAAATCCTAAAATTTCCTTTACGCCAAATGTAAATATGCCTACGCCTGAAAATTATATAATAGGCACTGATGATGAGCTACTTATAGATGTTTGGGGAGCTGCGGAGAATAGTTTTTCTCAAAAAGTAGATAATCAAGGGAATATCAACCTGAATATGGTTGGGAAAATACGCGTTGGAGGGCTTAGTTTTACTGAGGCAAAAGCAAGAATAAACTCGGCTCTTCGACAAATTTATTCTGGAATTTCTGCGCCCGATGGAAGTTATAACAAAGTATATACTAGCGTTTCTATTGCGAATGTACGCACTGTAAAGGTGAATATTATAGGAGAAGTGCAAGTGCCTGGTACATATTCACTTAGCGCACTTTCTACGGTTTTGAATGCTTTGTATGCCAGTGGAGGCCCTACGGAAACGGGGTCTTTTCGGGATATTCAACTTATCCGAAATGGAAAAAAAATAGCTTCTTTTGATGTTTATGATTTCTTATTAAAAGGCTCACAAGAAGGGAATTTGAGCTTAAATGACCAAGATGTTATTATTATTCCGCCTTACAAAAACCAAGTAGAAGTTACAGGAAAAGTAAAACGCGAAGGGCTTTATGAAATAAAAGATAACGAAACTTTGGTTAATCTTATAGACTTTTTTGGAGGATTTACGCCAAATGCTTATAAGGACAATTTGGTAATTGAACGAATTGTAGGTGCTAAGCGTGAAGTTAAGGAAGTTCCTTATAATCAAGCAAATACGTTTATAATGAAATCAGGAGATAAGCTAACTGTACAACAATTATCAGATATTTATCATAATAAAATAAGTATTGGTGGGGCAGTTTATCAGCCAGGAAATTATGCTTATACCGAAGGAATGACAGCCTTAGACCTTATCAATCGTGCTGCTGGCGTTTTGGACGAAGCCTATTTGGAGAGAGGATTATTATTCCGTACTACCAACCGAGTAGATAAACAAACGTTAAATTTTTCTATTAAAGATTTATTAACTAAAAAAGAATATTTACCTTTACAAGCGAATGATAGTATTTTCATTTTCAATAGAGATAGCCTAATAAACAAGCAATTTGTACGTATAGAAGGAGCGGTTAAAAAACCTCAAAATATTCCGTTTATGGAAGGGCTAAAAGCCGAAGACCTTATCATAATGGCAGGAGGATTTATAGAAGGAGCGGATAGTTCCATTATTCATCTTTCCAGACAAAAAAATGATGAAAATTTTAAAACAATCAGTGAAACACAAGATATTTCGTTGTCGCCAGACTTAAAAATTTCCTCAGGAAGTGTAGCTTTGCAGCCTAATGATATTGTTACAGTACGCTTCCAGAAAGGATATGCGCCTCAACAAATTATAAAAATAGAAGGAGAAATTATTTATCCAGGACATTATAGCATTTTAACCAAAGAAGAACGAATTTCAGACTTTATAGAACGAGCAGGAGGCTTAACTCCTTATGCTTACTTAAAAGGAGCTACTCTTATCCGTAAAATAACAGATCTTTCGGACAAAGAGCAAAATAAACAAATTAAAGAATTGGACAACGTAACCGATGAAATAAAAATAGTAAAAGTAGGTGACCAAGAAGAATTTAGAGTTGGTATTAATTTGGAAAAAATTATGAAAAATAAAAATGCGTACCAAAACTTAATTCTTAAAGATGGCGATGTTATCATTATCCCTTCTGAAAAGCAAACCGTGGAAGTAAAAGGATTGGTTTTAGCTCCTTCACTTGTACAATATGAAAAAGGAAAAAACCTCAAATCTTATGTAAATAATGCAGGAGGATTTTCAAACAATGCACGTAAAAGTGGTGCTTATGTTGTATATGCAAACGGAAGTGTAGAAGGAACTCGTAAGTTTTTATTCTTTAAAAGCTATCCTAAAATAGAACCCGGTGCTATTATTATCGTTCCTGAAAAGCCTGAAAGAAAATCTCTTTCTACCTCAGAAACTATTAGCATAACCACCGCCTTAACTACTTTAATGATATTGATTTACAATACTTTTAAATAATTTATAAAAAAAGGTAATAGATTTTTTTCTATTACCTTTTCTTTTTATTTTATTCCTATTTTTATGTATTGCATCGTTATTTTATCAGAATCTATCCCAGATAAGGATTCATAAATAGCAGGAAGATACAAATACCCATTTTTGCTAAAAAATACTTTATTTTCTTCATATTCTTGAAGTGCCCATCTAACAAAAGATGTTTGTACTATTTTATTTATACCATTTTCATTGATAGAATATAAAGAAAATTCCGTTGTTCCTTCGTATGGATTGAGAGTAACGCACACCATATGCTTTTTGTCAGGAGAAATATGCGGATAATCCAATATATGTTTAGCTAATCCTGTCTTTTTATCAATTAAAATAGCATCCCAAGCCTCATAATAACTACCAGATAATACATATTGGTCTAATTCTTCTATTTGCCCAATATAACCATAAGTTCGCATATTAATATCTTCATCGTTTTCAAAATCTTGAAAAATTACGGTATTTTCGTTTTCGCAAGGCAAAACTATCACTCCGTTTTTCTTTTGAATAGCAAGCGTATCTCGCAAAATAAAATCTATGCTATTTTGCATTTCTGTAAGATATTCGTTTTTGCTTACCAATTCCAAAGTTATAAAATCATTCAAAGGCTGTGGCGTTTCAAAAAATTCGTAATTATTTTCTTCGGAATTTTCTTCCGTTTCGCCTTCTTGTATATCTAGTATCAAATTCAAATCAGATGGAATAAGTAATACCTCCTCCCCTACTTGCTTTTTCAGTATATAATTTTCTACATCTTTTATTTTATAAAAAGATGCCGTTTCTGCGGATATTTCCAAGGAGCTTCCGTAGTGTAAAGTATCTACTATTGGTGCGTTTTCATTAGCTGTTACTCTTATAAAACCTCCGTTTCTATCGGTTACAAAAGCATATTTTTCCAATAAGGTTGCTTCCTCGTTATCCGATGTTAAAAAAACTTCTTCTTGTTTATTTTCTTTGTTTTCTTTATTTTGAAAAAACTGACAACTTGTCATTGTTAGAAGAAAAATAATTGCTATGGTTCTTTTCATTTTTATGAATTTATATTTTGCAAAAATACAAATTTTTATAAATACCTTATTTTTTTTTAACTAAAATACGTTTAATTTGAAAAAAAAAATTAATTTTGTAATAGATTATCAAATATAAAAAATTATGTCGCTTATCAAATCTATTTCTGGCATTCGCGGAACTATTGGCGGAAAAGTTCAGGATAACCTTACCCCCATAGATGCAGTAACATTTGCCGCCGCTTACGGAACCTGGTTACAACAACACACCAAGAAAGAAAAACTCAAAGTGGTTATAGGTAGAGACGCTCGTATTTCTGGGGAAATGATTCAAAACCTTGTACAATACACTCTCATTGGATTAGGAATTGACGTGGTGAATATCGGGCTAAGCACTACGCCAACCGTAGAAATAGCCGTGCCTTTGGAAAATGCCGATGGCGGAATAATCCTCACGGCAAGCCATAACCCAAAAGAATGGAACGCACTAAAACTTCTTAATAATAAAGGAGAATTTGTAAGTGCCGAAGACGGAGCTTCTATTTTAAAAATAGCTCAAGAAAATGATTTTAATTTCGCTTCGGTTGATAATTTAGGCGAAATTTTCATCAATGATGCTTATATGGATATTCATATTGATGAAGTTCTTCAGCTTCCCTTAGTAAATACAGAGGCTATCCAGAATAAAAAATTTCGTGTGGTGGTAGATGGTGTAAATTCTACGGGAGGTATTATTATTCCTAACCTTTTGAAAGAATTGGGGGTAGAAGTTATTAAACTTTATTGTGAGCCTAACGGAAATTTCCCTCATAATCCCGAACCTTTGAAAGAACATTTAACCGATATTTGCAAAAAAGTAACCGAAACGAAAGCGGATTTTGGCATCGTTGTAGATCCTGATGTGGATAGGCTTGCTTTCATTACCGAAGAAGGAGAAATGTTTGGCGAAGAATATACGCTGGTTGCTTGTGCAGATTATATTTTAGAGAAAAATAAAGGAAATGTAGTTTCTAATCTTTCTTCATCGCGCGCACTTCGTGATATTGCTCAAAAACACGGCGTAGAATATTTTGCTGCCGCAGTGGGCGAAGTAAATGTTGTTACCGAAATGAAACGAGTAAATGCCATTATTGGAGGAGAAGGAAATGGCGGAATTATTTATCCTGAACTTCATTACGGGCGCGATGCTATTGTGGGCGTTGCTTTATTTCTTTCCCTTTTAGCGGAAAAAAATTGTTCTGTTAAACAATTAAGAGAAAGTTATCCTGCTTATTTTATGAGCAAAAATAAAATCCAACTTACGGAAACTATTCGCCCTGACGATATTCTCCAACAAATGCAAGAAAAATATAAAAATGAAGAAATTTCTACCATTGACGGACTAAAAATAGATTTTCCTGAAAGTTGGGTACATTTAAGAAAATCTAATACAGAACCCATCATCCGTATTTATACCGAAGCCAAAAGCCAAAAAGAAGCCGACGAGCTTGCGTTACGCTTCATTGAAGAAATAAAATCTTTCATTGCTTAGAAAATAAAAAAATCCACAGAGATAATTTTCTGTGGATTTTTTATTTATTTTTTATTTATTTTTTCAATATTTATCCCAACTTCGGTTATTCCTTCTAAATTTTTTACGCCATTATTTTGCCCAAGCGTGCGGTCTGCTTGCTCAATGGAAAACGTATAATTTCCTTTTTGCGGAAAAGAAACATTTTCTTTATACCATAATTTACTTTCTTTTACAGAAACACCATCTCCAAGCCATTCCCCATTTGGCATTGCCATTTCATATTCCAGAGTATCTACAACAACCTGATTGTCAGGAGCTTCCATTTTAGTTATTAAGAAAATATTACTATACGGATACGAATTATCATTCCGCAACATTATGTATAAATTATATCTGGAAAGCGTATCTTCGGTTTGGTATTGAAAAACAGCAGGTTTTCCCTCTTCCCAACCACCAAGCATTGAAATATATTCACTATATTTTATATCAGAATGACAAGAGGAAAATAAAATACTACAAAAAACGATTAATTTTTTCATTCTTTTTCATTTTTAGGATTTCCTTTTTTGTTAAAATTTTTATTCTGATTTTTAAATTTTGGCTTTTTATTTGGTTTTGGTTTAGCCTTTTGCTCTTGCGAATTTATTTTCTCTTCGGGCTTTTTCTCCGTTTTGGGCAAATTCTTTTGTTCTTTATTCTTATCTTCTTTTGTCTTTGGCGGAAGTGTATTTTGTTCTTTATTTTTTACAACTTCTTTCTTTTTATCTGCGGAATTATTTTTATTTTTAGATTTCTTTTTACGAGATTTTACTTCATCAAAACGAGTAATACTCTCTTGTGCTACTTCAAAATTAATTCCTTTGGAAGGCAAAAGCTCTGCGGAATAGTCTTCCAAACTTGGAATAAGCTCATTTTTAGCATTTAATTCCATTATTTCCTTAACCTGATCCACCGTAAGTTTATGCCAATTGATAAAGTCATTTTCATAAGTAAACCACATCAATCGCTTGAAAATATCTACTTTTTGGCAGGAAGCAATTCCTTTTTCTGTTTGCAATTTAGTATCCGTACGAGGAAAATCTTGGAGAGCGTCTAAATACGTATCCAGCTCAAAATTCAAACAACATTTTAGCTTACCGCATTGACCTGCAAGCTTTTGCGGATTTAGAGAAAGTTGCTGATAACGAGCCGCAGCGGTAGTTACCGAACGAAAATCAGTAAGCCAAGTAGAACAACATAACTCGCGCCCACAAGAACCTATCCCTCCCAAACGTGCTGCCTCTTGCCGAAAACCTATTTGTCGCATTTCTATACGCGTAGAAAACTCGCGCGCCATATCTTTTATCAGTTGTCGGAAATCTACTCGTCCTTCGGCTGTATAATAAAAGGTAGCCTTAGAGCCATCTCCTTGATATTCAACATCTGAAATTTTCATTTCTAACCCTAAGGCAATTGCCAACTCTCGCGATTTTTTCTGAACAGGCACTTCTTTTTCCCGAAATTCTTGCCAAACATCAATATCACGCTGGTTGGCTTTTCTGTAAATTTTTGGTAATTTTTCATCATTGGGGTTGGCTTTTTTCTTATTCATTTGTACGCGTACCAACTCTCCCGTAAGCGAAACAACTCCTATATCGTGCCCAGAAGCAGCTTCGGTTGCAACAATATCTCCTATTTGCAAAGGCAAATTATCCGAATTTCTAAAAAACTCCTTTCTGCTATTTTTAAACCTAACTTCCACACAATCAAACTTTTTCATATTAGATGGCAATGGAATATTAGAAAGCCAGTCAAAAACCGATAATTTATGATTTCCGCACGAACTCACCCCGCAAACCTGTGTTTTACTGCAACTTTTTTTATCTTGTATATGTGAAGAACAACTATCACAACTCATTGTATATCAATTTAATAAGAACATCACTTTAATAATATTTTTTCTTTTTTAGTATAAACAAAGTGATATTTGTTTTTAGTTTTTCGGTGCAAAGTTACTATTTTTTTATTATATATTTAAATGTAAAAAATAAGAATTTTTCTAAATTATATGATATAATTATTTTTTTCTTTATTTTTTATTAATATTTAATTTTTTTTACTATTTTTGTCTTAATAAAATTTTTTATTTATGAAAAAATTATATTTTCTTATTTTATTGTTTTTCAGTGTTTTATCTTTTTCTCAAATAAAAGGAAAAATTACTGACCAAAACGGAAAACCTTTATCTTTTGTTAATATTTACTTAGAAAATGGTAAAATTGGGACTACTTCTAACGAAAAAGGAGAATATTTTCTTAATATAAAAGATAATAATACCATTGTTTTTCAATCATTAGGATACAAAACCGAACAAAGGGCATTGAAAATCACAGATTTACCAGCGGAATTAAATATACAACTTTTCGAAGAAAATTTTATATTAAGCGAAATTATTGTTAGCAACAAAGATAATCCTGCAAAGGAAATTATACGAAAAGCTATTGCAAACAAAGTTAAAAATTGTAAAAAAACTAATTTTTTAGAAGCTAATTTTTACTCCAAAGGAATACTAAAAGTAGGAAATGTGCCTAAAAAAATCTTCGGAATTACAATAGAAGACAAAGAACAAATGCTTGATTCTACGGGGGCTGGCATTGTGTATCAGTCAGAAACAATTTCTAAAATTAAAATAGAATATCCGAACAAAATAAAGGAGCACATTATTGCATCTAAGGTAGCAGGAAATAGTAACGGATTTAGTTTTAACACTGCATCTGACGCTAATTTTGATTTTTATAATAATTTCTTAAATTTTGAAACAAAAATTATTTCGCCAATTGCAAATAACGCTTTTTCTTACTATAAATACGAGCTGGAAAGTACATTTTATGATAATTATAACCACCTGATTAACAAAATAAAAATCATTCCAAAACAAGATAAACTTCCTGTTTTTGAGGGATATATCTATATTGTAGAAAATTCGTGGGCTATCTACGGGGTAGATGTTTTGCTAAAAGGATATCGAGCACAACAACCTTTTATAGATGAGTTAAAAATAATACAAAACTTTAACTTTTCTGATAGTTTTTGGAATAAAAATTTACAAACTATCCTTTTAAAAGTTAATTTTTTAGGTATAAAAATAGATGGAAATTATTCGTATGTGTATAATGATTATAAATTTATAGATAATTTTAACAAAAAAATAATAGATGCTGAAAAAGTAAGTTTTGCCCAAAATGCTAATAAAAAAGATAGTATTTATTGGGGAAATTTTAGAAAAATACCTCTTACCGAAGAAGAAATAAAAAATTATCATAAAAGAGATAGCATAGAACGTGTTTTAACTTCTGCTAAATATTTGGATTCAGTAGATAAAAAGAATAATAAATTTTCCTTTTCTGATATTATTATGGGATATTCTTACCAAAATTCTACTAAAAAATTTAACTTTTCATATACTGGATTATCTGATGTAAGTTCCGTCAGCTTCAATAGCGTACAAGGTTGGAATATGAGTTCAGGACTCTATTTTAAAAAGGAAAATAATGAAAAAAATGCATTTACAGAAATAAAAACAGAATTTCAATATGGATTTTCAGAGGATAAATTAAGAGTTTCTGGCTATTTTTACAAATTATTTAACAAAATTAATTACTCTCATTTAAAAATTTCAGGAGGAAATAAGGTTGCTCAATTCAACCCTTCTGAACCTATTACTAAACTGGTCAATTCTGTTAGTTCTCTTTTCTTTAAAGATAATTATATGAAAATATATAATACTGATTTTGTGGATATTACCTATGGGCAAGAGCTTATAAATGGAGTATATTTAAAGGGAAATATTTCTTTCAACTACCGAAAACCTTTATGGAATACTACCGATTTTTCTTGGTTTAA
>JAUMUT010000035.1 GCA_030530525.1 Capnocytophaga sp. | reverse complement strand
CAGATTTTTTTACAGATTGAGGTTCTATTTGAGCAGAAACAACGACCGAATCCAAAGCGATGGTTTTATTCGTATCTTCTTGGGCTTTTAAAATTATTGATAAAAAGAAAAAAAGAATTTTTAGTACGAATTTGTTATTCATCATCATATTTTTTTTCTTTTTTATAGAATTTTTGTTCTAAATCTCCATTAGAAATATATCCAAACAATTCCAAAGTTCCATTATCTAAGAAAAAACTTCTGTTTCCTTTTCGTCCATCATATTTAGAAGTCACAATAATTTTTGTTAAATCTTTTGAAATTTCATAACTCCCTGAATATACGACTTCTTTGCAACCTACACTTCCTAAGTCATATTGATATATTTTGATATCAGTATCGGTACAAACTACTTTTTCTTTAGTCATACAATGACCGCCTTCCAAAATATCATTTTGGTTGTAACCTCCTCTTTTTAAGGAATGAATATACCAAGTACCAATGAGTTCTTTTTTAGGATTATATTCATAATCTTTCTTATAAGTCGTAGTTACGGTAATAGTATTGCCATCTTTTTGTTGGAAAGGATATGACAAGGTTAAGATATTTTTTTTTATCTGATAAGTAAAAGTATCTTCTGTTTGGTCTTCTTTTAGGGTAAGTTTATCATTTTGAAGGTATACCGAATATTGGTGCTTTTGATGCTTACATTCGCCTAATTCAGTATCTAAGAAATAAGATATTTCAGAAGCTTTATTTCCCTTTTCAAAAGTAATAGACGTTTGTCGTTTGCAATTAGAAATTTCTCTCTCCAAAGATTCATTACTATCTTTTATAGAAATAAGTCGCCACTCTCCAAGAAGTTTTTCCTCTGGGGTAGGCTCTTTAATTGTTGGAGGAGCTGGTGGAGTTAGGTTTTCTGTTTCTTTTGGAGCTTCTTTTTGACACGCAATAAATAGCAATAATATAGTTGCTAAAAAATGTAAAACTATTTTTTTCATTGTTATTATGATTAAAAAAGAGGATTGAGGGACATTTTTCTCTCCCTCAAAGCCTCTGAAAAGAATTATTTTCTTGTTTTTCTATTAGTTAGTTCAGAAATAGGTTGTATTCTATCTTTATAAGTAGCCCAATTGGTATCTTTTTTATATTCTTCCACTATTTCATTTGGCACATAAATAGTAGCTGAAGTTCCTCCACCAATTTCTGTAGCAAAAGGTGTTACTTCTGTATGGCGAAGAATTATTATTTGTAAAGCGGTACAATCTTCAAAAGTGGCACTTCCTATACCACGCCAACTCGGAAGAATACTTTTAGGAATATCTATTCGTTTAAGTTTGGTGCAACCAGCAAAGGCATTACCTCCTATTTCACTTACATTATTTCCTAAATTTATCTTTTCCAAAGCAGTACAATTGGCAAAAGCATCTCTACCAATAACTTCTATTTTGTTATGTAAAACTACTTTTTTTAGTTTAGAAAGCCCTTTGAAAGCTCCTTCTCCTATTTCACCAATGTTAGCCAATTCTGATATTTGAGGTAAATTTACTTCTTCGACATCGTTATTGAGCCATTTTTCAATAGCATAATTATCCCAGCTAAGTTGATAGCTTTTCTCCATAACAACAGGAATAACAGTAATACTGAGCTTGCGCGATTCATAGTTATCTGCCGTTCCAAAATCTTCAGAATCATCACTTCTTTGTTGGTTGGTTTGAGTCAATTTTGGATACAAATCACGTATATATAATTCCGTATGTCCTTCTTTTACTCCTTTGATTGTCAATGTTCCATTTACATTATTAAGTGTTAATTCTGCATAAGGATTCATTTTTTCACTTAATTCATATTTCCCATTTCCTATAATGGATACAATGGCTGTTTCACCTACTTTTACACGAACATCCGAAGGGGAAATACTAAAAGGAATAAGTGTTTCTTTTATAGTAACTTTAACAGAAAGTGTTTTATTAGAAATTTTATCTGTAATATAAAATGTTTCTGTTCCTTTTTGTTTTCCACGAATAGTTACCATATTTTGGGTATGAGAAACTACTTCTACCAATTGGCTATTGCCAAATTGATATTCTCCATTTCCTTCCAAAATGATAGTTTCTATTTCTCCTACTCGGAAAGTTACTTCTGTAGGATTTATGTTAAAAGGTTTTATCGATTCTAGAACCTCCACAGAAAGTGATATGGTTTTATTTGCTTTTTTATCTTTTATAACAACCGTTTCTGTACCTGCCTGAATGCCTTTTACCACAAGAGATTGTTTATTTTCAGAAAGGGTAATGGTAGCTTTGGAGCTTTTTCCTATTTCATAATCATCATTACCAATAATAGTTACCATTGTCGTTTGTCCTACTTTTAAGCTAATATGTTTAGGGTCTATATCAAACTCTTTAACTTCTTTTTTTACAGTTACTTGTATCGTAATTTCTTTTCCTGTTTTTTTGTCAGTAACTTTTATTTTTCCTTTTCCTGAGTTTTTCCCAAAAATTTGGAGTTTCTCAGGCTCTTCGGGATTATAGAATGCGTCTGCAAAATTATCTTCTTCTATTTCATACTCTCCGTTTCCTTGTATTTTTATTTCTTTTGTTTCCTCTTCTTCTATGGTTACAGAAGTTGGTGTTATGATAAATTCTTTCCATTTCTCAGTTACTTCTACTTCTATCTGAGCTTCTTCATTAGTTTTCTTATCTTTAACGATTATTTTTCCTTTTCCTGCTATTTTTCCATAAATTTGTAAAGAAAGTCTATCTTCAGAGAGATTTCCGCTTGCATATTGCCCATTTGTAACTAAATAATCTCCATTCCCCTCTACCGAAACCATTTTCGTATCACCAACTTTTAGTTTTATACTATTTATACTGAGTTTTAATGCCTTAAATATTGTTATTTCTAATGTTAATTCTTTATTAGAAGCTACATCTTTTATTTTTATACTCTCTTTTCCTGCTTTTTTACCTTTTATAGTGAGTGTTTTCTTATCCGAAGACAATGTTAATTGTGCTATTTGGCTTGTTCCTATCTCATAATTATCATTCCCTTGTATAGTAATGTTTTGCTCACCATTTATTTTTAGAGAAAGATGGTTGGTGGATAAAGTAAAATCTTTCCATACTGGTGTATCTTGGGTAACACTGATAGACAATACTAAGGATTGGTTGGCTTTTTTATCTTTAATCGTTACTTTGGTTTCTCCTATTTTTATTCCTTTTATGTTAATTTTTTTCTTATCTGAAGATAAAGAAAGCGATACGTGAGCATTGGTCGGTATTTCATAATCACCATTTCCATCAATAAGTACCGATTTGGTTTCTCCTACTTTTAACCCGATAGTATTTGGAGACAAGGTAAAAGGAATAAGAACTGTAATAGAAATTTCTACTTTTTCTTGGGTTATTTTATCTACCAAAGTTACTTTGGCTGTTCCTGCCTTTAAGCCTTTTATACCTAATATTTTTTGGTTTGATGTTATTCCTATATAAACGATTTCTTTTGTAGATTCTTCTCGTTCCAAATCGTAATCATCATTCCCTGAGATAATTTCAATTTGTTTAATATCATCAATAAAAAGTATTACGTCTTTTTGAGAAATTTCTAAATGCTTGAAGCCTTTGTTTTTGTTTATTATTTTTGCATAATTATGCCAACCTTCTTTATCTCGATATTTTTGAGTAACTTCTTCAGGAACGAAAATATCTTGTAAAGTAGCAGATGGAAATGGTTCTATGGATTTTGGAGTTCCACCTTGGTTTTCTACCCCAAAACTCAATGTAGGTGGTAGAGTTGCTTCCACAGTTACTTTGGTTAGCCCTGTTTCTTGAAAAGCTGCTAAACTAATAAGAGTTACATTTTTAGGAATAGTAATTTCTTTTAGATTTTGATTTCCTACAAATGCTTGTTGGCTAATAGTTAATAAATTTTCAGGGAATGTAATATGAGTAAGCCCAGCATCGGCAAAGGCTAAAATACCTATTTCATCAATAGTATTTGGTAATATGATGGTTTTAAGACTTTTGCAATCTTGAAAAGCCCTTTTTGGTATTTTACTAAAAGAAGAATTTTCAGGGAGAATAACTTTCTTCAAAGCAGTACAGCCTGAGAAAATACTTTCACCTATGCTTGTAACAGTATTCGGGATTTTGATAGTTTCTAATTTGGTAACCCCTGCAAAACTTTCTTTGGCAAGAAAAGTTATATTTTCAGGAAGAACAACTTCTTTTAATACCGTATTTTCTTTAAAAGCAGCTTGGCCAACAGAAGTAATATTTTTAAGAATAGGGTCTGATGCTAAATCTACACTTTCTTCTTCATTATTCTTCCATTTCAGAAGTGTTTTTTTATCTTTGCTAAGCTCATAATAACTCGCTGGGATAATTACTTGAATATTAAGAACTACCTCTTTTTTGCTTTTAACATCGGTAAGGGTAGCGGTGGTATTTCCTGGTTTTATTGCTTTTACAAGAATTTTTGTATTTTGCTCTGTAATAGATAGTTGCACTATTTTCTTGCTATCTTCGGTTTGGATAATTTTATATTCTCCATTTCCAGAAGAGATAGCAAGGGTTGCCGTTTCTTTTAGAGCAACACTAATCTCTGTTGGGGTAATAGAGAAAGGACTTAGTCCTTGTTGCTGTGTCGTTTTATCTTCTTTACTACAATTAAGAATAAAAATTGCCAAAAAAGCAGTTAAACTTATTAGTAAATTTTTTTTCATTTGTAAAATATTAAATTAGTGTGTTTATTAAAGGAAAATATTTTTTGAAAACTTTGCCAATAACATTTTATTGGCAAAGTTTGTATATAAAATTATTCTTTTGGCATTTGAGACATTGGTTTTATTTTATCTGCATCATTTTCGCCCCATTCTGCATCATTTTTATAAATTTCTACACTTTCGTCAGGAACATAAATACTTTCAAGCTCTTCAAAATCAGCAATAAGGTAATTAGACCACTTCGGAATATCTTTGGAATAAAGCACAAGTGTATTTACCTTCGTACAACTTGCAAAAGCACTTTCACCTATTTTATCTACACTGGCAGGAATTTCAAAACGAGTAAGCTCTGTACAGCCTGAAAAAGCCATACTTCCTATTTCTTTAAGTCCTTCTTGAAGATTTATTTTTAAGAGTTTTTCGTTATTAGCAAAAGCATAACCACCAATTTTTTTAACACTTTTAGGAATGTTAATTTCTTCAAAACTTGCATCGGAAAGAGAAAAATCTTCAATGGTTTGTAAGCCTTCACTTAGGTTAATTATCCTAAGTTTTGGACACTGATTGAATATTCCTCTATTTATTTTCTTAATACTTCCTGGTAAGGTTACTATTTCCAAAAAAGGAAGTGAAGAGAAGGCTTCTACTTCAATATCTGTAACATTATCTGAAATAATAACAGAAGACAAAGCATAAGCAGGAGTAAAAGCCTCTTTTGCGATGGTGGTTACTGCATTCAATTTAGAATCAGTACGCATATCCAAATGTACGGTACGTTGATTCACCCACGCCAAGAGGGTTTTACCATCTTTACTCAATCTATAATCAGGCCATTCGTCTTTTTGTTGACGTGGAGATTTATCGCCCAATTCATAGCCTCTCCCCCAGCCTTGCTCTGTTTTGGGACCATAGAGTTTTTGTCCTTTTTTGTCTAAATATAAATCCCCTACTTTCCCTTTATCCAAAGAAGGTACACCATCTCCTGTTACTATGGTACTATTAGAAAGAGATTCTTTACTAACGAGTCTAAAAGGATTTTGCCCCCAGCCTTTTTCATCGGTTTTTGGACCATAAAGAAGACCTGTTTGTCGATCAATATAATAATCTCCTTTTTCTCCTTTATCCAAAGAAGGAACCCCTTCGCCCATTAGAATAGTACTTGCTTTTTTTATTTTAGTAAGTTCTACGGTTTCTTTGGTACAACTTACAGGAATAGTAGTTATCCAAAGCAAACTCAATGCAGAAATTGCTATTCTTTTTATTAATCTTTCCATTGTAGTAATTATTTTTGTAGAGGCTGAATAATTGCAGCATAATCCTTAAACTGCGCTTTGTAATCTTCTATAAATTCCTGAGGAACATAAATTTTTTCTAAAACACCAGGAGCTAATCCTTCAAAAGGGCTACCTGTTCCTTGTCCTAAGCTCATTTCAGGTACATTCCCTTTGAAAGTAACTTCAGAAATAGCACCATTTTTAAATATTCCTGCACCCAATCCTTTTAAAGTAGAAGGAAATACTATCTTTTTAAGCGATTTACAACCTTGGAAAGCATTGTTGTATATTACCTCTACACCTTCTTTTAAGGTAACATCATCTAAAACTTCACAATCTTCAAATACAATACCTTCTATTCTTTTACAAGAAGAAGGAATTACTACTTTTTTAAGTTTTACACAACTTTTAAAAGCCCCTTGTTCTAAAACTTCTAAACTTTCAGGAAATTCCATAGTTTCCAAATACAAACAATAACGGAAAGCCTCTTGCCCAATAGTTGTTAATTTACTATTGAAAACAAATTCTTCCATATAAAAACAATTTTTAAAAGCAGAAGCACTAATGATAGAAACTTCTTGTCCAAGAACGAATTTCTGTAAAGCGCGTTGTTCTGATATAGCCCCTATTTCAAGTTTGGTTACTTGGTTTAGCTTATGGTCTTTGGTCATATCAATCACTTGTGTCTTAGGGTTTGTCCAAGCAAGAAGCGTTTTATCTTCATCTCCTAATCGATAATTAGGCAAAGAAGCATCACTATCTTGATTAGAACCATTATTTGGGTTTCCTCCTAAAACAATTCCGTTACCCCATTGGTTTTGAGTTTTAGGTCCATAGAGCTTTTTAGATTCTTTATCAATATACCAATCCCCTTCATTTCCTAAGGTATTTGATGGAGCACCAGTATCTGAATATATTTTAGTTTTTCCATCTTTATCTTTACCAAAACGTACAGGGCTTCCCCAACCGCCTTCTTCGACAGATTTTTTAGGACCGTAAAACTCGGCTGTTTTTTCATTTATAAAATAGTCGCCTATTTTACCTTGTGTTGCCAAAGGCGCAGCATCTCCTCGTATAATATCTGAACCCGCTTGTTCTATCTCGCGTTCTTCTACGGTGGTTTGTTTGGTACATTGTACCATAGTTCCGATACTTAAAAGCATCGCTGTACAAATCAACATTTTTTTCATTATATATAGTTTTATGAATTAAACATTATTTTTTTATTATTTTCTCTTTTTTATATAGAAATAAACTTAGATTAAATGTAAATAGAAGATTTGACGCAAAATTACATTTAAATTGTTTTTTAACCAAATTAAGCCAAACTTTTTTATAAAGAAATCATAAAAAAATAAACTATTTTTAAAAACAAGTATAGTAATTTTTACTAAGTCTTTTTATGATAAATGTTAATTTAATATTTTTAAAATATTGTTTTACAAATAATTATAAAAAAAATTATTACTAAAATATTCTTTTTTTTGTTTTTTCTAAATAAAAAATATTAATTTTGCATTGTTAAAAAAAACCATATATAATCTAAATAAAAATATTCTACAATGTTAAAATTTTTATCATCTTTTTTTATTCTTTTTTTTCTTTCATTAGGAAATATTTATGCACAATCGTACTGGAAGGAAAATAATAATCATAAAAGAAGCTCAGAAGCAGAAACTTACCGATATTACACTTTGGACAGGAAGGCTTTTGAAGGGGCATTGCACCGAAACACTTCTCGTTCTGTGAATACGTATTCGTTTATTGAAATACCCGATGGAGATGGTATTTCTACTTATAAAGTAAAAAAAACGAATATACTTTCGCCTGAATTGGCTAAAAAATATCCTGAAATAGAAACTTATTTTGGATATTCTACGGAAAATCCTAAAAAATCTGTAAGTTTTACGTGGTCATCAATGGGGCTTTCAGTAGTTTTTCAGGAAAACTTTAAATTTTCTTTTATGCAACCTACGGATAATAAAGGGAAAAAACATAAAGTATATCACCGAAGCGATGCTATAACCTCTATGCACTTTGATTGTAACACACAAGACGTTACTCATAGAGATACACAAGAAGCAAATAATACCCAACGTGAAAAATACACAAGTGAAAACACACTCCGAACTATACGTATTGCTGTGGCAACTACCAGTAGTTTTACCAAATATTTCGGAAGTAAAACTAAAACTTTGGCTCAAATAGCTTCCACTATCCAAAGAGCTAACCAAGTGTATCGAGCACAAATGTCTATTCAGTTTCAACTTGTTAGCGGTGAAGAAATCATTATTGAAAATAGAAACGATGATAATCTTACCAATTATATAGGACAAAATTGGACTGGGAGTGCTCTTCAAAAATTTTTAGATGAAAAATTGGGAAATGACAAATATGATGTTGGACATTTGTTTCATAACACCACCAATGCCAACGGAAACGCGGGCTGTATAGGCTGTGTTTGTGATAACAATAGCAAAGGGAAAGCCTTTTCGGCAGGGAATTTGGGAGCAATGGATATGGATAGATTTGATATTGACTTTTTCTGCCACGAACTTGGACATCAAATGGGGGCTAACCATACACACAACTTAAGAAACGAAGGTTATGGCGTACAAATAGAACCAGGAAGTGGCTCTACCATAATGGGTTATGCTGGAATAACTGGCAATAATGACGTACAATCTCGTACCGACCCCTATTTTAACCACATTAGTGTAAAACAAATTGTTAATTATATAAAAAAACAAAGCTGTCCTACTACCGAAACTATTCAAAATACGCTACCAAAAATAGGAGAATTAAAAGATTATACCATTCCGAAAGGAACTGCCTATGTGCTAAAAGGTTCTGCCATTGACACTGATGGAGACAAACTATATTATACTTGGGAACAAGCTGATAATTTAGGCTCTATCACTTATGACCGCTTTTCGCCCAATAGCCAACGAGGTCCTATGACACGCTCCATTCCGCCTTCGGAATCACCTGAACGTTACATTCCTCGTATGTCGCGTATTTTAGAAGGAAGCCTTACCGAAAGAACTCCTTCCAGAAGAAGTACTTGGGAAACTGTTTCCAATGTTAAACGAGAACTCAACTGGGCTTTTGTTGTAATGGATAAAAAAATAGGAGAACGAAATGACAGAGAAAATGACAAAATAACAGGAAATACAAGTTATGCCAAGGTTAAAATACAAGTAGCAGGCGATGCAGGGCCTTTTAAAATTACTTCTGACCAAAAGAAAACATATTGGTTCTTTAACGCTCCTCATACTATCACTTGGGATGTAGCAAATACCGACAAAGGAAACATCAATACTAAAACCGTAACCATTTATTTTTCAAAAGATAATGGAAAAGATAATTTTTCTACTACTTTAGCAGAAAAAATACCAAATAATGGTTCTTATACCTTCACTCCTACTTCTTCTTTTGCTTGTACTGAAGGAAGATTTATGATAAAAGCAGATGATAACATTTTCTTAGCAGTCAATTTAGGGCAAATTATTATCCGAGAAGATGGCGATATGGATAATGACGGCGTTAAAGACAGTAAAGATAATTGTGTTGAAACCCATAACCCAGACCAAAAAGATACCGATAAAGACAGTATTGGCGATGTTTGTGATGATGATTTAGACGGAGATGGTGTAGTTAATAAGTATGATAATTGTCCAAATATACCTAATCCTGACCAAAAAGACACCGATAAAGACGGAAAAGGTGATGTTTGTGATGACGATATTGACGGAGATGGTATTCTCAATGAAAAAGATAATTGCCCTACTAAATATAATCCTGACCAAAAAGATACCGATGGTGACGGAGTTGGTGATATTTGTAGTGGAGATAGAGATAATGATAAAATTTTTGATGAACAAGACAATTGTCCTGACACACCTAACCCAGATCAAAAAGATACCGATGGAGACGGAATTGGCGATGCCTGTGATGATGATATAGATGGTGATGGGATTCTTAACGAGAATGACAACTGTCCCAAAAACTCCAACCCTGACCAAACCGATACCGATGGAGACGGAATTGGCGATGCCTGTGATGATGATATTGACAATGATGGTATTCCTAATGAAAAAGATAACTGCCCCTACATAGCTAATCCAGACCAAAAAGACACCGACAAGGACGGAAAAGGTGACGCCTGCGATGATGATATAGATGGAGATGGTGCCCCGAACGAACAAGATAACTGCCCCTACATAACTAATCCTGACCAAAAAGACACCGACAAAGACGGAAAAGGTGATGCCTGCGATGATGATATAGATGGAGATGGTATTAATAATCAAGAAGATGAAGAATTGGATACCGTACTTATTCCTAATGCTTTCACACCCAACGGAGACGGCATTAATGACTTTTTCAATATTCATCGAATAAGCCTTTACCCTCAAAATACTTTACAAATATTCACTCGTGATGGCTTGCTCATCTATGAAACAAGAGGCTATAAAAACCAATGGAAAGGTATAGGAAATGATGGACAAAAAGTACCACAAGGATTCTATTATTACATTTTAACTATCAGAAAAACTAAAGAAACCAAAGAAGGATGGTTATATATTAATTACTAAATAATGAAGAAAATTTATACTATATTATTCATTTCCATCATCTTTTTTTATGGAAATATTTTAACAGCACAAAGCAATAATTTTATTTTTTATAATGAACTACAAAACCTTATCAACCCTGCTGCAGTAGGAAAAGAAAAAGGGCATAGCATATCGGTCAATCTTCGTAATCAATTACAGCCAGCCAATTCAGATAGCCCTAAGTTACAGACATTTAACACTACACACCTAATCACCAATCGTATTGGTTTAGGTGCTTCTGTGGTGAATGATAAAATATTTTTACAAAAACAAACTGCTTTTTTTGCAGATTTTTCTTATTCTCTTCCTATTACAGAAGTTTCTAATCTCTATTTAGGGCTAAAAGCAGGAGGTAATTTATATTCCTTAGATGGTTCAAAATTTAAGCCTTATAATCAAGAATACGACCCTTATTTACAAGGAATTTCTGGAAAATTTCAACCCAATGTAGGAGTGGGTGCTTACTTCCAAACACCTAAATTTTATATAGGTGCTTCTGTGCCTAACTTATTGGCTTCTGATAAAACAAAAATATCCAAAGAAAGGGTAACTACCGTTTCAGAAAAAATGGTTTTCTATACATTAGGTGGCTATTATTTTTCTCTTACAGAAGATTTTACTATAAAACCTGCTTTTCAGTTTTTTGTTTCCAAAGATATTCAGTATCAATTAGATGCCACTGCATCTATCTTGTATCAAGATTTTGCAGAATTGGGAGTTACTTACCGAACCTCACAAGCCATAAATGGATATATATTATTTAATATTCCTAAATTTTTCTTATCTGTTGGATATGGCTTTGAGAGTTCTGTACAACCAAATATTTCCAGTAGCGTTCGTAATATTCACGAATTTATGGTAAAATTTCATTGGTAAATTTAATTAATTTATTTCACTAATTTTGCAATTTTCCTAAATTTAGGATGCAAAGCGGTACGCAAAAGGGCAAACAACATAGCCTCTGTACTAAACAGTTTAGCACCAGCTTCTGTGAGCATTTGAAGACCTATTTGTTTATTACTTTCTGTTCGAGAAGAAACGGCATCTGTAATAACAAAAACTTCATAACTATCAGATAATAAATCTATTGCGGTTTGGTAAATACAAATATGAGTTTCTATACCTATAAGAAGAACTTGCTTACGATTGTTTTGCGTAAGTTTATTCACAAACTCTGTATTTCCAAAAGCGGAAAAACTACTTTTTTTAACGGAAGTTTTCCCTTCCAAAGTCTCAGCAATCATTGGGTGAGTAGCACCTAATTTATCAGGCATCTGCTCTACCCAAATGCTGGGAATTTCTAATATTTTACTTCCTTCTATCGCGATGTGAGCATTACGCAACATCTCTTCAGATTGATAAACGATTTCTGATAATTTCCCTTGTATATCAAGGATTACTAATTGTACATTTTGTAAATTCATTATTTTATAGTTAATTTTAGTGAAAAAATATAGTTAAAAAAACAATTGATTACGAATTACATACAAATAAAAAGAATACGAAATGTGGTATATTTGTTCTTTGAAAAATAAAGAATAATAGTGTATTTTTTGAACAATTTATGCCAAAACAAATATTTAACGTAAATTTCTCATTACATCAAAAGCAAAAGGAGTCCAAACACAGGCTCTTAAATTGCTGTTTTTCAGTTTTTTATTTGTCCAACTATTGCAAGTAAAAAATAAATTATATCTTCCGTTGGCTTTATAAAAAGCATCATTCTCTCCATAAACGGCTTCTGTTGGGAAGTTTATAGCTTTTCCATTTTCAAGAACAAAACTTTTTATTATGTTTTCTGTTAATTTTTTATAATTCTCTTTACTGATATGTAATGCTATACAATTTTCATTCGTTGTTAAAGAATTATAATAGGTGGCGTGCATAAGAGAGCTTCCAAGTCCTGTAACTGCTTGGAATGCCGTGCTAAAAGTTAAGTCGTTCCAAGTGGGAGTATCAATGTAAAATTTCTTATCTCCCCAACCCAAAGCAATAAATTTATAGTCTTTATTTTCACTCTTAATATCCTGAGGATTAATGATTTCGTTCCAATTAAAAATATCATTTTGTACAGGCATAACAATATCTGTATGCATTCCGTTGGATAAAACAAAAATAGTTACTTCGTTGGAAGGAGGAGTGTTTTTATTAACACTTATTCTAGAAAGGATAAGCGTTGCTATCCAAAAAATAAATAAAAATCCAATAAAAAATAAAACACTATACCCAAGTTTTTTTATTATTTTGATAAAAATATTCATAAATAAAATGTTAAATAAATTAAATTTAGATTTAAAAATTTTGCATTCTTTTTTGTATTTGTGCAAATTCGTTCAAAATTTCATCAAAAATATCTTTTACGTTTTTAATTTGATGAATATTACTTGCTACTTGCCCAATTTCAAGCAAACCTTCTTCCAAATTACCTTCTGACATTCCTATCTTTGCACGTCCTTTACCTAAAAGATTTTGAAGATTTTCAGCAGTAGCTTTTTGTGTTTGATAGAGTTCTAATATTTTATTGTAAAACTCATTTTTCACTAAACGAACAGGTGCTAACTCTTTAAGAGTCAATATAGTATCTCCTTCATTAGTATCAATTATTTTTTGTTTAAAAAGAGAATGTACAGCCGCTTCGGTACTTGCTACAAATCGGCTACCTATTTGCACTCCTTCTGCGCCCAATGCCATAGCGGCAAACATACTTTTGCCAGAAGAAATGCCCCCTGCCGCAATAACAGGAATAGTAACCGCTTCCATTACTGATGGGGTGAGTACCATTGTAGTAGTTTCTTCGCGTCCGTTATGCCCACCCGCTTCAAAACCTTCTGCAACAACAGCATCAACGCCTGCTTGCTCGGCTTTTTTGGCAAATTTTGAGCTACTAACTACGTGCGCTACTTTTATTCCTTCTTTTTTTAAAATATCTGTCCAAATAGCAGGATTTCCAGCGGAAGTAAAAACAACAGGCACTTTTTCTTCAAGGATAACCTCCATTGTTTTGGAGCTATTTTCATACATTATAGGAACATTTACTCCAAAAGGATTTTGAGTATTTGCCTTACTTTTTCGGATTTGTTCTCGTAAAACATCAGGTTTCATAGAGCCAGAGCCTAATAAACCCAAACCGCCAGCATTGCTAACGGCCGTAACCAATTCCCAGCCACTTGCCCAAATCATACCGCCTTGAATAATAGGATATTGTATATTAAAAATATCAGTAATTCGTGTTTTCATTGTGTGAATAAATTAATTAAAATATAAAATAAAACACAAAAGTACAAAAAAAACCTAATAAATGATATTTTATCCAAGAAATAAATTATTTTTTATAAAAGGAATATAATTATATTATACTATTGAAAATCAGATGATTATTATATAAAATAAAAGTAACATACCATAATGATACTATAATATTATTAAAGGTAAAGTCTCTATTTTCAATTAAAATTACTATCTTTGCCCTCTAAAAAATATACGAAAATGCAGTTTGAACTTCTACAAAAAGATACACAAACCAAAGCCCGTGCAGGAAAAATAACCACAGACCACGGCGTTATAGAAACTCCAATCTTTATGCCTGTTGGCACAGTTGCTTCGGTCAAAGGCGTACATCAGCGGGAACTTAAAGAAGATATAAACCCCGATATTATTTTAGGAAATACCTATCATTTGTATCTACGACCTACCACTTCCATTTTGGAACAAGCTGGGGGCTTACATAAATTTATGAATTGGGACAGAAATATACTTACCGATAGTGGCGGATACCAAGTTTATTCTCTCTCCAATACTCGAAAGATACACGAAGAGGGCGTGAAATTCAAAAGTCATATTGATGGGTCTTATCATATCTTTTCGCCAGAAAAAGTAATGGAAATTGAAAGAAGTATAGGCGCAGATATTATGATGGCGTTTGATGAATGCACTCCGTATCCGTGCGAATATGGTTACGCCAAGCGTTCTATGCAGATGACACATCGTTGGCTGGATCGTTGTATCCGTCATTTAGAAAAAGTTCCTCCGAAATACGGCTATTCTCAGGCTTTATTCCCTATTGTACAAGGCTCTGTCTATAAAGATCTACGTAAAGAGTCTGCCGAATACATCGCTAACAAAAATGCAGAAGGTAATGCCATTGGCGGATTGTCCGTTGGCGAACCAGCAGAAGTTATGTACGAGATAACAGACCTCGTGTGTGATATTCTGCCAACTAACAAGCCTCGTTACCTTATGGGCGTTGGCACTCCTATTAATATCTTAGAGAATATAGCTCTTGGAGTGGATATGATGGACTGTGTTATGCCTACCAGAAATGCCCGTAACGGAATGCTTTTTACAGCTCACGGCACTATTAATATCAAAAACAAAAAGTGGGAAAACGATTTCTCACCCATTGATCCTGCCGGATACACTTACGTAGATACCTATTATACCAAAGCCTATTTACGACACTTATTCGTTGCCGAAGAATATTTAGCTAAGCAAATAGCTTCTATACATAATTTAGGATTTTATTTGTGGCTGGTACGCGAGGCTCGAAAACATATCATAGCTGGCGACTTTGCACAATGGAAAGCACAAATGGTACGACAAATGGATAATCGTTTGTAATTCATTAATCAAATTATTCCAAATGAAAATATTAGATTGGTATATCTTAAAACGATATTTTTTGACATTTTCCGGATTGTTCCTAATGTTTATTCCGATAGGAATATTAGTAGATTATGCCGAGAAAAGCGCAAAAATGGCAAGAAACAACGCTCCAACAGAGGCTATACTTTGGTATTACCTGAACTTTATCGTACATTTTGCTAATATTTTATTCCCTATCTTCCTGTTTTTATCCGTTATTTGGTTCACGTCAAAGCTCGCTGAAAGAACGGAGATAGTTGCTATGCTTAGTTCAGGCATATCTTATAACAGATTCTTACGTCCGTACCTTTATGGAGCCCTTATCCTTTCTGTTTTTGTCATTTTGATGGGGATGTTTGTTGTTCCATATTCTAGTAAGGTGTATAACGAATTTTATGGTACTTATCTCTCGCCTGGTTCTTACACCAAAGGAAAGAATTTATATAATCAAATTTCTGAAAATGAGTATATCTATGTTAGTGATTATGATGCAACTAAGCAAGAAGGCAGAGATTTTACTCTCGAATACTTTCAGGGCAATCAGCTACAACAGAAAATAAGTGCTTCCAGTATCCAATTTATACAAAATGATAGTATTACTACCTATCGTTTAACGGATTATGTGAAGAGAACCATAGGGGAAGAAGACGATAAAATAGTTACCGAATACACGAAAGACACACTTTTTAATTTCAAAACCTCCGATTTGTTACCGATTGAATATGCTGCCGAGACTAAAAACTTCTTTGAACTCAACAAGTTTATCGATCAAGAAAGGCAAAAAGGTTCTCCAAACATTCGTATTTATGAACTTGTGTATTATAGAAGATGGGGGGCGATGTTCACGGCGTTTATTCTTACCTTTATAGGAGTGGCCGTCTCTTCTGTGAAGAAGAGAGGCGGAATGGGAGTAAATCTTGCATTTGGCGTACTCATCGGTTTTACATACGTATTTTTTGAAAGAATCTTTGGTATTTTGTCGGAAAAGTCAGGCATATCCCCCTTGATGGCTGTTATCATTCCCAATCTGATATTCACTATATTGGCGCTTTATTTGCTCAAAACGTCACGTAGATAAATAAATTGTTATATTTTTTTTAAATACGGATTACTTATTATTAGTAATTCGTATTTTTTTTGTATCCATCTATTCTATAAAGTATTTAATTACTATTTTTTATTATTCAATAAATATCATATACTATTTAATTCTATATTTTTTTATATAGTGTATATTTTTATTCTATGAAATACCTATATTTTTCAGAAATTTTATTTTTATACAATATAAAACAATT
>JAUMUT010000009.1:63236-73179 GCA_030530525.1 Capnocytophaga sp. | reverse complement strand
TTTTTTACTTTTTTTAAAACTTTTTTTTAATTGATTTATTCTCAGTTGTTTATAACGAAAACTTTTTAGCATTTCCTGAAATTTTTGTGCTTTTTCTATTCGTTTTCGCTCGTTTTTTATCCCTAAAAAACTCCTTTTTTGTCCCTAAGGCTTCTCTACTACTATAGAAATCCCCTCCAATTGCTCCAAATATTTACGAAATACCCCTCGCATTTTTAATACCCGAACTCGTAATTCCCTATGCAAACAAAGATTTATTAGAAATTTTAGACCACGAAAAATGCCTTCATCTTGAAAAATTCTCTTTCTTTCGAGAAGCAACATTGGGTTGTGAGCTACATTTTTTACCTTGAAACCTTGTTCTTCGAGGAGAGAAATCCATTCGGAAGCAGTCATTGGGCGAGCGTGAACACGGATAGAAGAGCTTAATTCTTTAAAAATTTCTTGTTTTATCTCTTCTGAGACGTCATCGGGTTTTAGAGCAAGCTCGTGAATACCGTAATATCCTCCGCTTTTTAGGATACGAAAGGCTTCGGCAATAATAGCTTTTTTATGTTCCAAAGGTTGCATTGTTAGCATTGCTTCGCCATAAACTTTGGTCGCACAAGCATCGGGCAGTGTTGTGTTGGAAGCATCTGCAATAATTATTTTTGCTTTATCATAATGAATTTTTTTTCTGACAATTTTTGTAGCTTCTTCATTTATATCTACTCCTGTGTAAGAATGTGGCTTGTTGGTGCAAGTGAGCGCAGCTGTAAGCCCCAAGCCTGGTGCAAATTCTACAACATCATCCGAAGGAGAGATATTCAGATTTTTGATAAGTATTTCGGTAAGTTCGCGCCCGCCTGGTCGTAATACTCGCTTTCCTAATTTGGCAAGAATCCAATGTCCTTGCTTTTCGTTCAATGTGTTTTCTGGTTTCATTTTCTAATTTTTAGTATTAGAGATTATTGTTATGCAAATTTACAAAATATTTTTATATTATTTAGAATTATTTAAAATAATTTGTTTAGAAAATATTTTAAAAATTATTTTATACCATAATATATATAAGAGAAAAACATTATAAAAAATAAAGCTGTCCAAAAAATTGAACAGCTTTTAAAAAAAGAGATACAACGTTTTATTTTCCTTCCATTTCGGCTTCTAATTGAGCGTTTTGTTGGCGATATATTCCACCTTCTAATTTGCTTCTGATAGCGGAAAATGCCTCCAAAGTTTCTTCAATATCTTTCATAGTGTGCGATGCGGTTGGAATCATTCGTAATAAAATCATACCTTTTGGAATGACCGGATAAACGACAATAGAGAGGAAAATACGATAATTTTCACGTAAATCATTTACCATTGCCATCGCCTCTGGAATACTTCCTTGTAAGAAAACGGGAGTTACGCAAGTATTGGTGTCGCCAATATTAAATCCTCTTTCTTTTAGTCCGTTTTGTAGTGCATTTACATTATCCCATAATTTTTGTTTCAGTTCGGGCATTGTTTGTAACATTTCCAATCGTTTGAGACCTCCTTTAACAAAAATCATAGGAAGCGATTTTGCAAACATTTGTGAGCGCAAATTATATTTCAGATAATCAATAATTTCTTTATCACCAGCGACAAAAGCCCCAATACCAGCCATAGACTTAGCAAAAGTAGAGAAATAAATATCAATTTTATCTTGTACTCCTTGCTCTTCACCAGCTCCTGCACCTGTTTTACCGAGCGTACCGAAGCCGTGAGCGTCATCTACCAAAATACGGAAGCCATATTTTTCTTTATAAGATAAAATTTCTTTTAGCTTTCCTTGTTGCCCACGCATTCCGAAAACGCCTTCGGTGATAACTAAAATACCTCCGCCTGTGGTTTCGGCTACTTTTTTGGCACGTTCCATATTTTTAACAAAGCTATCCACATCGTTATGTTGGTAAGTAAATCTTTTACCAAAATGCAAACGAACTCCGTCAATAATACAAGCGTGAGAATCTACATCATAAACGATAACATCATTTTTGGAAACCAAAGCATCAATGATAGAAACCATTCCTTGGTAGCCAAAATTTAGTAAATAAGCAGATTCTTTCTGAACAAATTTTGCTAAACGATTTTCTAATTCTTCGTGCAAAGTAGTATGCCCGCTCATCATACGTGCTCCCATTGGGTAAGCAGCTCCATACTCTGTGGCAGCTTCGGCATCGGCTTTACGAACTTCTGGATGATTGGCTAGCCCTAAATAATCGTTAAGACTCCAATTGAGAATTTCTTTGCCTTGAAATTTCATTCGTGGGCCTAATTCTCCTTCCAATTTTGGGAATACATAATATCCTTCGGCGTGAGAAGCCCAACGACCAATATTTCCTTTGTTTGTTTTTATGTGTTCAAATAAATCTTTCATTTGTTTAAATTATAAATTGAGATTGCAAAATTATACATTTTTTTGGATAAATACGTATTTTTTCGGATAGTTTATGATATTTTAGAAATATATTTTAATTTTTTTACTTTTAAATTATTGGATATTCAATTTATGGTTGATAATTCTATCCATATAATCTTGCATAAAGGCTTTCAAATCTTGAATACCTTTTTGGATTTCGGGATTATCTTCTTTCCCTAAAAGATTGTTTTTGAGGGCTGTATCTTCTTTTTTATAAATACCATTAACCTTACCTGTTTCATCAATAATATAGATGTAATTACCTTGCATCATTCGATACATCAACGCATCGGAGACAAAAGCGCGAGGTATCTCATCCGTTTTATCAGCGAAGACACTTCGTCCCCACGAACGGAAAGGTTTATTATAACCCATTAAATCAACTAAAGAAGGGTAGATATCTATCTGTTCTGCTATTTCCGAATAGACTTTTGTAGGTACTAAGTCAGGATTTGGGCTGTAAAACATAATAGCCGCCCCCATATGAGAAATAGGTTCATTATATAGGTCGTAATACGTTTGGTTAGGGTGATCATTCACAAACACAAAAATAGTATTGTTATACCACGATTCTTTTTTTGCACTTTCAAAGAATTTTTTTAGCGCATAATCTGTATAACCAATACATTGATGAATTTGTAGATCTCCCTTAGGAAATTTTCCTTCGTATTGTTTAGGTATTTGAAAAGGGTGATGAGAAGAAAGCGTAAAAATAGTCCCTAAGAAAGGTTGTTTCTTTTCAGAATAAGTGCGACACATATATTGGAAGAAAGGTTCGTCCCAAATCCCCCAGTGTCCATCATCATCGGCATCATTATTATACTCATTCTTACCGTAGTAATGGTCAAATCCTAAAATATTAGAAAAGCCTAAAAAGCCCATAGAACCATTGGGAGCGGAGTGAAAGAAAGAGGTATCGTATCCCATTTCTTTGGCGATAGATACTAACGATTGGGTAGGTTGTTTTACATAAGGCGAAGAAGTATAGGCTACCTGAAACGAAGGTATTCCTGCCAGCATTGACGACATTCCGTGTATGGATTGCCTACCCGTACAATAAGCATTATCCAACACAAATGAATGTATGGAAAGCGAATCTAAGAAAGGGGTATACGATTTAAAGTTAGGAATATTTGTTTTAGTATTCATACACCCCCAATACTCCTTACCAAAGCTTTCTAAAATAAAGAGAACGATATTAGGTTTGGTAACTACTTCACGGTCGTACTGCTTAATAGGTTTTAAGTTCTCATTGATGTAGGCTTCATCTACAAAGTGATATTCTTTAAATCCTTTGTTTTTCCCCATACTGCGAATAAGGCAAAAAGGAGTATTTAGAATAGCATCAGCCTGCGGGGTGATATTCACATGCCGGCTGGCATCGAGCATATTGATAGGGCGAGTATCGGAAGTAAAACCACCTCCACGTATCGCCATCATTATCAAAGTACCAAATCCTAAGAAAAAGACAGTAGACCACCCGTAATAAGGAGCTTTTTTAGCAATAGGTGTTTCTGTAATCTTTATGCGTTTATAAAGATAGACCCAAAGAGCTATGAGCAAAAAGAATCCTACAAACATATACCAATAGTCTCCTAAAAAACTACTGAATAATTTAGCTTTATTCTCTTCGTGTTCTATCACAGCAAAAGAAGCCGAAGTAAGCCTTGTTTTACTAAATGGATAATATACCATATCAATAAAATTGGAGGCATAAGCTATTGTATTAGGGATAAAATACGACCAAAATACTACTGTCTGAAACTTTTTATGAACATTTATCCACAAAGGTAACAAACTCAATAGTATGAAGAGTAAATTCACATACATTATAGCACAGTTATCAAATGCTAATCCGTAGTAGAAGAGGTCAAAAGTGCTGTAATCTCCCATCACACCACGATTCAAATAGATAAACAAACCACGAGCTATTGCATAAAATAAATATACTAAAAAAATACGATACAGAAAAACTACATATTCGCTTGTGCGTATATTTTTCATCTTTTTTTATTTAAAAATATAATTCCTTTAATCTTTTACAGCAAACTTTGAAAGTATTCCGTTACATTATGAAAAATTCGGTCGTGGATATTAGAAATATCCGCTTTTATAAATTTCTTTCCTAACAGATGCTCATACAATTCTATATATCGGTCAGAAACCGAAGTAATATACGCATCGGTCATCTCTGGTATTTGCTGTCCTGCCTTACCTTGAAAACCTTTGGAAATAAGCCATTGCCGTACAAATTCTTTAGATAATTGTTTCTGTTCTTCCCCTTTTTCTTGTCGCTCTTTATATCCTTCGGCATAGAAGTAACGAGAAGAATCGGGCGTATGCACTTCGTCAATTAAAATGATTTCGCCGTCTTTGGTTTTTCCAAATTCATATTTTGTATCTACTAAAAGTAGCCCGCGTTCTTTTGCCAATTTTGTTCCGCGTTCAAAAAGTGCGTAGGTATATTTCTCTAAAATAGCATAATCTTTCTCGCTGACAATTTTCTTTTTAAGAATTTCTTCTTTGGATATATCTTCATCGTGCAAGCCGTTATCTGCTTTGGTGGTAGGTGTAATTATTGGCGTTGGCAAAGGATCGTTTTCCTGCAAACCTTCGGGGAGAGAAACACCACAAAGTATTCTTTTTCCTGCTTTATACTCGCGTGCGGCGTGTCCTGCCAAATATCCTCGTATAACCATCTCTACTTTAAAAGGCTCGCAACGAAGCCCGATAGAAACATTCGGGTCGGGGGTAGAAATAAGCCAATTTGGTACAATATCTTGTGTTTTTTGTAAAAATTCGCTCGCTATTTGGTTCAGTATCTGTCCTTTATATGGTATTCCTTTTGGCAAAACTACATCAAAGGCAGAAAGCCTATCGGTAGCTATCATTACCAAAAGCTCATTCTCAATGGTATAAACATCGCGCACTTTTCCTTTATATACAGAATTTTGATTCGGAAAAGAAAAATCAGAAGTAACAATTGTGTTCATTTTATTTAATCTTTAAAAAGGCAAAGTTAATCATTTTTACGGATAATTAAAAAAGGAATGCGAAGTATTTTTGCTAAATATTTCTATTCTATCGCTCCCCATTTTCCTGCCCCGTAGTGCAATTCTCCTTGCGAAACTACAAGCGGACTAACCATATTATTCGTGTATAAGCTACCCGTTCCTAAGCCTTGTGGCATTTGTGGCGATAAAGTAAAAGTCCATTGTGCAATAGCATTCAGCCCGATATTACTTTCCAAAGCACTGGTTATCCAATAGCCTATCCCGTATTTTTGTGCAACCGAAATCCATTCCAAATTCCCTTGATAACCGCCTGTTAAAGAAGGTTTTAAGATAATATATTGCGGACGTATTTCTGCCAATAATTTTTCTTTTTCGTCTTTACGGAACACGCCTATTAGCTCCTCATCTAACGCAATAGGTATCGGCGAAGTAGCGCAAAGCGATGCCATTTGCGGTAATTGCCCCGCACGGATAGGCTGTTCAATAGAATGTAATTGTAATTCCGATAACCTGTACAACTTTTCCATTACTTCATCGGTAGAAAAAGCGCCGTTGGCATCTACTCGTATTTCTATATCTTTTACTGAAAATTCTTTGCGGAGAGCCTTCAAAAGTTGCAATTCGGTTTCAAAATCAATAGCGCCTATCTTCATTTTTATACAGCGAAATCCTTTCTCTATTTTTTCTTTCATCTGTTCTTTCATATAAGAAGCCTGCCCCATCCATACCAAACCATTTATCGGGATAGATTTCTTCCCTTCTGTAAATAAAGAAGGGAAAAGTATATGCGGGTCTTCTTGCTCTACGGACAAAAAAGCCTGCTCTACCCCAAACTGAATGGAAGGAAATTCTAATAACTCTGCCAAAAGTTTTTCTTTCCCGAGCGATAGGTTTTTATCCACCCAATGCAATTTATTTTCATATTCAGGAACATCATCTGCACTCAATCCGCGAAGAATACCACACTCCCCCACTCCTATTTTCCCGTTTTTTTCTACAAATAAAAAATAGGTTTCTTTCTCCATCATTACTCCTCTGGATGTTCCTGCGGGTACTTTAAATTTTAGAATATATTTTTTTACCATTTTTATTATTTTGAAATTCAAAGTTACAAAAAATATTTTATTTTTCTTGTGTTTTATTCGCACAAAAAAAAGTTCCTACCGCATATTGGGTAGGAACTTGAGGAAGAATTTAATTTTATAACTTTTAAAAAATTAATATGAAAAAATTTTCGTACTTATATCTTGCTGATTTATAGTTTTCTGTTGGCGAATTGGGTTGCCATCTTCATCATAATTGTATTTAAATTCTGTTTCCATTTTAGGAAGCGTTTTATTAGAATACGTAAGTGTTTTTTTGGTAATATTATATCGGAAATATTCTTCTTCCAAATAATACGTTGGGTTAGTCATCTTATAGAATGTATTCAAAAACAATGGGTTTTGCTTATTATCATACATATAAGATATAACGGTAGTTTCGTTAGTTCCTGTTTTGGTTATTTCTTTTATTGTGTTGTTAGTATCTATTAAATATACATAACTTTCTTTTACTTCATTTGTTTTTTGGTTATTTTCTTCGGTATAAGAAGTTACAGCTACTTTTATTTGATTATTTGTATATGTATATTCTGTAATGGAATAATTTTTCTTTTGCCCATTACGATGTATGTGCGTATGTTTTTTTATCAAATCGCCATCGTAGTCATATTCATCTGTTATAGGGTTTGTTTTATCATTCCCTTCTACTTCTGATTTTATTTTTAATTTTCCATTATTATAATACTCATACGTTGTTTCTGACAAAGTTACATTGGCTCTACTATGCGTAGTTTTTATAGGCAAAATACCTTCGTACTTATTCTCGTACGTGTCTTCTACTGTGGTACCATTAGCATTGGTTACTTTTTCTACTCGTTTAACCAAATTGCCAAATTGCCCATATTCATAACTCTGCTCGGTAGTTATTTTGTATTGATTAGGAGCAGTAGCCACAGGAGTTTCTATCGTTTTGGATAACAAACGAATTTGTCTCTGTGGTGTGTTATTATTCTCTTCTTTTAGGCAAGAAGACAATAATGTCATTCCGATTAAAGATAATAAAACTTTTTTCATCTTGTTTTTGGTTTGAATTACTTGTGCAAATTTAAAAAAAGTTTTTCAATATATTTATACATTTCAATGAATTTATATTTAGGCTAAATTATTTTATAAAAAAATACTTTATTTTTGATAATATCGTACCCAATCTATATACATTTTCACAGGTTTTTTAAACTTTTTTACTGCTCCAACCCACGAGCCACCCAGTTGCATATCTATCAAAAGATAATATTCTCTGTTAAACGGAAATTGATTCTCTTCGCCTTCTATCTTAGGATAAGTAAAAGTAAGCTGATTATTTACATAGAAACGTAATTCATTTTTATCTATTTCTACGGCA
This sequence comes from Capnocytophaga sp., assembly GCA_030530525.1. Taxonomy (GTDB): domain Bacteria; phylum Bacteroidota; class Bacteroidia; order Flavobacteriales; family Flavobacteriaceae; genus Capnocytophaga. The sequence continues at coordinate 65,292 of JAUMUT010000009.1, read as the reverse complement.
TAGACATTATATTCTTTTGGAAAAATAGGCGCAGTAACAAAATTTTGATGTCCTTCTATTTCCTTTTTGGTATAGGTAGAATGCACGGTCTGATAGACAAAGGTATCCAAATTCAATCTTTCTAAAATATCTATTTCGCCACCACTTGGCCAAGTTCCTTCTTTGGGAAGCAACCAAACGGCAGGCCAACTCCCTTCTACAGCATCTAATTTACAACGAATTTCTATTCGCCCATTTTCAAAATACATTTTATTTTTGGTAAAAACACCTCCTGTTATATATGGGGCTGTATCTTTTTTTAGGTTGGTATTTGGTTTTCCTGAAAGAATAAGTATTCCGTTTTTTATTTGAAATAAACTTTCCTCATCGCTCATTGTATTGTTCCAATCGTGTTTGCCTCGCGGAATTTTTGACCAAACTCCCGTAGAAAATATATCTTTTCTGTCAAAATTATCTTCCCAAACCAATTTATACCCTCGCAAAGTATCTTTTTGTGTTTGCGAATATCCATTTTTAAAGAAAAAAATAAAAATCAGAAACCAAAATGTTATGTTTTTCATACAAAAAATATTTTCAGATAAAGCAATAAAAAAACTAATATATAGATTATTATTTTTTAAGCAAATTTACAAAATTATTTTAAAAAATACAACCTATATATTAGTGGAAAAAATAGATATACTTTATTTTTTATTTGGTATAAAACGATTAGCTTTTGGCTTCGTTATTCATTTCAGTGTTTTCTTTCTTTTCGGGTTCTTTTTCTTTGTTTGATTTTTTTTCTGTTTTATTATCATTGGGTCGTAATGATTTTATTAGCTCATTAATTTCGGAATAAAGAGCCTTCCAATTTTCATTTTTTTGCATAGCGCGAATGAAAACAAAATAAGCATTGAGGAAAGTTTCCAGCTCGGTTCGGTTTTTGGTAGCCGAAGGCGTACTACGAAGCTCTGAGTTAGTTGCTATTTGGTCAGAATATACTTCGTCAAACTCTTTTTGTACGTTTTTAAACTCTTCAAATACTTCGGTTAGCCCAATATCGGAAAGCCTTTGTTTATTCTTTTCTTGGCTAAACTCTTCAATAAATCTACGGAAATGCGCCGTTTTTGCGGCATAAGTGAGTTTGGTAACACTTGCGCCCAATACTTTGAGTATCGCATACAATTCTTTTGCCGAATTATTATTTGCTAAAAGTGCAATTCCTGCGTATCCTTTTAAATAATCGCGGAAGTTGTTAAACTCTTTGGTTCGGTTTTTGTCGGCTTGGGCTACGGTTTTCCCTTTACCGCTAAATGTTACCTTATTATATAAGGTACGATAAATTCCAAAAGTTTCTTCTAACTTTTTCAATAATTCATTATCTGCCAAGAAGGTGTATCTAACATTTTTAGAGATAGAAATAGTACTTTCGGCAAGGGTTGCCAATTCTTTAGTACTTAGTTTGGATAAGGTAATTTTCATATTCTACTATTTTTAATTGGTTATAAGTTAATAATTTTTCAGCAAAAATAGAAACTTTTTTCAAAGTAGCAAAATTTTTTAGTAAAAATTTACGTTTTCTCTTCATTTTCTATGTATTTATTATTTTTATTTTTCCTTTTAATACAAATAAAATATTGTATCTTACTTTTATTTTCCTACTAACAAAAATAGATTTACTTTCTAAAAATAAAAAAATACTACGAATAAAATCCGTAGTATTCTTCTAAAAAATATTTTTGGTAACTAAAAATATATTTCACGGGCTAAAATTATTTTTCCAACAATTAAAAATATACGTCAGGAAAATGATTTTTATTTTTTTAGATGAAATATAATTCGTTTTATTTTATGTAAAAATATTTTTATTTATTTTATTATTTTATTTTTACTATTTTTTTTCTAATTTATATAATAATATTTCCTCTTAATAACAAAACCTCCCCCCTACCCCCCTCATAGAGGGGGAATAAAAATATTTTTTATAATTAAATAATTATGAGAATATATATGTATAAAAATTCCCCCTTTGAAGGGTAAAATTGGGAATGTTTTATAAATTATTCGTATGCTTATA
>JAUMUT010000009.1:0-63136 GCA_030530525.1 Capnocytophaga sp. | reverse complement strand
AATGGTAAAAATAAAAAAATCCCCCTTTGGAGGGGGAAAGGGGGAGGTTTTATAAATTATTCGTATGCTTATAACAAATAAAATGGTAAAAATAAAAAAAATCCCCCTTTGGAGGGTAAAAGGAGGAGTGTTTTATAAATTATTCGTATGCTTATAACAAATAAAATGGTAAAAATAAAAAAATCCCCCTTTGGAGGGGGAAAGGGGGAGGTTTTATAATTATTAATTATTCTATATAAAATAAACTAAAAATTATTTCACTTGTATTTTCACGGAATTAGTTTTTAGGTTTTTGCTTTTTGCTTGGAAAGTAATTTCGCCTGCCTTCTCGCCTGCTTGTACTATCGCTACTAATTTTCCGTTAAAAAGATGCATTTTAGGTAGGTGGAACAAATCTAACGAGGTAGCATCACCATTCGCCGATGCACGGAATTTTCCCGCTCCTTTAACCTCAAACTGCACCAATTGATTTATATTTGGGCATATATTTCCGTCTTTATCCACTACTTCTACCGTAATGTAGGCAAGGTCTTGTCCGTCGGCTTTTATTTGACTTCTGTCTGCGGTGAGTTTAAGTTCGTAAGGTTTGCCTGCAGTGTGTATTTCTTTTTCTGCCACCGCTTGCCCTTTATCGTTATAAGCAACTACTTTAACAGAACCTGGCTCATATTTAGTATTCATCCACATCAGGCGATAACGTTTTTGTCGTTGGAAAGTCTTCTGCGATTCTTCGTTTTCTGTTTCTCTTAGCGGAATACTTACATCTTTTGTTTGTTTGCCTTGGCTCTTACCATTTATAAACAATTCGGCTGTTGGGTAATTAGTATATACGAAAATTGGCGTTACTTCTCCTTCTCTTCCTTCCCAATTCCAGTGCGGCAATATGTGCAACGTTTCTTCGGAATTATTCCAGTGCGAGCGGTACAAATAAAATCTATCTTTTGGTAAAGTTGCAAGGTCGACAGCCCCAAAATATGAACTGTGAGCAGGCCACTCTACATAATACGGCGTAGGTTCGCCAAGGTAATCTATCCCTGTCCAAATAAATTCACCTATCATATAAGGTAATTCCTCGTCGTACATAAAATTATCTTCGGGTAAGTTAGACCAACCGCAGTGTTCCACATCATATGAAGAAGTTTGTTGGTCTGGGTATTTTGGCATCGCTTTTCGTTCTACTGGAAATTTATATACCCCGCGCGAGCTGATGGTGGATACAGTTTCACTTCCAAGTAATAATTGTTGCGGTAGTTTTTTATAAGCTTCTTCGTATTTGAATGGTCGGTAGTTGAAACCAACTAAATCCATTGTTGCGGCCATATTATTTCGGAGGATATCATCTGGCCTGTCCATTCCGTTGGATATTGGGCGAGTGCCGTCATATCGACGAATAATATCTTGAAGAAAACGCGCCACACGCGAACCTTCTATATTACTTTGTTCTTCTACTTCATTGCCGATAAACCACATAATTACGCTCGGATTATTGCGGTAATGCTTTACTAAATTAGTCAAATCTTTTTCTGCCCAATCTTTGAAGTATAGATGATAACCGTTTTGTACTTTTGCTATCGCCCACTCGTCAAAACTTTCCACAGCAAGCAACATACCCATTTCGTCGGCTATTTTTACATACTCTGGCGCAGGCATATTGTGCGAAGTACGAATTGCATTCGCCCCCATTTCTTGCATTAAACGAATTTGCCTACGGATAGCTGCTTCATTTACCGCTGCACCAAGTGCGCCCAAATCGTGGTGAAGACACACTCCTTTTAGTTTAATTTTCTTTCCGTTTAGGTAAAGACCATCATTGGGTTTTGTTTCTATCGAGCGGATACCGAAAGTAGTTTCTGTTTGGTCTTTCAGCTGTCCATTTTTATATAATTTGGTTATTGCTTTATATAAATTTGGTTGCTGAATATCCCACAATTGTGGATTATCAATAAAAATCTCTTGCGGAATAGTGTTATTAGAAGTATATTGGTTAGTTTTTGTTCTACTTTGTCCTACTTTTTCTCCTTTTGGGTTAAAAATTTCGGTTTCTACTTCCAAATCAGAATTATTTTGGCTAACAAATTCGGTTTTTATATCAATTTTTGCAAATTTGGATTGAATTTCGGGAGTGGTAATATGCACGCCCCAGATAGGGATATGCGTTTCGTTTTTGGTAATAATATGAACATTTCGGTAAAGCCCCGCCCCAGGATACCAACGCGACATTTGAGTAAGATTATTTAAACGCACGGCAAGGGTATTGTTTTTATTTTTTACCAAAGAAGAAATATCTAAAAAGAAAGTATTGTAGCCGTTGTGCCATTCGCCTGCTTTTTTCCCGTTTATAAATACTTCGGGGTTGCTCATAGCGCCATCTAACTGAATAAAAACTTTTTTGTTGGTAGCCAAATCGGGCACGTCAAAACTTGTTCTGTACCAGCCAGTGCCTACAAATGGTAATCCGCCTGTTCGCCCTGCGTGTTCAATGGCTTCCTTTTGTCCGTCTTGCTTTATAGCAGTTCTTTGGATATCATTTTCCATATCAAAAGGACCATAAATAGCCCAATCGTGAGGAATGGAAATGCTTTGCCACTTGGTATCATTAAAATTTGGTTGAGCAAACGAAGAATTATCTTCCCGCGTGAATTTCCAATTCTTTTGGAGCGTTTGCTTAGTTTGAGCAAAATTAATCATAGGCATTCCAAGAAGGAATAAAGATACAAATATTTTTTTCATTATAAAATAATTAAAATTTTATTCGAATGTATAATTTTTAGTTAAAAAGCCATAAGAGGCATTATCATTTTTATTTCTTTATAAAGGAATTTTTTTCAAGAATATAACTTCCTAAAAGGATACATAACCCTATCAAGAATATAATACTACTCCGAAATAAATGATATAAAAGGATTTCTACATCTTTCCAAAAATAAAAATATAGGAAAAAAGAAGCAAAAAAATAAAACAAGCCTACGAAACAACAGCATTCGGCAAGGCTTATTTTATAGAAATTATTTTTATTATCTACTTTTTTCATTATTTTAAAGGAAATTTTGGAACGGAGAAAAAACTTTTCCGTAATTCTTTTTCACGTTTTGATTTTCAGGCAAAGATACGAAATTTATTCTTAATTTTCCAGTATAAAAAGTAAAAACACGAATCGTATAATTACAATTCGTGCTTTTCATTCACTTATATACTATTTTCCCTATGGCAAAGAAAATTAAATACGAGTTACTCGGATGGTATTAACTTGCCCTTTTGCTTGTACAGGCATAGAGCTAAGACTAATGATAATATCTCCACTCTCTACGTGTTCTTTCTGGCAAGCTATTTGGTTAATATCTTCCACGGTTTGGTCTGTGGAAACATATCTATCGTAAAAATAAGTAGTTACCCCCCACAAAAGGCTAAGTTTAGAAAGTAATCTTTTATTAGAAGTAAATACTAATATATGTGCATCTGGGCGCAATGCGGAAATTTGAAACGCTGTATAACCACTATTGGTAAGGGTAGAAATAACTTTGGCTTTCATATCCGTAGCCATTACAGATGCGCTATAACAGATAGAGCGTGTTACATAACGTTCTACATCGCTACTTGGGATAGGCGGAACTTTTGGTACGCTCACAAATTCCGAATTTTCTACGCTGGCAACTATTTTAGCCATTCTTTCAATTACTTGTACAGGATATTTCCCCATTGAAGTTTCCGCAGAAAGCATTACGGCATCAGCTCCATCAATAACCGAATTGGCTACGTCATTTACTTCGGCACGAGTAGGTGTAAGGCTGTCAATCATTGTTTCCATCATTTGCGTAGCAATGATAACCGGTATTCTTGCTTTTTTCGCTTTGCTAACCAATTCTTTTTGTCTTAGCGGTACTTCGTGTGCAGGAGTTTCTACGGCAAGGTCGCCACGAGCTACCATAAGTCCTTGGCAATTAGCGATAATTTCGTCAATATTTGCCAATGCTTCTGGTTTTTCTATTTTAGCGATAATAGGAATTTTTAGCTCTGTATTTTCTTGAATAAGTTTTCGTAAATCTTCAATATCTTTGGCGTGACGAACGAAAGAAAGCGCAATCCAATCTACTTCTTGCCCGATAGCAAAAACAGCATCACGAATATCTTTTTCTGTAAGTGCAGGCAAAGAAATATCTGTATTTGGTAAATTTACTCCTTTTTTAGATTTTAAAGCTCCACCTTGTATTACTTTGGCTACCACTTCATCTTCTTGGTTAGAAGAAACTACTTCAAAGATTAATTTTCCGTCATCAAGCAAAATGCGTTCGCCTTCTTTTACGTCTTTTGGAAATTGAGTATAATTCATATACACCCGAGTTTGGTCGCCCACGAAAGGCTCGCCTGTAACAAAAGTTATCGTATCGCCATCATTTACAAAAACGTTATCTTCCATTACGCCTACACGGAGCTTAGGACCTTGCAAGTCTGCTAAAAGAGCAACGTTTGTTCCTATTTCTTCACTGATGGAACGAACCATTTTTATACGGCTGATTACTTCTTCATAATCGGCGTGAGAGAAATTGATTCGGAAAACGTTTGCTCCTGCCTGAATCATTTTTCTAAGTATCTCAGGATTATCGGTAGCTGGCCCAAGTGTTGCTACAATTTTGGTTTTTTTCGTCCTTAACATATTCAAAAGTTAATTTTGTTTTTAATTTTATTATATTATTTTTTGTTTTCGTGCTTTCTTTTTCGGATAGATTTTCTTCTATTTCAAAAAAATAATCAATCCATTGTATTTTTTTTAACAATGATAGATAATTTTCCTTTTCGGAATAATTAGAAATTCGTAAGAAATAATCTACTTTTGGAAATTCTTTTAGCAAGAAAAATCGTTTTTCTATTTCATAAAAAAGCCCCTCGCCTTGGCTTATTTCTATTCGCTTATTTGCTATTAAAAACCATTGTTCGGCATCGTTTTCCCAATGGAAAAACGGGAAATATTGCTCACTTTCTTTGTCATAAAAATCTTCTAAGGCTCGTACAAAGCGCACCTGAGACATTCTATTGAACCAATACGCCAACCTATGAGGCTCGGCAGGAGAATGTATAGCAATGAACAATTCTCGCTCTTCAAAATCTTCATCAAACTCTAAAACAAACTTCATTTAGCTATACCATTTCCGTTATTTTATCTTGGGTGCAAAAATACTATTTTTTGAGAATATATTTGCCTTTTAAATAATATTTTTTTGTCTTTTTTTTATTTTCTTTCTTTTTACAAAAAAACAATACATTACTCTTAATTTTATCTATAATTCTCTTAGAAAAGTCTGAAAAAATTAGTATTTTTGCACTATTATTTTCTAAAAAAAATCTTTATGAAAAAGACAAAACAATCTCCTATTTTGTGGGTGCCAAGTGTTTATTTTGCTATGGGGCTTCCGTATATAATGCTTTCGTTGGTTGCGCCTATTTTCTTACAAGATATGGGCATTCCTGACAAATCTATTACGTTTTGGACTTCCTTAATTACCTTAACGTGGTCATTTAAACCACTTCTTAGTATTATAATGGAACTTTTCGGGACGAAGCGACAGTATATTATTTTAACAGAAATCCTTTCGGCTGTGCTGTTTGGGCTTGTTGTCTTTTCTTTGCCCTTGCCCAACTTCTTTCCTATATGCTTAACCTTGATGTGGCTCATTGCGTTTAGTGGTTCTATGCACGATATAGCTGGCGATGGGGTGTATATGGAACAATTGGACACCTCTACACAAAGTATTTACTCGGGGTGGCAAGGTGCTTTCTACAACTTGGCTAAGGTGCTGGCAAACGGAGGTTTGGTTTTCTTAGCTGGCTGGCTAGTACGTGCACAAGGGTTCAGTGTTGTGGAGTCTTGGCAAGTAATAATTGGTATCTGCGCCATTATCTTGGGGCTTGTTGGTCTTTATCATATCTTTGCGGTGCCGAAAGATAAGCACCAGAAAATGACAGGTACTTTCTCGGACAAGATAAACAACCTAATAGCTATTTTTGCTGATTTCTTTAAGAAAAAATATATTCTCTATTATCTTTTATTCATCATAATATATCGGCTTGCAGAAGGATTGGCAATGAAAGTTGCCCCATTGTTCCTCAAAGCTGGGATAGAAAAAGGCGGAATAGGTTTAAGCAACGAATCCTATGGGTTAGTATATGGTACATTCGGTGCGCTTGCCTTCATTATAGGGTCTATTGCTGCGGGGTACTTCGTTTCACACTTAGGATTAAAGAGGTCTCTATTTACTTTGGCTTGTGCCTTTAACATTCCCTTTGTGGTATATTTAATTTTTGCTTATATCCAGCCTGATAATTTATGGTTCATTAGTACAGGGATTGTCTTCGAATACTTTGGCTATGGCTTCGGGTTTGTTGGGCTTACATTATTTATGATGCAACAGATTGCGCCAGGAAATTACCAGATGACACACTATGCTTTTGCCAACAGCTTAATGAATTTGGGGGTTGCCGTACCAGGAATGATAAGTGGCGAGCTTAGTACATTATTAGGATATAAGCATTTCTTCCTCTTGGTAATGATTTGCACTATTCCAGCACTGCTTATGACGTGGTTCGTACCATTTGCGCACCCTGATGACAAAGTAAAAAACAGCTAAAAAAAATTATATTTATAAAAATAAATCTATTACAAAGACTAAAATAAATCATAGCTATATTCAATAGCTGTATTTTAGTCTTTTTTTTATTATTAGCTATTATTTTTGTTAATATAAATAACCTAAAAAATATTTTATGTATAATTTCTAACCTATTTTTATAACTTAAAATTATTTTATATATAATTTCTTGCTAATTCTTATAGATAAAAAATATTTTAGATATAATTCACAATCTATTATTGCAACTAAAAAATATTTTAGATATAATTTAAAATATATTTTTATAGCTAAAAAATTTTTAATCTATTGTATTCCATCTATATTATCCAATAAAACAAATAAAATCTATTAAAAATAATTCTTAAATATAATTTGATATGAAAAAATTTAATGTCTCTTGGGGATTTTCTGTAAAATTAATTACTTTAATTATAAGCCCTCTATTATTTTTTGTAGTAATAAAATGTTTAGATATCTTCATTAACCAAAATGAACACCTTACATTATATATTGCTATATTCATTATAGTTACTTTTGTACTTTGTTTAGTTAATGCTCCTATATCTATCACTATCAATGAGCAAGGAATTTTATTAACCAAAATAATTGGTAAAATATATATTCCTTATACTAATATAGCGGATATACAAAAGTGTGATGCTACTTTAAATAGTCTTAGGCTATTTGGTTCGGGTGGTTTGTTTGGCTTTATTGGTATTTTTTATAATAGGAAAGTAGGGAGATATACTGCTTTTATAGGAAACCATAAACAATCATTTATGATAATAACTAAAAAGAATAAGAAGTATGTTTTTAGCTGTGAGCAAAGAGATAAAGTTATAGAAATTGTAAATACCCATAAGGAAATATAAGCTAATTTTATTTTTAGCTATGGCAACACCCACATTTTGGTAGCTTTTTTATTGGTAATGTAGTGTTTTTATACAAAAAAAAGAGACTGCCTTTTCAGACAGCCTCTTTTCCTCTTTTATAACATTAAATTCACTTCGTAATAAACTCCTTATTCAGGTTAGATTTATTAATCTTATCTTCGGCGTATGCCTTATCTACTATCAGTTCGGTAGCTTCGGAACTTGGTAGCTCAAACATTGCATCGGTTAAGATATTTTCGCATAGCGAACGTAGCCCTCTTGCCCCCAATTTATACTCTAATGCTTTATCAACGATATAATCTAAGGCATCTTCGGTAACTTCCAAGTTTATGTGGTCCATAGCGAATAGCTTTTTATACTGCTTAATAATAGCATTCTTTGGTTGCGTTAGTATCATTCGGAGGGTTTCTTTATCCAAAGGATTCATATAGGTCAAGACAGGTAATCGCCCAATAATTTCAGGTATAAGCCCGAAGTCTTTCAGGTCTTTTGGGGTTACATATTGCAGGATATTTTTGTCATCTACCCTATTTTCTATGGAAGACGTGTACCCTACGGACTGCTGGTTTATCCTTCGAGAAATAATGCGCTCTATGCCGTCAAACGCTCCACCAGCTATGAATAAGATGTGTTCGGTATTTATCTCTATATACTTCTGGTCAGGGTGCTTTCTACCTCCTTTCGGCGGTACATTAACGATAGAGCCTTCTAATAACTTCAATAATGCCTGTTGCACTCCCTCCCCTGAAACATCTCGTGTTATAGATGGATTGTCGCTTTTTCTTGCTATTTTATCTATTTCGTCAATAAAAACGATACCTTTTTGGGCTCTTTCTACATCGTAGTCGGCAGCTTGCAAAAGGCGCGTAAGAATACTTTCTACATCTTCACCAACATAACCTGCTTCGGTGAGCACTGTTGCATCTACAATGGCAAGCGGTACGTTGAGCATCTTGGCTATGGTACGAGCCATTAGGGTTTTTCCTGTACCTGTTTGCCCCACCATTATAATATTGCTCTTTTGTATCTCGATGTCTTCTTCATCTTGGTGTTGTAGCAACCTTTTGTAGTGGTTATACACGGCTACCGAAAGTACTTTTTTGGTATATTCTTGCCCGATAACGTATTGGTCTAAAAATTCCTTTATTTGCAGAGGTTTTTTTAATAAAATATCATCATCAAGGGCTTCGCCAGTTGCTTTTTTTTGGCTTTCCATTTCTGCCATCCAAATGTTGTAGGCTTGTTCTACACAATAATTACAAATACAAGTATCTGTATATAAAGCACTTGATATTAAAAAAACATCTCTTCCTCCTATTCTCCCACAGAACGAACATTCATTTGCATTTCTACTCATAATTATTTCCCTCGTACAAGAACTTCATCAATCATTCCAAAGGTTTTTGCTTCGCTGGCAATCATCCAATAATCGCGGTCGCTTTGTTGGGTAACTTTTTCTATTGGTTGCCCTGAATGATTTGCAATAATTTGTGATAATTCCTCTTTGATTTTTAATATTTCACGAGCGTTGATTTCAATATCGCTTGCTTGCCCTTGTGCTCCTCCGAGTGGCTGATGAATCATCACCCGAGAGTGAGGTAAGGCAGAGCGTTTTCCTTTTGCGCCCGCACAAAGCAACACCGCCGCCATAGAAGCAGCAAGCCCTGTACAGATGGTAGCCACATCGGGTTTTATGAACTGCATTGTATCGTAAATACCTAATCCTGAATAGACTTCGCCACCTGGTGAATTGATATAAATTTGAATATCTTTATGCGCATCTACGCTTTCCAAAAACAATAATTGTGCTTGTATAATGTTGGCTACCTGAGAATTAACATCTGTTCCTAAAAAGATAATTCTATCCATCATAAGACGAGAGAATACGTCCATTTGGGTAACATTCAGATGTCTTTCTTCCATAATATAAGGCGTCATACTACTTACGATTTTGTCGTAATACATACTATTAATCCCTTTTTTGGAAGTAGCAAATTTTTTAAATTCTTTTGAATAATCCATATTTTATTATTTAAAAATAGTTTTATATTTTTAGAAAAGAAATATTTATTTTTTTATAATAAAAAAGCGTAAAACATTGAATTTTCACGCTTTTTTTATTTCTTTTTATTTAGAAATGATTACTTTGAAAGTTCAATTTCTTCAAATTCTTTAAAAGTAACTGCTTTTTTGTTAATTTTAGCTGTTTGTTTATAGAAATCTAATAGTTTTTTACCTAAAAGTTCTCTATAAAGTCTATCTACTTCATTATTATTTTTCAAAATATTGGCTGTAAAGCTTTTCACTTGCTCTTCTGTTGGCTCGGTAACGCCAAAATTTCTGAAATAATTTCTTACGGCATCTTCTGTGAAGGCTCTTAATTCTTCATTAGAAACATTTAAGTTATTCTCATTCACTATTTTACCTTCAATAAGTTGATAACGAAGACCTTTTTGTGAGCGTTCAAATTCTTTTTCTGCTTCTTCTTCTGTTAATTCTTTTTCGCCTGCGGTACGCAACCAACGTTTTAGGAATGCCTCTGGTAGTTCAAAGGTTGTTTCTTCTACCAAAGTATTGGTAACATTGTCTAAAAATTGCTGATTTGCGTAAGTTTCGTACTGATTTTTAAGTCCTTCTTCTATTTTTGCTCTTAACTCTTCTTCTGTTTTCACTTCGCCATTTGGAGCTATTTTTTTGAAAAATTCTTCGTTAATTTCGGCTAATTTCACATCTTTAATATCTTCAATTGTGAAAGTAACTTCAATTTCCAAATGATGCACCTCGTCGTGAGAAACTCCCAAAGCATACATTAGCATATGAGCATCGGAGAATAAATCTTTGGTTTGCAATTGGATTTGATCTCCTACTTGCTTGTTTTCCAATGCTTTAAATCCTTGCTGAGAAAGTTGATGTGCATCAAAAGAATAATTTTTATCTATATTTTTAGCTTCATTGAAGAAAGTTCCTGTTATTTGGCTGTTTTTGCTAATTTTTTCAGCAGGAATTAAATCGCCTTGCTCGGTAAGGATACGCTCTAATTGCTCTTCAATGTCTTCTTTTGTTGGAGTGATTTCATAAAGAGTAAATCCGTCTTTTGGAGCAAGATTTAGCTCAAATTTTGGAGCTAACCCCAATTCAAAATTGAATGTAAGCGTTTCCGCTTCCCAATCTACATCGGTTTGTTTTGGCAGAGGATTTCCTAAAATATCTAATTTTTCCGAAGTAATATAATTATGAATTGCCTCTTGCAATAGTTTATTTATTTCATCTACCTGCACGGCTCTTCCGTATTGTTTTCTTATCATTCCCATTGGGATATGACCTTTACGGAAACCTGGTATGCTTGCATTTTTTCTGTAATTATTTAGGGCATTTTCTACTTTTTGGCTATAATCTGCCTTTTCAATAGATACGGAAAGTACCGCATTTACATTGTCTATTTGCTCTTTGGTAATCTTCATTTTGTTATAATTGATACTAAAAAATTCAGTTTGCAAAAATAAAAATAATTATTGTCTTTTCAAAAAAAACTTTTACTTTTTTCTCCTTTTTTAGAAAAAATATTAATTAAAAATATCTGAAATTTTTTCCATTCCCATACTTCTGGATCCTTTTATAAGAAAAAAGGTATTTTTATCTATTTTATCCGAATAATATTCTATAAAACTCAATGTATTTGGAAATTTAGCAAATCTTGTTTTTGTTTTACTGAAATTTTCTCCTATCAAAAACACTTTTTCCCAATGAAATTTTTGAATATAATCTACAATTGCTTGGTGTTCTTTTTCACTTTCCAAACCCAATTCTTTCATATCACCTAAAATAAGTGTTTTTTTAGGATAATTTAACAAAGTAAAATTATCAATAGCAGCTTGCATACTACTTGGATTGGCATTATAAGCGTCTAATAATATTTTTATATTATTCTGTTTTTCAATTATTTGCGAACGATTATTATTAGGAATATAACTTTCAATCCCGCGTTTTATGGCTTGTTCGGATAGTTTAAAATATTTCCCAATACTTATTGCTGCCGCTACATTATCGGCATTATATTTCCCTACTAAATGAGAAGAAATTGCTGTTTCTCCAATTCTAAAACCTAAAAAAGGCTGGGTATTTTCTAAGGAAATCTGTACATTGGCTAATGGATTTTGAAATAATGAAAATGAATATTTTTCTGAATAGTTTTTCAGCCTATCTGCTTGAATATCATTATCTTGATTAAAAAATATTCGCTTATTATTTTTCATTAAGTATTGATATAATTCGCTTTTTGCATTAATCACACCTTCTAAGGACAAAAAGCCTTCCAAGTGAGCCTTTCCAAAATTGGTAATATAGCCAAAATCAGGCTGGGCTATTTGACATAAAAATTCTATTTCTTTCGGGTGATTTGCGCCCATTTCTACAATAGCAATTTCTGTTTCGGGGGTTAAAGATAACAATGTAAGAGGCACACCAATATGATTATTCAGGTTTCCTTCTGTTTTTTTTGCCTCAAAACTTTGACTTAATACACTGAAAATAAGCTCCTTAGTGGTTGTCTTCCCATTACTACCTGTAAGAGATAGAATAAGCGTTCCTAATTTTTCCCTATGAAAAGTAGCTAATTGCTGTAAAGTTGTCAAAGTGTTTTCTACTAAAATAGTCTTATCATCTTGATAATCAGGATTATCAATTATAACATATTTTGCGCCTTTTTCACTTGCCAATTGAGCAAATTGATTTCCATTAAAATTATCTCCACTAAGGCAAAAAAACATTTTGTCTTCCACTTCTTTGCGAGTATCCGTAGCTATGCCTTTACATTCTTGAAATTTTTTATAAATATTCTCTATTTCCATAATTTATTTTTTAAATAAAAAAGACCCCAACCAAAGTTGAAGCCTTTTTCTTCTATGAAAAATCTGTTTTTATCGTTAAACACCACGTGATGTTTTATTCTTTTTAGCTTTTGAGCCTACACGACTCATTGCACAGCGGAAACCGATATAATCAGTTGCGCTATATTGAGGTAAATATCTACGTTGTGCTGGGTCTAACCAATAAGCTCTATCTCGCCAAGAACCTCCTTTATACACTCTTGCCTCGTCATCAATAAGAGTTGTTCTGTCATTAGATTTATCATATTCTCTGATAATTCCGCCTTCTCCGTTATTGATAATTTTCTGATTTGGAGAGTCATACATTGTGCGAGAAATATTAGCTCTTTCACTTGCACTTCTTACCGCTCCTACTGCTTCTCCATCTACTTGTAGAGTCATTTTTTCAAATTCTTTACTAGAAGCTCTATCACCATCGTGGTAATTTCGGTTATCACTACGATTAAAGTTGTAACGCAAATAAGTCTCTTGTTCATCAACAGGAACAGTAGCTAATTGCCCTGGTAAATTTCTAGCAATAATACGTCCATTACTTAGAGTATCATAAGTAATTGTTTGTGCATCTACTACTACTAATTTTCCGTCTTCACCTATTTTGTTTTTAGTATAAACGTTTCCACGATAATAGTTGAAATCACTAAGATCGTCATCAATAATAGGACGATATACATCGGCTACCCATTCTGCTACGTTACCAGCCATTTCGTACAAACCAAAGTCATTAGGAGGATATGTTTTTACTTTTACAGTAATATCTCCTTGGTCATCAGACCAACCTGCTACCCCGCCATAATCTCCTTTATTTTGTTTAAAGTTAGCCAATTGATTACCAATATCTCTTCGTTTAGCAGAACGTGTATAACGACCACTCCAAGGATATTTTTTACGTCCTCTTACGCTATTGTACTCACGTATTCCGCTAAGAGATTTGGCAGCATATTCCCATTCTGCTTCGGTAGGAAGACGATATTCTGGCAAAAGAATACCACTTGTTTGTTTTGCATAGGTAGGATTTCCTTCTTTATCAACTGCTTTTTTTCCTGCAAATTCAGAAACTTTTCTTCCATAAGAATTTTCAGGAGTATTCAAGTATGTATCTGTACTAAAAGTACTTTCTGCATCTACTTGGTAGCGCGAATTTTTCTCTATATAGCCTTCTCTTTCTAAAATTCCTTCATTTACACGGTTAGTACGCCATTGGCTAAACTGAACTGCTTGTACCCAATTGACCCCTACCACAGGATATTCTGCATAAGCTGGGTGGCGAAGATAATTGGAAACCATTGTTTCGTTTGAACTAAGCTCGCTACGCCATACCAAAGTATCAGGAAGAACTCCTAAATATATATTTTTATAGTGTCCTTCTTTGTCTTCTGGAGGGAATACTTGTTTCGTCCAATCAAGAAATTCCATATACATCTTGTTGGTTACCTCTGTTTCGTCCATATAAAAAGACTGAATGTGTTGCGCTGTTGGCGTATTGTTCCAATCGTGCATAGGGTCGTCTTGTACTTTCCCCATTGTAAAAGTACCACCTTCTACGAATACCAATCCGGGACCTGTTTCTTGGTCTTTAAAATCGGTATTGTATTGAAAACCTCCTTCTTTGGAATTGATTTTCCACCCTGTGGCACTTGAAGTATTTCTGTCTGAATTCTTCTTACCACAACCTACGATAAATGTAGCTACCAAAGCGGAAGCTAAAAGTGATTTTTTAAAACTTCGTATATTCATTTCTAAACAAAATTTTCCTTGCTTAATTTGGGTCGCAAGTTACTATTTTTTTTATATAATTGCAATTTATTTGAAAAAAAATTATTTTTTGTTAATAACTTTATTCAGGAATGCTGTCAGCACTTGTTTTTATTGAGGTTTGTTGCTTTTGTGCTCCTGTTAATTTCACCATTTTACCTATATAATTATTAAAAATTTCTTCTTGTTGAGAGGCAAATTCTGTATCTTCATTGTCCGAAGCAATAGAAATTAATTGCGCATATCGCCTAATTGAATACTCTATTTGGTCTGACCAACGGTAAAAATCTTCTGGTGAAAAGTTGAGATAATAATCTAACTCTTGCTGGTATTTGTTGGCTACTTGTTTTAGTAATTTTTGTGCTTTTTCAACTTCTTTTACCTTATAATAGCCGTCAATAAATGGTTCAATAGTAAAATAGTAACCATAACTATCCAAAGGAATACGTGTTACGGAAAGGTCAATAATGTCTTTTGCTTTTTCCGTTTTCCCTTCTGCGATGAGAGTTTCGGTAAGCCGAGCCAAATTGCCACGGAAGACGATACTATTTCTACGAGTTTCAGGATCGTGATAAATATTTGGTTTATCCAAGTCTTGCCAATCCCAACTTTTTACAATATTATACATTAAATCCGCATCTATTCTTCCCATATCATAAGGATTATCTTTATCAATAGGGGTATAAATAGGTACTAATTTATAGGTAAGCCCATCGAGTTGTAGATAATCTTTCATCCAGATATATTCTTCGGCACTCATACTTCCGCCTGTAAAATAGATAGGACGTTTCCAATCATTATTTGCAATAATATCAAGCATCAGAAGTCTATTTTTTCCGAAGCCTGTTTGTGGTAAAGTAATATCAATATACTCTACGATTTTGTCAGCATCTTCGGGCTTTACTACGCCGCTTTTTAATACATTTTCCTTATTTACAGGAATACGGATTTTATTGGTTGGATAGGTAGAATTATAAATTTTTTCTCCTTCTATTTCATAATCTATCTTCGTTTTGAGGTCTTCGCTGGCTATCCACTTCATTAAGTCTTTGATATTCCAAGTTTTATCTACTAATTCGGTGTAATAAATAGCATCACGAACGCCGTAAGCATATTTGTCGTGTGTGAGTTCTGACGGAATAGGGTCGCTGGTGTAAGCCTTGCATTTCATTTGGTCAATGTACCAATCTGTTCCTAAAAGGGAAGTATTGACAACACGCACATCGGTACGATAGCCTTCAATTTCTTGCATATACCAAAGTCCAAAAGTATCATTATCTCCGATAGAGAAAATAATTGCACCATTGTCTTTGGATACCGAATCCAAATAGCTTTTCGCTAAAGCACGAGCGGTATATTTGCCAGCACGAGAATGGTCATCCCAATTCTGAGAAGCCATCAACACAGGAACGCTCAATAAACAAAATAGTGTAATACCAACAGAAGCTATTTTACTTTTTTGTTTTTCTTTTAATGTATCAAACAAAGCAAAAACACCCATTCCTATCCAAATACAAAAAGTAAAGAAAGACCCTACTAAGGCATAGTCTCGCTCACGTGGCTCAAAAGGTTTTTCGTTAAGATATACCTTTAAGGCAATTCCTGTAAAAAGAAAAAGCACAGTTACTACCCACCACATTCGTTGGCTTTTTCCGAAATGATACACAAGCCCAATTATACCTAATAATAATGGTAAGAAGAAATACGTATTTCGCCCTCTATTATTCTCCACATCTGATGGCAAATTGGTTTGTGGAGCACCCAATAAAAGATTATCTATTGGAGTAATTCCTGAAATCCAATTACCGTGATTGTTGAACATTTTGCCTTGCTCGTCATCTTGTCTTCCTACAAAATTCCACATAAAATAACGGAAATACATATATTTCACTTGGTAGGTAAAGAAATATTCCAAATTATCAAAAAAGGAAGGTTTTTCTACTTCCAAAATTTCTTTATATTGCGAAAGAATTTTGGTGTATTGCTCCAATGTTATTTGCCCTTGCATCAATTGCATTTTTATATTGGTTGCAATTTTCTGCGCTTCTTCCATATGTTGGTATTTTTCTTTCAAAGTAAAACTTACAGGGCGAGTAAGCAACATATAATTTGCGGCGTGTTCTCTACTCCACATACGTGGTAATATCCCTTCTTGGTCTTTATTTGGAGTAGGAATTGCATTTTTATAATGATTTACGATAATGTATTTGCCTGATTTATAGTCTCTTTCATATTTTGGCTTTTCGTCTGTATAAGGATCTGTAGAATTTAAACCTGCATATTGGTCTGTGTACATTGGTCCATAGAACAAATATGTTTTTTGGTATTGTTCCAAATTGTAATACGCTAATAAGGAGCGTGCATCGGACGGATCATTTTCATTAATAACCGTTCCTGCATTGGCACGTATAGGAAGCATCAACCACGAAGAAAATCCTACAAAAATGAACAACAAACAAAGTGTAGCTGTTTGTAATACAGGCTTTTGCTTCTTTTTTGCAAAATAAAACATTGCAACAAAAAACACCACCAAAACCAATCCTGCGAAAATAGTTCCCGAATTAAACGGCATTCCTAAACTATTGACAAAAAATATTTCTAAATTACCAAAAAACGCCAACGTATAAGGCAAAATCAATTTAAATATTAATAATAATATGGTAATAGAAATAATATTTGCTAAAATAAAATTTCTTATATTTTTTTCATATTTAGAATTGAAAAAATACATCATCCCGATGGCAGGAATAGTTAAAAGTGCCATAAAATGAACCCCGAAAGACAGCCCAACAATCAATGAAATAAGCAACAACCACTTATCTCCTCTTGGAGAGTTCAAATTATCTGTCCATTTTAAACCAAGCCAAAACATTACCGCCATAAATAGCATAGCCATCGCATACACTTCGGCTTCTACGGCATTGAACCAAAAACTATCGGAGAAGGTATAAGCCAACGCTCCTACCATTCCGCTACCATAAATAGCGATAGCTTCCCCTTTGGAAAATGTTTCGCCTTGCGGTTTTGCTATCTTTTTGGTAAGATTTATAATAATAAAATATAGAAATAAAATAGTAAAAGCACTTGAAAATACCGAAACGTAATTCACAAAAAGTGCAATTTTATCTGCCGATGGCGCAAAGGTAGCAAAAAATGCTCCTACCATTTGAAAGAAAGGCGCTCCTGGCGGATGCCCTACTTGCAATTTCGCAGAAGTAGAAATGTACTCTCCACAATCCCAGAAACTTACGGTAGGCTCTACGGTAAGAATATAGGTAATTAACGCAATAAAAAAAACACTCCAACCTATAATAAGGTTATACTTATGAAACTCTTTTTGTGTTATCATTTTCTGTATTTCAAAATCGGGAGCGAAGATACGAATATTCAGTTAATCAACCTAATAAAAAGTAATAAAAAAATATTTTTAAAAAAAATGCAAAAAAAATTTGCAGGTTTAAAAAAAAGTCGTACCTTTGCACCGCAATTAAGCAATGGTCTATGGTGTAATGGTAACACAGCAGATTTTGGTTCTGTTATTCGGGGTTCGAGTCCCTGTAGACCAACGATTTGGAGGTTTCTTCTGAATTGGGTTAATCATATTATTATAGTTTAAAGTTATTATTAGAAAAAGCAGTCGTAAAAGATTGCTTTTTTTACTAAAACTTCTCAAATTGAACTTATTTATTTTCATTTTATATAAATTTAAAATTAATTGGAAAAAGGCTATCGCAAGATAGTCTTTTTTTATGGTTTTTGTTGTTTATTTTTATGAAAAGTTTTAATTTTGCTGACCATTTAAGTCTATTATGAAAATAAGCCATTTATTCAAAGATACAGCCATTTATGGTATAGCAACTATTTTACCACGCCTTTTAAACCTGATACTCACGCCTTTACATACCAGTGCGGAAAATTTATCTACTACCCAATACGGCATTTATCAGGGGCTTTTTGCGTATATGATAATGGGAAATGTATTGCTTACCTATGGAATGGAAACGGCTTTTTTCCGATTTATAAATAAACAATCTAGCGTTGCGGTCAAAAAAATTGTACAAGCTACCGCCTTAACTTCCCTTTTTACTACAACTTCTATTTTTGTTATTTTTGCATTTCTGTTACGTCACCAAATAGCAAGTTGGGTAGGCTATGAAGTGGCTTTTGTAGAGTATGCGGTGGTGATTCTTGCGCTGGATACTTTAGCAGCTATTCCGTTTGCGTGGTGCAGAGCCAAAGGGCGTTCTATACATTATACTATTATAAAAGTAGGAAATGTTTTTGTTAATTTATTCTTAAATTTATTTTTCTTCCTTTGTTTGCCTCATTTAGCAAAAGAAAATCCTGCGATGTGGAATTGGCTTATTATGGAAGATAAAGTACATTATATTTTCATTTCTAACCTGATAGCCAGCTTATTAACTTTAATCAGTTTAATTCCTTTATATATAAAAATAGGTTTTGCGTATTGTTTTTCTTCTTGGAAACAAATGTTTGTTTATGCCTTTCCTGTGTTGGTGGCAGGTGTGGCATTTTCTATTAATGAAGGTTTTGATAGAATTTTCATTCGTGCGTTATACCCAGCCGATGAGGCAGATACTGTTGTAGGAATGTATGCTGGTTGTTACAAATTGGGCGTTTTTATGTCATTATTTATCACGGCTTATAAACTTGGCGTAGAACCTTTCTTTTTCAGTACAGCAACAAACAGATATGCCCCCGAAACGTACGCAAAAGTAACCCAATATTTCATTATTTTTGGTTCTTTAATTTTTCTTTTTGCGGGGTCTTATACTCACGTTATCAAGCACTTATTAATTCCTAATCCTTCCTATTGGAAAGCGTTGGATATTGTTCCTGTCATTTTATTATCCAATTTTTGTTTGGGCATTTACCATAGTTTATCGGTTTGGTATAAAGTAACCGACCGCACTTGGTATGGCGCATATATTTCTATCATTGGCGGGATAATTACGATCATTACCAACCTTTTGCTTATCCCTGTTATGGGATATTTCGGCTCTGCCTTAGCTACACTTTTAGCTTACGGAAGTATGATGATTATTTCTTTTTGGGTTGGACAAAAAAAATATCCAATTCCTTATAATTTGAAGAAAATTCTGATGTATTTGCTTACCAGTACGGCTCTTACTTGCATCAATTTTTATATTTTAGGAAAAAATCTTATTGTAGGAACTATTTTTGTTCTTCTTTTTATGACAATGATTTTTTATTTGGAACGAAAAGAATTATTATATATTTTAAAAACAGCAAGAAAAAAGAAATAAACGTATGATTTCTATAAAAATTATCAATCAATCCAATCATTCTTTACCTTTTTATCAAACGGAATTATCCGCAGGAATGGACATAAAAGCCTCTATAAATGAAGATATTACGCTAAAACCTTTCCAACGAGTTTTAGTAAAAACAGGGCTTTTTATAGAGCTCCCCGAAGGCTACGAAGCCCAAATACGTCCGCGCAGTGGTTTAGCTTTAAAACACGGCATAACAGTGCTAAATACGCCAGGAACTATTGATGCCGATTATAGAGGGGAAATAGGAGTTATTCTCATCAATCTTTCTGAAAATGAATATATTATAAAAAACGGCGAACGTATTGCACAAATGGTAATAAACAAACACGAAACCGCCCAATGGGAA
Organism: Capnocytophaga sp.; assembly: GCA_030530525.1. Taxonomy (GTDB): domain Bacteria; phylum Bacteroidota; class Bacteroidia; order Flavobacteriales; family Flavobacteriaceae; genus Capnocytophaga. The sequence continues at coordinate 43,318 of JAUMUT010000009.1, read as the reverse complement.
GAAGTTTCTATACTTTCCTCAACAGAAAGAGGTGCAGGAGGTTTTGGAAGTACAGGAAAGGAATAATTAATTTATTTATTTCTCTCTATATTTCAATAACATAAATTATGATAAGAAAATTTTTTCTTTATTATCTATTTTTTAAATAATTTTTCTTATCGTTATTAGTAATGCAATATTTTTTTAACAAAAATATACCTTGTAAATCTATTATTAAAAATGTAAAACTTAGCACTCTTTATGAGTGCTTTTTTGCGCTTTTTTGCTTTATTATTACATTATTTTAAATGAAAAGTAAAAAACACGAAATCTACTTTGTTTAAAAATTCTTTTTTTTATAAAAAGGAAAAATATTTTTAACGCTTATTTTTAGCTTATTTTCTCTTATTATTCTTAAAAAATAGCATTTTTTTTATTTCACATTTATTAACTAAATATATTTTTTTATTCACAATAATTACGTAAATTTGCTTTATTAATTATAACATTATATATGTATGAATAAGAAAATTAGTTTTCTGATGCTATTTTTTATGATGTGCAGTGGCATATTGTTGGCACAGAAAAAAACAGTAACCGGTAAAGTTACTGACGCAGACGGCTTAGGGCTACCTGGCGTAAGTGTAATAATTAAAGGCACTTCGCGTGGTACTTCTACGGATTTTGATGGTAAATACCAAATGGAAGCCAATACGGGCGAAGTACTTGTGTATAGCTCTATTGGTTTTTCTTCCCAAGAGAAAAAACTCACAGGAAGTGGTAATCCGTTGGTTATCAACATTGTACTCAAAGAACAAACTCAACAACTTGGCGAAGTTGTTGTTACGGCTTTGGGTATCAAACGGGAAGAAAAAGCATTGAGTTACAATGTACAACAGGTCAATTCCGCAGAATTAACCAAAGTGAAAGACGCTAACTTTATCAATTCATTAAGCGGTAAAGTAGCTGGGGTAACTATCAACCGAAGTTCTTCAGGAATTGGTGGAGCTACCAAAGTGGTAATGCGAGGGCAAAAATCTATTGAAAAAAGTAATAATGCCCTATACGTAATAGATGGCGTGCCAATGCTTTCTCTTAGCCACTCACAAGGAGAAGGGCAATTTAGCTCTGGTGGTTCTACCGAAGGTATTGCGGATATAAACCCAGAAGATATTGAGAGTATGACGGTACTTACAGGGGCTTCGGCAGCGGCTCTTTATGGTTCGGCAGCGGCAAACGGAGCTATTTTAATTACTACCAAAAAAGGTAAAGAAGGCAAGTTAAGCGTAGCTTTTTCTTCTGGTACGGAGGTAGGAAGTCCTTTCATTCTCCCAGAGATGCAGAATACTTACGGAAGTGATGGGCGCGTTACTTCGTGGGGAAGAAAACTTCCTGAGGGAGCGGAAAAATACAATGTTAGAGATTTTTTCCAAACGGCATACACGTTGAACAATTCTCTATCCGTTTCTGGTGGTTCAGAGAAAAATCAAACTTACTTTTCTGCTGCTTCTACCAATGGAGTGGGCATTATTCCAAATAACTCTTATAACCGATACAATTTTAACCTAAGAAACACTTCGCACTTGCTTAATGACCGATTACGAATAGATGCTTCTGCAAGTTATATTATTCAAAATCATATGAATATGATAAACCAAGGGGAATATATGAACCCATTAGTTGGTGCTTACCTGATGCCTCGTGGTTATGGACTTTCCAGAGCAAGACGTTTTGAAAAATACAACCCTGATAAACATATTTATGAACAAAATTGGGGCGACTTAGCTGCTGGTGCAGACGGAACCTTCTCTGGTGATTTTTCTAAGGAATATTCACTACAAAACCCTTATTGGGTAGCGTATCGTAATTTACGAGAAATGAAAAGAGAACGAAATATAATGTCCTTAGGAATTTCTTATGATTTGAAAAAATGGTCTGACACCGAAAAATGGGACATTGCAGCACGCGTACGTACCGATAACACTCACTTTACAGATACCGACAAACGTTATGCTTCTACTCTATCTACTTTGGATATGAGCCCAACAGGATTCTTCAAATTGGGGAATGGAATAGAACGACAAACGTATTTGGACGTACTTACTAACCTTACCAGATATTTGAATTGGGAAAATGTAGGGCGTTTCTCTCTAACTGCCAATATTGGTGCTTCTTTGCAAGATGTTCGTTATGATGATTCTTACTACCAAGGCGGGCTTCTTCCCTCTGGGATACCCAATGTTTTTAATTATTTCCAAATTGAAAATGGCGGAAAAAAAACATACGGCTCGCAAACAGGTTATATAGAACAAACCCAATCTATTTTTGGTAGCGTAGAAGTTGGCTATAATAGTTGGTTATACCTTACCTTAACAGGAAGAAACGACTGGGCTTCGCAACTTGCCAATTCTCCTCAAAAATCATTCTTTTACCCTTCTGTGGGGCTTTCTACGGTAGTTACAGATATGATTTCTACGGAAACAAAAACAAAATGGAATCCTGTACTTTCGTTTATGAAAGTTCGTTTGGCTTTCAGTTCTGTTGGTTCGCCTTTCCAAAGAGGTTTAACTTCTCCTACCTATAAATTTGATAATAATTCCAAAACTTGGAAACCAGAATCACATTTCCCGATAGGGCAACTTTATCCTGAAAGAACAGACTCTTACGAAGTAGGTTTGGCTACCAAATGGCTTAAAGGAAAATTAACCTTAGATGCTACCATATACCAAACCAATACGTACAACCAAACTATTTTCGTGAAAAGCTCTGCTTCTTCGGGCCATACAGGCTCTTACGCACAAACGGGAGATGTTCGTAACCGAGGATATGAAATTGGCTTAGGATATGATATGAAAATATCTGAAAAAATACACTGGAATAGCTATTTTACAATGAGTTACAACCAAAACAAAATAATGAAACTCATTGAAAATGAAATAGACCCTACCACAGGGCGCACTTATGATAAAGATTATTTAGAAAAAGGCGGACTCGGAGGGCTTACTTACCTACTTAGAACAGGCGGAACGCTTGGCGATGTATATACCAAAAACGATTTCCGAAGAGATGCCGATGGAAATATAATGACCGATGCCAACGGAAATGTTAATATTGACGACTTCCAAAATGTTTCTGATTATAAAAAATTGGGTAGCGTATTGCCTGATTATAACTTGGGTTGGCGCAACGATTTTTCTATCGGAAACTTCAATATTGGAGCAATGATTGCAGGGCGCATAGGCGGAATTGTAGTTTCTATGACGCAAGGTGCGTTGGATAATTTTGGTGTTTCCAAAGCCTCTGCCGATGCTCGTAATGCTGGCGGAGTTTTTGACAACGGAACTAAAATTGACCCCGAAAAATACTACACTGCTCGCGGAAAAGGCTTAGTTCCTCAATATTATACTTACTCTGCTACCAATTTCCGTTTGCAAGAAGCATATATTTCTTATAAATTACCTCGCAAATTACTTAATAATCATATGGATTTAACGCTTTCTTTGGTAGGTCGTAATTTGTTAATGATTTATGCTAAAGCTCCTTTTGACCCCGAAGCAGTTTCTTCCACAGGAAATTATGCACAAGGATTAGATTATTTTATGATGCCAAGTTTAAGAAGTTTTGGTATTAACATTAAAGCTAATTTTTAAATAGAAAAAAATGAAAAAATTTATTATACCAATAATAGCCCTATTAGCTGGGGCAAGTTGTACCAAAGATTTTGCCGAAATGAACAAAAGCACTTATGGTATAACAGATAAAGAATTAGAACGAATACCCGTAGGAGGGCAAGATCTTCTGTCGCTACAAAAATTAGTAGTACCGCAACAAGAAAATTCTTACCAAATGTGTTTTGACCTTCCTGCAACTCCACTATCCGGATATGGCGCACAAATACAAAGGTTTCAAGAAGATTATGCAGGATACAACCCTCGTACAGCTTGGGTAGATTATATTTTTGATGATACTTATCCAAAAATTTATTTACCTTATTTTAACTTAAAAAGAAATGCCAAAGACGATATTAGCAAGCCTTTCTTTGCGTGGGGAACTATCCTAAGAGTGGCTATTACACATTGGATTACAGACTCTTACGGACCACTTCCTTACTCTCAAATGGAACAAGGAAAACAACAAGTTCCTTACGACAAACAATCCGATTTGTATATACAACTCTGTGAAGATTTAAAATCTTCTATTGAGGTAATTAAAACGATTTCCGCAGATGACCGACAATATCGGGATTATGATATAGTTTATGAAGGCGATATGACCAAATGGACAAAATACGCCAATTCTCTTCTGTTAAGAATAGCCATTCGTATGTCTGATGTTAATGAAGAAAAAGCCAAAGAATACGCCCAGTACGCCATCAGTAACGGTGTTATTACTTCCAATGCTGATAATGCCAAATTAAAAACGAATGACAACCCAGCCTTTAAGGTTTCTACCACTTGGGTAAATTCTTGTGCAGGAGCAGATTTTGTAGAATATATGAACGCCTTTTCTGATCCTCGTCGTGAAAAAATGCTTACTTCCGTTACCAGCCGAAGTGGTAATACTTTCTTTGGGCTACGCTCAGGAGTGTCTGACAAAAGTATTTCGCAACCTGCGTTTTCTAATTATTCTATGCCAAATTTGAAAACCGATTCCGATATTTATTGGATTACCGCTGCCGAAGTTGCTTTCCTTAAAGCCGAAGCCGCTTTGAAGGGTTGGAGTTTTATCTCTGAAACAGCCGAAGACCTTTATAAACAAGGAGTTACATTATCCTTTGAACAATGGGGAGCTTCTGGTGCTGACCAATATTTAACCAACACCAACACACGAGGCAACTTCACAGATGAGAAACAAACTGCTTACAACACTACCTTCTCCTCTCCTATTTCTGTTAGTTGGGCAGATGCTGGTAATGACAAAGAAAAGCAATTGGCACGAATCATCACTCAAAAATGGATAGCTATGTTCCCTTATGGCGCACAAGAAGCGTGGGCAGAATGGAGACGAACAGGTTACCCAAATCTTATGCCTATTATAGACAACAAAAGCGGTGGCATCGTGGCGAACATTACCCGAGAAAACGGAAAAGACAAAGGCGCAATGCGAAGACTTCCGTTCTCTTCCAAAGAAACCACCCAAAACCCCACCTACAAAAACATCGCTATCGGATATTTAAACGGAGCAGATAATGGCGCTACCGACCTTTGGTGGGTAAAAAAATAATTCATTGATAAACAAAATTTATCTTTCCAATCAAAAAATAAATTATGTATACAAAAAAAATAATACTCGGCATTTCTCTCCTTACCGCCTCTGCGTGTTACAAAGTAGAACCGATAGAAATTTCTGTTCCTCAGAGAGAAATAGATACACAAGCACTTACGCAATACAAAGCCAATTTACATAACAGAAATATCACGATGGGAATGTTATATAATTGGACGAATGAAACAGGTAGCTTCCTGATGCGTACTCCCGATAGTTTGGACGTTATCGTACTAAAAGATAGTTATGAAAATATTTCGGAAACACAAAAAAATGACCTACAAGCCGTACAACAGAAAAAAGCAACCAAAGTGCTCGTTGGGCTAAATATGGACGCTATTGCCAAAGCATACGAAACGCAAAAAGAAACCGAAATAGCAAATAAACAAAAGGAAATAGAAGCTAACAAAAATTTAACAACTCCCGAAGAGAAAGAAAAACAAATTAATGCTGCTATTTCTGAAATCACCGAAAGGCTTTCGGCTATTGCCAAAGAAAATATTGCCAAACAAGGAGAAAATATTCTTCAAATAGCAAAAAATAATGGCTTTAATGGCATAAGTATTGAATTTCCTATGGTGCTTAAAGACCCTTTTAATGAAGAAAATTTCAATGGTATGCTCGCTAATATAGTTGCTAATAAAGGAAATTTGCTTTTAGTTGTTGAAAATCCTTACGGCGAACGTGGTTTTACCTCAGATGTTAAACCCATTGATGCTGCCGATTGGATAGTTTATTACAAAAAAAATAATGAACTATACAAAAGTTTTTCAGACTTGGCACAAAAATTCACACTTAGTAGATTTTTACCTTCTACCGATTTTTCCGAAGAAACACTCATTGACGGATTTTCTGATAGTACCGCCTTTGACCCTGATGGCAAAAACGGAAAATATCCACGAACTACGGGACTTCTCTACTGGACAGCCTCTAACAAAAAAGGAGTTGCCTTGTACCACATAGAAAAAGATTTCCATAATCTCGCAGGAAAAAATACGTACAAAAATCTCCGAAGCATTATTAACAAACTACAAGCAAAAAAATAAAGTTATGAACAAATCATATTTCCTATTAGGAACGCTCCTTACTCTTGGAGTAGCCTGTGCCCCCGAAGAAGATGTACAAGGAGGCGAAAAAATGGAACAAACGGCTTCTTTTATAGAAAAAATAGATAATAAAGCGGTTAGTTTTTATTCGCCTGTGGCTCTTTCTGTAACCTCTGATGATGTTGGCTCAGAAAAAGAAATAAAATACCAAGTACAACTAATCAAAGAAAATAACCAAAACATAAACATTGCTTTGGCTTTGGATAATTCTCAGGTAGAAAAATATAACTCCACTTACGGCGAGTCTTATCAAATTCTCCCTGAAAAATATATCTCTTTTACCAATTCTTTAGAAATAAAAGCAGGCGACATTTCTTCCAAAGAAGCTAGCGCAAAAATACAAATCGCTTCTGATTTGCAAGAAAATACGCCTTATATGTTTGCTCTTAGAATCACTTCTATCGGAAATAATATAAGCATTATAGAAGATAATAAAACCCTTTTGGTAGGAATGAAAATTACCAAAGAAGGCATACGAAAAACATTTGCCATCACTCGCGACCAATATTTTGAAATTGACAAAAACAATTCCAATGTAAGCGATATAGGAACTACATTTACTCTGGAAGGGCTTATCAATGTACAAAAATTCCGTAGTGATGACGACCCTGGCAATGCCAAAATTTCTACTTTTATGGGTACAGAAGGCCATACGCTACTCCGTTTTGGCGACCACGGTAACCTCCCTGACAGAATACAACCCAACGGACAAGGAACAGAATTGCCTGTTAGCCTAAAAACCGACAAATGGTATCACGTGGCTTTTGTGGTAGAAGGCAATAAATGCTACGGCTACATCAACGGCGAAAAAGTAGGCGAATTTAACAAAGGAGGTAGCTTGGGCGAGTTTTTCATCGGAAGAAGTTATAACGACAATCGTGGTATCGTGGCGCGTTTCAGCGAGCTTCGCCTTTGGTCAGTAGCACGTTCAGGTGCTCAAATAAAAGAAAGTATGTACAAAACTTCGGAAACTTCCACAGGGCTTTATGCATATTGGAAAATGAATGAAGTGAAAAATAATCAAATTCCTGATGCCTCTGGCAATGGAAGACCTCTTATCTTGAAAAAACAAAAAGATAAATCTCGTTTAGAAATTTCTATTCACGACGAATCTACCGATGTTACTATTGAAAATTAATTACTTATGAAAACAAAATATATTATAGCAAGTGTTCTCTGCGCCTTCCTTTTGGGTTGTGAGAAAGAAAAGCTGGAACTCACTCAGCCACAGAATAATACTTCTACCTTTCAAGAAAGTTCTTTTTATTATAAAGAAAAACCAACCGAAGAAATTACAAGATTAGCCAACGATGGCGAATATACATTCGTTGCCAAAATAGGAAAAGCAGCCTCAGAAAGCGGAAACATTCTCTTGAATACTACCGAAATGGCTAAAATTGTGAATAATTACAACACTTTTAAAGGAGTAAAAGACTTCTCTCTCTTGCCAAATAATTATTATTCCTTCGAAGGGAACACCTATAACGCAGGAGACACCCAAGCAGAAGCAAAATTAACCATCAAGAATTTTTCTTCTCTTGCATATGGCGATTATTTGCTCCCTTTAAAGGTTACAATGGCAGGGCAAGAAATGTTTCACTTAGTTATACTTAACAAAGATAGTGAATATAGCCCCATTACGGAAACTTCTAAAAAGCCTATGCCTCCTGCAACCTATTCTTGCAACAATCGTACTGAGCCAATGAAGATGGTAGCTTACGTAGAGACTAACGACTGGGATATCCGCAATATGGGACAATTTATCCTGAAAGATAGCAAAAAACCTGTCTTTGATATAGTTATTCTTTTCGCTCCGAATATGAATTACAATACACAAACAGGTAAAAGAACGCTTTTCTTTAACGAAAAACTACAACCTATTGTTAATGATCCTGATAAGTACATTAAGCCACTGAAAGACAGAGGAATAAAAGTTTTAGCTACTATCCTTCCTAACCACCAAGGAGTAGGTTATTTCAACTTCCAAAACTACGAAGAGGCGCGCGAATTTGCTACCGAATGTAAAATATGGGCAGATAAATTGGGCTTAGATGGCTATGACATTGACGAAGAATATGCCGAGTACTACAAACTCCCTTCCAAGCCTCGAAAAGGTAGCCAATCTGTATTCTGGTTTATGCGTGCTATGAAGGAAGTAATGCCTGACAAACTCTTAACTCTTTATGACTATGATCACGGCTTACAAAGAGATAGCGTAGATGAACTTGGCAAACACGTATCTGATTATGTAGATTATAGTTGGGCTAATTACAACGAAAATCACGGATCTTTTTCTGATATACCTGATGAACGCTATGGATCATTCTCTATTGAGGCTAATTGGGGTTGGTCTATGTCGTATGCAGATTATTTCGCTAATCATAATCTTGAAAATTGCTTTGGAATGCTAATGATATTCAACATCAATGGCGAACATATAAAAGACGGCTCTACTGCTACGAATTTAAGTAAAGCAACAATGTTATTTTATGGCGAAGAAACGATATTCAACGGAAAATATCATAAAGGACCAAAAGATAACTAAAACCTAAATTGTATATTTTTTTAATCCATTGTTAGTTAATGGAAAGAGGGCATTAATAAACGTCCTCTTTTCTTTTATATATTTCATTTATATTTAAAAAACTTCTTTTTATATACAAAGAAATATTTTCTATATTTTATAATATTCTACTCATATTTTATAATGACTAACTAAAATCTATATTTGACTAATTCATATCTTATGACAACTTACTAATATCTCACAATGACTTATCAATATCTTCTAATGACCAACACAAACATAATAATAACCTACTAATATCAACTAATGACTTATTCATATATTTATTTGTTTTACTAATATATCTTTATGACTTATTAAAATATTATTTTGACTAACTAATATATTCTAAAAATATATATAAAAACTACAAAAAAACAAATATATAAAAAAAACGTTTTATAAGTTTTTAATAATATATACTATTATGTAAAAACTTATAAAACGTATCTATTTTTTATAGATATAAATACCTATTCCATTGTATTAGATATTCTATTTATTGTATTTCATAAATAAAAGATTCTAATGGGTTTAGTTTCATCTTTATTGTTCCTTTTTTATCCTTTATCAGAAGAGAAGAACTACTACCAAAAAGTTTATCCGTTAGGGTATAATTACCTTCCGATAGTTGCCAATCTTTCACCACGCTTTCTGGTATTTGTAAAGAGAAAGTAAAACTCTCCGAAGGGGAAAAATTACTTACTATCACGTATTTATTACCTTCTTTTTCTCCTCTTACAAAAGAATAAATCTTATCCGTATAGCCCGAAGTGCTTTTACGATTGTACAAATGTATATCTTTATACGTTCCTTGTACATCTATATTTAACAACTTCTGATAGTAACGTCTTAATTCTTTTTGCGAATGCGACAATTGACCACCATCAAACTTCCCATTGTTCATCCATTGCTGATGTGCAGGAACTCCAACGTAATCAAAAATAGATGTGCGCGAAGGACTTCCGAAGCCTCCCTTCTCTGCGCCTTTCTCTCCCACTTCTTGCCCGAAGTAAATCATCGTAGGAGCATCTGAAATGGTATGAGAAACTACCATAGCGGGCAATGCGTTTTCTGGTATGCCTGCAAATTCGGGTGAAGCAATACGTTGCTCATCGTGGTTCTCTAAAAAATGAAGCATATGCGAAGAAATGTCTTGCAAATCTTCCTGAACAGGGACTATACCATCTGTAGAATGATGATGTTGTACAATATTTCGTAATGTGTCATACAATTGTACTTTATCATATAAATAATCCATCTTTCCTTGGTAAATATAATCTCTATAAGCCTTCGGATTGTATATTTCAGCGAGCAAAAATGCTTTCGGATTCTTCATTTTTATAGCAGAATTTAAATAACTCCAAAACTCCACAGACACCATCTCTGCCATATCGTACCGAAAACCATCTACACCTTTATCCAACCAATACAAAGCTATTTCCTTGAACTTCAACCAAGTATTTGGCACTTTTTTATCTTTCCAAAATTGATAATGAGCTTCAAAAGAAGCCTTTTCTAACTCTTTTGGCAAGGATGGAAATTCTTTTTTCCCATCAGGAGAAACACCAAAGTTTAGCTTAACAGTCTCATACCAATCATCAAACTTCGGTTGCGGACTTCTTGCGCCGTTCCCTGTCCATTTAGCAGGATTTTCATTAAACATACCATCTATAAGGGAATGTGTATCGCCTCCCAATGGCTGATAACCATTCTCATATGTAGGCAATACAAACGATTGATTAGGCACATAATAGAAATTATTATCCACATCAAACTCCACTGAAGTATTATCCTCTTGCCCGAAACCAATAACACCTTTTGGAGCAGAAATACTTTCATATTTTCTAGCAATATGGTTCGGTACAATATCCATTATCACTTGTAATCCGTTCTGGTGAGTACGTTGTATAAGTTGTTCGTACTCTGCAAGCCTATGAATGGGATTAACGGCCAAGTCGGGGTTAATGTTGTAATAATCTTTAACGGCATAAGGAGAGCCAGCACGCCCTTTAACCACTTCGGGGTCGTCATCAGAGATGCCAATGTGTTTATAATCGCCCACCAAAGCGTGATGAGGCACCCCAGTATACCAAACGTGCGTAACACCAAGCTTTTTGATCTCTTGCAAAGCGGTATCGGTAATATCATTGAGCTTCCCTACGCCGTTTTGTTCTTTTGTTCCCCACGGAATGTTGTTGGTGTTTTTATTCCCGAACAATCTTGTAAAAATCTGATATACAACTATTTTATTCTTCGTTGTAGTTTCTTTATTAGGTTTATTTTTGTTCTGTGTTCCTGCTATTTTATAACATTGTACTAACAAAAAAGCCCCAATAACGATTAAAAATAAGTTTATTTTTCTCATAATTGCTGATTTACTTTTAAAATTCCATAACAAAGATACAAAAATATTAGCATTTTTTAATATTTACCATATAAAGATATACATATTATAACGTTTTCGTAAAAAAATATTTTTGTGTATCCGTAAAAAATAACTAATTTAGCCTATCTAATTTAAAAAATTTCCAATGAAAAAAAGTATGCTATTCTTATGCTTTTTGGTTAGTGCCTTCACCTTTGGGCAAGTGCAAAAAGTAGAACCGCCTTTTTGGTGGAGTGATATGAAAACCAGCGAAATACAAGTGCTTTTGTATGGGAAAAACATCAGCAAATATGATGTAAAAAGTGAATTGCCCGTACAAGAAGTTACTCGGGTTGAAAATCCTAATTATCTTTTCGTAACGCTTAATACGCAAGGCAAAGCACCGAAAAAATATTCCATCACATTGTGGGAAAATAACAAAAAGAAACAAACTTTAGCCTATGAGCTAAAAGCAAGAAAAGCCAATTCTGCCAACCGAAAAGGTTTTGATACTTCAGATGTTATTTATTTGTTAATGCCCGACCGATTTGCTAACGGAAACCCTAAAAATGATTCCGCTCCTAACCTCACCGAAAAAGCCAACCGAAACGAAGCAGGTGGAAGACACGGCGGTGATATTCAAGGGATTATACAGAATTTAGACTACATACAATCTCTCGGAGCTACCGCCATTTGGAGTACGCCTCTATGCGAAGATAACGATGTTACGTATTCTTACCACACTTATGCACAGAGTGATGTCTATAAAATTGATGCCCGATACGGAAGTAATGAAGATTATCGCAAACTTGCTGATGAACTTCATAAAAGAAATATGAAACTCATCAAAGATTATGTAACCAACCACTGGGGGGCAGAACATTGGATAATAAAAGACCTCCCGATGTACGATTGGATTCATCAATTCCCTGGTTATGCGCAAAGTTCATACCGAATGAGTACGCAAATGGACCCGTATGCCTCCGAATACGATAAAAAATATTGTGAAAAAGGCTGGTTTGTCCCTTCAATGCCCGATTTGAACCAAGAAAATCCTTTTGTTTTGCAATATCTTATCCAAAATGCTATTTGGTGGATAGAATTTGCTGATTTAGATGGCTATCGAGTAGATACTTATTCTTATAATGATAAAAAAGGCATAGCAAAATGGACAAAAAAAGTAATGGAAGAGTATCCTAACTTCAATATCGTTGGTGAAGTATGGCTACACGACCAAGCACAAATATCCTATTGGCAAAAAGACAGCCCCATTGCCGCTATACAAAACTACAATACGCACCTACCTGCCGTGATGGATTTTACACTACACGATGCCTTTGGCGATGCCCTAAAAGCTACTCCTTCGTGGGATAAAGGAATGATACAAATTTATGAAAACTTTGTTAATGATTTTTTATACAAAGACCCACAAAACTTACTTATTTTTGCTGAAAACCACGATACTTCTCGCATTAATGAAATTTACCAAAATGTAGAAGATTATCAAATAATAATGACTATTTTGGCTACAATGCGCGGTATTCCTCAGCTTTATTACGGAAGCGAAATAGGTATGCGTGGCGATAAAAGCAAAGGTGATGCTTACATTCGGGAAGATTTCCCTGGTGGTTGGCAAAGTGATACACAAAGTGCTTTTGACCCCAAAACACGAACTGCTACACAAAAAACATATTTTGATATTACTGCAAAATTATTCAATTGGCGAAAAAATCAATCGGTTATCCATTCTGGGAAATTATTACAATATTTACCAATAAATGAAGTATATACGTATTTCCGTTATGATGATAATAAAACCATAATGGTTATTATTAATAACAAAAAAGAAAGCCAAAGTATTGATTTAAAACGATTTGAACAAGGAATACAAAAATATACCAAAGGGAAAGATGTTGTTTCTGAAAAAGAATTTTCACTTACAAAACCACTGGATATTCCTGCAAAAACAGCTTTCGTTTTAGAACTTTTTTAATAAACAAAAAACGCTCCTTTTTTGGGAGCGTTTTTTTATAGTTCATTTTTATTTTATTTCTTTAATGCTAATGGCATATCCGCCACCTTGTTTAGCCACCACCGAAAGAGACGTTTTAGCATCTACTTTTTGTTTGGTTATTTTATAGGCTTTTGGATTGTTTTTATAATGAGCATCTTTTGCATCGGCATAAATAGTAGCTTCATATTTTTTATTTTTATCCAAAAAGTCTAATTTTAAAACCGAAGTATGCCCATCTTCATTAGATGTATTGCCGATATACCAATCGTTGCTGTGTTTATCTTTTCTTGCAACAGTGATATATCTTCCTGGCTCGGCTTCCAGATAGATACTTTTTTGCCAATCAACAGGTACATCTTTTATAAATTGGAAAGCATCTAAATATTTTTCATAATTTTCAGGTAAATCGGCAGCCATTTGTAGCGGGCTGTACATTGTTAAATACAAGCCTAATTGTTTTGCTAATGTACTACGAGCATAACTTTTGTTATCTGGATTTACGTTCCAAATTTGAGTTTCAAAAATTCCTGGTGTATAATCCATTGGACCACCTTGCAAACGAGTGAAAGGCAATACGGTAGTATGGAAAGGCTTGTTTCCGCCAAAGGCTTCAAATTCTGTTCCGCGCGCAGACTCATTCCCGATAAGGTTCGGATAGGTACGGGCAAGCCCTGTTGGTCGTACTGCTTCGTGAGCATTTACCATTATTTTATACTTTGCGGCTTCTTTTATAGCGTGCAAATAATGATTTACCGTCCATTGCCCATAATGATATTCGCCACGAGGCAAAATATTACCAACATAACCACTTTTTACAGAATTATATCCATAATCATTCATCAATTGATAGGCTTTTTCCATATGACGTTCATAATTTCGTACAGAAGAAGAGGTTTCGTGATGCATCATTAGTTTAACTCCCTTAGAATGAGCGTATTCATTAAGTGCTTTTAGGTCAAAATCTGGGTAAGGTGTTACAAAATCAAAAACATAATCTTTTTGATAACCAAACCAATCTTCCCAACCTGTATTCCAACCTTCTACCAAAACTTGGTCAAAGCCGTGTTTAGCTGCAAAATCAATATATTTGCGTACGTTTTCGTTATTTGCAGCGTGCTTACCATTGGGTTTTAGTTTGGAATAATCTACTTTGTCCAACTGAACGGAAGGCAATTCGTTGGTGTATGCCCAAGTGGCTTTTCCTGTTATCATTTCCCACCAAACGCCAACATATTTTACGGGTTTTATCCAAGAAGTATCTTCGTAGGCGCAAGGGTCATTAAGGTTCAAAATTAAGTGAGAAGCTAATATTTTTCGGGCATCATCGCTTACCATAATAGTTCGCCAAGGCGTGTGGCAAGGAGCTTGCAAATGGGCTTTATTCCCTTGTGCATCGGGGGTAAGATGCGACTGAAAAACGAGATTGGTTTCGTTCAAATTCAGGTGCATACAAGAATAATCTACCAAAGCAGCTTCGTGTATGTTGATGTACAAGCCATTATCAGTTTTCATCATCAAAGAAGTTTGTACGCCAGTGCGTGAAAAAGGGGTTTGAGAGGCATTCCCTGAAATTGCTCCTTGGCTAAGTAAGCCTATTTGAGAAAGGCGCGACTCGGTATAGTCGTACTCTTGCGTATCGTAATCGCCTGCTATCCACCAAGCTATATGGTCGCCTGTCATTGCAAATTCTGTCCATTCTTCCACGATAGTGAAATAGGTTAAATTTTTCTGTTGAGGAAATTCATAACGAAAACCTACCCCATCGTCATACACACGAAAACGAATATTTAGTATTCTATCCGAAGTTTTTTGGTGGAGAGAAACAAGAAGTTCATTATAATGGTTTCGTATTTCGCTCTCTTCGCCCCAAACGGGTTTCCAAGTTTCATCAAAAGTAGTTTTTTCTACATTTTTTATCTGAAAATCAGAAATAAAATTGGTAGTGTTTTTCAGCTCCAAGCCCAAGAAACTTTCTTTAATAATTTCTTGATTTTTGTACCAAACTTTATAGTAAGGTTTGCCTATTTCGTTCAGCCCGAAAATCATTTTTACATTTCCATCGGGAGACGTTTGGGTTTGTTGTGCCAAAAGTTGCCCTGAAATAAAGCAACTTATAAGAAAAAGAATTTGTTTAAACATTTTCATTTTTTTTAGAGAAAAATTTATGCAAATATACTATTTTTATTTTAGATAATGCATTGATAGAAAAAAAGCCACTCCGAAGAATGGCTTTCATCATTATATTATTGTTTTGTGATAGAATAGATTCCAGCTTTCAGATTTACTACTATTTTGTAAGTATTTCCTCCTCCGTCAAAGGAAATGTTTCCATTATCTCCTTTTGGACCAAGGAAGCCTGTATTTCCATCTCCCGATAGGTTACCCCAATCCAAATCGCCCCAAGACTTTTGTCCTAAGAACTTGAATACTGCTCCGTCAGGAAGGGCAATGGTGTGTTCAAACACTCCTTCTGCGGTTTTGGTCATCGCAATAGCGTCATTTACTTGCCAATTATTAGTAACAGAACCTACTAAATAAAGATTGTCATATACATAACCTAAATCGGACTTGGTTACGGTTAAAGATTTAACACTTTCTGTAGCATCAATTTCTATTTTATAAACGCCTGTTGCTCCTGAAAATTTGATATTTTCGTCTCCATCTTTGGAAAGATTAGAAGAATACGTTTTGAAGTATTTATAAGCATCTTTTATACCTTCTACATCAAGGCTGTAATTGGTTGGATTCCAGTTTTGTTGTCCTAAGAAACGGAATGAGTTTCCATTTTCAAGATAGGTGTAAATAATGCTCAAATTATCTTTTTTGTAAAGTATTTGTGCGCTATCTGCATTCCAGCCTACGTAAGAAGCTCCTCCAACAAGGTAGAAAGTTGGATATTCTACCACGCCTTGGTATGGCGTTACGGTGATTGTTTTGGCTGTTGCCGAAGCCACTTTTACTTTATTATTTCCTACAAAAGCATTTATAGTGAAAGCCAATGCATTGGCTTGTTCAATTGGCATTTCTACTTCTGTACAAATGGTATTAAGTTCTGCCACAGAGAACACTTTTTTAGCCGTTTTGGTAGTTACGGTTTTGGTTTTTTCTCCGTATTGAAAAATAATATCATAATCAAAAGCGGTTTGTACACCTACACTTGGTGTATCCCAAGAAATAGTTAGGGCTTCTTGGTCGGCATTTGCTTTGGTTAAAACTACCTGATTGGCAGATACTTCGGAGTTTATAGTGGTTACCGAATTGGTATCAATGGTAGCTTTATCTTCTTTCTCACAACTTACGAACAAAGCAGTTGTTAGTAAGCTCATTAAATATGCTAATTTTTTCATCTTAATAACCTTGATTTTGTTTAATAACTCCTTGTGATGCTAATATAATATTAGTAGGAATTGGGTACAAATTACGATATTCTGATGTTCCTGTACCATCTTTCACGCCTCCTTTGAAAGGCCAAAGGTAAGAAGAAGAAGTAAAATATCCGAAACGAATAAGGTCTGTACGACGGAAACCTTCCCAATATAACTCTCTGGAACGCTCATCTAAAACATTTTCTGCGGTAAGGCTTGTAAGAGATGTTGCACCTGCACGAGTACGCAACGCATTTACATATTGCAATGCTTGTGAAGTGCTTCCTCCGCCACCACGAACAACTGCTTCGGCATAGTTAAGATATACTTCTGCCAAACGAATAAGTGCCACATCGGTATCTACAAATTGCCCTGATGGGTCTTTTCCTGCTTCCCCTGTGGAAGTTAGGTTTTTGAATTTGGTAACTGCATATCCTTGTTTGAATTTGGTAACATCTTCTATTTCATAGGTTTGCTCATTGGTATGGAACATAGCCCGAGCGTCTGTCCAAGAAGTAGGTGCTGTACCTGAGCCTCCAAATTTATCCACTAAGTTTTTGGTGGTTCTTAGTCCTGCCCAAGCTCCTCCTTTTAGCCCGAAGTCTTCCACTTTCATTGTACCGCCAATAGCTGCGTGAATTAAGAATGTAGAAGCTCCCCAAGTTTGAGAGTGAACACCGTCAATATTTAGTGTAAAAATATTTTCATTTTGCGCTCCGTTTCTATCATTATCCGCAAGGAAAAGATGCGCATAATTGGTGTGTAAAGTATATCCTGAATTGATTACTTTTTCAGAATATGTGATACAATCACTATAACGCTCTGTACCTGTATATACATTGGCATTCAAGTACAAACGAGAAAGTAACGCCCACGCCGCTGCTCTATCTACGCGCCCATAATCGTTGGATTTGGGAGCTTTCAGCGTATTTTCAATATCTTTTAGCTCTGCTTCAATAAACTCAAATACTTGCTTACGAGTAGATTGGTCGGAAGAAGTAAGCTCACTTTTTACTTGTGTAACAATTGGCGTATCTCCGAATAAATCCATCAAATAATAATATGCATATGCTCTAATGAACCGAGCTTCAGCAACATATACACGAAATTCTTCATCGGTTTTATTTTGATTATTTTCAATGAAAGAATTGGCGTAAGAAATAGTTTGTGCCAAGCGGTAATACATTCCTTCAATAATTCCGTTTGCAGCATTCCAGCTAAGATTAGTAAAATCGGGCACACCTGCGTCAGACCACGCAACAACAGCGTTGTCCGTAGGCAATTCTTGCAAATAGAATAACAAACGGCTAAAAGAAGAGAAACCTTCATCTATCCCTGAAACATCAGGAGAGCCATCAGGACCTTTTTGTCCAGTGAGCGCAAGAGAAGCGTATAATTTAGCCAATACAGATATTGCAGATGCTGGGTTTTGATCTACACTTGATTGGTTAATACTATCTGGGTCAATTGTTGGGTCTTGGTCTAAATCTTTCATACAACTTGAAAAAGATAATAAAACAGCCAGCCCTAAAACTTTTATTTTTTTATAAAAATGTTTCATTTTTTCTTTTTTTATTTCTTCAAAAGAAGAAAGTTAATATTTTGCCTTTATTATTTGGAATTAAAAATTAACATTTATTCCTAATAAATAGGTTCTTGGTCTTGGATATATATTATTATCAATTCCTCCGAAAATTTCTGGGTCTAAACCATCATATTTGGTAACGATAAGAGGGTTTTGTACTGTTCCGTAGATACGAACACCTACTTTATCTTTCGGGAAAGTATATCCTAAGGTAATATTATCAATTTTGAAGAAAGAACCATCTTGCAAATACATATCACTAAGCAAGGTAGTAGAACTTTGCGTTTGTAACATAGTATCGTAGTAAGTACGAGGAACGTTTCTTAAAATTTCGTTGGCATACACGCGGTCTAAGGATGCATTGGCAGAAGAAACGTTGTTATAAACATAGTTGCCAAAACTTGCGCGAGTAGCGATGTTCAAATCCCATCTTTTATAATTAAAATTGGTTGTAAGCCCCATTGTTACAGGTGCATACGGTGATTTGCCCATATATCGGTCGTTTTCATCAATAACACCATCTCCATTTCTATCTACATAAGAGCCTTCAATTGGTTTTCCGTTAGTATCATACACTTGCTCGTATAGATAGAAAGTATAAGGCGCATATCCTTCTTGATGACGTTGAACATTATTTCCTACCCCACCAGAAATACCTCCAACGTTTTGGATATTGGTAAGTCTTGTAATTTTATTTTCGTTATAAGAAATATTATAGCTAATTGTCCAACGGAAATCGTCCGTACGAACAGGTATAACATTTACCAAAAACTCAATACCTTTATTTTCCATATCGCCAATATTACTTGCTATACGGCTACCAAAATTGGTGAAAGGAGCTAAATTACTATCCGAAATAAGGTCTTTGGTTACTTTTCGGTAAAGATCAAGACTACCAGAAACTCTATTTTCCCAGAAACCATAGTCAATACCTACGTTCAAGGTATTCCCTACTTCCCAACGGAGATTTTTGTTAATAGCCTCTGGTCTTAACAATGAATAATATTGATTACCAAATTGATAATACGCTGCATTGTTAATACTTGTGGTATAACGAGTTATGAAAAGATAATCGCCTAAACCATTAACGTTACCTACTTCTCCGTAACCGAGACGAAGTTTCAAATCGTTGATTGTTTCATTATCTTTTAGGAAAGATTCGTTTTTAGCATTCCAAGCCAACGCCACAGAAGGGAAATACCCCCAACGGTCATCTGGGTTTAGTTTAGAAGAGGCATCGGCACGGAAAGTAGCCGTTAGCATATATCGGTCATCAAAACTATAATTTGCTCTCCCGAAGAAAGAAATCAGAACATTTCGGCTTCTGTCATAAGTTGGCTTATAAACATTATCTTGACTGTGGAAATATTCTGTAACTTTGGTATCATTGGTGAAATCAAATTTTTGATAAGAATGCCCAGCCATAAAAGAAATGTTGTGTTTGCCCAAATCTTTGTTATAATTGGCATATGCATCAAAAAGGCTGTTAATGGCTTTGTTACCATAAACGGTTGTTGTTCCGTTAAAATCCGAAGAAGGATTTGGCATTTGTGGGTCAATAATGTTATTGCCATCACTTTTGGTTACATCTACCCCAGCGTTAATTGTTGCGGTAATATCTTTAAAGAAAGGAAGAGTATAATCTAATTTTACGTTAGAAATCAAACGTTTAACGGTAGAAGTATCATCTTTCAAACGAAGTAAAGCTACTGGGTTAATAGGTGCTGTACTACTTTGTGTTCCGTTGGAAGAAAGCCACGAACGATAGCCTGCATACTGAGAAGAATTGGAGTAAATAGGCTGTGTAGGGTCGTATTGTATTGCGGCACCAATAGCATCTTTGTTTGCAAATTTATTTTTTACGTAAGAACCTGAAACGTTAAATTCTACTTTGAGAGATTTTTCAAAAAACTCAGGAGTTAAAGATAATTTTGCTGTTCCACGTTGGAAATTATCCGTTTTCAAAATACCATCTGCATAAGTATGCCCTAAGGAAAGACGATACGGAATAGATTTTACATTCCCAGAAATACCTACATTGGTATTTGTAGTTGGTGCTAACTGATAGATTTGTTTTTGCCAATCGGTATTTGCTTCGCCCAATAATGCTCTTTGTGTAGCATTCCCTGTGCTATTTACTAAATTACGAAATTCATTAGCAGAAAGTAAATCTAAATATTTATACACTTCACTCACAGAAAGGCTAGAATTTAGCGTGATTTGCGTATCTTGGTTAGCTCTTCCTTTTTTGGTGGTAATCATCAAAACTCCGTTTGCCGCTCTTGAACCATAGATAGCGGTAGAAGAAGCGTCTTTAAGAACGGTCATACTTTCAATATCATCTGGGTTAATATCATTTAAGATATTTCTTGACCCATCAATGGCTTTATCATTCATCGGAACCCCATCTATTACAACAAGCGGATCCGAATTTAAAACCAATGAACCTGTTCCACGTACACGAATATTTTGTTTTTCACCAGGAGCACCGCCACCAGAGGTTATCTGTACCCCAGCTACTTTCCCTTGTAATAATTCGCCAGCGGATAGGCTTTGCCCTTTACCAAAATCTTTGGAAGTTACCAAATTCACGGAGCCTGTAACGTCTTTTTTCTTAGCCACTCCGTACCCAATAACTACCACTTCACCAATTTCTTGGGCATCTTCTTGCAAAGCTACATTTATCACTTTGCTGGAACCAACTCGTTTGTCCTGAGTTTGGTAACCTATAAAACTGAATTCTAAAACCACCCCTTGCGAAGCCTTTATTTCATACTCTCCGTCAAGGTCGGTTGCTGTTCCTTGCGATGTTCCTTTTATAAGGATATTTACGCCAGGTAAAGGTTCTTGGGTTGTTGCATCTATTACCCGTCCTTTTATCACTTGGGCATTCATTCCCAATGAAATAAAGGTAAAAAATAACAATCCTAACCATTTTATGTTATTCATAATCCATCAAAATTTAGTTAAACAATAATAATAACTTTATTTCTTCTCAGGTACAAAATTAGAATTTTTTTATTAATTATCATTATGTAATACAATCCAAATCGTTACGAAAACGTTATAATGTATATAACTTTTTAAAAAAATGATTTTTTTCTAAACAAAAACTTAAAAAAAGAAAAGAATTTTTTATTTTTATTTTACTATCTAAATAGTAAATTGTATCTTTGCTCCATATTACTATCCACTATGCTAAAAAAAAGAATCACTTTAAAACAAATTGCAAAAGAGCTTAATCTTTCTGTTTCTACCGTCTCCAAATCATTGAATGACAGCCCCGAAATAAGCAAAGAAACCAAAGACCTCATTAAGGCATTTGCCGAAGCTCATAATTATAAACCCAATACTTTGGCTTTACGACTAAAAAACAAACGAAGCTATAATATTGGAGTTATTATTCCTGAAATTGCACACGATTTTTTTTCTAACGTAGTAAGCGGAATAGAATATATTGCCAATAAAAAAGGGTATAATATTACGGTATGTTTTACTAACGAAAAATTAGACCGCGAAATAAACGATATGGAAATGCTCATTGATACCAACATTGATGGGCTTATTATTGCCATTTCCAAAGAAACTCAATTGCAACAAAATTTCCAACACTTACGCGAGGTTATCAACCAAGATATTCCATTAGTGATGTTTGACCGCGTGGTGGATAGCATTCGTTGCAATCAAGTAATTATTGATGATGCTATGGCAAGCTACAACGCCACTAATTACCTTATTGAAACTGGTTGCCACAACATTGCACTTTTCACAATTCCCGATTATATCAGCGTGGGCGCACTCCGCACGCAAGGCTATAAAAATGCTCTTACCGATGCAGGGCTTCCTATCAATGAAAATCTTATTCTTGCTGTGGAAGATATTCATTCAGATGAACTTATCTTTGATTTTTTTGAAAAGCACTCTTTTGATGCCGTTCTTTGTGCTAACGAATTTTTAGCCCTTTCTGCTATCCGACAAGCGCACAACCGAAATATTAAAATGCCACAAGAGCTTTCAGTTATTGGTTTTGCCGATGGATTTTTAGCCCAAAATGCCTACCCGAAACTTACTGCTATTAACCAATTTCCGTTAGAAATAGGTAAAACAGCAACCGAAATGATTATCCAATCTATTGAAAAACGAGAAAAAAATTTTCGTACAGAAATCATAAAAACAGAGCTTATTTTAAGAGAAACTACCAAAAATCTATAAATAAAAGCTAAAATATTTGGTCAAGAATAAAATTTATTTTATTTTTGTGGCTCAAAACTTTATTCTTCTCAAAATAATATAAGTTTTTACATAAATTATTCTAATTCCTTTTGCATAATTTTTGCAAAGGCTGTTTTTTATTTCTTTCTAAAAACTTATATTTTACCATCACTTACAAAAATTTAATCCTTCGGAATTTTTTATTAAATCATTCATTATTACTATTCTACAAATAATATTTAATGATTTAACGTAAAAATATTCCTTAAATTGAGGAACAAATGGAAAAAAGAAATTTAAGTTTTTGGCAAATCTGGAACATCAATTTTGGATTCTTTGGGGTACAAATTGCATATGCGTTACAGAATGCCAACAATAGTCGTATTTTTGCCACTTTGGGAGCTGACCCTCACAATTTGAGCTATTTTTGGATTCTTCCTCCTCTGATGGGGCTACTTATTCAGCCCATTGTTGGGGTAGCCAGCGACCGCACTTGGACACGCTTCGGTAGGAGAATACCTTATTTATTCATCGGAGCGATTCTCTCTGTCATTGTTATGGCTCTTTTGCCCAATGCAGGAAGTTTTCATTTATCCGTAGCAAGTGCAATGATTTTTGGGCTTATTGCCTTGATGTTATTGGACACCGCTATTAATGTAGCTATGCAACCTTTCAAAATGATGGTGGGCGATATGGTCAATGAAAAACAGAAAAAATTGGCATATTCCATACAAAGTTTTGTTTGCAACGCCGGAAATTTTGTAGGTTTTCTTTTCCCTATTCTCTTCACTTGGATAGGAATTAGTAATACCGCTCCCGATGGCGTAGTGCCAGATTCGGTTATTTATTCCTTCTATGTTGGGGCAATTATTCTTATTCTCTGCGTACTTTACACTATTTTCAATGTGAAAGAAATGCCTCCAAAAGAATATGCTGCTTTTCATAACATTGACGAAAGTAAAAAAGCATCTAGCAATTTATTCGTTTTACTAAAAAATGCACCAAAGGTATTTTGGTCTGTTGGCTTGGTGCAATTTTTCTGTTGGGCAGCTTTCGTGTATATGTGGACATACACCAACGCCGGAATAGCAGAAAGCGTTTGGAACACCACTGACCCAAAATCTGCGGAATACCAAAATGCAGGGAATTGGGTAGGCGTACTATTTGCTGTTCAGTCAGTAGGTTCTATTTTATGGGCTATCGTTTTGCCTTTCTTCAAAACGAATAAAATGGCGTATTTCGTTAGTTTATTGCTTGGCGGAATAGGTTTTATTTCTACATTATTCATCACAGATGCTTATTTGCTTTTTATTTCTTATTTGTTAATTGGTTGTGCGTGGGCTGCTATTCTGGCTCTTCCTTTTACCATATTAACCAATGCTTTGCAAGGAAATAATATGGGCGCATATTTAGGATTATTCAACGGAACTATTTGTATTCCTCAAATTGTAGCGGCAGTTTTGGGTGGAGTTTTCCTAAAAGCATTAGGCGGAAGCCCTATTTTGATGCTTACTTTGGCAGGAGTTTTCCTTATCATTGGGGCTTTTTGTGTATTTATTATTAAAGAAAATAAAAAAAATGTTTAATTTTTAACATTATTAAAACTAAAAATGAAAGGTTATATATTTGATTTAGACGGAGTTATCGTTGATACCGCCAAATATCATTTCCTATCGTGGAAAAAAATTGGTGCAGAATATGATTTTGAACTCACTCACGAACTAAACGAACAACTTAAAGGAGTGAGCCGAGTAGAATCTTTGAAAAAAATTCTTCATTGGGCAAATGTTTCTGTTTCCCCTGAAAAATTTGAAGAATTAGCAACTCGAAAAAATACCGACTATCTTTCTTATGTGGAAAAAATGAACGAAAACGATATATTAGAAGGTGTAAAATCGTTTATGGAGAAAGCAAAGAAAGAAAATGTAAAAATAGCATTAGGCTCTGCCAGCAAAAACGCTCGTCTTATTTTAGAAAAAATAGGAATTATTTCTTATTTTGATGCTATCGTTGATGGGAATGACGTTTCCAAAGCCAAGCCAGACCCTGAAGTCTTCCTTTTGGCTGCAAAAAAATTAGGCGTTCCTAATGAAAATTGTGTCGTTTTTGAAGACTCCGAAGCAGGAATACAAGCCGCCAAAACCGCAGGAATGCAAGCCATAGGAATTGGTTGTCCAGAGGTTTTACAACAAGCCGACAAAGTTTTTCCTGATTTTATACAAATTAACAAATTTTTCTAAAAATAAAAAAATGAATCAAAATTATATTATCCCCGATGCGTGGTGCATCATTGAAGAAGGCTTCGAGAAAGACCGCGTAATGCAGTCCGAAAGTTTGTTCAGTTTGGGCAATGGAGCAATGGGGCAACGAACCACTTTTGAAGAACAATATTCTGGCAAAACCTTTCAAGGGAGCTACATAGGAGGCGTTTATTATCCGGATAAAACCAAAGTGGGCTGGTGGAAAAATGGCTATCCTGAATATTTTGCAAAAGTATTAAATGCGCCAAGTTGGATTGGTATCAATGTTATTATTAATAACGAACCTCTTGACTTGAATACGGCTTCCGTTCGTGATTTTAAGCGTACTTTGAATATGCAAGAAGGCGTATATTATCGTTCCTTTATTGCTACTTTACCCAATGGAATAGAAGTAAAAATAGAAGCAACTCGCTTTCTTTCAATGAAATACGATGAAGTTGGAGCTATTCGTTATGAGGTTACTCCACTTAACCAAAACGCTACTATATCGTTTGAGTCGTACTTGGATAGTTCCATTGAAAACCACGATACGAATTGGGAAGAAAAATTCTGGAATACTCTAAGCGTACAACATTCGAATAATAACGGATTTATCATTGCTGAAACAAAGAAAACTGCCTTCCGAGTTTGTACATTTATGAGCAATCAATTGGAAATTTCTGGAAAATCCATTCCTATGGAGATGAAAAACCAAAAAGAAAACTACATCGGTTTCGTATATTCTGCTTCGGTTAATAAAAATGAAACTGTTCGTTTTCAGAAATTTGGCGGATACGTTTCTTCTTTCAATCATCATAAAGAAAAATTAATAGAAGAAACAGAAAAAGTTATCCAAAATGCTCTTCAATTAGGCTTTGACGAACTTCTTTCTCAACAGAAAAAAGATTGGGCTGAAATTTGGAAAATGGCAGATATTACCATCAATGGCGATGTAAAAGCACAGCAAGCCATTCGTTTTAATATTTTCCAACTGAACCAAACTTATTCTGGCAAAGACCCACGACTAAATATCGGTCCAAAAGGTTTTACGGGCGAAAAATATGGAGGAAGCACTTACTGGGACACCGAAGCCTATTGCCTTCCTTTCTATATGGTAACCAAAAATGCCGAAGTAGCCAAAAATCTCTTAAAATATCGTTATAACCAATTAGAAAAAGCTATTGAAAATGCCGAAAAACTCGGGTTTTCTAACGGCGCAGCCCTTTACCCTATGGTTACAATGAACGGGGAAGAATGCCACAACGAATGGGAAATTACCTTTGAAGAAATTCACCGAAACGGAGCTATTGCATTTGCTATTTACAATTATTACCGATTTACAAATGACTTCTCTTACATTTCAGAAATGGGAATAGAAGTCCTTATCGGTATTGCTCGTTTTTGGCAACAACGCGCTTCTTTCTCTAAGGATAAACAAAAATTTGTAATTCTTGGTGTAACTGGTCCGAACGAATACGAAAACAATATTAATAATAATTTCTATACCAATTACATTGCCAAATGGTGTATAGAATATACCAAAGAATGTTTGGATAAAATACACAATGAAAACGCTACTCTTTACTCTGAAATCCTGAAAAAAACAAACCTTTCTGACAAAGAAATTACACAATGGTTAGAAGTAGCTAAAAATATGTATTTCCCTTATTCTGAGGAATTTAACATATTTTTGCAACAAGACGGATTTTTAGATAAAGACCTAAAACCAGCTTCGGAATTAGATAAAAAAGAACGCCCTATCAACCAACATTGGTCTTGGGATAGAATCTTGCGCTCTCCATACATTAAGCAAGCCGATACTTTGCAAGGTTTTTATTTCTTTGAAGATCATTTCTCTAAAAAAGAATTAGAAAAACATTTTGATTTTTACGAGCCACTAACCGTTCACGAATCGTCTTTATCGCCTTGCGTACATAGCATTTTGGCTGCATCTCTTGGCAGAATGGAACAAGCCTACACGTTCTATTTACGAACTTCTCGCCTTGATTTAGATGATTATAACAAAGAAGTTCACGAAGGGTTGCACATCACTTCAATGGCTGGTACTTGGATGAGCATCGTAGAAGGTTTCGGAGGATTACGAATAAAAGACGGACAATTGCACTTCACTCCGCAAATTCCTGAACAATGGAAAGAATATTCTTTCAAAGTTAATTTCAGAGGATACATTCTTACCGTTTCGGTTTCGCATTCTGGCACTCACATAGAAATAGACCACGGAAGTTTGGAAATATTTGTCAATGACAAAAAAATATTAGTAAGTTAAAACTATCTTTCCTAACATTTTTATTCATACTAATAAAGCTAAGGCACGAAGAATATTCGTGTCTTTTTTTATGTAACTATTTGATTTTATTTATATTACTTTTTTCTATTTTTATAGAAATTCCTGTTATTTTATTTTATAAAAATTAAAAATAACATTTTATATGATATTTCATAATTAATCCTTAAATTTGTGCTTCTTTTTTTATTATTTTTAAATCATCATTTTATGGAAACATTAAAACCTGTGCGTTCGGCATTAATTTCTGTTTTTAGCAAAGAAGGATTAGAACCTATTATCCGAAAAATCAATGAGTTAGGAATCTCTATTTATTCTACTGGCGGAACAGAAAAATTTATTAAAGACTTAGGAATACCTGTTATCCCTGTGGAAAACGTTACCGAATATCCGTCCATTTTAGGCGGGCGAGTAAAAACTCTTCATCCAAAAATATTCGGTGGTATTCTCAATCGCCAAAACCACGAAACGGATAAAACAGAAATGGAAAAATTCCAAATCCCTCAAATTGACTTAGTTATTGTGGATTTGTATCCGTTTGAAAAAACGCTACAAAGTGGCGCTTCTGACCAAGATATTATTGAAAAAATTGACATCGGCGGAATTTCTCTTATCCGAGCAGCTGCCAAAAATTTTGAAGATGTTTTGTGCGTTTCCTCAATGAACGATTATTCAGAATTACTTCATATTCTTACTGAACAAGAAGGAAAAACAACACTTCAACAACGAAAAACGTTTGCTGCCAAAGCATTCCAAACCTCTTCTCACTATGACACAGCCATTTTTAACTATTTTAATAAAAATGAAGGCTTAGAAACGCTACAATTAAGCGAAAACAATCATATTTCTCTACGTTATGGCGAAAATCCTCATCAAAAAGGAACTTTTTTTGGTAATTTTGACGAAATTTTCACCAAATTGGCAGGAAAAGAACTTTCTTACAATAATCTTTTAGACGTAGATGCTGCGGTAAGCCTAATGAGCGAATTTACAAACGAACCGCCTACTTTTGCCATTTTAAAACATAATAACGCTTGCGGAGTGGCTACTCGCCCAACAATAAAAGAAGCGTACGAAACGGCTTTGGCTTGCGACCCTGTTTCTGCTTTTGGTGGTATTTTAATTGCTAATAAAGAAATTGATACACCAACTGCCGAGCTTATTCAGTCGTTGTTTTTTGAAGTAATTATTGCTCCTTCTTATGAAGAAAATGCTCTTTCTATTCTAAAAAACAAGAAAAATAGAATTATTTTAATACAAAAAGAAGGAAAAATACATCAAAAATCGGCAAGAACTTGCCTAAATGGCTTTTTAGTACAAGATAAAGACTTAAAAACCGATGAAATTTCAGATATTACCTATGTAACTACGGAAAAACCGACAGAAAAAGCTCTGGAAGACTTGCTTTTTGCGTCTAAAATATGCAAACACACCAAGTCTAACACTATTGTTTTAGCAAAAAACAAACAACTCCTTGCCTCAGGTACCGGACAAACAAGCCGAGTAGATGCCTTGAAGCAAGCCATTGAAAAAGCAAAAGAATTTAACTTTTCTTTAAAAAATGCTGCAATGGCAAGTGATGCCTTTTTCCCTTTCCCTGATTGTGTGGAAATAGCTCATAATGAAGGAATTACCGATGTCATTCAACCTGGCGGTTCTATTAAAGATGAACTAAGTATAGAGTTTTGTAACGCTCACCAAATGGCAATGGTATTCACAGGTATTCGCCATTTTAAACATTAATTTTATAAAAAAAAGAAATATTTTTTATTTTTCCCATTTCTTTCCTAATTTCCGTTGTAATTTTGCAACATCAAATTAAAAAATTGTACAAAATGAGAAAATTAACAAAAATGATGCTACTTGTAGCAGCTGTATTTATGGTAAATTTTGCTTCGGCACAAGATGATAAAGCCATTTCTTTTTCAGAATTACCAGCCAAAGCTCAGGAATTTGTAAAAAATTATTTTTCGGAAGCCGAAATTACTTCTGTTTGGAAAGATACAGAACTCTTGTCCGTAGAAGACTATTCTGTTGTTTTGAATAACGGAACAGAAATAGAATTTTACCCAAATGGAGGTTGGAAAAAGGTAGAAACTCGTGGAAGTGTTATTCCTGCAAAAATAATTCCTTCCGGAATTTCAGAATATCTTAACAAACATTATCCTAATACTTCTGTTAAAGAAATTAAAAAGAAAAAACGTGGATATGAAGTAGAACTTTCTAACGGATTGGATTTGGAATTCAATTCTAACGGGAAATTTCTTCGGGTAGATGATTAAGAAATACTCTTTTGATTACTTAACAATCGCTATGCTCTTTATGAACGTAGCGATTTTTATTTTTTTACTTAAAAAAAACTAAAATATACGACAAATAGCGGAAATATGCTTACTTTTGCATTTATTATTTAAGAAATAAAAAATGTTAAAAAAAATTATTCTTTTAGGGCTTTTTAGCGTTTCTTTTTGGAGTAATGCCCAAACAGATACTTCGGGGCGTTCGCTCTATCGGGCAGAGCATACCAAATCAACGGAATTGGAGCATACCAAGCTCCGTGTAAGTTTTAATCTTCCTGAAAAAGAACTTTATGGGGAAGAATGGCTTACGGCGTCTCCGTATTTTTATCCTTCGGATTCTATTGTTTTAGATGCTAAATCTATGTTAATTCATTCGGTAAAAATGATTGACAAAAACAAAGAAAACCCGTTACAATATACGTATAAAGATAACATTCTTAGAATTAACTTAGGAAAAACCTACAAAAAAGGAGAAAAATATACTATCTACATAAAATATACCGCACAACCAGAAAAAGTAACACAAAGCGGAGGTAGTGCCATTTCTGATGCCAAAGGATTGTATTTTATAAATCCGACAGGCGAAGAAGCCAATGTGCCAACTCAAATTTGGACGCAAGGCGAAACCGAGTCTTCTTCCTGCTGGTTCCCAACCATTGACAAGCCTAACCAAAAAACTACACAAGAAATTTATATCCGTGTTCCTGAACGCTTTGTAACGCTTTCCAATGGTGTTTTAAAATCTTCTAAAAAAGATAAATCTGGACAAAGAACCGACCATTGGGTAATGGATAAAAAACACGCTCCTTATCTTTTCTTCCTTGGTGCGGGCGATTATTCTGTGATAAAAGACAAGCCTTGGCGCGGGAAAGTTTCGGTAGATTATTATGTGGAAAAAGAATATGCCAATGTTGCAAAACAAATATTCGGGAAAACTTCAGAAATGATGGAGTATTATTCTAAACTCTTAAAATATGATTTCCCTTGGCAAAAATACGCACAAATAACCGCACGAGAATACGTAAGTGGTGCAATGGAAAATACAACAGCAGTTATTCACGGCGACGGAATACAACAGACAGCCGAGCAACTTGTCGATGAAAACACTTGGGAAGCTACCATAGCACACGAGCTTTTTCATCATTGGTTTGGCGACTTGGTTACCGCTGAAAGTTGGGCTAATCTTACTGTAAATGAGTCGTTTGCAAATTATTCTGAATCGCTTTGGTTTTGGCATAAATATGGCGCAGACTATGGCGATTTTCATCTCTCACAAGATGTTGGCGAATACAAGCATAGTAATTCTTTCCGAAAACATTTGGTAAGATTCAATTATGCAGACCGAGAAGAAATGTTTGACCGCGTTTCTTATAACAAAGGTGGTGCAATTTTGCATATGCTACGCGATTATTTGGGCGATGAGGCTTTTTTTGAAGGTATTTCTTTATATTTAAAAGAGAATGAATACGGAACAGGAGAAGCCCAAAAAGTACGTCTTGCCCTGGAAAAAATCAGTGGGAAAGACCTCAATTGGTTCTTCAATCAGTGGTTTTATAATTATGGACATATCCTTATTTCGCCAAATGTAAGCTATGACGAAGCAAAAAAAGAAGCTATGGTAAAAATAGCACAAAGTGATTCTTTGCCGTTTCAGTTTCCGTTAGAAATTGACCTTTATGCGGGCGGAAAATACGAAAGAAAACGCGTTTGGGTAGATGCAAAAGCAGAAAATACGTTCCGTTTTTCATTACCTTCTAAATATAATTTGGTAAATATTGACCCTCGTGGTGTTTTACTTTCTGATGAAAATGAGTATAAAACCGCCGAAGAATATCTTTTCCAATATAAAAATGCAAAAGATTTCAAAAGCAGAAACCAAGCTATTGACTATGCCATAAAAGCAAAAAATTATGAAATTCTTAAACTTGCGCTAAACGATCCTTTCTTCCGATTGAGAGTGAAAGTTTTGGAAAATTTAGACCAAGAAAGTTTGGCTCTATTCTTGCCAATGGTAGAAAAAATTGCTGTTTCTGACCCTGAAAATTTAGTAAAAGCAGCGGCAACTACCCTACTTTCTTATCTTATTGACCCAAAATATAAGCCAATTTTTGAAAAAGGAATAGTTTCAGGTTCTAATTCTATAAAAATAGCGTCGGTAGTAGGGCTTTTGGCTTACGATCCAACAAAAGTAACAGAATATATTGATCAAATTAACTTAAATCAGCTCAATTTTGACCAAATGTCTTTATTTTTACCATATATTATTCATACAAAAAATGAAAAATACTTAGAGCCTATTATTCAGTATGTTACTTTTTATCCGTTGATGCAAAACCAAAATGAAAGAGAATTTCTTAAAAAAGGATATATTTGGCTAATGGAAACGGATAACACCAGTTTAGTTAAAAAAACAATACCTATTCTTAAACAAATTAACGAATATTTTATAAAACCTGAAACAAAAAATGCCTTTAAAGAAATGATTCAGGAAGGAATTTCTATAAAAGAAGAGCTTTATAGACAAAATCCGAACTCTAATTCTTTAAAAGAGCAAATAAAATTACTAAAAGAATTATCTTTTTAGGCAAAAATGATTTTATTTTTCATACTTTGGTAAAATTTATCGGTTTTACCAAAGTATTTTTTAATATTTTAATAAAAATGGATATTATTTTACATTATTTCCCTGAAATTTCTTCTAATCAGATAGAAAAATTCCATAAAGCAATGCAATTGTATAAAGGATGGAATGAAAAAATCAATGTTATTTCACGGAAAGATATTGATCAGATTGCAACTCGGCATTTTTTACATTCGTTAGGAATTGCAAAAATACAATCTTTCCTTGCTGGTTCTCAAATACTTGACGTTGGCACAGGTGGCGGATTTCCTGGTATTCCGTTAGCAATTTTATTCCCTGAAACACAGTTTTATTTGGTAGATTCTATCGGAAAAAAAATAAAAGTAGTACAAGAAATAGCCAAAGAAATAGGACTTACCAACGTGAAAGCAGAGCAACGCCGTGCGGAAACGATTGCCTCTGAGTTTGATTTTATCGTTAGCCGAGCGGTAACACAAATGCCTGAATTTGTAAATTGGGTAAAAGGGAAAGTAAAGAAAAAATCCGTTCATTCGCTTTCCAACGGCATTTTATACTTAAAAGGTGGCAACTTATCGGAAGAATTAAAGCCGTTCTCTAATGTTACCGAATTTCAATTGTCCGATTATTTTACAGAAGATTTCTTTGAGACGAAAAAAGTTATTCACTTACCAATGTAGGGAGTAATTTTATTTTACCTCGTGGTACAATTTTTCTATAAATGAAAAAGCGATTTGGTTTTCTTTATCTATCCGTTGCAGAGTAGTTGGCAAGTACCAGCCTTTTCCTCCTATTTTTATATTTTCATAAAATGCAAGGATTTTTATTTTGCAACTATCAGAAAACCAAAGCGTTTCGTTTTCCTCTTCTTTCTTTTCGGGTAGGGTTATAACTTCTACCAAACCAACAATTTTTGCTCCGTAACGAACCAAAACAACATCTCCTATCTGTAATTGATAAAATATTTTTACAGGCTTCCCTGAGCAACCAATATAGCCCGTTTCTATTATTTTTCTGGTGTTTTCTTCCGTCCAATTTTCTGCTTGCGAAGGATGTAATTGTATGTGCCAAAAGTTCATTTTATTTTTGATTAAAATTCTTAAAAAGCAAATATAACACAAAAAAATAGAATTTTTATTTGTTTTTGCATAAATTTAGAAATAAATATTATTACATTTGCATTTTTAAATGATATAAAATTATGTATTTACAGAAATTTTTTCTTTTATTATCTATCGTATGTTTGGCTTCTTGCAAAAGTAGTAAAATAGTAAATGTCCCTACAACTTATTGTGAGCCACCAACTTACACAAATATTCCTGAAATTGCCATTCACTTTAATACCGATTCCTTACTTGCTTCCAGTCCGTTACGAGCCAAATTTTCAGAGCAAGGAGTACTTTTGGCTTATGCCACAGGAGTTGCTGATGATTTGGAAGAATTTTTAGCAATAGGAAACGACACTACACTTGTAGCAAAACACAAAAAAACGAACCTCGCTTTGCACATAGACACTCGTATGATGTATATTCTTTCCGAAATAAATTCGGTGTCGGCAGAGCTGGATTGTGAAGGAGAAAGGCTTGACCAAATAGCAAATGCCATTGACAACATCAATGATAAACGCAACAATAACCTTACCGTAACTTCTATTGTGGTAGGGGCTGCCGCCACCATAGCAGGAGCTTATATTACCAATGATAATTGGAACCAGAATGTTACCGTAGGAGGCGGAATACTTGGGGCTGGATTAAGCTTTTTGACCCTTAACCCAAAAGGAGCAAAAATACAAATAGACCACCCTCATAATTTATTACGCTCGTTTTGGAAAAAGGAAAATAATAACGATTTCCCTGCTTTTGTTTGGTATATGCTAAATGAACCAAGATTCAGTAATTCTGGGAAAAATTCTTTGTTACACAATGCTTGCAATCGTTGGCTTCAATATTATTTTGATAATAAAGAGAAAGAGGCTAATTCTTCTATTCTTTTTACAGATGGAGGTATCTATCGAGCAGGTGAAATTCATCAAAGAGCAACAATGATTAATCAATTACAATCTATTATCCGTTCTTTGAACCAAAATCTCAACTTTTTTATCATAGAAATTAATAGTTTGACGAAATATTATTAAAAAAATCCTTTAAATGAAACTCAAATAAAGGATTTTTTTATAAAAAACAATGATTTTATTAGATTAAAAATGTAATGCAACGATAAATTCGTGTACATTTCTAAGGCTTGATGTTACTTTTGGCTGTAAATATGACTCAAAACCATATCCTACGGAAAAATTATAACTTGGCACTCTGAAAAGTAAATATCCGTTCAAGGCTTGTGTAGTTCGGTAAGTTACGCCTGCTTCTATAAAATCGGTATAAAGAACAGAAGCAGTAGCCGAAAGCTGATATTGCGTATTTTTTGCAAAGTACATTTGAAATCTTGGAACGATTGTAAAGTCTTGATTAATACGAAAATAATAACCGCCCATTGCATAAAAAACCATCTGTTGCGAAACGGAAGTAACCACTTCATTATTGACTTTGGTTTTATCCGAAGCCAAAAGATTGGGAGCGGAAACTCCTGCATAGAATTTGGGAGTTTTGTAATATGCTCCTACACCTACATTGGGTTGAAATTTCCCAGAAAGGCTCTGTAAATAAGGGTCATAAGTTTCGTTATAGGTTCGGAAACGATTTCCGTCAAGGCTATAAAGGTCGCCTCCCGCTTTTAAACCTAAATAAAGGTTAGACTCTTCTGTAATAGGTAACGAATAAGAAAAATCAGCATAAAAAGCGGTTTCTCTTTGTGAAAATATTTTATCACTTACCACAGAAGCTCCAAGCCCAATTCTGTCCGTAACTCGGTGTGTGGTATTGAGTGTTTGCACTTGCGGATTATCCTGATTTGAGTTAAACCATTGACTACGAAGATTTAGCAAAACGGTATGCCCTTTTTCTGTGCCTACTGCCGCAGGATTGACAATATTTTGCTGTTCATTATAAAAAATGAAGCTCGTAGTTTGTGCATTCATAAACTTTGCGGAGAATGCCACTGCTAATGAAAATAAAATTTTATATGATTTTTTCATTTTAATAATTAATATAAAGCCAACCTTCTTTTATTTCTTTGGTTTTGTTATTAATAAATTTATAATTATAGAAGCCTTGTGGCACTTTTTGTCCGTTATTTCCTATTCCTTTCCATTGGTTTTTATATCCTCTTGCCTCATAAACAAGCCTTCCGTCTCGGCTAAATATTTGTAAGGTATTTTTAGGATAAAGAAGTACTCTGTGGATAAAGAATGTATCATTAATACCATCGCCGTTAGGAGAGAAAGCGTTAGGAATGAGAACCGTATCCGATTCGTTGTCATCGGTATTTGCTATGCCATCGCCGTCCAAATCATCATCACAAACATCGCCTATGCCATCTCTGTCGGTATCTTTTTGGTCAGGATTATAAATGTAAGGGCAATTATCTTTTCGGTTAATAATACCATCCCCGTCCCAATCGTCATCACAGGCATCGCCTATGCCATCGCCATCTAAATCGGCTTGGTCAATATTTTGTACGTAAGGGCAATTATCTTCTGTATTTGGAATACCATCGGCATCAATATCGTCATCGCAGGCATCGCCTTTGCCATCGCCATCGGTGTCTATTTGGTCAGGATTTGAAATCTCAGGACAATTATCTTGCGTATTCGGAATGCCATCGCCGTCCAAATCATCATCGCAGACATCACCAATTCCGTCGCCATCGGTATCTTTTTGGTCGGGGTTATAGGTTTGAGGACAATTATCGTTTTCGTCAATTACTTTGTCATTATCCATATCTCCACTACAAATATCGCCAATTCCGTCGTTATCGGTATCTTTTTGGTCAGGATTGTATTTGGTAGGGCAATTATCTTGTGCGTTTGGAATGCCATCGCCGTCTATATCGTCATCACAAACATCTCCTTTGCCGTCGCCATCGGTATCTTTTTGATCTGTATTTGGAATATCAGGACAATTGTCATAACTATCTCTTACATTGTCTCCATCTTTATCGTCATCACAAACATCGCCTATGCCGTCGTTATCAAAATCGGCTTGGTCAGGGTTTGCGACAAACATACAATTATCTTTACTATCCAGAATACCATCGCCGTCGGAGTCTTCATCTTGTTTTACGACAATTTGCCCAGCATTTACGGCTAAGAAAATATTTCCATCGGCTTTTATCATAAAACGACCTTTCTCGGTGGTATAATCTGCTGATGGAGTAAAAGAATACGTTCCGTTATTAGGAATATTTTCTGCTAAGGTAGTAGAAAAATTCTGTCCATCATCTTTTGAAAAATAAATAGTAACAGTTTGTACATTCACTTCTCCTTTGTCGGTATTTGCTACGTCCCATTTGATGGTTTGGGGCTGATTTATAAACCAATACGTTTTTTCTTGTTGAGAAGTTACCACAAAAGGCCCAGCATCGGTAACAACATTTATTTCGGCAAGAGCATAACTGGTGTGTCCTGCATTTTTGTCGGTAGCTCGGTTGGCTCTATTTCCTATTTTTCTATCCATAGCTACAAAAGCCCAAGTGAGTTTTCGTTTTATGGTAGAAACGGTTTCCCACGCATCACTTTTGTTAGGAGTTCTTTCGGTTAATTTCCCTTTTAGGATTTGCGACATACGCGGAATATAACGTTCTGTGGATTTGGAAGGCGGAAGAGAACGCGTCATTGGTCCGTCAGGATTGTTGGACGAAAAAGCACTAGCCGTAATGCTACCCGAAGCATCTTCCTGCTCCCACATATAGGAAAGTTCATCGCCATCGGTATCTGTGGCAGAACTATTAAGCACATAAGCCGTTCCGCGCGGAATGGTGTAGTTTTTTAGTTCGCCTATTTGCGGAGGAGTATTAGAAATTTCTTCCGTTTTAGGGCAACTTTGAGCAGAAATATGCTCCATTATTTGTTTTACACTAATGTGATTAAAATAAGGGTCGGTGCGCGATTGAACGTCATTGGCACCTGTAATACCCGCATAACCCATAATGGTAGAACCACTACCAGGCTCAATTTGTACGCCAGAACGCTCATCTTGCAAGTTATGCGTATGGTTTGCGCCCATTTGATGCCCAAGCTCGTGGCAGAAGAAATCAATATCAAACAAATCCATATCCATATTCTCGCGGATATTCCCCGCCGAGAACGCTCTACCTTTATTTTTCGCATCGCAGATACAACCTATACAGCCTGCATTCCCTGATGGTTGTGCGGTATGATGGAACACGTGCCCTACATCGTATTTTTCTGTACCTAAGTTTTTATCTAAAAATTCTTGAAGAATACTTCCGTTCCAGTTCATATTAAAATTTCTTCGGAAAGGGTCTGTATTTCGGTTATCCAAAATAAGATCTTCGGTAGAAACTAATTCAAACTGAATAGACATTTGTGCGCGATACACTTGGTTGGCACGTTGTACGGTAGAAACTAATTGCGCCATTGTATTGGCTTTGTTTCCAAAACGAGCAGTAAAATCGGAAGTGGTAACAATAGCTATACGAATGGTACGAAGCACATTGGTAGTTTCAAAAGTATTGCGAGCCATAGCATTTTGTGCTGCTGTTCGCATTGCTTTTAGGTCTTCTTTGGTATTACAACGAAATTCCATTGTTTCTACCTCTGTATTTCGGTGATATACTTTATGTTGCACACCTGTGGTATTGGTAGGTTGCATAAAAGTATATTTCATATTATCTTCTAAAATAACGGAAAGCCCCGAAGGCGACCACGTAAAACTAACGGATTTGGACGGATTGGAAACCGAATACCCCGAATACGTTTCTATCTGAGGATATTTCTGAGCCAATTCTTCGGAAAGCACTCTGGTTTTTTCCACCTCAAAGGTTTCTAATTTGCCATCGCCGTCAGGAATTTGTATCGTTCTTTTATTACTTGCACTTCTTGCTGTTCCGTTGTGTAAAGCCGTGTTAAACGCCTTTTTATCCAGCGAGTAATAGAGATATTTGCCATCTTCTTGGGTAACTGCTCGCCGTGTTTGTCCGTCTCTTTTCCAATAGTTTTGCGCTTGCAAATTACTCCAACTAAGGAAAACACACACTAATAATAAATGAAATTTAGACATTATAATTTCGTTATATTAATTTAATATTTTTGCTTATTATATTTTTGTTCTTTTCGGTAGAATTTTTCTTCAAATCTTCCTCCATTATCTCCGTAAAGCACTAATACTCCGTCTGATAGCTCAAACTCTCGTTGTCCTTTCGTGTTATCGCGTTTGGCGGTTACTGTAAGGATAGATAAATCTGGAGAAATTTCATAAGTTCCGTAATAGATAATTTCTTTACACTCCGTTCCTTTTATCGCATACTGATAAATGGTGATGTCCGTATCTGTAAAAATAACTTTTTCTTGCCCTCTACAACCGTTATAAGTAGTTAGCGTATGCTCATCGTCATACGAATCATATTTTAAGAAATTAATATACCAAGTGCCTATGAGTTCTTTGGC
The DNA here is from genome assembly GCA_030530525.1 of Capnocytophaga sp. GTDB lineage: Bacteria > Bacteroidota > Bacteroidia > Flavobacteriales > Flavobacteriaceae > Capnocytophaga. The sequence continues at coordinate 4,891 of JAUMUT010000009.1, read as the reverse complement.
TGGGTCATATTCTACATTTTTCTTATAAATAATGGTCTGATTTCTTGCAGTAAGCATTAAAGTTCCGTCAATGATGGAGTAAGAATACTCTTCTGTTCCGTTTATGGTCAATTTTTCTTCGGAAATAGAATACGTTATTTTCTCGGTCGTTGAAGAAGTACCTTTGTCATTTTTTACGTATTGGATACGCTCGCCTTTTTGGTCTTGGGTAAAAGTAAGCGACGATTTTCTACTCCAATTAGGTATAATCACTTCTTCATCTCCTTGCCAAATAGAAATCAAACGCCATAGCCCAACAATATTTTTTTCAGGAGTTTCGTTTGCTGCATTATACTCTGTATTTTTCTTATACGTAAAAACATCTCTGTTAGGATAAGTAATTGCTAACTCATTGTTTTTCAAAGCATAAGAATATATTTCTTGTTGGTTTCCTTTTTGAAAGATAATTTGATTTCCTAAAAAGAAATACGATTTATCTTCAAAGGTGAAAGAACAATCATACTTGCCTGATTTATAATCAATTTGCCTTGCTTTATCCGCATCAAAAATAATGGAAGACTTTCGGACGCAATCGGTTATGGATTCTTTTTTATCTTTTAAAACCGAAACCAAATCCCACTTCCCGATAATGAGTTTTTCCAAAGAAACAGTAACATCAAAATCTGGATTTTTCTTATATTTGATAATATTTCCGTTGGAAGCGGTAAGTGTTAATATATTATTTACGATAGAATAGGTAAATTTTTCTTGGCTTTGATCTTTCCCTATAACGATTTCGTTCTCTGAGATAGAAAAATCATTATCTTCGTGAGCAAAAGTACAATCTTTATTTTTATCCAAAAAATTTACTTTCTTTATTTTCCTTTCAGGGAAGAAAATAAGAGACGATTTTTTATCACAATCGGTAAGTTTTTTCTGTTTATTATTCTCTAAAACAGACTCTAAACGCCACTGCCCAAGAATATTTTTCTCAATGGGGTTTTGCTCGGCTTCCCAATTTGTTTCTTCTTTACAAGAGAATACCAACAGAGATAGAATGCTTAAAGCTCCTAATATTATTTTTTTCATCTTTTAACCATTTAGATAGAAACAAATTATTTTTCTGCTGGCAATTCTGACATTGGTTTTAGCCTATCTTTCACATAGTAGCTCCAAGCAGATGCTTTATAATCTTCCAAACTTTCATCAGGCACATAAATAGTAGCCTTGGCGAAAGGCGCAAGATTAGAAGGATGCCAATTGGGTACATATTTAGAATGCAATACCAATGTCTCCACGTTGGGCGTGTTGTTAAATGGATAATCATTTCCCATTACTTGAAGGCTTTCAGGTAATTCTACCCACGTAAGGTTTTTACAATGAGCAAAGGCATTAGAACCCAATTTTACCAATCCTTCTGGTAGAACTAATTTTTTAATACTTATGCCGTTAAATGCATCTCTATCAATTACTTTCACGCTTCTTGGAAGGTCTAATGTCTCCAAAGGAAGACGAGAGAAAGCAAACTCGCCTATGTACTCTACTTTTCTACCGATATTAACCTGTTTCAGCCTAACGCAACCTGTAAATATTCCTCTTCCTATTTCTTTAAGCTCTCTGGATAAGGTTATCGTTTCCAAATAGTGTAATCCTTGAAAAGCTCGTTTTCCTATGGTTTCTATGGTTTCAGAAAGGATAATATTTTTCAGGATAAAATATTCAGAATATGTTATTTTCGGACTTTGATTTCTAAAAGCATCTTCGCCTATGGCAGTAAGTTTTGCCAATTTGCTATCCAAACGCATATCCAAATACACCGTACGAGTATTAACCCAAGCAGCTAAGGTTTTGTCATCATCGGTTAGTACATAATTAGGCTCATCATTTGCTCCTAATAGGTTACTTTGGTTGCCCAATGTAAAATAATTTGTTGGCCAGCCTTCTATTTTTTTAGGTCCGTAAAGCCTTGTTGGGTTGGCACTTACATCTAAATACAAATCGCCAATATTTCCTTTGGTTCTTGCGGGTTGCCCGTTACCTGTATGTATAGTGTTAGACTCACCTATGTGGGCATTATCTACCAACGAAATAGGATTTTCGCCCCAGCCCAAAGCGGTTTTTGGTCCGTAAAGAAGTCCTGTTTCTTTATCTATACAAAAATCGCCTATACTACCAAGGTCAAAAGCGGGCTCACCTGCTTGCATATATATTTGTGCACCTCGTTTTACGGTAATTTTTTCGGTTACTTCTTTACTACAACTTGTTGTAATAGAGAGCAATAAAATCGTAACTATTCCTAATAATATATGTTTCATAAAAGGTATATTATTTAATTACTTGCAACATAGGCTCATATATTGTTCCTCGTAATGCTTCTTGATATTTTTCTAAATGCTGAGAAGGCACTAAAATACGCTCCACTGCACTTTCAGCAAAGGTAAGATGCAAAGATATTTCACCAGACTCATCCACATTAAGAGCTGGCTCGCCTAAAAAGGTTACTTCTTTTACCCCAGACTCCTTAAATAAGGATGTTCCTATACGATTTAATGATTTTGGGAAGGTTACTTTTTCTAAAACAGTACATTTCTGAAAAACATCTCCGAAAATACGCTGTACGCCGTCTTCAAAAGTTACTTCTTTCAGCTCTTTACAAGCAAAGAAAGCTCCGTTACCAACATCAGCACAAGTAGAAGGCACAACTACTTTCTCCAATTTTTCACATTCGTTAAATGCCATTTTTGCTAATGCGGTTAGCCCTTGTGGAAGTATCATTTCCTTTAAATTAATACATCTAAAAAATGCCTCTTCGCCTATAATTCTTAAATTGTTAGAAGGGTTAAATTCTACCGTTTTCAAAAAATAATCTTGTTCAAAAGCGGTAGTTCCTATTTCTGCAACGTTCTCTCCAAGAATTATTTTGGTTAAAGCACGTTTTCTAGAAAAGGCTTCTTCAGATATTTTTTCTACTCGTTGCAAGGCTTTGTCTTTGGTCATATCTACCACTTGCGATTTGGCGTTTGCCCACACCAACAGCTCCAAGCCATCATCAGAGAGGAGATAATTAGGCAATGTAGCGTCCGGGTCTTGGTTAGTACCCGAGAAAGAACTACCGCCCAAAACGATGCCCGCTCCCCAGTTGTTTTGGGTTTTGGGTCCGTAAAGCTTTTTCGTATCCAAGTCTATATACCAATCGCCTTCCGTACCTGTGGTAAGCTCTGGCGCACCTGTACCCGAATGTATTCTGGAATTATCGGTTTGTTCTTTACCAAATTTTATTGGGCTTCCCCAGCCTTCTGCTGTCTTTGGCCCGTAGATTTCTGAAGTTTTTTCGTTAAAGTAATAATCGCCTATATTATAGTCACTATCACTTGGAATGCTCGTTCCGCGGTGGATTTGAGATCCTTCCTCTATTTCTTCGCGGTCTTCAATAACTTCCTTTTGGCAATTTACAAGAGTGGCAAGCGAAAACAACGCTACTACACCAATTAACATTTTTTTCATTACGTTTGTTATAAGGATTTTATGAATTAATAATAATTTTGTTAATATATTTAACCCTTTTGAACTCTATTTTTTAAGAGTATTTTAGATAAAAACAACTTCTAATTTTATTTAATCTAAAATAGGGTGTTTTTGACGACGCAAAATTAGAGAAAATTTAGAATTATTCCAAACATTAAACTTATTTTTTCTAAATAAAAACCTAATGCCTAAATGTTAAAAAAATACGTAGTTTTAAAAAATATTGACTATCAAATACATAAAAAATATATAGCCATAAAAAAAGATGAGTATATTTCACTCATCTTTATAAAATATTAAAGAAAATTTTTTTATGTTAATTTTTTATTCCTTGTGGTTCTCTACAAAATTTCTTTTTTATAGATAAAAATAATAGTAGATTCCCATTTTTATATTTGGTAATAGATACATTCTATTCGGTTGGTGTATTTACTTCTTCTTCTGTGGGCTTAGTTTCTTCTGGTTTGCTACCTTTTTTATTTACTACCGACTGCGCCAAACGCTGTTTATTTGCGTTTTGAGTATCTTCAATGAGTTTGTTTAGCAAAGTAATAAAATTATTACTCTCTTCGGTTGGGTGGAGCAAGTTGGTAGCAAAAGCATATTTGGTCAATACCTTATATAAGTTATTACTTTCTTTTTTTACTTCTTTGAAGCTAACAAAAGTATTCGCTACTTGGCTCTCTGCTCGTCCTTCGGAGAGTTTTAGATAGGCTTGGTTTTCTTTTTCTAAGACCGTTAAAGATGCGGTAACGCCAAGTGTTTCTATATGTGTTTTGTTTGCTGGCTTATTCAGGTCGTTGAGCATACTACTGATAAACTGCGTTTTGGTACGTACAGGCAAAGACTGCAAGCCAACATAATTTTTACAAACATTATACAACACTGTTGCTGCGTTTTTCTTTTTAGTATCGGCATCGTTACGGCTTACCCTAAACGTAGAGAGTAAAAATACAGATAATTTACTCCTTTCCTTATCAATCGTTGCTAACTCTTTCGTCTCTTGGCTTATGTAGCTCTGTCCGATGATTTCCGTTAGTAACTCTGTTTGTTTTTGCAACCTCGTAAATAAGTCGGTAGAGATACCTACTTTCTCGATAGTTGCTTTTTCTACTAAGCTGATTACTGCTTTTAAAAACTGCGTATATTCGCCTATACTTAGTTTTTCTAACCTAATGGTCTTTACATCTTTAATTGTTTCCATTTTTTCCACGTTTTATATTATTTAATCCATTAATTATTTTTTTAATTAGTACTTTTTATTAAATTACCTCCCCCCTACCCCCCTCCAAAGGGGGAATACATAACTATAAGATATAATAAAATAATATTATTTATAAGTATATTGTTAAAGAACCTCTCACCTACCCCCATCCAAAGGGGGAAT
>JAUMUT010000034.1 GCA_030530525.1 Capnocytophaga sp. | reverse complement strand
TTAACAAAAAAAGTATTTTCTTTTTAATTTATATGATAAAAACAAAAATAAAATTTAAATGTTTAACATTGTTTTTTATGATTTTTTGAAAAGAAAATAAAAAAATCTCGTTAAAGCTAACGAGATTTTAATTTTTTTTATAAATTTACTTTTTTGGAGCAGGCTTAGGCTTTGGAAGAAGTACTTTTCTTGATACTCTTGATTTTTTTGTTTTAGGGTCTATTCCTAAATATTTTACTTCAATAATATCGCCTTCTTTTAGTACATCAGAAGATTTTTCTACTCGTTCCCAAGCTATTTCAGAGATATGTAATAGAGAGTCTTTGCCTGGTACAAATTCCACAAAAGCACCAAAATCCACTAATCTCGCTACGCGTACTTTATAAACTTCGCCTTCCTTTGGCTCAAAAGAAACCGCATAAACTGCTTCTTGTGCTTCTTTTATTCCTTCTGCGTCTGTTCCTAAAATTTCAACTACACCAAATTCTCCTATTTCTTCTACAACAATAGTAGTTTTGGTTCTTTCTTGAAGTTCTTGAATATTTTTTCCGCCTGTACCAATAAATGCGCCTATATATTCTTTTGGCATTTCTAATTTTACGATTTTTGGAGCGTGAGGCTTCACGTTTTCTGCTGGTGCAGGAATAGTTTCTGTTATTTTTCCTAAAATATGCATACGTCCTTCTTTGGCTTGAGCCAATGCTTTTTCAAGAATTTCGTAAGTAAGACCTTTTATTTTTATGTCCATTTGGCAAGCAGTAATACCATCTTTGGTACCTGTTACTTTAAAGTCCATATCGCCTAAATGGTCTTCATCTCCTAAAATATCAGAAAGAACAGCATATTTATCTCCATCGGTAATAAGCCCCATTGCAATACCTGAAACAGGCTTAACCATCTGAATACCAGCATCCATAAGTGCTAATGTACCTGCACAAACTGTTGCCATAGAAGATGACCCGTTAGATTCTAATATTTCAGAAACTAAACGAACTGTGTAAGGACAATCCGCAGGAATCATTCTTTTCAAAGCTCGTTGTGCTAAGTTTCCGTGACCAATTTCTCGCCGCGAAGTACCTCTTAACGGACGTGCTTCACCAGTAGAAAAAGGAGGGAAGTTGTAGTGTAAATAAAATCTTTCTTCACCTTGTTCAGAAGGAATGTCAATTACATTAGCCTCGCGCGAAGTTCCCAAAGTAACCGTAGTAAGTGCCTGAGTTTCTCCACGAGTGAAGATAGAAGAACCGTGAGGGGAAGGTAAATAACCTACTTCACACCAAATAGGGCGAATTTGTGTTGTATTTCTACCATCTAAGCGGATATTTTCATTTAAAATAAGATTTCGGACAGCTTCTTTTTGTGCTTTCCCGAAGTATTTATTTATTAAAGAAGCATATTCTTCCAATTCTTCTTCTGTAAAAAGAGCTAGACATTCTTCTTTTACAGCTGCAAATTTTTCGCTTCGTTCGTGTTTAGAAGTATCTTCTTTTGCTATGGCATAACATTTATCATAACAAAAATCATATACTTTTTTAGTAATTTCTTCGTTTTCTTCTGGAATTTCGTAAGAGCGAATCTCTTTTCCTATTTGAGCTTTTAATCTTTCTTGAGCTTCAATTTGGATTTTTATAGCATCGTGAGCAAAACGAATAGCATCCGCCATTTCTTTTTCAGAAACTTCATTCATTTCTCCTTCCACCATCGCAACAAAATCACGAGATGCCCCCACCATTATATCCATATCAGATTGTTCTAATTCCGCACGATTAGGGTTTATTACAAATTTTCCATCAATTCGCCCTACGCGAACTTCTGAAATTGGTCCATCAAACGGAATATCAGAAACAGCCAAACACGCAGATGCCGCAAGCCCAGCGAGTGCATCAGGCATTACATTTTCATCGTGCGACATTAACTGAATCATTATTTGTACTTCGCAATAATAATCTTTAGGGAAAAGTGGCCGAAGCACTCTATCCACAAGGCGCATTGTTAGTATTTCTTGATCGCTTGGGCGAGCCTCACGCTTGAAAAAGCCACCAGGGAAACGCCCAGCAGCAGCGAATTTTTCACGATAATCAACGGTTAAAGGTAAAAAATCTACACCTTCTCCCGCTTCTTTATTGGCAACTACTGTGGCAAGCAACATCGCATTGCCCATTCTTACAACAACAGAACCATCGGCTTGTTTTGCTAATTTCCCTGTCTCGATGGATATACTTCTACCATCTCCAAGGTCTATAAATTCTCTTTTTACTTCTGGAATCATAGTTTTTTAAATTAAAAATGAAACAAAAAAGCTGTGTTGTGGTCTATTGTGTTTATTTCCAATGAAAAACTATTTATGATTAAAAAGTCAATAAAAATAGGGGCAATAAGCCCCTTAAAATTGTTAAAATTATTTTCGGATACCCAATTCTTTGATTATGGCACGATATCTTTCAATATCTTTATTCTTCAAATAATCTAATAAGCTTCTACGCTTACCTACAAGTTTAACCAATGAACGCTCTGTATTGAAATCTTTACGATTTCTACGTAAGTGCTCTGTCAAGTGGTTAATACGATGTGTAAATAAGGCAATTTGCCCTTCTGCTGAGCCTGTGTTAGTCTCAGAACCGCCATATTTTTGGAAAATGTCGGCTTTTACTTCTTTTGTTAGATACATTCCAATATTATTTAAATGATTATTATGTACTTATATAAATTCGGGGGCAAAGATATAATATATTTTTTTTATATGCAAATGAATTAAAACATTTTTTTTGAAAATATTTTAAAAGAATTTGTTTTTGTAATAAAAAATAATTTATCTTTGCACTATGAATAATTTTGTAGTATCCGCAAGAAAATATCGTCCGCAAACTTTTGTTGATGTAGTAGGACAAAAAGCCATTACTGACACTTTGGAAAATGCTATTGCCAACAATCACTTGGCACAAGCATTACTTTTTACTGGTCCAAGGGGAGTAGGAAAAACTACTTGTGCGCGTATTTTGGCTAAAAAAATTAATGAAAATACAACAGATTCCGTAGAGGATAATGATTTTTCTTTTAATATTTTTGAGCTGGATGCCGCCTCTAATAATAGTGTAGAAGGTATCCGAAGCCTGATAGAACAAGTAAGAATACCTCCACAAGTGGGTAAATATAAAGTATATATTATAGATGAGGTGCATATGCTTACCACTGCCGCTTTCAATGCTTTCTTAAAAACGTTGGAAGAGCCACCTGCACATGCTATTTTTATTTTAGCAACTACCGAAAAACATAAAATAATACCTACCATACTTTCTCGCTGTCAAATATTTGATTTTAAGCGAATTACAATTAATGATGCACGAGAATATTTAAAATATATAGCCAAAGAACAAGGTTTAACTGCTGAAGATGAAGCATTGCAAATTATAGCCCAAAAAGCAGACGGAGCAATGCGCGATGCTCTTTCCATTTTTGATAGAGTCGTTAGTTTTTGTGGGCAAAACATCACTCGTCAAGCAGTTTCCGAGATATTGAATGTATTGGATTATGATACTTATTTTAAAATAACAGATTTAATAATAAGTAATAATATTCCTCAATTGTTAATAGAATTTAATAAAATAATAGCAGAAGGCTTTGATGGTCAGCACTTTGTAACAGGATTAGCTTCTCACTTCCGTGATTTAATGGTTTGTAAAAATGGGCAAACGATAAAGTTAATGGAAGTAGGGGAGGAGACCCAGAAAAAATATTTGGAACAAACACAAAAATGTGATTTCCCTTTCTTGGTTGAGGCTCTAAAACTAACTTCTGAATGCGATTTGAAGTACAAAACAAGCCGTACGCCTCGCCTTTTGGTAGAACTGTTATTAATGCAATTAGCTTCTTTGACCTATACTGGGGATAAAAAAAAAATGATGGATATATAATTTCTCCTCGTCATTTTTATACTTCGGAACAATTACAGCAAATAGCTAAAAATCAGCCTACTAAGCCGAAAGAAACCTCTCCCAATCCTAAAAAAGAAGAGGAAATTTCTCAAAAACCTATCAGTGAAATTTCCGCATTTTCTATAAAAAGTATCGGCACAAAACGAGAAGCTGCGCAATTGCGTCAAAATCAAGTAATTGATTTTTCTTCCCTTCCTAAAAATTCTTATACTAATGAAGAATTTGCAAACGTTTGGAAAAATTATATCCTTTACCTAACGGAAAAAGGCGAGCGTTTGCAAATATCTAATTTGGGTATGGATATTCCTAAAATAGAAAACAATGTAATACATATTGAAGTTCCAACAGAAATTTCTCAAAGAGAAGTACTTATGCAACGAGAAAATATTTTAGGATATATTCAAAAAGGATTACAAAATTATGCCATTTCCTTAGAAGTTACCTTAAATAAAGACGTGAGACCTACTTTGGCTTATACTCCTGAGGAAAAATTAGAAGAACTATGTACTGAAAATGAATATCTGAAAGACTTCATTGAGGCATTAGAATTACAACTTTAATAAATTGATTATTAATAAATTACGTTAAATTTATTTTAATTATAACCACTGGTAAAGTTAAAAAAAGTATAAAAAAATATATAAATTCAAAAAAAAATCGTAAAATTGTACTTTCTAAATGATTTTAAATGAGAATAATTATATCTTTGTTATTATTTACTTTTTTAGGAAATATCACCGTTTTAGGACAGAAAAAAAATATTTCTATTATTGATATTTACTCAGGAAAATTTTCTACAAAAACATTAGATATTGATGCTTTTTCTGTTTCTAATGGTAAAAAAAAGTATATTCCAACTTCTCAAAAAGGATTTTATTTTTTACAACAAACAGAAAAAGGAACGGATATAAACTTGCTTAGCTATACAACGCAAGAAAAGTTGTGCACTTTATATTCCATTCCTAATATTTATTTTAATCAGTATTCTTTTGATAATCAGGAAAAAAAGTTATTAATCCCGACAGAAACCGAATTTATTTATAGACGTTCGCAGAAATCCAAATATAACGTTTATGATATAAAAACATCTAAATTAACTTCTGTTTTTGACGAAAAAATACAAGTTCCTTTATTTTCTCCACAAGGGGATAAAATAGCTTTTGTTTTTGATAATAATTTGTATATCAAGGATTTAGAAAATGAAAATGTTATCCAAATAACCAACGATGGAAAGAAAAACGAAGTGATTAACGGGCTAGCAGATTGGGTGTATGAAGAAGAGTTTTCTGTTATTAGAATGTTTGATTGGAGCAAAGATGGAAAAAAAATAGCTTTTATTCGTTTTGATGAAAGCGAAGTGCCTACTTTTTCAATGGATATTTACGGAAGCGGTTTGTATCCTACTCAAAAAACATTCAAATATCCAAAGGCAGGAGAAAATAATTCCAAAGTAAGTGCTTTTATTTATGATTTGGATACAAAAAAAACAGAAAAAATAGAAATAGATAATCCTTATTATATTCCTCGTTTGGAATGGACTAATGAAGATAATGTATTATCGTTAAGAGTTTGTAATAGAAATCAAAATGAATTTAAGGTGTTGTATTACAATTATTTAACAAAAAAATATTCTGTTGTTTATTCTGAAAAAGATAAAGCATATGTAGAAATAGAAAATCAAAAATTTCACATATTTTCTAATAATAATTTCTTAATAAGTAGTGAGAAAGAAGGATTTAGACACTTATATTATTATGATAAAACAGGAAAATTATTAAAAAAAATAACACAAGGAAATTGGGAAGTAACGGATTTATACGGAGTTAATGAAAAAAACCGAACTATATATTACCAATCCAACGAGAGAGGCTCTATAAATAAAGATATCTATGCTATTTCTTTAGATGGAAAGAATAAAAAGCTATTATCTAAGCAGTTAGGAACAAATAATGCATTATTTAGTTTAGATTTTTCATTGTATATTAATGAATATCAGAGTGTTATTACTCCTCCTATTGTGGAATTATTAGAAACTTCTTCTTTAAATACATTAGCTATTTTAAGTAATGATGAAGAATGTAATGAAAATTTGAATTTGTATTCTACTTCTCGTAAAGAATTTTTTACAATAAAAGTAAAAGATAAAGAATTGAATATGAGTATATTAAAACCAGATAATTTTGATTCGTATAAAAAATATCCTGTTTTGATGTATCAATATTCAGGGCCTGGCTCGCAGTCTGTACTTAATGAGTGGTTGGATTTTATGGATTATTGGCATTTGTCATTGACTCAAAAAGGATATATTATAGCTTGCATTGATGGTTTAGGAACAGGAGGCAAAGGTGCTGATTTTAAGAAGATTACACAATTACAATTAGGAAAATATGAAACCGAAAGTCAAATAGCCGCAGCAGAATATTTAGCCCGACAATCTTTTATTGATAATTCTCGTATTGGCATTTGGGGGTGGAGTTTTGGAGGATTTATTTCTACCAGTTGTATTTTAAAAGGAAATTCTATTTTTAAAACAGCAATTGCGGTAGCACCTGTTACCGATTGGCTTTTTTATGATACAATATATACCGAACGATATATGCAAACACCAGCTGACAACCCTAATGGTTATAAGGAAAATTCACCTTTAAATATGGCTAAAAAACTTAATGGTAATTTTTTACTAATACACGGAACGGCAGATGATAATGTGCATATTCAGAACTCTATGCGAATGATAGAAGCTCTCGTTCAAGAAAACAGAGCGTTTGATTGGGCTATTTATCCTGATAAAAATCACGGCATTTATGGAGGATATACGCGCATTCAACTTTTTGAAAAAATGACCAATTATATTTTAAAAAATCTGTAAAAAATAATTATTTAATATAAGCATATGAATACAACAGAAAAGAAAGGACACCCAGCGGGGTTGTATCTTGTATTTCTTACAGGAATGTGGGAGCGTTTCAGTTACTATGGAATGCGAGGGATATTAATGTTATATCTTACCAAAACGTGGCTGGAAGGTGGGCTTGCATTTGACCCACAAACGGCAAGTCTTATTTATGGTTTTGCCACAGGGCTTACTTATTTTACTCCTCTTATAGGAGGTTGGCTCGCAGATAATTTCTTAGGGCAACGTAAGTCCGTTATTATAGGTGGGCTTATAATGTTTTTGGGTGAATTTGTCTTATTTTCAATGCATTCTCACGCAGGATTATATTTAGGATTATTCTTGTTAATTATCGGAAACGGATTTTTTAAACCCAATATTTCTGCCTTAGTTGGAGGCTTGTACGCTCCTGGTGATAAACGTTTGGATTCGGCGTTTTCTCTCTTTTATATGGGGATAAACTTAGGAGCATTCTTTGCGCCTATTATAACAGGGTTATTAACCGATAATATTTTTGCCACAGAAGTAGTTAATGAAGCTGGCATACCTGTTATTTCTTACGGATATAAATATGGCTTCTTGGCAGCAGCTATTGGTATGCTTATCAGTGAATTAACTTTCGTTTTATTTGCTAAAGGATGTTTAGGTGATTTGGGTGTAAAACCACAAGGAGCGAAGAAAATGGACGTAAAAGCCGAAGACGCTAATAAACCTCTTACAAAAGCTGAAAAAGAAAGAATTATCGTTATTTTTGTATATTTCTTCTTCGCTATTTTCTTCTTTGCAGGATTTGAACAAGCAGGTTCTTCACTTACTTTATATACAGAAAATTATATAGACAGAAATTTCTTAGGATATGAAATTCCTACTTCTTGGTTCCAGTCTGTCAATCCGTTGTTTATTGTTTTATTAGCACCTGTTTTTGCGGCTCTTTGGAACTCTAAAATGGGTCAAAAATTAACCACTCCTTTTAAAATGGGCTTAGGTATGATTGTTCTTGGTATTGGGTTCTTCTTTATGCTTGGAGCTGTTTATGAGCGGGGCGGAAGCATAGGAGATGATATAGAAGATGTTACTATCAAAGCGAGCCTTGCGTGGCTGATACTCACTTACTTAACACACACAATTGGCGAACTTTGTCTATCTCCTGTGGGGCTTTCTATCGTAACGAAACTTTCGCCTCCAAAATTGGCAGGTATTTTAATGGGAGTTTGGATGATGTCTTCTTTCTTTGCTAATGCCGCTGGTGGGGTAATTGCTTCTTTTGTAGAACAATATGGAGCAAGTATCATATTTGCTGCTATTTCAGCATTCGTTATCATTTTAGGTCTTGCTATGATTTTACTAAATAAAAAACTACAAGAAATGATGCACGGAGTAAAATAATTTTTACACTACATATAAAAAATACCCTCAGAAAGAATTATCTTTTTGAGGGTATTTTGCTAAAATATTTTTTCTTTGTTTTTAGAATGTTTTTTTGGCACAGATATTGACAGATTAACCAAGTTTGAACCTTGTTCAATTGTTTTAAATATTGATTTTCAAATATTTATTTTTCAATAAAAAAGAAATAACAAATACATTATCTTTATTTAATGACAATTTGACAGATTTTTTTAATAAAAAATATGGAGATAAGAAATTTTGACAATTTAATAGTAAGCAGTGATTTTGAAGGAGCAGAAATAATTCCTATTGTAGCTACCAATGATGTTGATGAAAAACTAAAAAACGAAGAACTCCCTGAGAATTTAGCCATTTTACCTTTGAAAAATATGGTTCTTTTCCCCGGATTAATTCTTCCTATTTCTATAAAAAGAGAATCTGCTTCTCAATTGATAAAAGATGCTAAAAATAACAATATCGGTGTTGTTGCTCAAAAAAATAATAATGAAGAACTTACCAAAGAAGATATTTATAGCATAGGAACAGTAGCGAGAATTATAAAAGTCTTAAAATTCCCAGATGGGAATGTTACTGCCGTTATTCAAGGATTGAAACGCTTTGAAATAGAGGATATTATACAAGAAAAACCTTATTTTATTGCGAAAGTAAAAGATATCCCAACAGAAAATTCTCCCGTAGATGAAGAAGAATTAAAAGCTTCCTTAGAGGTGTTCAGAGACATTTGTGTGCGTTTGGTAAGAGAAGACCAAAATATGCCGTTAGACGCTCAATTTATTATGCAAAATTTTGAAAATGATGAGTTTCTGATTAATCATTTGTCTTCTTTCTTGCCTCTTTCTGTTACCGAAAAACAAGATATTTTATCTCAAAACACATTAATAACCAAAGTTTGGGCTGCTATAAAATATTTTGGCGTTGCTCTTCAAAAAACAACAATTAAAAATGATATTCAAAATAGAGTTCGGAAAGATTTTGACAAACAACAACGAGATTATTTCTTGCAGCAACAGATAAAAACCATACAAGAAGAACTTGGAAATGAGTCTGTTGAGGCAGATGCGGACAAACTAAAAGAAAAAGCAAAAACGAAAAAGTGGGACGAAAAAGTACAAAAACATTTTGATAAAGAACTCTCCAAACTACAACGAATGACACCGCATATGCCCGATTATGGCATTCAGCGAAATTATGTAGAATTACTTTTAGACCTACCTTGGAACGAATATTCCAAAGATAAATTTGACCTTAAAAAAGCAGAAAAAATATTAAATAAAGACCATTACGGGCTGGAAGACGTAAAACGAAGAATTATAGAATACTTAGCTGTTTTAAAGCTCCGTGATGATATGAAATCGCCTATTTTATGCCTTTATGGACCTCCTGGTGTAGGGAAAACTTCATTGGGGCGTTCTATTGCCAAAGCTCTTGGGCGAGAATATGTCAGAATGTCATTAGGCGGGCTTCGTGATGAAGGCGAAATACGCGGACACCGAAAAACGTACATAGGAGCTATGCCCGGGCGTATTCTTCAACAGATAAAAAAAGCAGGAACGTCTAACCCTGTATTCGTTTTAGATGAATTGGATAAACTTAGCGTAGGATACGGAGGCGATCCTTCTTCTGCTATGTTGGAAGTGCTTGATCCTGAGCAAAATAACGATTTTTATGATAATTTTTTAGAAATTGGTTATGACCTTTCCAAAGTGATGTTCATTGCAACAGCTAACGACCTTAGTACCATTCAGCCTGCACTCCGCGACCGAATGGAAATAATCAATGTTGCTGGTTATACCATTGAAGAAAAAGTAGAAATTACAAAACATTATTTGATTCCTAAAATACTGAAAGAACACGGATTAGATGCCAAAAATATGATTTTGGGTAAAAAAGAAATTGAAGAAATCATAGATGGTTATACGCGCGAGTCAGGAGTACGAAATTTGGAAAAACAATTGGCTAAAATAGTTCGTTTTGTTGCCAAAAATATCGTAATGGAAGAAGAATACAATCCTAAAATAAGTTCCGAAGATATTAGAAAAATATTGGGAATAGCCAAAAACCGAGACAAATACGAAAATAATGAAGTGGCTGGGGTAGTTACAGGATTGGCTTGGACAAGCACAGGTGGCGAAATTCTCTTTATAGAATCTGCTTTATCCAAAGGAAAAGGAAACCTTACCATTACAGGAAATTTAGGTAATGTAATGAAAGAATCAGCTACCATTGCCTTAGAATATCTTAAAGCAAATGCAGATTTATATAATATTGATTATGAGGTATTTAGTAATTATAATATTCATATTCATATTCCAGAAGGAGCTACCCCAAAAGATGGTCCAAGTGCTGGTATAACAATGCTTACTTCGTTGGTTTCGTTATTTACACAACGTAGAGTAAAGAAAAATTTAGCAATGACAGGCGAAATAACATTACGCGGGAAAGTGTTGCCTGTCGGCGGAATAAAAGAGAAAATTTTAGCAGCAAAACGAGCTGGAATAAAAGAAATTATCCTCTGTAAAGATAACCAAAATGATATTGAGGAAATTAAAGAAGATTACCTAAAAGGATTAATTTTCCATTATGTTTCTGATATGGAAGAGGTGATAAAATTAGCCATTACAGATGAAAAAGTTAAAAATGCTAAAAAATTAGATATTTCAGGGAAAGAATAGATTTATTATATTTCAAAAATTTAACAAATAATAAACATAGTATTTATTTTTTTATATCTATCTTTGTCAAAAAATTAAATTCAATATTTAAAATGAGAAAAATTCTTTTTGCCGTAGCAATGGCAGTTACAACAATGGTTTCTTTTGCCCAAGATGGAACAAAGAAAATTAATACGAAAAAAAGTAGTTTGGTTTGGACAGGTAGCAAAGTTATTGGTTCTTCCCATAATGGTACGCTTTCTTTCAAATCGGGCGAATTGACTTTTAAAAATAACACTCTTGTAGGAGGAAATTTCGTAATTGATATGAATTCTTTGAGTGTTACAGACCTTAGCGGAGACGGAAAAACAAAGTTGGAAGGACATTTGAAATCAGATGATTTCTTCGGAGTGGCGAAGTTTTCCAACGCAAATTTAATCATCAAAAATGCAACCAAACAACAAGATGGAAGCTACAACGTTAAAGCTGATTTAACAATAAAAGGAATAACCAAACCCGTAGAATTTGTATTTTCTTTGGATAAAAATTCTGCTTTAACAGCGTTTGATATTGATCGTTCTAAATTTGATGTTCGTTATGGTTCAGGAAGTTTCTTTGAAAACTTAGGCGATAAAGCTATCAATAATGATTTTAACATAAAAGTAGAACTTTTTTATTAGTTTAATATTTAAAATTGAAAAAGCTATAATAAATTTATTATAGCTTTTTTTGTTATATATATTTTCCTGTAAAACTATCCGGATTTTCAGCAATTTCTTTGGGCGTTCCGCAAGCCACCAAATTCCCGCCGTGTATTCCTCCACCTTTTCCTAAATCAATGATATAATCGGCACAACGCACCACTTCCATATTATGTTCTATTACAATAATGGAATGTCCTCGTTCAATTAAAGCGTTAAAAGAACGCAATAATTTATTGATGTCGTGAAAATGAAGCCCCGTTGTTGGTTCGTCAAAAATAAATAGAGTAGGGGTTTCTAGGTAAGATTTGGCTAAAAATGAAGCCAATTTTATTCGTTGCGCTTCTCCTCCTGATAAGGTAGAAGAAGATTGCCCCAAAGAAACATAACCAAGCCCCACTTCTTGCAACGGAAGTAATTTTTGGGCTATTTTTTCTTGTTTGTTTTCTTTAAAAAATGTAATTGCCTCATCAATAGTTGTTTCCAATATATCGTAAATATTTTTCCTCTGGAAAGTAACTTCTAAAATGTCTTTTTTAAATTTTTTTCCGTTACAAGCCTCACACGTCAAATGCACATCTGCCATAAATTGCATTTCAATGGTAACTTCTCCTTCTCCTTTGCAAACTTCGCAACGTCCGCCATCTGTATTAAAAGAAAAATGTTTGGCAGTATATCCTCGCATTTTTGAAAGTTTTTGCGAAGCGAATAATTGCCGAATATCATCATAAATTTTAAGGTAAGTTATCGGGTTGGAACGAGAAGATTTTCCTATCGGATTTTGGTCAATTAATTCCAAACGTTTTATATGAGAAAATTTTCCTCCAATGCTACTAAATTCTCCTGCTTTATCACAAGGTTGTTCTAATTCCTTTAACATTGCAGGATACAAAATCTTTCTGACCAAAGTACTTTTCCCACTTCCTGAAACTCCTGTAACTACGGTAAGGCAATCCAAAGGGAATTTTATATCAATATTTTTCAAATTATGCTCTCTTGCTCCTTTAATTTCTATAAAATGAGAAGTTTTTCGCACATTTTTTGGTATTTCAATATGTTTTTTACCACTTAAATATTGTCCTGTGAGTGAATTTGACTTCAAAATATCATCAAAAGTACCTTTTGCTACAATTTCACCACCCAAAGTGCCTGCTTCTGGACCAATATCTATGATATAATCCGCAGCTTTCATTATATCTTCATCGTGTTCTACAACAATAACGGTATTTCCTATATCACGCAAAGTTTTTAACACTTTTATAAGTTTTTCGGTGTCTTTCGGGTGTAGTCCAATACTTGGTTCATCTAAAATATACATAGAGCCAACCAATGAACTACCAAGGGAAGTTGCCAAATTAATTCGCTGACTTTCCCCTCCTGATAAGGTATTTGATTTTCTATTTAATGTTAAATAATTTAACCCAACATCGCAAAGATATTGCAAACGATTGTTAATTTCTTTTAGAAGTCGTGATGCTACTTTTTGTTCATACTCATTTAATTGCAATTTTTTAAAGAAAACACAAAGTTCATCAATAGGCAAAGAAACCAAATCAGAAATACTTTTATCGTTGATTTTCACATAATTAGCTTCTTTACGCAATCGTTTTCCTTCGCATTCATAACAAGTTGTTTTTCCGCGATAACGAGCAAGCATTACCCGATTTTGAATTTTATAATTTTTCTCTTCTAATTCCTTAAAAAATGCTGTCAATCCTGTAAAATATTCATTTCCTTTCCAAACTAATTTTTTCTGTGCAGAAGTAAGCTCAAACCAAGGCTTATGTATCGGAAAATCAAACTTATACGCATTATTTACTAATTGGTCTCTGAACCAACTCATCGTTTCGCCACGCCAAGGATAAATCGCATTTTCATAAACGGACAAAGCAGTATTTGGGATAATAAGATTTTCATCAAGCCCAATAGTATCGCCATATCCTTCGCAAACAGGACAAGCACCGTACGGATTATTGAAGCTAAACAAGTGAGGATTAGGCTCTAAGAAGGTTATTCCATCTGCCTCAAACTGATTAGAAAAAGTAGTTTCTTTGCCCGAAGAAATATTTTCTATACTACAAATACCTTTTCCTTCAAAAAAAGCAGTACTAACAGAATCAGCCAATCGTTGTGAGAAATCTTCTTCGTGAGAAACTACAATTCTTTCTATAACTAACTGAAAATCAGATTTTATTTTAGAAAAATTAAGTTCATCAATACGTAAAATTTCTCCTTTATATTTTATTCTAACATAGCCTTGTTCTTGCAATAAAGATAATATTTGGTCGTATGAGCGTCCTTTTTGTTGCGAAATAGGAGCAAGGAGGATTAATTTTGCTCCGTCTGGCTCGTTTAAAACAAAATCCACCACATCAGAGACAGAATCTTTCTTAACTTCTCTACCAGAAATAGGCGAAAAAGTATGTCCAATACGCGCAAACAGAAGTTTTAAATAATCATAAATTTCTGTGGAAGTCCCCACCGTAGAACGAGGATTGGTCGTATTTACTTTTTGTTCAATAGCAATTGCAGGGGCGATATTCTCAATCATATCTACTTTGGGCTTATCCAATCGTCCTAAAAATTGCCTTGCGTATGAAGACAAACTTTCCACATAGCGTCTTTGTCCTTCGGCGTATAAAGTATCAAACGCCAAAGAAGACTTTCCCGACCCCGAAAGCCCTGTAATTACTACCAATTTCCCTTTTGGAATAGTTACATTTATATTTTTTAAATTATGTAATTTAGCTCCTTTTATGATAATATTTGTATCTTTCATTATTCCGTTTTATTTGTTAATTTTATAATAGATTGTTCTAAATTATCAGAAATTTCTTTTAAATAATGAAATTGTTCTGAATAAAAAATAAACTCTCTAATATAGTCTGTATTTAATTGATTTTCAGTGTTTTCACTTGTTTCTTCTTTTGGATAAATAGATAATGATTTTTGTTTTAATTCATCAAAAATGCTATCATCAATTTCTATTTTTTTAGGATTATTTTCTAATAAATTAATACAATTTTGTAATTTATTTTGAATTTCGTTAAATGCTTTTTTAAAAATATCATCAGGAATAATCTTCGGATTATCAGATAATTGCACCCCAATTGCAGCCACCGAAGAAAGAAAATCTTGTTGCAATACAACGATAGTATTAATAATAGAAAAATTTCGTTGCTGCGATTTAGGCTCTTGAAGCATTCGTTGTAAGCCAGCATTAAGATTTGCCAGCTCTAAAAAAGCTCTTTTACGAGATACTTTATAATCGGTATCTATTTTTTGTTTATTATAGCGTTTTATTACTTCGTTAATGTAGTCTAAATTAGCCTTTAATGAGTTAATAATCAATAAATTATGTTTTTTATATTCCCACGAAGGAAATAATAAATAATTAGCCGCAATAGAAAGCCCAACCCCAATGAGAGTATCTAAAATTCGGTATAAAATAACTCCCAAAGCATCATTCACATACAAAGCATAAATGAGTACAATATAAAGAGTTATAAAAATAGCACTTAGACTAAAATTTTCTTGTAAAAGCCCATAACCCATTGGCATACAAATAATTATGATAATAGCATAAATAATTTGATAATGCTCTAAATGGAGAAGATGTTGGCAAATATAGACTGTTATTATAGCTATTGCCGCCCCTATAAGCGTACCTTTGGCTCGGTCTTTGGAACGACTAAGAGTAAGCCCATAACTGGGGCGCATAATGATATAAATAGTAAATAAAATCCAGTAAGCATTCTGAATATTAAATATATAGCCGATACAAAATCCAATAATAGAGACGATAGAAAGCCGAAGAGCGTGCCTAAAAAATGGTGATTTTATCGTCCAATGGTCTAATAATCTTTTGGGTGAATAATTTTGAACACTGACAAATCTTCGGAATGTTTTTTCTTCCCGAAAGCCACTTTCCGAAGTATAATAATTGTTAAAAATTTGTTGAATATTTTCAATATTTTGCGTTTGTTTTTCTAAATAAAGATACATTTTTTCTAACAAACCAAATTCTTCTATGGATAAATTTTGTTGTTTTATTTTAATAAATTCTGCGTTAAAATCTTTCCAATTTTCAAACAAATCTTTAACAGAAACGTTATAAGATTCTTTTTTTCTTTCCCCAATATATTTGGCGTTTTTTGTTAAAATAACAGATAATTCTATAAAAAAATTAGCATATTTTTCAAAGAAAACAGGATTATTTTCATAATAAAAATCTAATTTTTTGTAAGGAATAGGAGTTGCCAATGCCAATTCAAAAATATCTACTAATTCTATAAAAATTAAGAACTGACGCTGTAAGTAATTGGTTTTCCCTGATTTAGATTGAGAATCTAATAAAATATCCCGAAGTTTTTCATATTGCTCATTCAAAGAAGTTTGTAGATTGAGTAATTTCTTTTTATTAGAAAATCTCTCTCTGTTGGTTATCAATTCGGCACGTATTTTAAAGAATTGTGCAGTCAAATCCATACATTTTGCTAATAATTGCTCGCTATATTGTCTTGGTTTTATCCACATTAGCACTCTAACCAAGAAAATATACCACAAACCTCCTAATAAAATGTAAAAAGCATTATAAAAAATGTCAATTCCGTATTTTGGACGTGCAAAAGTGATGGCTACACTAAAAATTCCAGCTATTGCCACCATAGAAGCTCGAGTTCCGTAAAGAGAAATATAAGCAAAAATGAAAATTAGTATAAAAATAGTAGGAAGTAATAAATAGATAGAATCTTTGGTGTAATTAATTGATATTGAGCTTATTATAACAAAAAAAATAGCTACAATAACTCCTCCTAATTGGTGTTTTTGGTTACCAGGAATATTACTTGGCGATATAATAATAATTGTTAAACCCGCAGATAGTCCTGCAAGAATATTATCAAAATACCAAGAAAACGCTACACAAGAAAGAATAGCAATAGTTTTTAAGATTCCATTAACAAAAGCAAAACTTTTGAAAAAATTAACAAAATTAAAGTTCATTTAATAAAAATTTGTGTTATTCTAAAATAACCACTTTCATATATACATTTTTCAAAGGCCATTCTTTGGCATCCACTTCATAATTATTGATTTTATCCACCACATCCATACCGCTTATTACTCGCCCAAATGCAGTATAATTTTTGTCTAAATGATAAGCACCAGGCTGTTGGCAAACTATGAAAAACTCATATGGCGAAGCAAATTGATGAGGATTATCTATTTCGCTACTTGGCATAGAAACAGTACCTCTATCGTGCCGAAACCCTTTTTTTGTATCAGGAGGCAAGAGATATTGACCAATTTTTCTACGCTTACGAACTGTGTCCCAATTATCTGAATTTCCTCCTTGAATCACAAAATTTTTAACAATTCTATAAAAACAAGTTCCGTCAAAATATCCTAGTTTTGTTAAAAAAATAAAATTAGCTCTATGATATGGGGTTTCTTTATATAATTCAATATCAATATTTCCTAATTCTGTGATAATACGAACTTTATTTTCAGGATTATTTTTTTCATATTCATACAAAAAAGGAATTGCATTATCTGTATTTAATGTAATTTCTTCTTGTTTATTCTCTTTTTTTTCTTCTTTATTATTGGTTTCTTGCTTAAAATTAGCTTTTTCGTTTGTTTTATTTTCTTTTTTAGGCGTATTCTCACTACAAAAAGTTAAAAAAAAGCATAAAAAAGATAAAAAATATATTTTTCGCATAGTTTTTCTATAAAATTCCTTCAATTTCTCCTTTTCCTTCCCGAATAACAACAGGAATATTTCCTGAAAGGTCTATTATAGTAGAAGCTACATTATCTCCATAACCTCCATCTATAATTGCATCTATTTTATTTTGCCATTTTTCAAAAATAAGTTCGGGGTCTGTGGTATATTCTATAAGTTCATCTTCATCATAAATAGAAGTAGAAACTATCGGATTACCAAGCTTTTGTACCAAAGTTCTTGCTATATTATTATTAGGAACGCGTATTCCAACTGTTTTTTTCTTTTTAAAATCTTTGGGCAAATTATTTCCGCCAGGAAGAATAAAAGTATAAGGACCTGGTAAAGCTCTTTTTAAGATTTTAAAAGCAGAATTATCTATTTGTCTTACATAATCAGACATATTACTTAAATCGGCACAAATAAATGAAAAATTTGCTTTTTCTAATTTTATTCCTTTTAGCTGTGCTATACGTTCCAATGCTTTGGAATTAGTAATATCACAGCCCAAGCCATAAACTGTATCCGTTGGATAAATGATAACTCCTCCGTCTTTTAGTATATCTACGACTTTCTGGATTTCTTTCTCATTAGGATTTTCTGGATAAATCTTAATAAATTTTGCCATATTATTATTAAAAAACTTTATTTTATGGTTAATAATTAATAAATTATGAATAAATATATAAATAATATAATTTTATTTTGTATAAATTAAAAAAAATCTCACGATAAATTATATTTTAATTTGTATTTTTTAAGAAATATTATAAAATCAAAAACATCTCGAACAAAATCATTGTCCGAGATGATAAAATAAAACCTAATAAATTATGAAAAATTAATCTTTAAATGTTCCTTTGAAATTTTTTAAATAATTATTGTATTCTTCATTTGTTTTTACTTTCAAATACGTATTTTCTCCAAGAAGTTTTAACATAGGCTCTATATCTTTTGCTCCGTAATATCCTGTAAGAGGGAATAATGCATTTCCTTTTTCATCAAAAAAATACACAGTAGGGTAGGCGCGTACCCCAAGAGCTATGGCAAATTGGTTGGTAGCATTACGACTACCGGCTTTTGCTGGGTCATAATCTGGGTTGGTGTAAGTTTGCCCTTGATAATTAACTTTTTCTTCTCCTTCGGCATTAAATTTCACAGCATAGAATTTTTCGTTGATATATTTAATTACATCAGGATTAGAAAAAGTGTTTTTGTCCAACATTTTACAAGGACCGCACCAGTCCGTATAAACATCAACAAATATTTTTTTAGGACTTTTCTTTTGTGCTTCCAAAGCCTGATTCATTGTCATCCAATTAATTTTTTGCGCATAGCCAAATCCTGCTACAAAAATAAATAATGCTACTAATAGTTTTTTCATTTATAATACTTTTTAAATTTTTATGGATATAGTATTCTCAAAAATAGTGCCAAAAATAAAAGAACGACAATTAGTAAATAGTATAGAGTAGGAGAGAAGGAGTTCTTAAAAATCTATTTAATTTATTATTAAAATGTAACTTACTGAATATAAATATGATAGATGATTTATTATAAATTAAAACTTTATATAATTTTATGTTTTTAATAATTTTATCTACTTAAATATTTAATATTCAATGATTTAATCATATAAGAATAAAATAGAATTAATAGCGTTATTTATTAATTAAAAGTTAAATGTATTAATTTTATTATTTATATGTTATAATATAATTATTT
>JAUMUT010000033.1 GCA_030530525.1 Capnocytophaga sp. | reverse complement strand
TTTAGAAAGGTATTTTGTATATATGTAAGTGGTGTCTAAATTTTTAGAAAGGTATTTTATATAATAAAAATATAGTATAAAAAATATTTCTCTTATATACAATATACTTTAACCCTATATCAAAAAATATTCCCATACATTTTATATATATTAAGTATGGGAATAATTCTATTTTAGTAATATTCTATAATTCTGGAATTACGTTCTAAACAATGGTCGTTACCTTTTTCTTTGTTTAGCCAATTACCAATATAATCGTACGTGGCGTTTTTAGGTTTCCAAAGGATAGATTCTTTATAGAAGAGATAAGAAAAAACGTCTTGCATCTCCAAATCAGTATCTAATACGGAAGGTTTTCCTTTTTTATAACTATACGTTTTGGAATAGGTTGGCGACCCTTCGTCGTTAAAATGTTGGATAATAAGTTGTATTTTCTTTCTTTTATAATAAAAAAGTTGAGTTTGTAGTATTCTGCCGCCTAACTTCCAAGTATTTTGAAGTATATACCCTTTATTATTGAAGGTAGTTTCGCAAGTATATACGGCGTATTTCATTGTAGTAGCGCAAGGTCCTGTATAGGTGGAAGTATTCGCTATTACTTTTTTTACCTTACCTTTTAGGTCGTACTTCTCCCAATCGGTTTGCTGTGCTTGCACTAAGAAAGGAAAAAGTATAGAAAAAATAAAGAAGTATTTATACATAAGATAGTAAAAATTGAGCATTTGTGATATAGTTAATTACTTAATAATTGTCCGTTGGCGTTATACTTTGCTTCTATACCACGCCTACACAATTCCATAACCAGCACCCAGAAGATATGCCCAAGCATTTCGGATAAATTTTCATCAAACGGAATTTCTGTTAATGGGGGAACTAATCCTATTAATGGCATCACTATGATATGTGCCAATACATTAGATATAATAGCAAATACGGCTCCGTACCACATACGCACGATAGGGAAATACTCCGATGCAACGCAGTAAATAATACCAAAGACTACGGAGAATAGAATATGCACGATAAAAATAGATAGGGGTAGCTCTATTCCAGAGAAAGTATAAGTCCAGTCGTAAGGTAACCCAAGTTGTTCTAAGAAAACTTGTGGCGGGGTTACCCGTTCTAATACTCCGTTGTTCATTACTGCTCCCGTCATTCCTTCGTAAGGAAATCCTTCATAGGGGTTACGAGGCGGAAAAGGTACTTCCCACCCCCATTTAACAAAAGCACCAATAAGCCCGATGAATGCGCCTATGCTTAAAGCTCTTGGTAGGTTACGCTCGCTGGCGTTAGTCATTTGTAATTTGCTCATAAACTATAAATTATATTAAAAAAATGATACTTAGGTATATAAAAAAGTCAGGAACTGAGATAATTCCTGACTATTAATTAAAGCTTAGATTTACTTTTGGAATACTTTATCTATGGCTTCTTTATGCCGAATTCTGTCTCTTGTATGGCTTCCTGAGGCTGGTGCAGAGAAAGCTCCTGATGCAGCCAATCGGAACGGAACTAAATCAAAGTTCATCAGCATATATCCGTATGCGCCCATATTTTTAGGTTCTTCTTGCGCCCAAACAAAGTCGTTAGCGTTAGGATACTGCGCTATGAGGTCTTTCAGTTGTTCCGTAGGAAGCGGAAAAAGCTGTTCTATACGAACGATGGCAACATCTTTTCGGTTTAATTTTTCCCTTTCGGCTATCAGGTCATAATAAAAACGACCAGAGCAGAACACCAAAGTTGTAACCTCCGCAGGTGTTACGCTATTATCTTGGATAACCTCTTGGAAGTGCCCGTTAGCAAGTTCCTCTACTGACGATATGGCTTGTGGGTGTCTTAAAAGTCCTTTTGGAGTAAAGACAACCAGAGGTTTGCGGAAACTTACTTTCTGTTGGCGTCTTAGCAAGTGAAAGAAGTTGGCAGGAGTGGTGCAGTTGGTTACATACATATTGCTGTTGGAGCATAGTTGTAGGTAGCGTTCTATCCGAGCGGAAGAGTGCTCTGCGCCTTGTCCTTCAAAGCCGTGTGGGAGTAGCATAACTAACCCGTTTTGGTTTTTCCACTTATCTTCGCCACAGCAAATGTATTGGTCAATCATTATTTGTGCGCCATTGGCAAAATCCCCGAACTGGGCTTCCCATATGGTTAGGGTTTGTGGAGCTGTGAGGGCATAGCCGTACTCAAAGCCCAGCACTCCATATTCAGAGAGTAAAGAGTTATACGAATGGAACTTACCTCCTTGTATTTGATTTAGCGGGATAAACTCTTCTTCGGTGTCTTCTGTTTTAATAACAGCGTGTCTATGAGAGAATGTACCTCTGCCAACGTCTTCGCCAGATATACGCACATTGTAGCCTTCACTGAGTAAAGAGCCAAAGGCGAGGTGTTCTGCCAAGCCCCAATCCACCGTATTTCTTTCAAAATACAAGTCTTTTCTATCTTTTATGATTTTTTGTATTTTGTTTATAAACTTCTTATTCTCTGGGAGGGTAGTTATTTGCTGTGCTATTTCGTCGAGTTTTTCTCTGCGGAAAGAAGTATCTACTTTTTGCAACATATCTGATGAAGAAGCGAGCTTTTCCAATCCTTTCCATTCATTTTCCATAAAAGGTTTAATGATGGTAAGGGATTGTTTTCGTGATTCTTCTAAGTTTTTATCTAAATTATTACGATAATTTTCTTCAAAAGTATCTATTTCTTGTTGTGAGATAACACCTTCGGAAACTAATTGTTGCCCATAAATAACGTTGGGAGTAGAGTGTTTTCCTATTATTTTATATAGAATAGGCTGAGTAAAACGAGGTTCATCGCCTTCATTATGCCCATATTTTCGGTATCCTAAAAGGTCAATGAAGATATCTCTGCCAAATTTCATTCTAAACTCTAAGGCTATTTCTATACCCCAAGCTACGGCTTCTGCATCATCAGAATTGATGTGAAGTACAGGAGATTGGTTCGTTTTGGCAATATCGGTACAATAGGTAGAAGAGCGAGAATCCGAATAATTGGTAGTAAAACCTACTTGGTTATTGGTAATAATATGAATAGTTCCGCCTGTTTTGTACCCTCGAAGGAGTTCCATTTGTAGAGTTTCATACACGATACCTTGCCCAGCGACAGCAGCATCTCCGTGTATAGCAATAGGCAATACTTTGGCGGTATTGTTATTGTAGTGAATATCTTCTTTCGCACGGCTAATACCTTGTATAACAGGAGCAACCGCTTCTAAGTGTGAAGGGTTGGGAGCTAAATTTACTCGGATATTTTTTCCTTTTTGCGTAGTTCTTTCCGAAGTTAGCCCTAAGTGATATTTAACATCGCCGTCAAAAGTATCTATATCGTCATAGTCTTTTCCATCAAATTCAGAGAAAAGGTCTTGCGGATTTTTGTTTAAAATATTTATCAAAACATTCAAACGACCTCTGTGTGCCATTCCTATTATAACGTCTTCTACGCCTTGCTCTGCGCCTTTTTCAATAAGAATATCCAAGGCAGGCACAAGAGATTCATTGCCTTCCAAAGAGAATCTTTTTTGCCCTACATATTTATTATGCAAGAAATTCTCAAAAGTAGTAGCTTGTGAAAGTTTATGTAAAATGGAAATTTTATCTTCTTTGGAAAGATGAGGTTTTTCTTGTAATTTTTTATTAAACCAATTTACCGCTTCTACATTTTCCATATAAGTATATTCCACCCCGATAGATTGGCAGAAAATAGCTTGCAATTGAGCGATAATATTAGCAAGTGAAGTAGGAGGGAGGCCGATTTCCTTAGCCGCATCAAAGGTAGTGGCTAAATCTGTTTGGCTAAGCCCGAAGTGTTCCACAGATAAATTTGGCTCGTGAGTTTCACGCTCTCGGATAGGGTTAGTTTTAGCAAACAAATGCCCTCTTTTTCGGTATGCATTAATTAGGTTTAGTACTTTAAATTCTTTCTCAACTTTGTCAGAAACAGCCACTTGCGTTATAGAAGAAGGAGCATCTTGGTAAGGCACAGAGGTTTCTGTTTCAAAGAAATCTTCTCCGTAGTTTTCTCTGGCAAAATCAAATCCTTGGAAAAAAGCTCGCCAACTGGGTTCTACCGAGTCGGGGCTTTCCAAATATTGGTCGTATAAATCTGCAAAAAATTGTGTATTTGCAGCATTCAGAAAAGAATATTTATCCATATCGTAGGAATAGAATTTTAGTATTTAAAGAGACAAAAATACAAAAAAATATGATATTTGGTTATTTTTTTTAGAAGTTTTTTTTACAAAAAACAAAATTTAACATTTAATATATTTTTGTAAGAAAAAATAAATTTAATTTATTGATTATCAATAGGTTTTGGTTTTTGGTGTTTGAATCGGTTATGCGACCAAAGGTAAAATTCTGGTTTTGTTTTTATTTGTTTTTCTAAAAGATTAGTAAAAGCATCAGTTATTTGAAAATCAGGCACTTCGGTTGGGTTTTCTGACAAAATAATAAAAGTAGTTTCATAATATCCGCGTTTCTTTTTTTGAATATCACAAAAAACAACAGGAATATTAAATTGTTTTGCCAATCGTTCTGCGCCAGTGAAAACAGGGACATACACGCCCATAAAAGTTCGCCAATAATGCTTAGGAGAACTTGAAGGCGATTGGTCGCTTGCCAATCCGTAGGCGCATAACTCTTTGTTTTTCTGTTGCTTACGAATAATTTCCGTAGCTTTATAACGAGAGATTAAAAAGCTGTTAAATTTTTGTCTTATTTTTTGTATAAAATTATTAAAATATTTATTACTAATAGGAGTGTAAAGCGCATAGGACTTATGCGGAATTTGAGCAGCTAACGAAAGTAACCATTCATAACTATTGTAGTGTCCGCACATTATAATAAAACTTTGTTGTCTTTCTTCAAAAATTTTTAAAACTTCTTTGTTGGTGTAAGTCATTCGTTCTTGCATTTCTTTTTTAGAGAAATTAATAGTTTTTAACATTTCTAAAAAAATATCACAAAAATGATGGTAAAAATTTCGTTCTATTTCTTTTATTTCGGTTAAAGATTTATCAGGGAAAGCCAAAGTAAGATTTTCCCGAACTACTTTTTTTCGATAACCTAAAATATTGTAAATCAAAAAACAAGCAACATCCGATAAAGCATAAAAGATGCGATTGGGCAATAGAGAAATAAGCCACAAAAACGGATACGCCAAAATAAAAATTATCAATTGCATAATTATCTAAATGAGGTGCAAAATTAGCGAAAAAAACATAAAATTTGCTATTTTTGAAATATTTTACTTTTATTTGCCAATTACAAAAATAGTAGGTCGTTTATGAAATGAAATAGTTTGTTTTTTCCAAACAGAAATAGGGAAAGTGCGAATATATTGGGTTGGGAGTGTAATATCGCAAGCAACACAAAGTTTGGTAGAACCTTCCAATGTTTGTAACATTTCCTGAAAAAGAGCATCATTACGGAAAGGAGTTTCTATAAAAACTTGCGTTTGCTTTTCTTCTTTTGCTCTGCGTTCCAAGCGTTTAAGTGTATTTTTCCGTTCATTTTTATCTATTGGTAAATAGCCGTTAAAAGCAAAAGATTGTCCATTTAAACCACTTGCCATCACAGATAAAAGGATAGAAGAAGGTCCAACTAACGGGATAATTTCTATGTTTTCCTGATGGGCTAAGGCTACAATTTCTGCGCCAGGGTCGGCTATGCCAGGACACCCAGCCTCAGATATTATTCCTATGTTTTCTCCTGATTTACAAGGAGTTAAAAATGCACTTATTTCTTCTATTGCGGTGTGTTTGTTCAATATAAAAAGTTGTAGGCTTGGTTGAGGTTTTTCAGGACAAATTTTTTTAATAAACCTACGTGCTGTTTTTTCATTTTCTACAATAAAATAATTGCAAAATGCAATAGTTTCTTTTACTTTTATAGGTAGTACTTCCATTGGGTCATTATCGCCCAAAGTAGTTGGAATTAGAAATATTTTACCGAAATTCATTTAATTTTACATTAAAAATAGTTGTAACAATAAAAATTTGTTGCAAAAATACAAGATTTTTTAGTAAAAGCAAATAAAAAATGAATAAAAAAAATGAAAAAGTACTGAAAAAATCTTTAAAAACAAGGGTTATGAAAAATTTTTAAAAAAATAGATTTTTTTTTTTGCATATAAAAAAAAATAATTACTTTTGTGCAGTAAAATAATTTTAATTGGATGTTTACATTTTTAGAACAAGAAGATATTTATCACTTGATTATCAATCGTACAGCTACTGCGATGGCTCGTGCTATTACCTCTGATTTTAAGGAGAAAAATATTCCTATTAATAAGGAACAATTTTCCGTTTTAATTGTCCTTTGGAAGAAAGATGGTTGCGCTCAGCAAGTACTTTCGGAATATACCAATAGGGATAAACCAGGAATAACGCGCCTTATTGATACAATGGAGCGAGAAGGTTTGGTGTATCGTAAGCAAGACCCTTTTGATAGGCGTTCCAATAAAATTTATCTTACAGAAAAAGGGCAAAGCCTTAAAGAACAGGTAATTGCGTCTGTAAAATCTACTATTAAGAAAGCAGCAAGGGGGCTTACCGAAGAAGAAGCAAAAAAATTAAGAGAATTATTATCTAAAATTTATACTAATCTTTCAGAATCGGATAGAGATACCTTTTAAAATTCTAAGAAAATAAATATAAAAAATTTTTTAAAATATAAAAAATGAAGAAAGTAGTACTTTTTTTTATAGCTTTATTAACAATAGTTTCTTGTAAAAACAAAAATTTCAACAATAGTAACGCCTTACAATTTAAGGAATATATTTCTGCTTTTAGTACGGGATATATTTCCACCGAAGAACCTTTTCGGGTTGTACTTGCTCAACCTTTTGATGAAGAAAAATTCAACTCCCTTTCTGCTGAGCAACTATTTGATATTCAACCTTATACAGGAGGAAGCATACAAGCAGAAGGGAATGAAATACTATTTATTCCAAAAAATAGACTTGAAGTAGATAGAGAATATCAAATTACATTTAATCTTTTTAGGCTTTTTGATGTAAAAAGTGATTTGGAACATTTTCATTTTCAGGTACATACACAAAAACGCCAGATGGAAGTTATTTTAGAAGATTTACAATCTTATAGTAAAGAGTATTATTATCTTAATGCTCGGATAGAAGCCAGCGATATTCTTTCGCCAGAATGGATAAAGGATATTATTACAGCTTCTGTTGGAGGTAAATATTTAAAAATCAAACCTTTAACAGAAGAAGCACATTATAATATTCCTATTATTATAGATAGCATCCCTGCCAATTCTAGCCAAGACCAAGTGTTGGTTGTAAAATGGAATGGGGCTGCACATCAGATAGATAGCCAAGGCGAAACTACGATGGATATTCCGTCTAATAATTCTTTTAGAGTAGTACAATTACTTAAAAAAGATGGCGAAAATAATAATTTTAGCATTGTTTTTTCTTCTCCTTTGGATAAAAATCAGGATTTTAGAGGGTTAATATACGCTGATGATTATTCCAATTTTAAATATATAACCTCAGGGAATACACTAAAAGTATATGCAAATGATAATTATTTTGAAAAAGAGGTAGAAATAACCGTTCACCAAGGAGTGAAGAGTAAATATGGCGAACGAATAGAGAAAACTTTTACAGGGAAATTAGTTTTTGAACCGATGAAGCCCGAAGTTCGTTTTGTTCGTAACGGAACTATTTTGCCAAGTTCTCAAAATTTAAAAATAAACTTCCAAACTATTAATTTAAAAGCAGTAGAAGTAACCGTTTCTCGTATTTATCAAAATAATATTTTACAATTTTTACAAGAAAATGATTTAAATACAGCCAATAAGTTGTACAAAGTGGCTGCAGTAGTGGCAAAAAAAGTAATTCCAATCTCGTCTTCGGGGCTTAATTCTCTTTCCAAATGGAATACACACGCTCTTGACCTTTCGGCTATTATAAATCCTGAGCCTGGTGCTATATATCGTGTGGTTATTGATTTTAAAAAAGAATATTCGGTTAGTTGTAATGCCGATAAAACTCCTATTAAAGAAGAAATAATTGTTATAGATGATGATAATCAGGACTTTGCAAAAAGAGACGATTATTATTATGAAGATGATTATTACGATTATGATTATAATTGGGAAGAACGAGATGACCCTTGTAAAGATAGCTATTATTACAATAAATCCATAGCAATCAATGTGTTAGCAAGTGATTTGGGAGTTATCGTAAAACGTGGGCAAACTAATAATTATTTGACTATTGTCAATGATATTTTATCCACCTCGCCTGTAAGCGGAGCAAAGGTGGAACTATATGATTTTCAGCAACAAAAAATACAAGAAGGAACAACAAATTCTGACGGAATAGCCGATATTACTACTACTAAAAAAGCCTATTTTGCAGTAGTTCGTAAAGATGCAAATACTACTTATGTGAAAATTGATGACGGAAACTCACAATCGGTTAGTAACTTTGATGTCAATGGGTTACAATTAGAAAAAGGAAGAAATGGTTATATTTATACTGAGCGAGGAGTGTGGCGGCCAGGAGATAGTATTTCAGTCGGATTTATTTTTAATGATTTCTCTAATAAATTACCTGAAAATCACCCTATTAAGTTGCTATTTTCTGACCCTAATGGGAAAGTAGTGCAACAGATAGTTAAAAACTCTAATGCAGATAATCATTATTTATTTTCATTAAAAACACCACCCGATGCCATCACAGGGAATTGGTATTGCCAAGTGAAGGTAGGGGCTTCTACTTATCATAAAACGATAAAAATAGAGACTATTAAACCCAATCGGTTGAAAATAAAAAATAGCCTTGCAGATGCTTTTATTACTAACGAAGGAATAAACGCTTCATTAGAAGTGGATTGGCTACAAGGTTCGCCCGCAGCAAATTCTCAGGTAGAAATAACAGGAAAAATTTATGCAAAATCTAATCCGTTTAAAGGTTATGAAAGTTTTACATTTAATAATAAATCGTTCCCTTTTTCCTCAGAAGAGATAAATGTTTATAGCGGGAAAACGAATGAAGACGGGAAAACAACATTTTTCTTCCAACCAGAAGAATTGCAAGCAAGCGAAATGCTTAAAGTAAATTTCTTAACCAAAGCCAATGAGCAAGGAGGAGATTTCAGTACCGATGTTTGTACGGCTACTTTATCCCCTTTTGAGAGTTATGTTGGGGTAAAAGCACCAAGTGATAACGAATTTGCATATTATGAAACTTCCAAAGTCAATAAATTTCAGGTAGTTGTACTTTCTGAAAAAGGAAAACCTTTGGCTAATCATAACGTAAAATTATATGCTTATAAGATAGATAGTAGTTGGTGGTGGAATGTCTCCGAACTGAATATCTCTTCTTATAATTCTTCGGAACAGAAAACGCCAGCTTTTACCTTAGAAACAACTACCAAAAACGATGGAAAAGCCTATTTTGACGTTCATATAAAAGACAGAGATTACGGAAGATATTTCTTTTTAGTAGAAGATGAGGAAAGCGAACACCAGGCAGGGATAGAAGCTCGCTTTTATAGCTGGGCAAGTGGCGACAAAACAGGCTCAGAAGCTACAATGTTAATGCTTTCTACCAATAAAAAAGAATACACCACAGCAGAAGAAGCTACTATTACCTTCCCGTCAGATGAAGGCGGAAGAGCTTTGGTTTCTATTGAAAACGGAGCAAAAGTTCTTAAAACGTATTGGGTAGATACTCAAAAAGGAACTACCAAATTTAGCTTTCCTATAACAGAAGAAATGGCTCCGAATGTGTATTTGTATGTAACTCTTTTGCAACCTCACGCACAAACCAAAAACGATTCGCCTATTCGTTTATATGGTGTAGCACCTATTTCGGTATATAACCCAAAAACAAAATTAGAACCCGAAATACAGATGGCAAATGTATTGCGCCCTGAGAAAAAAGCTACTATAAAAGTCAAAGAAAAATCAGGCAAACCAATGTCTTATACCTTAGCCATTGTGGAAGATGGATTGTTAGATTTAACAAGATTTAAAACCCCTCAGCCTTGGAATACTTTCTTTATGAAAACTGCACTTGGAGTGAAATCTTGGGATATTTATAATGATGTTATCGGGGCTTTTGGCGGAACTATCAACCAAGTGTTTTCCATAGGAGGTGATGAAGATTTAGGCGGAGCAAACGCACAAAAAGCCAATCGTTTCAAGCCTTTGGTTATCGTAAAAGGACCTTTCAAAAGTAACGGAGAAACGCAAACTCACGAAGTACATTTACCTAATTATGTAGGCTCTGTACGCGTTATGGTTATCGCTTCTGATGTACAACAAAACGCTTTCGGAACAGCAGATAAAAATGTTCCTGTGTATAGCCCACTAATGGTTTTGGGTTCTTTGCCAAGAAAAGCCGTTCCTGGCGAAACAATTACTTTGCCTGTTACTATTTTTGCCAAAGAAAATCAAGTGAAAAATGTTTCTGTTAAGGTAAAAACAAATGAGAAATTTAAGCTAATAAGCAATGCACAACAACAAGTGAAGTTTGATAAAATTCCTGATGAAAAAATGGCTTATTTCACACTGAAAGTCAATGAAATAGGTATCGGTAAAGTAACTATTGAAGCTACCTCAGGAAGTGAAAAGGCTACCTACGATGTAGAAATGGATATTTTTAACCCAAATCCTGAAATGTATCAGGTAAAAAGTGTAGTTCTTCAACCTAATACTTCACAAAATATAGATTTTGAAGTATTTGGAGAAAAAGGAACGAATGCAACTTCTTTGGAGGTTTCTAGCTTTCCAGGGGTAAATTTGGCACAAAGGTTAAAATATTTAATAGATTATCCTCACGGATGTGGCGAACAGATAACCTCAGGTGCTTTTCCGCAATTGTATTTGTCTGATTTTGAAAAACTTACTTCTAATCAGCAACAAGAAATTCAAAAAAATGTAACAGTAGCTATTCGTAAATTATCTGAAAATCAATTACCTAACGGAGGATTTTCGTATTGGAAAGGAGATGATTTTATAAACGAATGGGTTACTTGCTACATTGGGCAGTTTTATCTGGAAGCAGAAAAAAGAGGATTTTCATTGCCTGTTGGAAGTAAAAATAAATGGATTGATTTTCAGAAGAATATGGCAAGAAATTGGGTGAAAAATAGTTCCAATTCAGAGTTTTTACAAGCCTACCGACTTTATACATTGGCTTTGGCAAAACAACCGGATATGGCTTCTATGAACCGATTAAGAGAAACTACCAATCTCTCTAACCAAGCCCTTTCCAGACTTGCCGCAACCTATGCTTTGGCAGGGCAAAAACAAATTGCAGAAAATTTATTCCAAAAAGTAATTATAGATAATTCCTCCGATGAAGATTACGGCTATGGTTCCGAGCTTCGTAACCAAGCAATGGCTTTGGAAACTGCTTTGTTGGTAGGAAAACATCAGCTTTCTTCGGATTTGGCATTGAAAATATCGCAAAAATTATCTTCTAACGAATGGCTAAGTACCCAAACCACAGCGTATTCCCTCTACGCTATGGCTCTTTATGTAGCAAAAAATAAAACAGGAAAATCGTGGGAACTTGCCTATCAAACAGGGAAAGATAAAGGAACGTTAAATAGTGCTACCGGTTTTGCCACCAAGAAAATAATGGCACAAACAGGTAATCATAAAATGAGTGTGCAAAACAAATCAGGAGTTACGCTTTATACTCGTGTGATTAATAGTGGAATATTACCTGTCGGAAAAGAATTTACACAACAAAATGGGCTTTCTATTAAAACGAATTTCTTTACCAACAAAGGAAATTCCATCTCAGAAGATGTTATAACACAAGGAACGGCTTTCGTTTGTACAATTTCGGTTACCAATACCACACAAAGTAGCGTAGAAAACATAGCTCTTACGCAGTTTGTGCCTTCTGGTTGGGAAATTATTAACACACGTTATGCCGAAGAAGCAGAGAAACAAAATTATGATTATTTAGATATTCGTGATGACAGAGCCAATTTTTATTTCTCTCTGAAAGCACAAGAAACCAAGACTTTTAAGATAAAATTAAATGCATCTTACAAAGGTACATATTACCTTTCAGGAACTTTTGCAGAAGCAATGTATGACGCACATTATAATACAAGAAATGCAGGAAAATGGATAAAAGTAGAATAATTTTGTGAAAAAAGTTTTAAAATTTGGTTGTGTTTCAAAAAAATAAATTATATTTGCAAAATTTTTATAGAGTTAGCATTTTCTATCCTATAAAAAACATTGTATCTTAGTACCCAAAATAATTAGAAATATGATAACATTTGACCAAATTGATTTAATTCTTTTAGATGAATTACAACGAGACAGCAAACAATCCGTAAAAGAATTAGCAAGAAAGGTAAATCTTTCTATTACGCCTGTTCACGAACGCATTAAGAAGCTGGAAGCCTTGAATGTAATTCAAAACTATGTGGCAGTAGTAAATCCTGATGCATTAGGCAAAAATTTAATTGCTTATTGCCAAGTGAAACTTATTCGCCACCAAGAAAATCTTTTTGAAGAATTTGAATCTTATGTAAAATCTCTTGATGAAGTGCAAGAAGCCTCTTATATGGCTGGTAGCTATGATTTCTTGCTAAAACTTATCCTTAGAGATATGAAAGATTATCAAAATTTTGTAGTACATAAAATATCAAAATTGGATATTATTTCTAATATTCAGAGTGCTTTTGTTATTCAGAATATTAAAAATACTTCAATGATTAAATGTATTATAGACGAAGATAAAATATCTTAATTATGCATTTTGCCATAGCGGGAAATATAGGAGCAGGGAAAACTACACTTACAGAATTGTTAGCAAAACATTATGGCTGGCAACCTCATTTTGAAGATGTAGCCGATAATCCGTATTTAGATGATTTTTATGCCAATATGGAGCGTTGGAGCTTTAATCTCCAAGTGTATTTCTTAAATAGTCGGTTTCGGCAAATTATTGATTTCAGACAAAGTGAAAAAGATATTGTCCAAGATAGAACCATTTATGAAGATGCGTTTATATTTGCTCCTAATTTGCATAGAATGGGCTTGCTTTCTTCACGAGATTTTGAAAATTATCAATCCCTTTTTGCGTTGATGGAAACATTTATTCAACCTCCTGATTTGTTAATTTATTTAAGAAGTTCTATTTCCAATTTGGTTAAACAAATCCAAAAACGAGGAAGAGAATACGAAAGCTCCATTTCTATTGATTATTTAAATAAACTTAATGAACGCTATGAGGAATGGATAAAAACGTATGATAAAGGGAAGTTGCTCATTATCAATGTAGATGATATTGATTTTGTACAAAATAAAGAAGATTTAGGTATTATTATTGATAAGATTGATGCCCAAATATATGGTCTTTTTTAGGTAATTTTCATTTTATTTGACAAACTATAAATAAGAAATTAAGCGAATAAAATTCTCTTAGTTTCTTATTTTTTTACTAAAATATTTTCTTATGAAAAAAGATTTTTTACGATACCAAGCGCCAACCTCCTTATATCCGTTAGGCTTAGAGGTAGAAAGAGCAGAAGGTTCTTATATTTACGGAACAGATGGAAAGGCATATTTGGACTTAGTTTCAGGCGTATCTGCTTGTACCTTAGGGCATTGCCATCCGCGAGTAGTGAAAGCTATCCAAGACCAAGCCCAACGATATATGCACACAATGGTTTATGGAGAATATGCACAAGCTCCCGCTGTTGAGTTTTGTAAATTATTAGCAGAAAACTTACCTAAACCATTAGAAACCACTTATTTAGTAAATTCAGGAACAGAAGCCATTGAAGGAAGTATGAAGTTGGCAAAACGAGTTACTGGTCGTTCACAAATAATTGCAGCAAAATATGCTTATCACGGTAATACGCAAGGCTCGCTTAGTATTATGGATTATGAGTTAAGAAAACAGCCTTTTCGCCCTTTGTTGCCCGATGTTGCGTGGATAGAATTTAACAACGAAGCGGATATTTGCAAAATTACAGAAAAAACAGCGGGTGTAGTCCTTGAAACCATACAAGGTGGAGCAGGATTTATCACTCCAACCAATGATTATCTTAAAAAAGTTAAAAAACGCTGTGAAGAAGTAGGTGCATTGCTTATTTTAGATGAAATCCAACCAGGATTTGGGCGAACAGGAAAACTTTTTGGTTTTCAAAATTATGACGTAGTTCCAGATATTTTGGCTATTGGGAAAGGAATGGCAAGTGGCTTGCCGTGTGGTGCTTTCGTGGCTTCATACGAGCGAATGCATTTGCTTGCAGATAACCCCAAAATGTCTCATATCACAACATTTGGTGGCAATCCGGTTATTGCGGCTGCTTCCTTAGCTACTCTTAAAGAATTGTTAGAAACGGATATAATTGAGCAAACTCTTGAAAAAGAAAAATTATTCCGAAAACTTCTAAAACACCCCAAAATAAAGGCAATAAACGGAAAAGGATTAATGCTCGCTGCTATTATGGAAGATGCCGATTTGGCAAACCATATTATTTTATATTCGCACGAAAGAGGCTGTATTTTCTTTTGGTTACTCTTTGAGCTAAGAGCTGTGCGTATTTCGCCTCCTTTAACTATTACCAACGAAGAAATAGAAAAAGGTTGTGCAATGATTTTGGAAGCCATAGAAGCCTATAAAAAATAAAAAAAACTTCGCTTTATTTTTTACGAATAAAGTGAATTTTTTTTATTTAAATGTTTTCATTATTTACCAAATCTCTATAAAGTCCTGTTTTCCAGCCTTTTTTGTGGATAAAATTTAGTAGTTCATCAAATCTTTTTATCATTTTTTCTCCTGAATTTCGCATTACATACGATGGGAAATTAAATTCCTTTTGGTGCAAATCGGTAAATTCCCAAGGGTGAAAATATAAAGTAGCGTATTTTGTTGATTTTATACATTTTGTCAATAAAAATTTATAAATCCACAATGGGAAATTATGAAATGAAAGCCAAAAAAGCGGAAAACGAAACCAACTCACAGCCGTTGGTATCTGCCACAAGCCGTTTTCATTAAAAAATCGTTTGGAAATATGCAATTTATTGTATCTTCCAGGTAAAAAAGTAGGATTTACAGAAGAATTGTATTCAAAACCAGCCTTTTTTACTTCATTTGCTTCTACTTCACGCATTCTGGGCATTCGTAAGCCTTTTATTTCTACATTAAATTGACTTTCCAAAGCCTCTTTGGACATTTTTAAATGTTCATTTTCAAAATCAGAATGATAATAAGTGTGAGAAGCCAGCTCGTGCCCCTCAGCGATAAGCCGTTCTATAAGGTCGGGTACATTTTGAGCAAAAACAACTGTAGAAAAGAAAGTTGCCTTTGCATTGTATTTTTTCAAAATATCCAAAATGGAAATTAATCCTTGCCGAGAAATAGCTATTTGTCTCTGAAAATCAATATCATAGCCGTATTCTTTCGGCATATCAAATTCTTCTATATCAAAACTTAGGTAAATCATTTTTTCATAAATTTTCTTCTTGAATAATGTAACTCGGTCTTTCTTTCGTTTGTTTAAATATTTTTCCGATATAAATCCCGATAATTCCCAAAATAATCAACTGCAAACCGCCGAAAAAAACGACAGTCATTATCAGCGATGCCCAGCCCGATATTTCAGAGCCGTTTAAGAATGAATAAATTACATACGGAACATATAAAATAGATAAAAGCGAAAAGAAAAAGCCCAAAAATACCGCAAAATACAAGGGTTTTACGCTAAAAGCAGTTACTCCTGTCAAAGCTAAATGAAGCATTTTTTTCATCGTATATTTGGTCTCGCCCGCAAACCGCGCCTGTGCCGTATAAGGGACATAAATTTGCTGAAAACCAACCCACGGAACAATACCGCGTAAAAAAGGTTCGTTTTCGTTCATCGTTCGGATAATTTTCACCACCGATTGGTCAAGCAACCGAAAATCCGCCGAACCTTCTTTTATCTCAATATCAGAAAGTAAATTCAGAATTTTATAAAAATGATGAGAAGTTTTTTGTTTTTTCTTAGGAGTATCCGCAGGATAAGTTCGCAATGTGGCTACAACTTGATTGCCTTCTTCCCACTTTTGGATAAGTTCAGGAAGCAGTGCAGGCGGATGCTGTAAATCGCAGTCCATTGAAATAACCGCATCGGCAAAGGCATTGTCCAAGCCAGCTTTTACCGCCAGCTGATGCCCAAAATTCCGTGAAAACGAAATGTATTTTACATTTTCCGTTTCGTTACTCAATTTTTTTAGAATTTCTAAGGAATTATCTGAACTTCCGTCATTTACAAAAATTAAGGAAAACGCATATTCAGGCAATTTCTCCTGAAAAACATTATTCACCGCTTCATACAACGGGCGAATATTTTCACTTTCGTTATAACACGGAACTACGATGTCTATTTTCTTCATTTTCTTCAAAATTTAAAAAGCACATTTCCCAAACGATAGTAAGCCAAATAAGCGTGGGCGGTATTGCCCTCAATGAATATTTAATAATATAAGGCTCTTTCAGTGGTTTGAAAATATCGGTTGGCGAAAGTGATGCTAAAACAGCTAAAACTAACAAAATGATTTTCAGTGTTTTATGTTGATTCGGACTGGCTACAAACCAAATCCCGATGCCTACATATGCAATCACATAAGTGCTATTTTCTGTGCCTGTGCTAAACAAACATAAAAATAAACTCACCGAAGCAAGTAATAACAACCTGAATTTCAGGTTTTTATACTGATGTATTCGCAAGTAAGGCAAAGCAAACAAAACCAAAGCAACCGCAATAACCACCAAATTATTATTATAAATTCCTGTTCGTTGCAGAAATCCTAAAAGGGAAAGATTTTGCAGATTATAATGCGAAGTATCCAAGTTTTCGCCATTTTTTTCAGAAATAGAAACGAACCAATCGTGATATTGAGAAATCACATAATCCGCTGAACTATAAAGCATTGGAAGGCAAAATAACAACGCAAGCCACAACAAGCCCGACCATACAAAACGCCATTTGTCTTTGGCAAAAAAGAAAAACGCCAAACCTACTATCCCGTAAAGTTTTGTTAAAATTCCGATAACAATAAATAGCGTAGCCCAGTGGCTTTTCCCTTTTTCAATAAATACAAAAGCCCCCAAAAGCAAGGCTATTATGCTGATATTGAATTGTTGCATAGCTGCCGCAGTATAAAAATCGTGGGCAGAAATGAATAAAACTCCAATAATCGCCCATTTTGGCAGAGGTAACTGACGAATTGCCCAAAACAAGAAAAAAGCATTAGCCAAAATCCATAACGAACAACCCAGCCAGTTAGGCAAAACGGCAAACGGAGCTATTATCGCACTGAAAAATATTCCGTAATGGTTCATATCGCCGTACTCTTCAGGATACGGAACAAAAAGCGGTAATTTTTCTATCGTATGCCAAAAAACACCTTTGAAAATGAGATAATTATTATGTTTTGCCACTCGGAAAGCCGTTTGCAAAATAGTAGCCAATGCCAGCCCGAACCATAAAATAGTAATAAAGCGGTAATTAGCAAATAATTTCTTCATTATTAATTAGTTATTTAAATTTTTAGAAGCCTCTAAGACAGCTTTTTCTAAATTATTTTTATACTTTACTATTTTCTCTCGGATAGTTTCATTCGTTGCGCCTAAAATTTGCATTGCCAAAATACCAGCATTTTTTGCACCATTTAGTGCCACCGTAGCCACAGGAACTCCCGCAGGCATTTGCAAAATAGACAAAACAGAGTCCCAGCCATCAATAGAGTTACGACTTTTTATAGGTACGCCAATAACAGGAAGAGGCGATACCGAAGCCAACATTCCTGGTAAGTGAGCCGCTCCGCCTGCACCTGCAATGATAACATTTATTCCGTTTTTATGTGCATTTTTCCCGAAATCAATTAGTTTTTCAGGGGTTCGGTGTGCAGAAACAATATCCACCAAAGTTTCTATTTGCATTTCTTTAAGAAATGCAATAGCTTCTTCCATTACGGGCATATCGCTTGTACTGCCCATTACGATAGCTACTTTCATTTGAAGAAAAATTAAAATCGCACAAAATTACTTATTTTTTTGTGAAATTTTATCTTTTTAACCTATTTTTATCTTTTATTTTAGGTAAAAGAAACCAATAAAAAGTTAAAAAAGCAATATTAAAGAAATATTACACAAAAAAAATAATCGGTAAAGGATATTATTCTAAAATAGTATCACTTTACCGAAAATAAAAAAACAAATTAGTAATAAAAAACAAATTCTATGAAAAGAAATGTATTTGCTTTGGAAATTAAATCTTAAAAGATTTTATAATTTCGTTCAAATCTACGTAAATATCGCCCCAACCTTCAATATCTTTCATCAGAGTGATGTAATCCAAATACGCTTTTAAGGCTTTTTCCAAGTCTTTACGCTTTACCGAAGCCGATTTGGTTTTACGAAGTTCGGCGTTAGATTCTGCTTGCTCGGAGAAGATAATTTCAAATTGAGTTTGCACCTCTTTGAGCGATTGAAATGTTTCGGTTAAATTCAGTTTTTGCAAACTAATTTTATTTTCTTCCGTTTCTAAAATTTCAATAACTTTTCTCATTTGGGCGGTAACCGAAGCATAACTAAGCCTGCTAATAGACGCAAAACTAAGAAAAACAGATGACAATTTCAAGGCATCTTCATAATTGGGCATCGTTTTTATTTTGGTGTAACCGCTTAAAAAGGTTTTGATATTGGAGTAAATTCGGCAACGTTCTTTGTGCATTGCTGAAACTTCATCGCCTTTGCCGCTATATGTTTTTTTGATATATACCAAGTCGTATTCTTTATACACATCTTCCAAAACGTTAAGCAAAGGAGTTTCTAATTTTAAAATGTATTTACCTTCTCTTGAAGATTTAATAACGCGCCAAGCCAATGTAGCGAGGTCTTTGGTTGTGATTTTTGATAATTGTATAGTCATTTTTGTAAAAGATTATATAATTGTGAGTTTTTTCACAGCAAAAATAGATATTATTTTTTTACTACCAAATTTTTTTGTATTTTTTAAAATAAAAAAAATATTTTAGTTAATAAAGTTAATTAATATAAACAAAATAAGGTAGATATGTTAATTTTTTTATGTAAAACAAAGGAAGGAAAATATTTTACTAATTTCATTGCAATAAGATTTCCGTAGGGAGAAATTTGTTTTATTTCATTGCGATAAGATTTCCGCAGGGAGAAGTTTGTTTTATTTTAATGCAAAATAAATTACGT
>JAUMUT010000067.1 GCA_030530525.1 Capnocytophaga sp. | reverse complement strand
TGTTTTATCTTAGAATAGAAAAAAATATTTCCCTGAAAACTAAAATTATAGATAAGGTAAAAATGCAAAAAATTAATTTTTAGGTTAATTCATAAAA
The DNA here is from genome assembly GCA_030530525.1 of Capnocytophaga sp. Classification (GTDB taxonomy): domain Bacteria; phylum Bacteroidota; class Bacteroidia; order Flavobacteriales; family Flavobacteriaceae; genus Capnocytophaga. The sequence continues at coordinate 3,567 of JAUMUT010000067.1, read as the reverse complement.
AAATATTATTTTTGCACCTCAAAAAATAGAATATGTTAGCAAGATTAGATATTGTAAAACAACGATTTGATGAAATTTCTGACCTCATCATTCAGCCTAACGTTATTGCCGACCAAAAACGATACGTACAACTAACCAAAGAGTACAAAGACCTTAAAGAATTGATGGATAAGCGACAAGAATACATCATCTTGACAGGTAATATCGCTGAGGCAGAAGAAATTATAAAAGACGGAAGCGACCCCGAAATGGTAGAAATGGCACGCTTACAATTAGACGAAGCCAAAGAAAAACTACCTCAGTTGGAAGAAGAAATAAAATTCTTACTCATACCAAAAGACCCCGAAGATAGTAAAAATGCCGTAATGGAAATTCGTGCAGGAACAGGTGGTGATGAGGCTTCTATATTCGCTGGCGACCTTTACCGAATGTATAACAAATACTGCCAAGATAAAGGATGGAGCGTCTCTATAATGGATATGAATGAAGGTACATCAGGGGGATTTAAAGAAATTATCTTAGAAATTACTGGTGACGATGTGTATGGCACACTGAAATTTGAAGCAGGTGTCCATCGGGTGCAACGTGTGCCACAGACAGAAACACAAGGGCGCGTACATACCTCTGCCGCAACTGTGATGGTTCTCCCAGAAGCCGAAGAATTTGATGTTGAATTGAATATGGAAGATGTAAAAATTATCCGAACTACCTCCACAGGTCCTGGTGGGCAATCGGTAAATACCACTTATTCCGCTATTCAGTTACAACACATTCCAACAGGGATTGAAGTACGTTGCCAAGACGAAAAATCGCAACATAAAAACTTGGACAAAGCCTTGAAAGTCCTTCGTTCTCGTCTTTACGAAATAGAACTCGCTAAAAAGATGGAAGCCGATTCTGCTCGACGTAAAAGTATGGTTTCCAGCGGTGATAGAAGTGCCAAAATACGCACATACAACTATCCGCAAGGGCGCGTAACCGACCATCGTATAGGGCTTACTCTTTATGATTTAGGAAATATAATGAACGGAGATATTCAACGACTTATTGATGAACTTCAATTAGCTGAAAATACCGAAAAACTAAAAGAAGGAGATATTTTTTAATCTCTATTAAAAATAAAATAAAGCTAAAATACATTATGATATTTTAGCTTTTTTCTTTTATGAACTATGTAACCCACATTCTTTTTTACTTTTGTCTTCCCACCACCAGCGACCAGCTCGGAAGTCTTCACCATCTTTAATAGCTCGCGTACAAGGCGCACAACCGATGCTAATAAAACCTTTGTCGTGCAATGGATTGTAAGGAACTCCATTTTTTCGTAAAAATTCCAATACTTCAGAGGTTTTCCAATGTAAAATAGGGTGATATTTTATGATTTTATTCCCTTCGTCCCATTCAATCATCGGCATTCGTTCTCTATTTGGCGATTGCTCTGCCCGAAGCCCCGTTATCCATACTTTATTCCCTGCCAAAGCTCGTTTAAGTGGCTCTACTTTACGTATATGACAGCATTCTTTTCGTAATTCTACCGAATCATAAAAGGCATTTATTCCTTTCGTTTTTACATAATTTTCTATGGAAGTAGCATCAGGATAATAAGGAATTATCTTCGTGTTATATTGCATATTAGTATTCTCCCACGTGGTGTAAGTTTCATAAAACATTCGCCCAGTATCTAAGGTAAAAATACGTATCGGAATTTTATTTTTTAATATAAGATGCGATATTACTTGGTCTTCCATTCCAAAACTGGTGGAGAATACCACTTCGTTGGCGTATTTTTCTGCCAAGAAGCGCAAACTTTCTATTTCGCTAAGGCTCTCTATTTCAGTTAGTAAGTTAGAAATTTCTTGCATAAAATCATTTGTTTTAACCTTTGGCAAAGGTATAAAAAATATTACATACACAAAAATGCTTTTATTTGTTATTCCTAATGAAATCTTTTGTAAATTTGCAAAAATTTTTTAGCAAAATGATTTTATTTATAAGTACTCCCGAGCTTTTAGTGGTTTTAGTAGTTGCAGTCCTTATTTTTGGTACCGATAAAGTTCCTGAAATAGCGCGAGGGCTGGGCAAAGGTATGCGACAACTACGAGATGCTACCAATGAGATAAAAAATGAAATAAACAAAAGCGCAGAGAATGCTGGTGTAGATACTTCTTTCGTAGAAGAAATTGAAGAAGAAATACAAAAGGCAAAAGAAGAAATTGAAGACCCTATGGGAAGAATAAAACGAAGTAGATAATGTGGAAGGATATTTTGAATTATGACAAGGAACTCCTTATAGCTATTAATCAAACAGGGAATGTTTCTTATGATGCCTTTTGGCTTACCATTACCAACGCTTGGAATTGGATTCCGTTTTTTTTAGGTATTTTGTTGGTCAATTTTTATTTTTTCCCGAAGAAAATAGCCTGGCGGATATTCTTCTATACTCTCGCAGTGTTGTTCTCTACCGTATTGATAACCAATATAACCAAAGAGATAATAGCAAGACCGCGCCCGATTAATACTCCTGAAATTATTCCATACCTTAGAGTATTATTGACGCAAGATGGATATAGTTTTTTCTCGGGGCACACTAGTAATAGCTTTGCTATCTGTACTTTTTTGTTTTTAGTATTTAGGCAGAAGCTAAAATTTTCCTCTTGGGTATTCCTTTGGGCTATTCCGTATGCGTATAGTAGAATGTATTTGGGCGTACATTTTCCTTCGGATATCTTAGTAGGTTTCTTGGTCGGGATAACAATAGCAACTATCGGGTATTATATATTTAAAAAAAGCTACTCATTAGAGTAGCTTTTTTATTTTTGTATGAAAATGGTATTAATTTACATTATTTTAGAATATAAAAAATATTATAAACACTATACAGATACTTCCGTAGTTGGTTTTTCTTTATTTTCTTCTTTATTCTCTATTCCTTTGGTTTTTGTACGTAGTTTGTCTAATATTTTAGACATTGTATATTCTTCTTTTTTTACAGAATTTTTGTAAATAATTTTCCCGACAGAGATTACTTCTTTTATCATAGTATATAATTCATCATATACTTTTTTATTATTTTGTACGGTACCCTTAGAAGAAGACATTAAATGCTTTTGTTCAATATTTAACTTCTCTATTTCATTATTTTTTTCTGTTAAATCTTCCAAGAAATTATCAGGCATTGCTGTGAGTTTCTCTTTATTCTGAGAATAATAGTGTATAATATCACGGAAAGATTGTACTACTCCTTCAATATTCTTTGCATTAATATTTTTTATATTTTTAGCTATTAAAGAAGTATCTAATTTTGCTTTTATAGCATATTGTTTTAATAAAGAAGCTCTATCTTTTAGTATGTTAGCTTTTTCATAAAGTATTTTGGTATGCGATTTTTGATTGCTTTGCAATACATTATAAGATACCATTTTTTTTAAATTATTTACTTTATCTTCTAACTCTTTGATAAACTCTTCATTAATAGTTTTGTATTCTTTGGTAAAGTCTTTAATATCTCTTTTAAGACTGACTAATACAATATTACCAAGTGCTGGATAATCTTCTCTTTTTAATCGT
>JAUMUT010000066.1 GCA_030530525.1 Capnocytophaga sp. | reverse complement strand
ATGAGTTAGGCGAAAAACACCGCAAAGCAAGTTGGTTATACATAAAACGAGAAGATTAGTATTTTCTCTTCATATAAGAAAGTAATTAAACGAGGTTATCTGTTTAGATAGCCTCGTTTTTTATAAAATAATGAAAATCAATTCATAAAACTAACTAATTTGTTTTGTTTCTTAATTTAATTTTTTTTACCTTTGTGCCAATTTTTTAATTTAAAAAGATGAGTGTAGAAACAACAACCGCTCCAAAACCACAATGGTTAAGAGTGAAGCTACCCACAGGAAAAAAATATACAGAATTACGCAGTTTAGTAGATAAATACCAACTCAATACTATTTGTACCGCAGGAAGTTGCCCCAATATGGGCGAATGCTGGGGACACGGAACGGCTACTTTTATGATTTTAGGAAACATTTGCACCCGATCTTGTGGCTTTTGTGGTGTAAAAACAGGACGACCAGATACTTTAGATTGGGAAGAACCCGAAAAAGTCGCTCGTTCTATCAAGCTAATGAATATAACCCACGCCGTAATTACCTCCGTTGATAGAGACGACCTCAAAGATATGGGAAGTATCATTTGGGCAGAAACCGTAAAAGCTATCCGAAGGATGAATCCAAACACTACCTTAGAAACCCTTATCCCTGATTTTCAAGGAGTAGAACGCAACCTAAACAGAATTTTAGCCGTAGCCCCAGAGGTTATTTCTCATAATATGGAAACCGTAAGGCGATTAACGCGCGAAGTTCGTATTCAGGCGCAATACGACAGAAGCCTCGGAGTACTTCGTTATTTGAAGGAAAACGGAGCGCATCGTACCAAATCAGGGATAATGCTTGGACTCGGTGAAACAGAAGACGAGGTTATCCAAACTCTTTACGACCTTAAAGAAGCAAAAGTAGATATTGTTACCATTGGGCAGTACCTACAACCTTCCAAAAAGCATCTGCCTGTAAAACAATTCATTACCCCAGACCAATTTGCCAAGTACAAAGAAATAGGCACAGAGCTTGGTTTCCGTCATTTTGAGAGTGGTGCATTGGTTCGCTCGTCCTATAAGGCTTATAAGCACGTTTTATAAACTTTTTCCAATAACTAAAAAATCCATTAATTACTCCCGTAAAGAGTTTTTAATGGATTTTTTATTTTATACCTTCTTATATTACATTAATGTAATAGCTTATCCAAAGTAAAGATATTACGCTGATATTCCGCTATTTGGTGGTAGTTATTACTAATGGCTAACTCAAATAGTTTTTTAAGATTTTGTTTAGTAGTATGCTCTAAAAATAAATGAAAATCATCAGGTTTAGAAAGTAAAATGTATTTAACAACACGAGTGTTATATACAAAATATTCACTTTGCATTAGCGTAATAATATCTTTTAATTGCTTAATAGAAAAATAGTTATAAAAATTCTCTATACTTGGGTGTATTTCCTTATTCATTAGCTCTGCATAATACAAGAAAAAGAAGTCTCCTTGTACATTATACTCCTCCAAAATACGATTCACCGTAACCTCGTGGCTACCTGTTATCTTTATATCATCTATCAGCAAACAGAATTTATCTTCTATAAATGCCCTATCTATATAGTAGGTATCACCTGAAATAAGTTTTACCCTTTGCTCATAACTCATATTACCATAGTCTTGCGTATAAGTCTGGTTACGATGTATTTTCGCTGTAACACAAGATTTTTTTCCGTTCTTAAAAAGAAAATAATTCAGGTGCTTTTTAAAATATTCGCATAAAAAATCAGATGCTGTTGGTATCGCAAAATAAGGACTTGGTAATACCAATATCTCCGATTGTGCAAGTATAATATCTTTATGCTCCTTAATAAATCCTTCAAATAGTTCTTTGCCAAATTGTTGCGCTACAAAAGTATCTCCAAACTTGAATTTGCTATACGCAGAGGCATCAAAAGGGCAAGTATCTTCCTGCTCTATTTTATATAAGCTATATCTTTTATTCATATCTTCTTGCTAAATTTTTGGCAAAAATATAAAAAAAATAGAAATAAAAAAACTTTATTATTAAAAAGTTAAAAAAAATACATAACAAAACTAATTTTTATATATTTGTAGCTGTAATTTAAAATCATTTTTAGTATGAAAAAAATAATATACCTATCAATGCTTTGTATTGGTTGTGCCTCAGTAAAGCAAAACCAAGAAAATTTAGTTTTCAATGATAAACAATACAAAGTAGAAACTATTACAGAAGGAGGGAAGACCTTTCAAGTGCGTGCCTATGAGGGAATTGTGTATGTAACTAAACCCATAGAAAAAAAATACCAACAAATGAATATTTATATTCCCGAAGCATATTTTAACGGAGGTACAATAAATGGATTTAATGCTGAGACTGCACCTATATTTTTCCCTAACAAAGTAGGAGGATATATGCCTGCGGAGCCTGCTAAGCTCAAAGAAACGAAAACAATGAGAGGCAAACAAAATGCCGTAGCGGTAGCCTTATCCAAAGGTTTTGTGGTAGCATCTGCCGGAGCTCGTGGTCGTACTACCCCAACAGGGAAAGCACCAGCTGTAATCATTGACCTAAAAGCCGCTGTCCGTTACTTAAAATATAATGACCTTAGAATGCCAGGCGATGCTGAAAAGATTATTTCTAACGGAACAAGTGCCGGAGGTGCTATTTCTTTACTTTTAGGAACTTCAGCCGACAATGTGAAATATATAAATTACCTAAATGAAATTGGAGCCGCTATAGCATCAGATAAGATATATGCGGTATCTGCTTACTGCCCTATAACTTTATTAGTAATTGCCGACTCAGCCTATGAATGGCAGTTCAACGGAATAAATACCTACAAAAAAATAGAGGCTTCTATGTTAGATTATAATGTACAGCGTAAGCTTGTAGAAGGAGAACTCTCTGAAAAAGAAAAAGAAATATCGGATAAGCTAAAAGGAAATTTTATAAATATAGTGAATGTTGCCTTACAAATAAAAAATAAATCTTTTGGAAATTTACAATTAGATGAGCTTGGTAATGGAAGTTTCAAAGAAATGATAATAGAAGAGCTAATTAAGTCCGCTAAAAAGGCACAAAAAAATGGAACGGATATGAGCCAATATAATTTTTTGTCTATAAATGAAAATGAAATTATAGGATTAGATTGGGATAAATATATCCACTATGTAGGGCGAATGAAAACTCCACCTGCCTTTGATGCATTAGACCTTAGTAGTGGTGAAAACCAATTATTTGGCGATGCCTTTACCGATAGAAAACATTTTACCTCCTATGCTTATCAAAACTCTACCAAAAAAGGAGAATTGGCAGATAGTAAAATAACATTGCTTATGAATCCTCTTTATTTCTTAAACCAAGATTCAAGAAAGGCTACCTATTATCGTATAAGACACGGCAGTAAAGACGCAGATACCTCATTGGCTATTTCTTTTATAGTATCAGAACAATTAAAAGAATATAAATGTAATGTAGATTATGCGATTTCTTGGGATATACCCCATAGCGGTGATTATGATTTAGAGGAATTATTTTCTTGGGCGATAGATGTAGTATCTAAAACACCTACTAAAAATAAAATAATGGAAATAAAAGCAATAGAAGAATAGATTTTATGTAAAAAAATCAGGTAATGTTTTTAGTTTTTTATTACTTTTGAATAAAATAATACGCAATGTTTTTAGTTTTTTATTACTTTT
>JAUMUT010000065.1 GCA_030530525.1 Capnocytophaga sp. | reverse complement strand
GTTACAAAGTTATAGTGTAATTTTTGAAAATTTCAAGAAAAACGAATTATTAGCAAAAGAATTATCAGAATACGGTTACGGAGACGAAAAAATGTCTTATGGAAAGGTATTGTTAGATAAAGCTAACGAATTGTATTCCATAAATATACAAAAAAAACAAGAAGAAATAACATCTTCTACCAATTATCAGAAAATGTATGCAGAAGTTACTCAAAAATATATTGCACATAGGAAAAGAGCTAAGATAATTTTCAAAAATGAAGAAAATATTTTGAGAAATCTTAGGATAAATGGCACTTCGGTTAGAACAAAATCAGAATACACAGAAGATATTAAAGTATTTTATGGAACATTATCTAATAATGAAGAGCTAAAAAATAAATTGGCACAAGTAAAAGTGTTTCCAGAAGAGATTGAAGAGCAATTAACAAGAATTAATCAGGTAAAAAGTGCTTATGAAGACTATTTGAAAGACAAAGGAGAAAGCCAACAATCTACAAAAGATAAAAATAAAGCCTTTGAAGAATTAGATAAATGGGTAAAAGACTTTTATCAAATAGCTAAATTAACTTTTGAAGATAGACCTCAGTTATTGGAAGTATTTGGAAAGTTTGTGAGAAGTAAAAAATAGTATTTTATATAACATAATTATAATATTATAATGTTTGATGACACTTATTTTATGAAAATAGCCCTTAAAGAGGCAGAAAAAGCCTTAGATAAGGGAGAGATTCCTATTGGTGCAATAGTAGTAACGAATGATATGATAATTGCAAAGGCGCATAATCTTACAGAACAGCTAAAAGATGTAACAGCACACGCAGAAATACAAGCTATTACTTCGGCGTCAGAGTATTTAGGTGGAAAATATCTGAAAGAATGTACTATGTATATAACCTTAGAACCTTGTGCTATGTGCGCAGGAGCTTTGTATTGGAGTCAAATAGGGAAAGTAGTATTCGGAGCTGCTGATAAGCAAAGAGGTTTTCAATCTTTCGGAGGAAAATTACATCCTAAAACAGAATTAATTACAGGCGTATTAGAAAAAGAATGTTCAGTGTTACTACAAAATTTCTTTCAATCTAAAAGGGAATAAGTAAATTTATAAAAAATATAAAAATATTCCTAAAAGATATAAAAATCTAAATAAAAAATAGTAGAAATAATAATGAAAATACAGAATAAATTAAAAATAATAAACGATCCTGTATATGGATTTATAAACATTCCCACAGAATTAATATTTGAATTAGTAGAACATCCATATTTTCAACGTCTTTGGCGAATATCTCAAATGGGATTATCTTATTTAGTGTATCCAGGAGCTCGTCATACGCGTTTTCATCACGCTTTGGGGTGCGTTCATCTAATGCAAAAGGCAGTTATATCTTTGCGCAATAAAGGAATAGCAATAACAAAGGAAGAAGAGGAAGGGTTGTATGTAAGTATTTTATTGCACGATATAGGACACGGACCTTTTTCGCACGCAATGGAACATAGTATTGTAGAAAGCATTTCTCACGAAGAAATTTCCTTATTGTTTATGGAAAAACTAAATAAAATATTTGAAGGAAAGCTAAATATTGCAATTCAAATATTTAAAAAAGAGTATCCGAGAAAGTTTATGAATCAATTAATATCCAGTCAGTTAGATATGGATAGATTAGATTATCTAAAACGCGATAGTTTCTACACAGGAGCCACCGAAGGGAATATAAATTCGGAAAGAATTATAGAAATGCTAAATGTAAAAGATGATAAACTTGTTGTAGAAGAAAAAGGAATATATTCCGTAGAGGAATTTTTAGTTGCAAGGCGTTTAATGTATTGGCAAGTTTATTTGCATAAAACCAGCGTAGGAGCAGAGTTGATACTTATCCGAATATTAAAACGCGCCAAAGAACTAACCGAAGAGGGGAAAATATTACCAATGTCTTCGGCGTTGGCTTTTTTTGTTAAAAACCGAATTTCCAAAAATGAATTTGATGATAAATCCTTAGAAATTTTTGCACAATTAGATGACACGGATATTATTTCAGCTTTGAAAGAATGGCAAAATAACGAGGATTTTGTTTTGGCAAAACTAAGTAGTGCCATAATTAATAGAGAATTATTCCGTTTAAAAATTTATAAAAACCCAATAGACAAAGAAACTATTTCTCAATACAAACAAAAAGTGAAAGAAAGTTATAAAATGGACGAAAAATTAATAGATTATTTTGTTTTTACAGGAGAAATTTCTAATATTGCATACAATAAAGATTATCAAAATATATTAGTTTATACCAAAAATAGAAGAATACTTGACGTAGCCGAAGCCTCAGATCAAATGAATTTAGATGCTCTTTCAACAAAAGTAACAAAATATTATCTTTGTTGCCCGAAAGATTTTTTTTAAAAATGTATAATAATAATATTTTTTAATGTAAATAAAATTAAAAAAAATATAAAAATCTGTAAATAAATAAAAAGTAATTCTAAATTAGAAAAAAAATACATTTTTTTGGAATTATAAATAAGTATTTTTGTATATTTGCGCTCAAAATATTTAGCTTGAATATTTTACTCTATCAAGGGAAGTATTAGGTGGTTATGTTTTTGGATAAAAGACTATAACACAAGCTATTATTATACCTTAAGTTATTAATATATAAAATTAATTCATTGTATAATGAAAAAAATTGACAAAGAAGTTTACCTAAAATGGTATGAAGACATGCTCTTTTGGAGAAAGTTTGAAGACAAACTTGCAGCAGTGTATATTCAGCAAAAAGTACGTGGTTTCTTGCACTTGTACAATGGGCAAGAGGCTATTGTAGCTGGTTGTATGCACGCTATTGACCCTACTAAAGACAGAATGATTACAGCTTACCGAAACCACGTACACCCAATAGCACTTGGGGTTGATCCTCGCCGAGTAATGGCAGAATTGTACGGAAAAGACACAGGAACTTCACACGGATTGGGTGGTTCTATGCATATTTTCTCAAAAGAACATCGTTTCTACGGCGGTCACGGTATTGTTGGAGGGCAAATTCCGTTAGGAGCAGGGCTTGCTTTTGCGGATAAATACAACGAAACAGGTGCCGTTACCCTTACTTTTATGGGAGATGGAGCTACTCGCCAAGGTTCATTGCACGAAACTTTTAACCTTGCTATGAATTGGAAGCTACCAGTTGTATTCATTTGCGAAAATAACCATTACGCAATGGGAACTTCCGTGGAAAGAACAGCAAACCATTCGGATATTTGGAAATTAGGGTTAGGATATGAAATGCCTTGCGAGCCTGTTGATGGTATGAATCCTGTTTCTGTTGCTGAAAAAGTTTTTGAAGCAGTAGAAAGAGCAAGACGAGGAGAAGGACCTACTTTCCTTGAAATAAGAACATATCGTTATAGAGGGCATTCTATGTCTGATGCTCAGCATTATAGAACCAAAGAAGAAGTGGAAGAGTATAAACTCCAAGACCCAATAACACAAGTTCTTAATGTAATTAAAGAGAAAAAATACGCAACAGATGCAGAAATAGAAGAAATAGACGAAAGAGTTAAAAACTTAGTTGCTGAATGCGAAAAATTTGCAGAAGAATCACCTTTCCCAAGCAAAGAAGTAATGTATGATGTTGTTTATGAACAAAGAAATTATCCTTTTTTACCTAAAATATAAATAAAATGGCAGAAATAATAAATATGCCGCGTTTAAGCGACACAATGGAAGAAGGAGTCGTTGCTAAATGGCTCAAAAAAGTAGGTG
>JAUMUT010000008.1 GCA_030530525.1 Capnocytophaga sp. | reverse complement strand
ATAGAATATTATGTTTAAAATAATAAACATTGTGTGAAAAATATATAAAATTGCATAAAAAATAAAAAATAGTATTAACTAAAAATAGTGAAAATGGCAAAAAATAATTATTTATCTAATGAAAAAATGCTTCAAGATTATGGAGCTTTGTTTCATAACGTAGGAAAAAATACAGAATTAGTTTCTGTTCTTTTAGAAATAGGGTATAATTCGGATAAATTAGCAGAAGGAAAGTTACTTTTTGATAAAGCAGAAGAATCTTTCTTGAAAAATAAAAAAGTAACCGCCGAAGAAACAAATACTATCGCTCTTTATAAGAAAAAATTAGAAGAAATAGATAAAGCATATAGAGCAGATAGAAAAAAAGCGAAGGAAATTTTTAAAAATGAACCTAATATTCTTAAAAATTTAGCTTTAACAGGAAGAGTAGAAGTCGCATTTGCTAAATTTTTACAGCAAGTGAAAGACCTTTATGTGAACTTAGATAATGATACGAACTTGCAAGAGTCTTTAAAGATATTAAAAATAACTCCTGAACGGATAAAAACACAAATAGAAGATATAAAAATAGTAGAAAAATCCTATGCAGACTATATTCAAAAGAAAGGAGAAAGCCAACAAGCTACTTTTGATAAAAATAAAGACTTCACAGCCTTAGATAAATGGGTAAAAGACCTATATCGTTTAGCAAAATTAGCTTTGGAAGACAAACCTCAGCTATTGGAAAGCCTTGCAAAGGTAGTAAAATAGGAAAATGAATAATAAACGAAAAGAAAATAAATAACTAAATTACACAAAAATATGAAATTTTTTATTGATACAGCCAATTTGGCACAAATTGAAGAAGCTCAAAACTTAGGTGTTTTAGATGGGGTAACTACTAATCCTTCTTTAATGGCAAAAGAGGGAATTAAAGGAGAAGAAAACATACTGAAACACTATAAAGACATTTGTAATATTGTAAAAGGAGATGTTTCTGCAGAAGTTATTTCTACGGACTTTGAAGGAATAGTAAAAGAAGGCGAAAAATTAGCACAATTGCATCCGCAAATAGTAGTTAAAGTACCTATGATAAAAGATGGCGTGCGTGCTATTAAATATTTTTCAGAAAAAGGAATAAAAACCAATTGCACTTTGGTATTTTCTTCTGGGCAAGCCTTATTAGCTGCCAAAGCTGGGGCTACTTACGTCTCTCCTTTCATCGGTCGTTTAGATGATGTATGTACTGACGGCTTAGAATTGATAGCGGATATTAAAAAAATATATACTAACTACGGATATAAAACAGAAATTCTTGCAGCATCGGTAAGACACACAATGCACATCATCCATTGCGCAAAAATAGGTGCAGATGTGGTAACAGCGCCTTTATCTGCCATTGTAGGGCTATTACAACACCCTTTAACAGACATAGGATTGGCAAAATTTTTAGCAGATGCTAAAAAATAAAGAAATAGTTAGTGTAAAAAAAGGATAATTAGAATACCAAATTCTTATTTTTGGATATAAAAATAATAGAATTTGGTATTTATTTTTTTATTATTGAACGAAAAAATAAAACTATCCATATAAATATAATGAATGATATTATAAAATATTCTATAATAGTACCTGTTTATAATCGTCCTGACGAAATAAAGGAACTTTTGGATACTATGGTTGAACAATCTTTTGAAAAAGAGTTTGAAGTGGTTATTATTGAAGATGGTTCTTCTATATCTTCCAAAGAAATAGTAGAAAAGTATAAAGATAGAATACAAGTAAAGTATTATTATAAGGAAAATTCAGGACCTGGTGATTCGAGAAACTACGGAATGCGAGTTGCCGAAGGGAATTATTTTATTATTTTAGATTCAGATTGTCTTTTACCAAAATATTATCTTAAAAATGTAGATGATTTTTTACAAAATAACTATGTAGATTGCTTTGGAGGTGCTGATGCCGCTACAACATCTTTCACGACCATTCAAAAGGCGATAAATTACGCAATGACGTCCTTTTTTACGACAGGAGGCATCAGAGGAAGCAAAAAAAGTATTTCCCGCTTTGAGCCACGTAGCTTCAATATGGGAATTTCCAAAGAAGCATTTGAAAAAACAGGAGGTTTTGGCAAAATTCACCCTGGTGAAGACCCCGATTTAACTATTCGCCTTTGGAAAATAGGATATTGTACCAGTTTTATAGAAAAAGCATTTGTTTATCATAAACGGCGCATTTCTTGGAAGAAGTTTTTCCTTCAAGTGAATAAATTTGGGCAAACGCGCCCCATACTGAACTATTGGCATCCGCAAACACGAAAATTAATATATTGGTTGCCTTCCTTTTTTGTTGTAGGATTTTTTATATCTATTCTATTCTCGTTGTTTTCTGTTTGGGCAGGAATATTTATTTATGCAGCGTATTTTTTATTAATTTTTATAGAAAGTGTGTGTAAAAACAAGAGCCTTAAAATAGGAATTTTGTCGGTTTGGGCAGTTGGAGTGCAGTTTTTTGGTTATGGAATAGGTTTTTTATACAGCACATTTCGTCTTTTTAGAACAAAAAAGACCCCAGAAGAGCTTTTTCCTAAATTATTTTTTAAATAAAACACGCTGATATTCAAGTGTATGTAAATAAAATAAAAAATATTTGAAAAAAAATATAAAAAACGCTTGCAGGTTTAAAAAAAAGTCGTAACTTTGCACCCGTAATGATGAGACAAAAACATTACTTCATAGGTTAAGCATAACAAATTCCTCCTTAGCTCAGTTGGTTAGAGCATCTGACTGTTAATCAGAGGGTCACTGGTTCAAGTCCAGTAGGGGGAGCAAAAAGGCACTTACAGAAATGTAGGTGCTTTTCGTTTTTGGTATAATGAGAAAATTTTAATACAATGCATTATAAAATTAAATTATATTTTCTGTTATTATCCCTAACTTCGTGTATAGAAAAAAATGATAAAGAAATGAAGATACAACCTCCTGTGGCAAAAAAAATACCACATCGATTAGAAAAATTCGATAACGTTCGTATAGATAATTATTATTGGCTTAACGAAAGAGAAAATCCGGAAGTGATACGTTATTTGAACGAAGAAAATACATATTATCAGCAAAAAACAGCACATACGAAAGAATTTCAAGAGAAATTATTTGAAGAAATGAAATCTCGTATAAAGGAAGAGGATAGCTCAGTGCCTTATTTTTATAATGGTTATTGGTATATTACTCGCTATGAAACGGGAAAAGATTATCCTATTTATACAAGAAAAAAGGGTACGAAAGAGGCAGAGGAAGAAATTTTGTTTGATTGTAATGAGATGGCAAAAGGATATTCTTATTTTTCGCTTGGAAGTTTTTCTATAAGTGATGATAATAAATGGGCTGTTTTTGGCATAGATACCGTTTCGCGTAGGCAATATGTATTGCAAATAAAAAACTTGGAAACGGGTGAAATTCTTTCGGAAAAAATAAAAAATACCGATGGAGAAGGAGTGTGGGCAGCTGATAATGCAACTATTTTTTATACCAAAAAAGACCCAAAAACTTTACGTACGGATAAAATTTATCGGCACGAAATAGGTACCAACCCAAAGCAAGATGTATTGATTTTCAATGAAAAAGATGATACTTATTCTACTTCTGTTTATCGAGAAAAATCTAAAAAATATCTTGTAATAAATTCGCAAAGTACGCTAACATCTGAATATCAAATACTTAAAGCAGATAATCCGAAAGGAGAATTTCAGATTTTTCAAAAACGACAAAGAGGCTTAGAGTATGATATTTGGCATTATGAAAATACTTTTTACATATTGACCAATAAAGATAATGCAACCAATTTTAAACTTATGAAAACCAATGAAAACCAGACTTTTATGGAGCATTGGGAGGAAATTATTCCGCATAGAGAAGATGTGTTGCTTACAGGAATAGGAATTTTCAAAAACTTTTTAGTAGTAGAAGAAACTTATAATGGTTTGGAGCGCATTGAAATTCGCCCTTGGAATGGGCAAGCATATTATTTGCCTTTTGAAAGTGAAACTTATTCGGCTTATACTACCCAAAACTTGGATTTTGATACGGATATTTTGCGATATAAATACGAATCGATGGCAACTCCTGCTTCGGTTATAGAGTTCAATATGCAAACGAAAGAGAAAAAAATACTTAAAGAGCAAGAAGTTTTAGGAGGAAAATTTGATGAAAATAATTATGTAGAAGAGCGTATTTGGGCTACTGCTACTGATGGAACGAAAATTCCGATGTCGGTGGTGTATCGTAAAGGGATAGAGAAAAATGGCAAAAATCCGTTATTATTATATGCTTATGGGTCTTATGGATATACGATAACGACTTATTTTTCAACAACAAGATTGAGCCTTTTGGATAGAGGTTTTATTTACGTTATTGCTCATATACGAGGAGGAGAATATTTGGGAAGGAAATGGTATGAAGATGGAAAATTGTTAAAAAAGAAAAATACTTTTACTGATTTTGTAGATTGTTCTCGATTTTTAATAGATGAAAAATATACTTCAAGCGAGCATTTATTTGCAGAAGGAGGCTCTGCGGGTGGGCTATTGATGGGAGCGGTAGTGAATACGGCACCCGAACTCTATAAAGGAGTAATAGCTTCTGTGCCTTTTGTCGATGTGGTAACTACGATGTTAGACGATAGTATTCCGCTAACAACAGGAGAATATGACGAATGGGGCAACCCAAATGAAAAAGAATATTATGATTATATGCTTTCTTATTCGCCTTATGACCAAGTAAAAGCACAGAATTACCCAAATATGTACGTATCCACAGGCTTGCACGACTCGCAGGTACAATATTGGGAGCCAGCCAAATGGGTGGCAAAACTTCGGGAAATGAAAACAGATGATAATCAGTTGTTTTTGGATACAAATATGGACGCAGGACACGGAGGTGCTTCGGGGCGTTTTGAATCGCTCAAAGAAATAGCCAAAGAATACGCTTTTTTATTAGATTTGGAAGGAATAAACAAATAGAAAAAATAGGTTATAGTTTGATTTTGAAGACTATAACCTATTTTTTTATGATTTTTAAAATATAAAAAATCTTTGATTAAATATAAAAAATAATTTTACCAGAAAACAACATAAAGTATTGCTGTGATGAGTAATATGATGTAAGAAGCGATATTAAATGTAGAATTGGTGATGAAAATATCTTTGGTAAGGCGAATAGCTTTGGGGTCATCATCCGTATCACTTGTTGTAAGAGAAACGCCTACAATAACCACCATTGTAGAGATTAATGTATATAACATTTGTTCCATAAAAGGTACTTTTGTAGGAATAAATTTCAATACTAAAGCGATTATAATAGAGAAAATTACCCCAGTGATGGCTCCTTTGGTATTGGTTTTTTTCCAGAAAAGTCCCATCAAGAAAACAGCCAAGATACCAGGGCTTACCAATCCTGTATATTCTTGAATGTATTGGAACATTTGGTCAATAGACCCCATAAATTTAGCCAAACTCATTGCTATAATCAAAGAAACCACTCCCGCAACGCGCCCTACATTTACTAATTTTGTATCCGAAGCCATTTTATTAATAAATGGTTTGTAAATATCCATTGTAAAAATAGTAGAAGTAGAGTTAATCATAGACGCAAGCGAAGAAACGATAGCCGCAGTAAGTGCCGCAACTACTACTCCTTTTACACCCACAGGCAAGAATGTGTCAATAAGCCAAGGATAAGAGCGGTCGTAGTCAATAGTTCCGTTTGCTTTGGTTAATGCATCTATGGCGTTATGAGCATTTTCTTTGTACATCACCGCTGCAATAATTCCAGGGATAACCACCAAAAGAGGCACGATTAATTTTAAGTATGCAGCAAAAGCAAGTCCTTTTTGAGCTTCATTGAGAGATTTTGCAGCCAAAGCCCTTTGAATAATATATTGATTGAAGCCCCAATAATATAAATTGGCAACCCACATACCACCAAGAAGAACGGCTATACCTGGCAAATTGTCATATTCTGGATTATCTCTATCCAAAATCATATGGAATTTACTAACTTCTTTCCCATTAATGGTGTTGGTAGCATTTTCATAAATATGACTTAGTCCGTTAAAAAATCCGCCTTCTGGGGTTACATTATCCAAAGCGATATAAGTGGTAACTAACCCACCTGCGATGAGCAAAACAACCTGAATAACATCCGTCATAGCTACCGAAGAAAGCCCTCCTGTGATGGAATACGCCAAAGAAAACAACGCCATACCTATAATAATAGGCATAATAAGCTCACCATTTCCTATTCCTACAACCGTATCTAAGGCTTTTGCTCCAAGATAAAGAACAGATGTTAAATTAACAAAAATATACAATCCTATCCAGAAAATCGCTAAGATAGTCTTCAAATTGGTGTTAAATCTTCGTTCTACAAATTCAGGAATGGTATAAATACCTTGTTTTATGAAAACAGGCAAAAAATATTTAGCAACAATAATTAAGGTAATAGCTGCCATCCACTCATAAGAGGCAACTGCCAACCCTACGGCAAAAGCAGAGCCAGATGTTGCTATGAATTGTTCTGCGGAAATATTCGCTGCAATCAGCGAAGAACCTATTGCCCACCAAGGTAAAGACTTCCCTGCCAAGAAATATTCTTCGGCGTTTTCCTTTTCCCCTTTTTTTCTTTTTCCGATAAATATTCCCATAAAGAGAATAACTACCGCATAAATTCCGAAAATGACAAAGTCCAGAATTTCAAATTTTGGATTTAAGTTTTCAAACATAATTAATTATTTTTATAATGAATGTTAGATAAATTTCGTAATCGTTCGGCACTTTGTTCCGCTGTAATATCTCGTTGCGACTCTGCCATCATTTCATAACCAACCATAAATTTTTTAACAGAAGCAGAGCGAAGCAATGGCGGATAAAAATTCATTTGAAAATGCCAATGCGAATGGTCTTCTCCGTTGGTTGGAGCTTGATGAATACCTGCCGAATATGGGAAAGAGGTTTCAAAAAGATTATCATATTTTATGGTTAATTGTTGAAGAATTTCTGCAAATGCGCTTATTTCTTCATCGGAAAATTGGTCAATAGACGAAATAGCTCTTTTAGAGATAATCATTGTTTCATACGGCCAAACAGCCCAATATGGTACAAGTGCTACGAAGTGTTGGTTTTCCAACACGATACGTTCTTTTTTCTCCAATTCCGCTTTTACGTAATCGCTTAAAAGTGTTTTTCCGTGTTGCTCAAAATATTTTTTTTGAGAATTATCTAATTTTTGTACAATAGAAGGAAGGCTTTTTTGCGCCCAAATTTGCCCGTGAGGGTGCGGATTGCTACACCCCATAACGCTTCCTTTGTTTTCAAAAATTTGTACGTGATTAATATTAGGATTACTACCAAGTTCTTTATATTCTCGTATCCAAGTACGGATAACAGACTCTATATGAGGGAGTTCCATTTCAGGAAGGGTAAGGTCGTGGCGAGGAGAAAAGCAGATAACTCTGCAAATACCACTTTCAGGTTCTGAGCGGAAAAAGTTGGATTCCGATGGGTTTGCTTTTACTTCTTCGTCTTTTAGCGCAGAAAAATCATTAGTAAAAACATAAGGCTCCGTGTAGTTAGGATTTTTATCGCCACTTGTACGTGCATTGGTTGGGCATAAGTAGCAATTTTCGTCGTATTTCGGACGGGCATTTTCATTATTTTTCTCTTGTTGTCCTTGCCAAGGTCGTTTCGCTCTGTGTGGAGAGACAAGCACCCATTCATCCATTAACGGATTGTATCTGCGGTGCGGATGTTCAGTAGGGTCAAAATTATGCATAAAAGTTTTTTAAAGAGTACAAAAGTACGTAAAATTTATAAAATAAAGAATTTTTTAGACATTAAATCTTCATTTTTTCTGTAAAATTATTAGATTTTAATTAAGGTTAAATAATTCCTTCTTGTATTAAATTATGTAAATGAATTATACCTATATATATATTGTTTTTGGTAACGAGCAATTGGGTTATTTTATGATTTTGCATAAAATCCAATGCATCTATGGCAAGTGTTTGATAATCAATAGTTTTAGGACTGACAGACATAATATCTTTTGCTTTTAATCCTTTTATATCTTCATATTTATTAAGCATTCGGCGAATATCTCCATCGGTGATAACTCCAACAATATTTTCTCTGTCCAAAACCGCAGTAACGCCAAGCATTTTTTGAGAAATTTCTACAATTACTTGTTTTATATCGGTTTCAGGGGTTACTTTTGGTACTTCATTTTTAGCAATAGCATCGCCAACGGTAAGGTATAATTTTTTTCCTAATGCCCCACCTGGGTGGTATTTTGCAAAATCTTTACTCCCGAATTGTTTCATTTGCATAAGACAAACGGAAAGCGCATCGCCTAATACAAGTTGCGCTGTTGTACTTGTTGTTGGGGCAAGGTTGTTAGGGCAAGCTTCTTCTTTGGTGTAAGCTAATAGAACATAATCGGATTGTGTGCCTAAGAAAGATTCTTTGTTGGCGGTGATGGCTATGAGCGGATTGCCTTCGCGTTTAAGTAACGGAACAAGCACTTTTATCTCTGGTGTATTTCCACTTTTAGAGATGCAAATAACGACATCGTCTTTTTGAATAATTCCTAAATCGCCGTGAATGGCATCGGCAGCGTGCATAAAAATGGAAGGCGTACCGGTGGAATTCATCGTTGCAACGATTTTTTGAGCGATAATTGCGCTTTTTCCGATGCCTGTTATCACTACTCTTCCCTTAGAATGTAGGATAGTTTCCACACTTTTAACAAAATCTTCGCTTATAAATTCTGTTAATTTATTTAACGAATCTACCTCAATTTCAATGGTTTTGCGGGCAAAATCAATGATTTGTTTAAAATTTTCCAAAATTTTTGATATTAAATTTGCTAATTAAAAAAATAGTTGTACTTTTATACTGCAAAAGTAATAAAAAATACTACATATTACAATTATGAGTACAATAAAAAATGAATTACAAAAAGCGTTAAAAAATATTTTTGGGTTCGATACTTTTAAAGGACGACAAGAGGAAATTATTACCAGTGTGATGAACAATCAGCACACGTTCGTAATTATGCCTACGGGTGGTGGAAAGTCGTTATGTTATCAGCTTCCTGCTTTGGTAAAAGAAGGTACAGCGATTATTATTTCGCCGTTAATTGCCTTAATGAAAAACCAAGTAGATGTGATACGAGGTATTTCAGGAACGGATAAAGTAGCCCACGTGCTCAATTCTTCTTTAACCAAAGGAGAAATTCGTACCGTGATGGAAGACATCCGCAACGGAGATACCAAACTCTTATACGTTGCCCCAGAGTCGCTTACCAAAGATGAGTATATTTCTTTCTTAAAAGAAGTTAAAATATCTTTTGTAGCGGTAGATGAGGCGCATTGTATTTCCGAATGGGGACACGATTTTCGCCCTGAGTATCGTAATATTAAACTAATTATTGATAGATTAGGAGAAAATATTCCTATGATAGCGCTTACAGCTACGGCTACTACCAAAGTACAAGAAGATATCCTAAAAAATTTAGGTGTCGCAGAGGCGAATGTCTTCAAATCGTCTTTCAACCGTCCTAACTTGTACTATGAAGTTCGCCCAAAAACTAAAAATGTAGATGCCGATATTATTCGTTTTGTAAAACAAAATGCAGGAAAATCGGGCATTATTTATTGTTTGAGCCGTAAAAAAGTAGAAGAATTGGCGCAAACTTTACAAGTAAATGGAATTACGGCTGTGCCTTACCACGCAGGGTTGGATGCCAAAACTCGTGCCAAACACCAAGATATGTTCCTGATGGAAGAGGTGGATGTGGTGGTGGCTACAATCGCCTTTGGTATGGGAATTGACAAACCCGATGTACGTTTTGTTATTCACCACGATATACCTAAAAGTATTGAGAGTTATTACCAAGAGACAGGGCGTGCTGGGCGCGATGGTGGCGAAGGGTATTGCTTAGCTTTTTATTGTTATAAAGACATTGAAAAGTTAGAAAAATTTATGGTAGGCAAGCCCATTGCTGAGCAAGAAATAGGGCAAGCTCTCTTACAAGATATGGTTGCGTATGCCGAAACGTCCAGCTCACGAAGAAAGTTTATTTTGCATTATTTCGGAGAAGAATTTGACGAAATAAACGGAGAAGGAGCAGATATGGATGATAATATGCGCTATCCGAAAGAGAAGAAAGAAGCTAAAAATGAAGTAGTTAAGCTCCTTACAATTATTGAAAAAACTCGCCAAAAACTAAAAGGAAAAGAAATTATTAATATATTAATAGGTAAAGTTTCGGCGATGATAAAATCTAATCGTTTTGACGATCAAGATTATTTCGGTTGTGGCAAAGAGCAAGACGGGCGTTTCTGGACGGCTCTTTTACGGCAAGTGATGGTTAATGGTCTCATTCGTAAGGATATAGAAACTTATGGCGTAATGTTCTTAACAGAAAAAGGAAAAGAATACCTTAAAAAGCCAACTTCTTTTATGATGACAGAAGATCATAATTTTGAAGATGATCCCGAAGAACCAGCCAAAAATACAGTTTCTTTGATGGACGAAACGCTGTTAAAATTGTTAAGAGAACTGCGTAAAAAAGTAGCAAAAGACAGAGGCGTGCCACCTTTTGTTGTTTTTCAAGATACATCGCTTGAAGATATGTCGCTCAAATACCCAATAACCATCTCAGAGCTTACCAATGTCTTTGGGGTAGGAGAGGGCAAAGCCAAAAAATATGGGCAGGAATTTGTAGAGCTTATCGGAAAATATGTAGAAGAAAATGATATTATTCGCCCAGAAGATTTGGTCGTAAAAACCACAGGAACCAACTCTGCACTAAAATTATTCATTATCCAAAATGTAGATAAAAAACTACCTTTGCCCGATATTGCTAAGGCTAAGGGTTTGAATATGAATGATTTTCTTAAAGAATTGGAACAAATCGTTTATAGCGGAACCAAATTAAATATTAATTATTGGATAGATGAAATTTTGGACGAAGAGCAACAAGAAGAATTGCACGAATATTTCTTAGAGGCAGAAAGTGATAAAATTTCCTTAGCTTCCAAAGAATTTAACGGCGATTATGAAGATGATGAACTGCGTTTGTACCGAATAAAATTCATCAGTGAAGTAGGAAATTAATAGGCTGATATAATTTAAAAAGAGAAAAGCACATTAGCAAAATGTGCTTTTTTTATTAAAATTAACAAAATGAAAATATTAATAATAGAAGACGAAAAAGAACTCCGAGATACGCTACAAACTTTTTTAGAAAAAGAAAAATTTTTGATAGAAACGGCTTCGGATTATCTTTCAGGGCTTAGTAAAATAGCAAATTATGACTACGATTGCATTTTGTTGGATATTATGTTGCCAAACGGAAGCGGAATGCAACTTTTAGATGAATTGAAAAAGCTGAAAAAGAACAATTCTGTTATCATTATCTCGGCGAAAGACTCGGTAGAAGATAAAGTTTTGGGCTTAGAGAAAGGTGCTGACGATTATTTGGCAAAACCTTTTCATTTGGCAGAATTGCTCGCTCGCGTAAAATCTATTATCCGAAGAAAAAACCAACAAGGTGAAGAAATTATTTCTTTTAAAAATGTCCAATTATTTCCTGAAAATAGACAAGTTTTGGTAGCAGGAAAACCTATGCCTATAAACCGAAAAGAATACGATTTGTTATATTATTTTATGATTCGTCCGGAAAAATTAGTCCAAAAAACAATGCTCGCAGAAGCCGTTTGGGGTGATGATGTCGACCAAGTGGATAGCTTGGATTTTATTTATTCACAGATAAAAAATCTTCGGAAGAAACTAAAAAATGCACAAGCACAAATAGATTTTCAGTCCGTTTATGGTATTGGTTATAAATTAGTTTAAAATAAATAAAATGCAATTATTTAATAAAATTTATAAATAATATCTTTTTATTTAATGAAAATATTATTTTTTTAAAGATATAAAAGTTAAAATAATTAGATTGATAAAGATTAACCGTATAATTAATGTTAAAAAATAGAAAAAATTAGTTTTTTTGTATGTTTTTAACTTATTAACAAGAATAAAAAAATTGTTGATAAGTTTATTTTATTTAGAATGATTTTTCATAACAAAATAAGTAATTGAAAATGAAAGCCTTTTATTATAAGTAAAATTTACGATGAAAATATTTTTTTTAAAGAAAATTTAATAAAACAAAAAGATGGTTTGCGGGAAAGATAAAAAAACTTTAATTTTGTGCCGTTGAACTAAATTTTTATTTTTAATATGAAGATGTTTGAACGTTGGCTACTTAGCGTAGCAGCGATTTTCACGTTTGCAGTAGCAACAGCACAGCATACTGTATCTGGTGTGGTGATTGACGGCGAAACCAATCAGCCACTTTTAGGAGCGAATGTCCTTATCAAGGGCACAAGCATTGGGGCTTCGTCTGATATTGATGGGAAATTTACCCTAAAAACTTCACAAACACAAGGTACTCTTGTATTCTCGTATATTAGTTTTGAGAATAAAGAAGTACCTTTTCGCATTTCTAATGGTAAGGCTTCTGTGAGAGTGGTGCTTCAGCCAGATGCACAATCTTTGGAAGAAGTGGTTGTTACAGGAAGTTCTTTGTTGGATATTGCCCAAGAGAGAAAAACTCCTGTGGCGGTTTCTACCATTAGAGCGGCAGAGATTGTAGAGAAATTGGGTAACCAAGAGTTTCCTGAATTGCTCAACCGTACGCCATCGGTATATGCAACCAAAGGCGGTGGAGGTTTTGGAGATTCTAAAATCAACATTCGTGGTTTCTCTAACCAAAATATTGCCGTGATGGTAAATGGTATGCCTGTGAACGATATGGAGTCTGGGCGAGTATATTGGAGCAACTGGGCGGGTATTGCCGATGTTACTTCTGCTATGCAAGTACAACGCGGGTTAGGAGCATCTAAGTTAGCAATTGCTTCTATTGGTGGTACAATTAATATCGTTACCAAAGCATCGGATATGGCAGAAGGCGGTGTAGCTTCTTTCGGCTTAGGAAATGATGGCTACAATAAAGAATTAATCGCTTATAATACAGGAAAAACCAAAAGTAAATGGTCAACTTCTGTTTTGCTAAGCCGTACAGGTGGTTCTATGTATGCCGATGGAACAAAATTTCAAGGTTATAATTACTATTTTGCCTTAGGTTATAATCCTTCGGAAAAACACGGCTTCCAATTTATGATAACAGGTGCGCCTCAGTGGCATAACCAAAGACGTTATGAAATAACCATTGCCAATTATTTAAAATATGGAAGTGATAACAAACCAAACAGAAAATATAACGAACAATGGGGATACCATAATGGCGAAGAATATGCGTTATACGTAAATGCTTACCATAAGCCTGTAGCTATGCTAAACTGGGACTGGAATATAGATAGCAGTTCTACGCTGAACACCGTAGTGTATGCTTCTTTGGGTCGTGGTGGCGGAGCTAAATTAGACGACAGAAATATTGCTGCTTACCGAAACCAAGATACAGGAATATTTGAAATAGATAGATTGGTACAAGATAATATGGCTAACCCAACCAACTCAGCCAATAGATCTCGCGTAAAAGAAGTTAATTCACACGACTGGTATGGTATTTTGTCTAATTTCAATCATAAATTAAGTGAAAATTGGTCTTTCAGTGCGGGTATTGATGCTCGTTATTATAAAGGATATCACTATGTGGTGGTAAATGATTTGTTAGGAAATCAATATGTATCAGATACTTATAATAAAAATTTCTCTACTGCAAGACATATTTATAACACCTCAGATATTAACCCAAATTATAATCCATTTAATTATAATTTAGACCCACTGGAAGATAGAATTACATATAGTAATAACGGTGAAGTGTATTGGGGAGGTATTTTTGGGCAAGTAGAATATACTTCGGAACAACTTTCTGCTTTTGCACAATGGTCTAGCTCTGTACAAGGTTTCCAACGAGAAGATGATTTCTTAAAAGAAGGAACTTTGGCTCTTGTAGGAAGACCAGAAACAGCGATGTATAACGAAACAGGCTTCAAATCTATCACAGGGTATAACCTAAAAGGAGGAGTTAATTACAATATTAACGAACATCATAACGTATTTTTCAATGCAGGGTATTATTCTAAACAACCTTTGGCATCTGCGGTGTATCCAAATTATAAAAATTTCTTAAATCCTCGTTTAACGAATGAAAAAATATTAGGATTGGAAGCAGGTTACGGGTTCAAATATAATAATATTAATGCGAATGTAAATGTTTATAGAACTTCTTGGAAAGATAGATACGAAAGAAGAAACGGACAAAGAGATACTGACGGGACAAGATATATGGTAGAGCTGGACGGCGTACAAGAAATTCACCAAGGTATTGAAGTAGAAGCGAACTATCGTCTTAATGATTATGTTAAATTTAACGGAATGTTCTCTATCGGTGATTGGTTCTATAAAGGAGATGCTACCGCAAGAACTTTCCGTGATGATAACAACCAAGAGTATATAACACAAGCGCAACAAGCATTAGGAAATACAACAAATGAATTTACTACTTACTTAGATAAAGCAAAAGTAGGTGAGTCTGCGCAACTTACCGCCAACTTAGGAGCGAATATAACTCCTGTTAAAAATCTTAAAATTGATATAAATTGGAGATATGTAAATGATTTATATGCAAAATTGGATGTAAATTCATTTACAAACAGAACCCAAGCAGAGCAAGGCGTACTAAAATTGCCAAGTTATAATTTATTTGATGCGGGAGCTTCTTATAAATTTAATTTCTCTGATAAAAAAGCGCTTACTCTTTTAGTAAATGTGAATAACTTGTTAGACACTTACTATATTGCAGAGGCTAGTACCAATATTCACGCAACCGATACAAGTGTTACCTACAAAGGGATAGATGTGAGTAACAGAGTATTCTTCGGTTACGGACGTACTTGGAACGTTACTTTGAAATATAATTTCTAATAAATTTTACTTAAATACAAAAGGATATACTATAATTATGGTATATCCTTTTTTTTGTAAAAATAAAAATAATTTAGTTAAATTCTAAATTTATGAATTTTAATATTTATTTTTAGAAAAAAATCTTTATTTTACGCATAAAAATAGAAATAAAGAGGTTTTTATCCTTTATTGTGTTATAAAAAATAGTAAATTTTATTTTTACGATAATAAAAAATGTTTTATATTTGCACAAATTTTATGTTAATACGATGAGTGTTATCTATATGTTAATTTCAATAAGCACCTTAGTGGCTGGTTTGTTCTTTTTTTTATGTATAAAAGCCATAAAAAGTGGGCAATACGAAGACACTCACAGCCCTTCTGTCCGAATGCTTTTTGAAGATGAATTGGTACAATCTTCCCAAGAAAATAAGGGAAATAACCAAGAAAATTTGAATAAAAATAAAACCTAAAAAAACACAAAATAATATAGAACAACAAAAAACTTAAAACTTACTAAATATTATTTGTTTATGGAAATGCAACAATTTTACTACGACAACAAAATTGTTAAAAAGTTCATTTACGCAACACTCTTTTGGGGTATTGTGGGGATGGGTGTTGGGCTACTTTTAGCCTATTTGTTTTTATTTCCTACATTAATTGAAGGTATTCCGTGGCTTAGTTTTGGTCGTTTGCGTCCATTGCATACTAATGCGGTTATTTTTGCCTTTGTAGGAAATGCTATTTTTGCAGGAAGTTACTATTCTATGCAGCGATTGTTAAAAGCTCGTATGTATAGTGATTTTCTTAGTAATTTAAACTTTTGGGGCTGGCAACTTATCATAGTTGCGGCGGCTATTACCTTGCCTCTTGGTTATACTACTTCCAAAGAATACGCCGAGTTAGAATGGCCAATTGATATTGCCATAGCGGTGGTTTGGGTAGCTTGGGGGGCTAATATGATAGGTACGCTCATCAAAAGGAGACAACGCCATATTTATGTAGCGATTTGGTTCTATATTGCTACCTTTGTTGCTGTGGCTTTGTTGCATATATTCAACAACTTAGAGTTGCCCATTAGCTTTACTTCTTTAAAAAGTTATTCTGTTTATGCAGGGGTACAAGATGCCTTAGTACAGTGGTGGTATGGACATAATGCGGTAGCGTTTTTCCTTACTACACCATTCTTAGGGTTGATGTATTATTTTATACCGAAAGCAGCAGAGCGTCCTGTGTATTCTTACCGACTTTCTATCATTCACTTTTGGAGCTTGATTTTTATTTATATGTGGGCAGGACCTCACCACTTGCTTTATACAGCTTTACCTGGCTGGGCTCAGAACCTCGGTGTTGTGTTTTCCGTAATGTTAGTAGCTCCTTCTTGGGGAGGTATGATTAACGGACTTTTAACACTTCGTGGAGCTTGGGATAAAGTGAGAACCAATCCTGTATTAAAATTTATGGTGGTAGCCATCACAGGGTATGGTATGGCAACTTTTGAGGGACCTACTTTGGCTCTTAAAAACGTAAATGCGATTGCTCACTTTACAGACTGGATTATTGCTCACGTTCACGTAGGAGCTTTGGCGTGGAATGGTTTCCTTACTTTTGGTATGATTTATTATTTAGTGCCAAAAATGTGGAAAACAGAATTATACTCTGTTCGCCTTGCCAATACGCATTTCTGGATAGGTACTTTGGGAATTATTCTTTATACCATTCCTTTATATATTGCAGGTTTTACTCAGGCTTCAATGTGGAAACAATTTAGCCCAGATGGCAACTTGGTGTATGGAAACTTCTTGCATACGGTAAGTGCTATTATGCCTATGTATGTGATGCGTGCCATCGGAGGGACACTTTATATAACAGGAGCTATTTTGGCGGTTGTCAATGTGGTAAAAACTATTCGTCAAGGAAGTGCAGTAGAAGATGAGTTAGCGCAAGCACCTGCATTAGAAGTAATTAGCAAACGAAGAATAGCAGGGGAAACACTTCATAATTGGTTAGAAAGAAAACCTGTACAAATGACCATTTGGTCTACTATTGCAGTAGCTATCGGTGGGGCGGTGCAAATTGTTCCTATGATAATGGTAAAAGAAAATGTACCAACCATTGCAAGTGTAACACCATATACACCATTAGAATTGGAAGGACGAGACCTTTATATTCGTGAAGGTTGTGTTGGTTGCCACACCCAAATGGTACGTCCGTTCCGTAGTGAAGTAGAGCGTTATGGAGAATACTCCAAAGCAGGCGAATTTGTGTATGACCGACCATTCCTTTGGGGAAGTAAGCGTACAGGACCAGATCTTCACCGATTGGGAGGAAAATATAACGACAACTGGCATTTTGACCATATGCTTGACCCTCGTGAAACTTCTTTCGGAAGTATAATGCCTTCTTATCCTTGGCTGATTTATGATAGGCTGGATACCAGTAACTTAGAAGATAAAATGAGAGCTTTGGTAGCTCTTGGAGTTCCTTACTCTGAAAACGATATTGCCAATGCGCAAAGAAACTTAGAAATACAAGCTCGTTCTATTGTTAAAAGCCTACATAACGACCCGAAATTCGTGGCAAGTTATGAAGAATCAATGAAAAACGCTGCCGTACGTGGAGAAGAATTTTTGCCAATGGAAAAACGTGAAATTATTGCAATGATTGCGTACTTACAACGACTTGGAACAGATATTAAAACTAAATCAGATTCATCTAAATAAAAAGGTAAGGTTATGATGAAGTTCATTAAACATCATATGGAAAGTATTGACGGGGTTTCTATCTACCCCATCATTTCCTTAATTATTTGTTTTACTTTTTTCGTACTTTTATTTTGGTGGGTTTTTTCCTATAAGAAAAAAGATTTGAATGAAATCAGTAACATTCCTTTAAGCGAAGACGACAATAACAACAACATTTTATGAGAAATTTATTAGCTTTAATACGAATCCTTATTATTGTAGGATTTGCAGCATTGATTCTCGAATATATTTTCGGAACAGAAGAAGCCTCTGCGATTGTATCTATTCCTGAAATTTCCATTTTCTTGGTATTTTTCACTCTGGTACTTATCGCCATAGAAATGGTACAATATCGTACAGAAGATATTATTGACGACCTTTTAACTCCACAGCAAAAAGCACAAAGAGAAGAGGCTATTAAAAATAGTTGGTACGAGCGTTTGTATCAAAAACTAATTGATCAAAAATCTCTGGAACAAGAATCTGAAATTATTCTTGACCATAATTATGATGGTATCCAAGAGTTGGATAATAACTTACCGCCTTGGTGGACGTATTTGTTCTACGCTTGCGTTATTTTTGCAGTGGTTTATATGGTAAAATACGATGTTCTTGGAGGAGAAACGCAAGAACAAGAGTTTGAAAATGAAATGATTGCAGCAAAAGCATCTATTGAGGCGTATAAAAAAGCAAATCCGAACCTAATAGACGCCGATAACGTGGTACTCCTTACCGATACCGCCGACCTCGACGCAGGGAAGGAAATTTTTGGAGCCAACTGTATGATGTGCCACGCCCCCGATTGCGGTGGTGGTATAGGACCTAACCTTGTAGATGACCATTGGATACTTGGTGGCGGAATTAAAAATATATTCCACACCATTACTGAAGGAGGTAGAGAAGGAAAAGGAATGGTAGCTTGGAAATCTGCTTTGACGGCAAAACAACGCCAACAAGTAGCAAGTTATATCATTTCTTTGCAAGGAACAACACCTGCAAGCCCCAAAGCTCCCGAAGGAGATGTTTGGACAGAATAAAATTACAAAAAACCTGCTCAAAAGGCAGGTTTTTCTTTTATAAAAAGCGACAAAATGAACGAAAAAATAGTGTTAAAAGAAGATATAAATGGCTTAAAAAATCCTGTTTTACCCGAAGGAATAAAAAATTATCTTATTGATATTGACGGAACAATATGTGAAGATATTCCTAACGAACAGCCTGAAAGAATGCGAACCGCCAAAGCCTTCCCCGATGCGCTTACTACTATAAAAAAATGGTATGCACAAGGGCATATTATCTATTTTTTTACCTCTCGGACACAAGAGCATAGACAAATAACCGAAGAATGGCTACAAAATAACGGATTTCCTTATCACGGAATTATTTTCGGGAAGCCTCGTGGAGGCAATTATCATTGGATAGATAACCATAGCGTAAAGGCTACTCGCTATAACGGGAAATTCACAGATTTTATAATAAAAAACACGGAAATAGAAGTTTTTGAGGAATAAAAATGTTAAATTTTCACTTTTTTACATAAAAATTGCTTTTATTTAAAATAATTTTATATATTTGCACAAGAAAATAAATATATAAAAAAATGATAAAATATTTGCACAACTCACTGATTTTTAGTAACTTTGTAGCACAGCACAGCACAGCACAAAATTACTCTTAAACAATAAATTTTCGCAGAAGCGAAGAGCTTTTTGCGCACAAGAGCGAACTTATTACAGAGCCTTTTTCTGTAATGAGTTCGCTTTTTTGTTGCTAAATATAAAAAATAAACCCGAACGATAGCAAATATTGCTATTTTAGCAATAAAACTATTGTTTTTATCATAAAAAATAAGAAAATGAATAAAAACAGCTATCCGAAGGGCGATTTTTATAAAAGGCGAAACCGAAAAGCCTGTAACAGAGTAGGGATTTTATTCTAAACTTTTAAAAATGAGAAAAATTTATTCAATTCTAGCAATATTTTGTCTTTCTATCTTAGTAACCATAAGTTGTTCCAAAGATAGTGGCGGAGATACTCCTAATACTAACGGAAATGCTAACGGCGGAGGCAACACCAATACCACTACAACCACTGCTGTAACTACCGATTTCTTAAAAGGAACTTGGGCGGTTTTGGAATACGAACAAGATGGAACAAAATTTTCTACAAATACGACTTATGCAAAAGACTGGAATTGTATTAAGCAAGAAGTTCTTAGTTTTGCAGAAACTGAATTCGTTTTTGACTTAAATAAATACGATGAAGATGCTAAGGTTTGTGTAGCGGGATACTTGCACCAAACCTATACACTGAAAGATAACAAAATTACATTGAGTAATAAAGAGACTTTTCAAGTAAGTAAAGACGGAGATAATTTGCATCTTTATTTTGATATAGAAGGAAATAAAGTTCATTATACATTAAAAAAGACTTCTTCTTCGGTTGCTGCTCCTAAAACGGCAACCGCAAAAATAAGTGTAACCAACCCAAGAAATGGTGTAACTATTCAGTATTCTAAACAGCCTTTAAAGAATACACAAGTTATTTTTTTAGAAGAAGAAAAAGAACTAATTAACGGAAAAGTAGAGTTTGAAGTTACTGAATATATTGGAAAAAAATTGTATTTTATTGCAAAAGAAGAAGGGAAAAATGTTTCTGAGCAAATAGAAAAAGTGATTACCGCAGGCGATAATGCCATCTCAATAACTCTTACGGAAAAACGTGAAACAAAAGCAACTATTAGTGTAGTAAAAAATGGAATACCAGCAAGAGGCGAAGAGGTGTATGCTTTAAATCGTCACGATAAAAGGACATTAGCAGCTCTTTCTCAATCAGGATATACTAAACAGAAATTTTTATCAGTTTTTTCAGTTAATAAAAAAGCTACAACAAATAGCCAAGGAGAAGTAGAATTTGTTTTTGGAGATTTAGATTTAACAGGAGATTATACTTTTGTAGTTCTTGGAGACGAAAAATATTATTCTGTTGATCTTACAGTTGTGGCTAATGCGAGTAAAACTGCAACTATAACTATTAATTCTTCAAGCAACTCAGGAAGCAATAATAGCGGAAATAACAATTCTGGAAATAGCAACAATAACTCAGGAAGCAATAATAGCGGGAATAATAACTCAGGACAAAGGATTAATTTTGCTGTAATTGCTCAAGAAGCAGACGGAACATATGTTACAGATGCTGTAATTACCATAAATGGAGTGACAAAAACGTTTCTAGCAGGAGCAGATTTCACTGCTGTAAGAGGTTCAAGAGTAAATTATTCTATTACTTCAGAATGTTATGGGCAAACCAAAACAGGTAGTTTTATAGTTGATTCTTATGTGAAAGAACTTAAAATTTTTGACCCAGCAAAAGGGACATTAATCATAGAAAACACATCAAAAAATCCGTATACGGTTACTATTGGCAACCAAAAATTTACTTTGGAAGGAAAAAGTACACGTACTTTCAATGTTTATTTAGGTGAAAAATATACAGTACATTGGAAACAAAATAGCGGTTATGTGTTTTATCCAACAGAAGATTCAGCAGAAGTAAGCCCTACTTGTAGTAATAAAAATATAAGAGTTACTTTCCCATAAAAATATAAATAAAATCAGAAAAATACGTATCTTTTTGAGGTACGTATTTTTTTATGGAAAAAAATTAAAAATATTTTTGAAAATTTAAATTTTAACTACAATAAAATATTTTATCATTGCGTATTATTTTGTATCTTTGCCCCTTAAACTTTTTATATAGAATATACTAACAATGAAAAATATCCGTAATTTCTGCATTATTGCCCATATCGACCACGGCAAGAGTACCCTCGCCGACCGCCTTTTAGACTTTACCCAAACCGTAACTGAACGCGAAAAACAAGACCAATTGTTGGACAATATGGACTTGGAACGCGAGCGCGGTATCACCATCAAGAGCCACGCTATCCAAATGGAATATATGTACAAAGGCGAGAAATATATCCTTAATCTTATCGATACCCCCGGACACGTGGATTTCTCCTACGAGGTCTCCCGCTCTATCGCTGCTTGCGAGGGGGCTCTCCTTATTGTAGATGCAGCCCAAAGCATACAAGCACAGACCATTTCCAACCTTTATTTAGCATTGGAAAACGATTTGGAAATCATTCCTATCCTCAATAAAATAGACCTCCCCAGTGCCAACCCCGAAGAGGTAAAAGACGATATTGTGGATTTGCTCGGTTGTTCGCCTGATGATATTATCCCTGCCAGCGGGAAAACAGGCTTGGGGGTAGAGGCAATTTTAGAAGCGATTATCGAGCGTATTCCAGCTCCTACGGGCGATCCTAAAGCCCCACTACAAGCGTTGATATTCGACTCGGTGTACAACTCTTTCCGTGGGGTGGAAACCTACTTTCGTGTGATGAACGGCGAGATACGCAAAGGGCAGAAGATTAAATTTATGTCCAACGGCAAAATCTACGATGCCGACGAGGTGGGTACCCTCAAGCTCAACCAAGTGCCTAAGCAAGTGATTTCTACAGGCGATGTGGGGTACCTTATCACAGGTATTAAGGATGCCCGCGAGGTAAAAGTAGGCGATACCATTACTTCGGCGGTAGATGGTTGCAGTGAAGCCATTGACGGCTTTGAGAACGTAAAACCAATGGTCTTTGCGGGTATTTATCCCGTAGATACTGAGGATTACGAAGAGTTACGCGCCTCAATGGAAAAGCTCCAACTCAACGATGCTTCTTTGGTATTTACCCCTGAAAGCTCTGCTGCTTTGGGCTTTGGTTTCCGCTGTGGCTTCTTAGGAATGTTGCACTTGGAAATCGTGCAAGAACGTTTAGAGCGTGAATTTGGTATGACCGTTATCACCACCGTGCCCAACGTAAGTTACCACGCCTACACCAAGAAAGAACCTGAAAAACCTATCATTGTTAATAACCCTTCTGACCTACCCGACCCTTCCAAATTGGATAGAGTGGAGGAGCCGTATATCAAGGCGAGTATTATTACCAAATCGGACTTTATTGGTCAGGTAATGTCGCTTTGTATTGAGAAACGCGGGGTAATCACCAACCAGCACTACCTCACTCCTGAGCGCGTAGAGCTGAATTTTGATATGCCATTGGCAGAAATCGTATTCGACTTCTATGACCGACTCAAAACCGTGAGTAAGGGCTACGCTTCGTTTGACTATTCGCCTATTGGGATGCGAGCTTCTAACCTTGTAAAAGTGGATATCCTTATCAACTCGCAATCGGTGGATGCGCTTTCTGCTCTTATCCACGCTGATAATGCTTATAATATAGGCAAGAAGATGTGCGAAAAGCTCCGCGAGCTCATACCGCGCCAGCAGTTTGATATTCCTATACAGGCGGCTATTGGGGCGAAAATTATCTCTCGTGAGACGATTAAAGCCCTCCGCAAAGACGTTACCGCCAAGTGTTATGGGGGGGATATTTCTCGCAAACGCAAGCTCTTAGAGAAACAAAAAGCAGGTAAGAAACGTATGCGCCAAGTGGGGAATGTAGAGATACCACAAAGTGCTTTTATGGCGGTGTTGAAACTGAATGATTAAGAGATATGAATACAAAAAAATATCAAACAGTAATAGATAAAAATACATTCTATTTTAGTAATCCTATATTTCAAGAAAAATATGATGGATATATTAATTCATTGGTAGAAACATTATTACTTTTAAAAACACAAATAGAGAATAAAGGATTACAAAAGAGTATATTTGAAGAGTTATTAGAAAATAATGAAAATGGATTGAGAGCTTTATTAGCATTAACAGGTTTCGCAAATGAAAGTTTAAAAAGACTAATAACTGTAATTAGAGTTATTGAGGATAAAAAAATAGAAAAACTTCTTTTTGTTTCCAAATGGAATATTTCAGATAAAGAAGAAATAAAAGAATGGGGAGACAATAAAATAGCCTCACTTTTAAAAGCAAATTCATTTTTTAGAAAAGCTCTTGTTAATCTATTTTTTGAAGGAGCTACTATTCCGTTTTTTGTTCGTACATTGCCACTTTTTGAACTTAAAAAATTAAGTGTTGCTAAACTACGTTTTGAACCTACTGCTCTTATTGATACCATTGTTCGTTATAAAGAAAAAGGTAGTCTATCAGGAAAATATGAGAACAATCCTGAATATCTTATTGCTTCAATGCTTAATGAGCTAAATATTACTTTTGAAAAAGGAGACCTTACGGAATTATTTAAAAACGAGCAAGTAGCTAAAAGGACTATGGATTTTATCATTCCTAACAAGCAAAATCCACAGATTATTATAGAAAGTTCTTTTTTAGTAACAACCTCATCAGGACAAGGAGATAAATCAAAGACCGAAGGGAATATAAAAACTCTCATTAAAAAATATTACCCAGAAGCTACTTTTTTAGGTTTTGTTGATGGTATTGGGTGGTATGTACGAAAAGGAGATTTAATGCGTATGGTTTCTGCTTATGATGATGTTTTTACTTTTCATAAAACAGAATTATCCCGATTTACTAAACTTATAAAATCAATTCTCAAATGATAGAAAAATATATCAATAATATTATTCAAGGTGATTGCTTATCATTGCTAAAAACAATCCCAGACAATAGTATTGATTGTACTTTTGCTGATCCCCCTTTCAATTTAAAAAAAGGTTATAATAGTTATAAAGATAGATTAAAAATTCAAGAATACATTGATTGGTGTGAGCAATGGATAACTGAAATGGTGAGAATAACTAAACCTACGGGCTCTATTTTTTTACATAATATACCTAAATGGCTTACTTTTTATACAGAAATACTTAATAAACAAGCTGATTTTAAGCATTGGATTAGTTGGGATGCTTCTACTGCCCCTATGGGAAAAACTTTACAACCGGCTCATTATGGAATTTTATTTTACGCCAAAGATGCAAAACAATTAAAATTTTATGAAATACGTTATCCTCATAAACGAGCACGAAAATCAGGAATATTAGCGAAAGATTATGGAGGGAAAAAATCTTTATTGCACCCCTTTGGTCCTCTTGTTTCTGATGTTTGGACAGATATTTTTCGCGTAAAACATAACAAATATAGAGATGAACACCCCTGTCAGTTACCTATTCATCTTTTGGAGCGTATTATTTTAATGGCTACTGATGAAGGCGATATTGTGCTTGACCCTTTTAATGGTACAGGAACTACTGCTATTGCAGCTAAAAGATTAGGAAGAAAATATATAGGCTTTGAATTAGATGAAAAATATGTAGCTATCACAAAAAATAAATTAAGGCAAGAAAAACCTAATTCAAAAATTAGTAATTGTTGGGTAAGTTATTATATGAACGAAATAATAACATTGCGTAATGATGATTGGGAAATATTAAAAGACTATTTCTATATTCCTTTAAAAGGAGAAGAAATAGATAAGCAGAAAATAATTCTAAAAGACAAATTAAATATTCAAACCCCTTTAAAAGCAAATAAAGAAGAACTCAATTTGTTTAATTACCAGCAAAAAATAATTATTAATAACTAATTTATCAACCTTAATAAATTCATATTTTATGCCAGTAAAATTTAATGTGGTAGAGCGTAAGAATCTGTTAGATAAAACAGCAGCTCCCAAGTTTTATGCCAGTGCCAAAGCCGATGGCGAAATCTCTTTAAAGGCACTTGCCAAAGAAATTGCACAAGGTAGCACCACCGTATCGGATACCGATGTGTTGGCGGTGCTTAACGACCTTACCAAAGTGCTTATCAGACACCTATCGGAAGGCGAAATCGTGAAATTGGGCGACTTTGGCAACTTCCAAGTTACCCTTACTAGCGAGGGAGCTCCCACCGCCGAGAAGTTCAACGCTTCGCTTATCAAGGGCAACAAAATTCAGTTCCGCCCAGGTGCTGACCTCCGCGAGATGCTCAAAACCGTAAAATACGAAAAATACAAGAAGTAGCACCCCGCACCCCACCGATATATATGCGTGAGCCTACGGGTATATACCTATGGGCTCACGGGTATATACCTGTGAAGCGACGGGTGTATAGAATTTTAGAATTGATTTAACTATGGGATATCATATCATCAATATTACAAAAACTGGTATTAAAAGTGAGTATGTTAATGATAAAAAAGCATTAATGAACTTAGATACAATTACCGAAGATACTATTATCTATCAAGGGGAATCTCATTGGACTCCTTTACAAATAAAAAATACAGAATTTAAAAATTATTGTAAGGATTGGTATCGCGCGGGATTAAAAGCCCAAGAGCATTTTAAAACTCAAGCTAAAGAAGAGGGACTTATCTTAGAAGAATTGATGCAAGATCAGGTAAGTTTCCAGCAATATTTAATTTCTGATAAATATATAGATATTAAAAGAGGTGATTTTTTAGTGAGAAACTACGGAAATCTTGAGGTAGATGTAAAATGTAGAAGTTTCCGCTACCTTTCTAATAGAGAACTTTCTTTCCGTTTTAGTTGTAATGATGCAGAAAAGCATCTTAATATGCAAGAATATACTCAAACCCCTATTATTATAGCAGTATATCAAAGAGATGGAGATAAATTTATACCTAAAATCCCTTATTTTATTTCTATAGATAGAATTAAAGAACTTTCTTCTACATTAGAGAAGGTTTTTGTAGAGAATGTAGGTAATTGTTATGAGATTCCACTTAGGCTAACAATACAAAGTTTTGATTATATTACCGATTTTGATAGATATGATATAAGAAAAGTTTATTCTATTGATAAAATGAGAGATACCTATCCTAATACTGGTAAAAAATGGACGACGGAAGAAGATGATAAATTAGAAGTTCTTTATTGTGAAAAAACAAAAATCGTAGAAATTTGTAATATTTTAGAAAGAAGTAAAACTGCTATATTATTACGAATTGATAAATTAGAACTAAGAGAAAAATATGATATTTAGAAAAAAAAAAATTATAATTAGCAAAATATAATTTCTACACTTATAAATTTTCTTCAATATTTTGCTTGAAAATTTCCAAACAATCGTAAAGAAAGCTATGGTTTTAGTCCCCGAAAAAGTAGATTTTACAATAGCTACCACCGATGTAGAAGTAGTATATACCGAGCGTAATGGCGTAAGGCTATCGGTGGAAGTACAAATAGCGGAGGGTGTATATAAAAAAGTAGATTTCCTCTTTACCACAGTAGCACAGGTGAAATGCACTACTTTGAATTTCTTTGAACATCATTATAATGAATTTACAATAGAAGGAACGTCCGATACGCTTTTCTATCAAATAACTAATTCCCCTGAACTGCGAGCAAAAGCCCCGTTATTTGACCCCACAGGGAGCTTAGCCCTCAAGCATTATTTGCTAATAGGCTACGATAGCTATATTGAAATAATAGCTTCTGGTTATAAATATAGCTAAATTCCTTTGGAACTTTTCAAGGCAATTACTATTTTTGCAACCTAAATTATTTTTATTTATGAAAAAAATAGTATTTAATATTGTTTTTTGTAATTAATATAGGGTAATAAACTATGATTTTTTAATTTTACCAAAAGAGATAAAGGAAAATAGAATATTTATTTTTAAATAAAATTTTGATAAAACAATAAAATAAATGAAAAAACTCAAATTTCCAACACCTTACACCGTGCTATTATGCGTTATTATTTTTGCGGCAGTGCTTACTTATTTGTTGCCTTCGGGAACGTATAGCACCTTGTCTTACAACAAAACGCAAAATGAATTTATTATTCAAACCAATGATAGCCTCTATGCCGTACCAGCCACGCAACAAGAGTTGGACAAACGCGGTATTTCTATTCAGTTGAACAAATTTACTTCGGAAAAAATTAAAAAACCTATCTCTATTCCAAATACTTACGTACAGAATGAAGCACATCCGCAAGGGCTTACTGCGGTTATTTTTGCTCCTATAAAAGGAATTTATGATAGTATAGAAGTAATTCTTTTCGTATTAGTTTTAGGCGGATTTATAGGCGTTTTCAATAGTTCTGGCGCACTCAATGAAGGCGTTGGCTTTCTGGCGCATAGGCTAAAAGGCAAGGAAGGAATACTTATCATTGTATTATGTTTCTTATTATCTTTGGGAGGAACATCGTTTGGCTTAGCCGAAGAAACATTTGCTTTTTACCCGATAATTGTTCCTATTTTCTTAGCCGCAGGCTACGATTTGATGGTGCCTCTTGCCGTTATTTATATCGGTTCCAACGTCGGTTCAATGGCTTCCACTACCAATCCGTTTGCTGTTATTATCGCTTCTGATGCTGCTGGGGTAGATTGGACATCGGGCTTTTCTATTCGGATAATAGCTTTGTTTATATGTTTGATTATCAGTATTATATATATTATTCGCTATGCGGAAAAAGTAAGAAAAAATCCTGAAAAATCCATCGTTTATGGCATCACAGTACCCGAAATTTATAACTCTAATTCCCCACAAACAACAACCCAATTAAAATTTTCTACCAAAATACAATTACTGATTTTTGGGCTTTCTTTTGTGGTGATGGTCGTTGGGGTATCTGCTTGGGAATGGTGGTTTCAAGAAATGACCGCTTTATTCTTGGTTTCTTCCATAATAATTGCTGTTTTACAACGTGTTGGCGAAGAAAAATCTATCCAAAATTTTATAACAGGCGCAAGAGATTTGCTTGGGGTGGCTTTTATCATAGGAATAGCGCGCGGAGTTTCTTTTATCCTTAATGACGGACAAATATCAGGAACTATTTTGCACTACGCTACCGACCTTGTACAAGGGATGTCGCCAATGCTATTTTTACCTGTTTTGATGGTTGTTTTTGCGGTTTTGAGCTTGTTTATTTCCTCTTCCTCAGGAATGGCGGTGCTTACAATGCCTATCATAGGCTCTCTTGCCTCAGTGGTTGGGGTAGAAGGGCATAGCGTTGTCAATGCTTACCTTTTCGGTATGGGAATAATGGGCTTTCTTACTCCAACGGGGCTTATTTTGCCTTCTTTGGCGATGGTAAATATTAATTACCAACAATGGTTAAAATTCTGTATGCCTTTGGTAATTATTTTTACTATAATTATGGTGATTTTACTTTGGTTTTAATATAAAATAAAAAAGAAGATGAGTATTATTTTTATTATTATTCTCGGAGCAACTATTGCGATGAGTTATAAAGGGTTTAACGACTCAATGTTTTTTAACCGATACAAATTTAATGTAGGAGCAGTGCAAAAAGGCGATTATATTCGGCTGATTTCCTCAGGATTTTTGCACGCCGATTGGTCGCACCTTATTTTTAATATGATTTCTTTGTACTTTTTTCAAGGAATTATTGTTAAAACAATGGGAATTTTCTTATTTTTAATAATTTATTTCGGTGCAATGGTTTTAGGAAGTCTTTTTAGCCTTTATATTTACAAAAAACAGTCATATTATTCTGCAATTGGAGCTTCTGGGGCGGTTTCGGGTATTATTTTTGCTGCTATTGCACTATTTCCTGACTCTATTCGGGTGAATTTTATTCCAGGATGGCTTTTTGGGGCTATTTATTTCGGATATTCTGCATATATGATGCTTAATCCGCAACGAGGCGACAATTTAGGGCATTCGGCACACTTAGGCGGAGCTATTTTTGGGCTAATTATCGTTATTCTTTTTAATCCGCTTTTAGTAATTCAAAATGCTTTTTATCTTCTTATAATGGCGCTTCCGTTAGGATATATGGGCTATAAATTGTTAAAAAGATAAAAAAATAAGCTAAATAATTTGTTGATAAATTTATTTGTGTATCCAAAAAATATAGAGTAATTTTGGCCAATAAATTTTAATTCATTAAAAAAATGGCGAAAATAACATTTCACGATGCGCCTGCTTCTACCAAAGGAGATTTACCAAAAGTAGGCGAAATAGCTACCGATTTTACCGTAGTAGCTACCGATTTGAGCGAAAAATCATTATCCGATTATAAAGGTAACAGATTGGTTCTTAGTATTTTCCCGAGTGTAGATACAGGAGTATGCGCCGCTTCTATACGAAGATTTAACCAAGATGCAGCCAGCCTAAAAAACACCAAAGTTCTTTGCATTTCCAAAGATTTACCTTTTGCTAATAAACGTTTTTGTGGTGCTGAAGGAATTGAAAATGTAGAAACATTGTCCGATTTTAGAGGAGATTTTTCCGCTAAATATCCAGTAGAATTGTTAGATTCTCCACTTCGTGGCTTACTTTCAAGATGTATTATCGTTTTAGATGAAAATCAAAAAGTAATTTATACCGAGCAAGTGGCAGAAACTACCGATGAGCCTAACTATCAGGCAGTTTTAGATGTTTTATCTTAATATTATTTTAAGAGCATCATAATGTTATTAAGCAATATGATGCTCTTTTTATCTTTATAAATATTTAAAAATAAGCTATTTACAATGGCAAAGAGTAAAAACTCAAAAAAAGAAACTTCCAAAAAAAACGTAGATAAAAAACAACAACGAAGCGCAATAACAGGGCTTT
Source organism: Capnocytophaga sp. (assembly GCA_030530525.1). Taxonomy (GTDB): domain Bacteria; phylum Bacteroidota; class Bacteroidia; order Flavobacteriales; family Flavobacteriaceae; genus Capnocytophaga. The sequence continues at coordinate 51,444 of JAUMUT010000008.1, read as the reverse complement.
TGTTGGTGGTTATCGCTATTTTATTGTGTATTGCTTTCATTTCCTTTATGTTTAGTTGGCAAGCCGACCAAAGTATTTTATCCGAGTTTGCGGATAGAAATGCACAACCTAAAAATTTGTTAAATAAAATAGGGGCTTATTTCGGTAATTTATTCATTTATAAAGGATTTGGTATTGCATCTTTTATTCCTGTGTGGCTGTTGGGCTTATTAGGAGTAAAATTACTTTTATCACTGAGTATCAAAGTAATGCAAAAATGGTTTTGGGGAATTTTATCAATGATATTCCTTTCTGTTGCACTTGGTTTTTTCAGTTCAGAAGCTACGATATTAAGCGGTAGAGTAGGGTATGAAATGAATTCTTTTTTAAGAGATTATATAGGAAAATTGGGAGTTGCAGTCCTTTTATTAACTATTCTTTGTGTTTATTTAATAAATAGATTTAATATCACTCCAAATGAAATAAAACAAGCGTTATTAGCTGGTAATCAATTGGTTAGTAATACAACGCATCTTTTTGATAAGAAAGAAAAAAATAACACCGAAACAGCACCAAATAGAACAATTCCTATAAATTCAGAAAAAGAAGATTTGGAAGAAAAATCTATCCATTTAGCAGATAAAAAAGAAGAAGAATTAGATATTTATACGCATAAAAAAGATATTCCTCCGTTACAGTTGGAAGTGGAAACGCCTTCGGAAGAAATAGAAGAAGAGCAAGAATTTCAAGTAGAAATAAAGCAAGAACAAACTATTGAACCAGAGGAACTTGCAAGGCAATTAGTAGAAAATTTTGGAGAATATGACCCAACTTTGGAATTGAAATCTTTCGTGTTTCCACCTTTGGATTTGCTTAAAGATTATAAAAAACCAATTATCCGAGATGATGAAGAATTGGAAGAAAATAAAAATACAATTATTCGTACGCTTCGCGATTTTAAAATTGAAATTCAGAAAATATCAGCCATCATTGGGCCAACCGTAACCTTGTACGAAATCGTTCCTGCGGCAGGAATAAAAATCTCCCGAATAAAAAATTTGGAAGAAGATATTGCCCTTGCTCTTGCGGCTTTGGGTATTCGTATCATTGCCCCAATTCCAGGTAAAGGAACTATCGGGATTGAGGTGCCGAATAAAAATCCTTCAATGGTTTCTATGCGTTCGGTAATTAGTTCGGTAAATTTCCAAAAAGCAGAAATGGAACTCCCTATAGCCTTCGGAAAAACCATTAGTAATGAAACTTTTGTGGTGGATCTGGCTAAAATGCCTCACCTTTTGATGGCAGGAGCAACAGGGCAAGGTAAGTCCGTAGGGTTAAATGCTGTTTTAACTTCTCTTTTGTACAAAAAACATCCTGCCGAAGTAAAATTTGTATTAGTTGATCCTAAAAAAGTAGAACTTACTTTATATAATAAGATTGAAAGGCATTATTTGGCAAAACTTCCAGATAGCGAAGAAGCTATAATAACCGATAACACTAAGGTAATCAATACGTTAAATTCACTTTGTATTGAAATGGATAATCGTTATGAATTGCTTAAAAATGCAATGGTTCGTAACATTAAAGAATACAATGCGAAGTTTAAAGCACGACAGCTCAACCCCAACGAAGGGCATCAGTTTTTACCTTATATAGTATTGGTAGTAGATGAATTTGCAGACCTTATTATGACGGCAGGTAAAGAGGTTGAACTGCCTATTGCTCGTTTGGCGCAGTTGGCGCGGGCAATTGGTATTCACTTGATTATTGCTACCCAACGCCCGTCGGTGAATGTTATTACGGGTATTATTAAAGCCAATTTCCCTGCTCGGGTGGCGTTTCGGGTTACTTCAAAAATTGACTCCAAAACCATTTTGGACGGCTCTGGTGCAGACCAACTTATTGGGCGTGGAGATATGCTTTATACGCAAGGCAATGACCTTATCCGTATTCAGTGTGCTTTTGTAGATACCCCCGAAGTAGAACAAATTGTGGATTTTATAGGTTCTCAAAAAGCGTATCCTGATGCCTTTTTACTACCAGAATATGTGGGAGAAGGCAGTGGCGAAGGTTTGGAAATTGATATGTCTGACCGCGATCCTCTTTTCCGTGAAGCAGCAGAAATAATTGTTAATGCCCAACAAGGTTCCGCTTCGTTATTACAACGAAAGTTAAAATTAGGTTACAACCGTGCAGGACGATTGATTGACCAAATGGAAGTAGCGGGCGTAGTTGGTCCTTTTGAAGGAAGTAAAGCGCGCAAGGTTTTATTCCCAGATATTATTAGCCTTCAACATTTCTTAGACGAAAAAGGATATTAAATTTAACAAATATTTTCTTGGTTATTAAAAAAAATATTGTACATTTGGCACATTAAATATTAATAGAAATGAGTTTAAAAGCAAAGTACGAATCTCTACTTGCATTTGCAAGAGAATTAGGAGCAAGAAATCTTCTTGCTGACGAAAAAGACGGATATTTACAAATAAGCGGAGAAGTTTATACTCCGTATGAAAAAAATATTTTTTGGGATAAACTTAAAGAGCTTGCAGGGCAAAACCCAACGGATATTAAAGCTGATATAAAAGTTTCCGAAGATAAATTTTATCATCTCCATAAAGTAGAAAAAGGAGAAACGCTTAGTAAAATCTCTAAAAAATATTATGGAGATGCTAACAAGTATCAAGAAATTTTTAAAGCTAATACGGATAAATTAAAAAATCCAGACCTTATACAAGTAGGGCAGGAGCTTATTATTCCTAAAATTTAGATTTTTTTACGTATTTGATTTTAACCTCTACATTGTTGTGTAGGGGTTATTTCGTTGTGTTTTCCGTTTGTTATTCAACTAATTTTTTTTGTAATGTTTGCATTATTCAAAAAAGAACTTCGGTATTTTTTTACTTCCTCAGTGGGGTATGTAGTTATAGGTATTTTTATGCTTTGTAATAGCTTGTTTTTGTGGGTTTTACAAGGGAAATATAATATTTTAGATAGTGGTTTTGCCGATTTGCAATCTTTCTTTTTACTATCTTCTTGGATATTTGTTTTTCTAATTCCTGCCATAACAATGCGTACTATTTCCGAAGAAAAGCGTTCAGGAATGCTACAATTATTATTTACTCGCCCTATTTCTCAATGGGAAATAGCTTTCGGGAAGTTTTTTGCAGTATTAGTATTTTGTTTTATAATTCTTTTATTTTCAGTATTTTATGTTTTTATGGTCTGGAAATTAGGAACTCCTGTCGGCAATTTGGATATAGCCAATACATTTGGGTCTTATATTGCTTTATTTTTATTGGCTTGTGCGTTTATTTCGGTGGGTATTTGGGCTTCTTCTATTAGTCAAAATCAAATTATAGCTTTTGTGATTGCTACATTTATGAATTTTTTGTTATTTTTTGGTTTAGACGAAATTATTTCTATTTTTGTTAAAAATACAATGTTTTCATTTGGTTTTAAAACACATTTTGAGGATATTAGTAGAGGTGTAATAGATACTCGTAATGTAATTTACTTTTTATGTGTAACTACTTTTTTTATTTGTACCACTGTTATTTCTTTAAAATCTGAAAAACAATGAAAAAAATAAATATACAATCTGTTTATTTTCTGGTAGTTACCATAATAATATTGTCAGGAATTATGGTTTTGAGTAGATTTTTTTATACTCGGTTTGACCTTACCCAAGATAAACGCTATACGCTATCCAAAACAACCTTAGATGTTTTGCAAAGTATTGATAATCCAATACTTATACAAGTTTTAATGAAGGATAATATTCCTGCCGAATACAAACGATTGCAAAACGAAACATTACAGCTTTTAGAAGAATATCGGGCAAAAAATAGAAATATTCAGTTTCAGTTTATCAACCCTCTTGCTGATACAGAAAATCCTGAAAAAGAAATACAACAACTTCGTTATGAGGGTTTTATACCTTTACAAATAGCTATTTCCAAAGAAGGAAAAACATCGTATGAGTATATTTTCCCTTGGGCGGTTATTAGTCAAGGAGAAAAAATAGAACAAGTTGCTTTGCTTCGGAATAAATTAGGAGCTTCTGACCAAGAAAAAGTTCAGTTTTCCGTACAAAATTTAGAAAATTCTATTACCGATGGAATTTATAAATTAGTGTTAAAAAAACAAAAAAATATAGCTTTTCTTAGGAGTAACGGAACGCTTTCGGATATAGAAATGTATGATTTTTTATCTCTTGAAAATCAATATTATAATATAGCTCCTTTTTCGTTGGATTCTGTGGCGGTTAATCCTAATAAAATTTTAACGCAATTATCTGATTTTCAGTTGTTAATTATTCCTAAGCCAACAAAGAAATTCACAGATGAGCAAAAACAAGTTCTTGACCAATATATAATGAATGGCGGTCGGGTATTATGGTTATTAGACCAAGTAAATATCAGTCTTTCAGATATTTATGAAAATAATGGAACTGCAATGGCTATGCCGTTAGATTTGAATTTGGGCGATATGCTTTTTAAATATGGCGTTCGGGTTAATTTAGATTTGCTAAGCGACCAATATTGTACTAACATTGTAGTTGCCAATGGAAGCGGTAGCCAGTCGCAATATATTCCGCTACCTTGGATTTACAATCCTTTGCTCTTATCAAAGAATAACCATTTGATAAACAACAACTTAGACGGTGTTCGTTTGCAGTTTGCCAATAGTATAGATACGCTTGCCAACTCGGTTAAAAAGAGTGTTTTGCTTAGCTCTTCGCCTTTGTCAATGCTGGAAGGAACACCTCGTGAAATACAATTGGATATTTCTAATAAAATTGAGGAAATGAAAGATAATCTGAAAGGGCAAGTGCCGGTGGCTGTTCTGTTAGAAGGGATTTTTACCTCAATGTATAAAAATAGAGTAAAACCTTTGCAACTTTCTGAAAATCAAGAAGAAAGCAAAGCTACAAAAATGATAATAATATCCGATGGAGATGTTATTCGTAATGATATAAACAGAAATGAGCCATTGGAATTGGGGTATGATAAATGGACAAATAATTTTTATGATAACAAAATATTTTTACAAAATTGTGTTAATTATTTGTTAGATGACGTTAGTTTTCTTCAATTGAGAAATAAAAAAGTTGCTTTGGCTTTTTTGGATAAGAAAAAAATAAAAGAAGACCAAAAACAATGGCAATTATTAAGTTTTCTTGTACCGCTCTTAGGGCTTCTATTTTTGGGCGGAATAGTACAAATTTTTTATAAAAAACAATTTATTTCATAATTTTTAGTGAAAAAATTTCATTTTTAATATTTTTTGAAATATCTTTGCACATAGTTTAGAAACGAAATCATAAAGCAATGAGATTTATAGTATCAAGTTCGTATTTATTTAAAAAACTCCAAACCATAGGAGGAGTAATTAATTCTAATAATACGATGCCTATTTTAGATAATTTTCTTTTTGAATTATCCAAAAATAAGCTAACCGTATCGGCAACCGATTTAGAGACAACGATAAAAGGCGTGTTGGACGTAGAGTCTGACTCGGAAGGGCGCATCGCTGTGCCTTACAAATTTTTGGTAGATACCTTAAAAATGCTACCAGATACCGCAGTTACATTTATTGTAAATGAAAATAATACTGCCCAAATAAAGACAAATAACGGAGAATATTCATTTTCTTATTATGATGCAACAGAATTTCCGTCCATAGTGGATATTCCAGACCCTCATAAAGTCTCTATAATGGGAGATGTTTTGGCAACAGCAATACAAACAACCATTTTTGCCACAGGGAATGACGATTTACGACCTATTATGAATGGTGTTTTCTTTGATTTTACAGAAAACGGACTTATTTTTGCTGCCACAGATGCTCATAAATTAGTAAAATATGAGCGTAGAGATATTATTTCCCCGAATAGAACAGAATTTGTAATGCCTAAAAAAGCGTTGAACTTACTAAAAGGAATTTTGGCGGGTAGTGAAACCGATGTTGTGATAGAATATAACGAAAGCAATGCAAAATTCTCTTTTGATGATATGGAATATGTGTGTAGGCTAATTGATGGGAAATATCCTAATTATGAAGCAGTTATACCAAAAGAAAATCCGAATAAATTGATTGTAAATAGACAATTGTTATTGTCTTCTACCAAAAGGGTTTCTATTTTCTCTAACAAATCTACCCACCAAGTACGCTTGAAAATAGTTGGTAATTCTATACAAATTTTTGCAGAAGATATAGAATATAGCAATAAAGCAACTGAAACTATTCCTTGTAATTACGAAGGAGATGATATGGAAATAGGCTTCAACGCTAAGTTTTTCATTGAAATGATGAATAATCTTTCTTCTGATGAGGTAATGTTAGAAATGTCTTACCCTAACAGACCAGGAATATTGACACCTGCCGATGGGCTTGATGAAGGCGAAAAAGTATATATGCTCGTTATGCCTACAATGCTTGGCGATAAAGACAAAAAATAAAACATAAAGTTTAGTTATTGAGAGAAATAGGTAGCTTCTGGTTACCTATTTTTTTATTATTTATGAAAAAAATAAGTTAAATATTAGAATGATTTTTTGATAGAATAAAAAAATATAAAAAATATGGAAACTTTTTTTGTTTATTAAGTTTTTTTATTGTAACTTTGTGCCCAGAAAAGGACATACTATGAAACAAACTATTATAGAACAGGCTTTCAAAGAGTTTGCTCAATATGGGTTCAAGAGTTTTACGATGGACGATTTGGCGAATAAACTTGGAATGTCAAAGAAAACTCTTTATGAATATTTCCCGTCTAAAAATGATTTGGTAGAAAACTGCTTAGAATTTGCTTTGGATATGACTTGTAGAAAAGTAGATTTTTTTACAGAAGGAAACGGCTCAATTATTGAAAATGTATTTGATAATCAACGGAATATTCAAAATACTTTTATGATAAGCAGTGCGCGCCCTATTTGGGAATTACAAAAATATTATTCCAAATTGTTTGAGCAAATGCAAGATGAATTTATCCAAGCTGATTATCGTTTTGTAGAAAAAATTTTTGAAAAAGGAAAAAAAGAAGGACTTGTACGTGAGGATATTAATTTGGAGTTTTATAAACGATTTTACTCGAACGTACAACGATTACGCTCTGTATATAATGCCTTTCCTGAAACGGAATTTTCTTTTTGGGAAACCATTTACACAACAACGGAATATTTATTCCGAGTAATTGTTAATGAAAAAGGATATCAAGAATTAGAAAGAGTGTTAATGAATTATAAAAATAAATAAAAAAGTTTTAATATTTTAACAGAAATGAAAAAAATCATAACAAGTATTTTAGTTGCTATACATACTTTTTCTTTTGCTCAACAGAAAGAATTGACCTTAAAAGAAGCAATTAATTACGCTTTGGAGCATAAAGCTGATGCGGAAAAAGCTCGTTTGGAAGTAAAAAAGAGTGAATACCAAATACAAGAAGTTCGTGCCAATGCTTTGCCAAATATTTCAGGCTCAGGATCTTTGACTTATAATCCTAAAATACAAGCCACTTATATAGACGGAAGTTCTTTTGCTTTTCTTGGTGCGCCTCCCGGACCTTTAAAAATGGAAATGGGACAAAAATGGACTTCTACGGCAGAGGCAAAACTTACCCAAATTTTATTCAATCAATCCGTATTTATGGGATTGAAAGCAGCTCGTACTACGAGAGAGTTTTATATTCTAAATCAGCAACTTACAGAAAATGATATTATTGAAAAAGTAGCAAAATCGTATTATCAAATATATCAGACCAAACAATTATTAGAAAATGTAGAAAGCAACCTTGCGCTTACCGAAAAAACAGCGAATGTAGTAAAAGGGCTAAATGAAGCAGGATTGGCAAAAAAAATTGATTTGGATAGAATTATCGTTACTTTAAATAATTTAAAATCAGCAAGACAACAGGCTATAAATGGTTTGCAACTTTCTGAAAATGCCTTAAAATATATGATAGGAATGGAAATGAACCAATCTATCGTATTGCCAAAAGAAGGTTTTGAGGCAAATTATGAATTGGCTTTTGAAAACGGAAATGCCAATAATCGTATAGAATTGCAAGTTCTTGAAAAACAAAAAGATTTGTTAAACATTAACACCAAAGTGCAACGAGCTGCGTTGTATCCTTCTCTTGCTTTGCAGGCTACATATGGCTATTTAGGAATGGGACCAAAAAATCCGCTTTTTTATGGAGAAAAAAATAGTGTATATTGGGGAGATTATTCGGCGATTAGTTTAGGGCTTAATATTCCTATTTTTTCAGGATTTGGAACTCGTGCCAAAATTCGCCAAGCACAAATAGAAGAAAAAGCAGTAGAAGCAATGTTGAAAGACACTCGTTTGGCATTGGATTTGGCTTATGAAAATGCTCGTAGCCAACTGACTAACAATCTTTTAACTATTGAATCTCAAAAAGAAAATGTTAAATTGGCAGAAGAAGTTTTGTTAAACACACAAAATAATTATGCACAAGGTTTGGCTTCTCTTACGGATTTACTTGATGCAGAGCGTTCGTTATCAGATGCAAGAAATAGTTATACCAATACTCTTTTGGATTATAAAGTAGCAGAGATTGAGCTATTAAAATCACAAGGAAATTTAGAAACGCTAAAAAAATAAATAAAAAAATACCTTAATTTTTTAAGGTATTTTTTTTATAAAGTATTATTTATTATTGCTTAATATAAGCTAAGAGGATTATTTTATAATTAATAAATTGTAAAAAACTCTTATTTTAATTTTTTACCTAAGAATTGCAGGGTATTATACTCTCCTCCTAATTCGGCTATCCAATAACCTTCGACATTCTTGAAAAGATAATAATTCGTAGTAGGGGTAGTATCTTGGCCACAGCCCTTTCGGTAACCTTCATACACGGCTAAGAGTTCCACATTTTTATTCTTGAACAGCCTTGTTCTTTCAAAATAGAGATAGTCCTTATCTGCTAAAAACTCCTCAAAAACTACGGTAAGGCTTGGCACATCATAGCCTTTTATAATGAGGAGCTTTGGTTCTAATTCACTCTCTTCATTTCTACGTTGATAGTAATAGACATTGTTCTTGTCTTTGTAGGTACGAAAAGCTATTTCCTTAAAAGTAGTAGCATCTATTTCTTTTTGTGGTTTTCCTGCTACATAAATCTGATTTGCTGCCTTGTAAAAATCGTCAGTATATTCTTCTTCTTTGGTTGGTAATTCTTTTTGAGGAGAAATCAATTCTTGCAAGGAGGTTTTGCCTGCTTTTAAGGTTTCTATTTGCTTTGGAGTCAGGTTATTTACGTATAAACTATCTCCATAGCCATTATAATATGCTTGATTTTCGTAAATAAACAAATCTTCATTATTTATATAAAATAGATTTTCACCATATTTAGGAGGCTTGGTATAGTGAAAAGGAATTTTTTTATCCCAATTATACACCCCATTCTTATCATATTGGAAATAATAGTAATCGGGAAAGATGGCAAAAGTAGCCACATCATAGCGGTCAATTTTCTTATCCCTTTCGTATATTGTATTACCATCTATTATAAAGGGGGCTAAAACTTTTATTTTATCTAAGTTTTCTTTTGCAATAGGTAGTTTGAGTATCGTATCCTCATAGAAAGGATAAGAATTTTTATCATAATAAAGATGATTTTTATCTCTTAGATAACCTCCATCTAATTTTTGCAGTGTTGGTACATCAAAATAATTAGTTATATCTACAAAATAAACCTCTGGCTCATCTCTTTTGTCATTATAGTCCTTGTCATTGTAGCGCAATACGTGTTTGGAGGTTTTGTAAATCATACTTGTGAGGGGCAATACTTCTTCTCCCTTGTAGATAAAGGGCTTTCCGTTATAATAAGTGTGAAGATTATCAGAGATAAACTTCTCCTCACTTCCTTTTCCTTGAAGCATATGAGGGTTTGCATCAGGTATTATCTGGTCGTAATAATATAAGCAATATTTGTCCTTGAAGTAGCAATAAGAAACGGCTTCAAAGGTAGTAGGGTCAATAACTTTTATTTCTTTGTTCTCCCAGAAAACTTTCTTATTGGTACGCCAAATCTGTTTTTCTCCCTTATAATTTCCTCGTTCATCATAGATATTTTCCGCTGCCAATATCTTAAAACCTGTGGTGTCTATTGCAAAGAAATTTCCCTTGTAATACACCCCATTCTTATCCATAGCAAAGTTATATCCCTTATTTTCAAAAGTAGCCATATCAGGGTGTAAGATTTTATTTGTCTTTCCTTTTTGATAGATCACATAGTTTTTATTGACAATATAAGATACATACTCACTATATCTGTGGGTTTTTATCACTTTTTCTAAATCCTTGCCTCCAATAGCATCGGTAACTTGTAGAATTTTTTCTTGTGCAATTCCATTTTTGGTAACACAAAACAAACATAAGAGGTATAAAAATGGTTTCATAATAATAATTTTAGAGTGTAAAAATACGATTTTTTAACCATATATATTTTTTTTTGTTAAAATTAATTCAAAACACGTTTTGCTTTTATGTAACTTTTTTTCCAATAAGGTTCAGAAAGGCTGGAAGTTATTACTCCTTTGGAAGTAGAAGAATGGATGAATTTTATTTCATTGCCCGTTTCTACTACAATCCCCACGTGGTTTATTCGCTTTTTTTTGGAAGTTTTAAAAAATAATAAATCTCCCAAAACTACTTGGCTTAGAGGTACTTCTGTTCCTTGGTTTGCCATATCCGAAGAAGATCTGCTTAGCTTTACATCCACCGATTGGTAGGCAGTACTAACAAACCCCGAACAATCCATTCCCGCTCGCGTAGTTCCCGCATATTTATAAGGCGTTCCTAAAAAAGAATAAGCCGTATCCATCAAGGTATTTATTTTAGGATTATCCGAAAAATAATTACTTTTTAAGCTATTATTTTCTGCAAAAGTATTTTGTAAATCAATGATTGTGTTGGAGTTAGGGATTAGTCCGTCTTCTATATTATCATTTTCTAAGTAAATAGGATTGTCAATAATTGTTCGTGGTTCGCGTGTTTGTTGCGCTACTTTTTGTTGTGTAATGCAAGAAATTAGTAAAAAAGGCGATATGTATAATATTTTTTTCATTATTTTTGTATTTTAAGAGATAAATTTTTTATTTGTGCAATAGCTTTTTGTAATCCAGAAGAAGCGGTGTCGGCAATAACCAATATATTATTTTTACTTTTTATTTGTGGATGTAAGTCAATATAAAAAATAGGAATATTTGGGCGAGCGTAATGCATCAATCCTGCGGCAGGATATACTTGTAAAGAAGTCCCTATAATTAACACAATATCAGCACTTTCTACCTCTTCCGCAGCTTTATTTATTAGAGGAACATCTTCTCCAAACCAAACAATGTGCGGGCGAAGTTGCACTCCCGTTGGGCTTTTATCACCTAAATGAATATCTGTGAAACAATCATAAATAATGTTATCATTATTAACGCTTCTACTTTTTAATAATTCTCCGTGCAAATGGATAATATTCTGGCTTCCAGCTCTTTCGTGCAAATCATCTACGTTTTGAGTAATGATAACTACTTCATATTCTTTTTCTAAATCAGCCAAAAGTTGATGCGCTAAATTTGGTGTAACCGATTTTAATTGCCTACGGCGTTCGTTATAAAAATCTAAAACTAATTTAGGATTTTTAGCAAAACCTTCGGGCGAAGCCACGTCCATCATATTATGCCCTTCCCACAAACCATCAGCATCTCGAAAAGTTTTAATTCCACTTTCCGCACTGATACCCGCTCCTGTCAAAGCTACTATTTTCATTTTGTGTTTTTGTCAATGTTAATGTTAAAATAATAACAATTTCTAATAAAAAGCCTCTTTAAATTAGATAAAATTTTTGTAAAGGCAAAGATACATTTTTTTAGGGAAAATAAATAAAAACTTTTTAGAAACTTATTCACAAATATATTTTGTATAAAATGAAAAATATAATTATTTTTTCTTACCTTTGCTCAAAACATAATATATAAGATAAAATAAATAAGTTAAAATTCTATAAAATGTAAAAATGAAAGAAATTGTACTAATAACAGGAGCAAGCTCAGGAATAGGGAAAATGACAGCCGAATATCTTTCTGATAAAGGTTATATCGTTTATGGAACCGCAAGAAATCCAAAAGAAATTTCAGAGAAATTCACTCTTTTACCAATGGATGTACGAGAAGAAAAATCTATACAAAACGCTGTAAATCAGATAATTGAAAAAGAGAAAAGAATAGATATTCTTATAAATAATGCAGGAGTAGGAATTTCTGGGGCAATGGAAGAAATTCCGATGGAAGAAATTCAAAACGTATTCCAAACCAATTTTTTTGGAGCAATAAACGTGATGAAATTGGTTTTGCCAACTATGAGAAATCAACGTAAAGGATTGATTATCAATGTTACATCTATTGCAGGATATATGGGACTTCCGTTCAGAGGAGCTTATTCAGCAAGCAAAGGAGCGTTAGAACTCATTACGGAAGCAATGCGAATGGAAGTAAAATCATTTGGGGTGGATATGGTGTGCATTGCGCCTGGTGATTTTGCAACGGATATCGCTTCTCGCCGTTACCATACACCTGTTTATGAAAATTCTCCGTATAAAGAAGCCTATCAAAAATCATTAAAATTGATGAATGCTGATGTAAATTCAGGACAAAATCCTACTTTGATGGCTGAAAAAATATTTAGAATTATAAAAATAAATAACAGAAAAATTCACTACAAACAAGCATCTTTTTTGCAAAAATTTTCTATTGTATTAAAACGTATTCTCCCTGATAAAATGTATGAAAAATTATTAATGAACCACTATCAATTAAATTAAAAAAAACAGAAATAAACTATATATCTCTGTTTTTAATAGCTCATAAAAGTATCTTTTAAGGGAGAATAGGTTGAATGCTATCGTTTTTCACTTCAAAACTACCATAAGGGAGTACTTCTTTGTGTATTTTAGACGGAAATTTGCGTGCAAAAACTATTTTTTTACCTTCAGGAACATATAAAGTAATATTTACTTGTTGCTTACGGAAAGGATTTCCTTTTTTTAAGATAAAACTATTAGGAATTTCTATAATATTATTATCAATTTGTAGAGGAAATTCTACTTTTTCAGCATTTTCTATTGCCGATGTTTTATTTTTTCCATAAGAACTAGTTTCTATTACTAAAAAAGGTGTTTTCTCTTTAGTAGTTTTCATTTTTATGAAATTAACATTATTTATAGTGTAATTTTTTTCATTATCCGAAGAAATACCATAGATAGTAGCCATAATTCTTTTTTCCCGAATAATAATAGAGTCTTTTTGAGTATCTAAATATACTTTCTTTTCAATGGAATCTTCGTAAATAAAATTTTTACCAATAGAGATAGATAAAGAAATTATCCCTAAAAAAATAATAAAAAAAGCTATAATATTTCCGAAAAACCATATTTTTGGAGTAACATAATTTTTTTTTGAAAAAAGTTTTATAATAAGCAAAGAAAAAATAGAAACAGGAAGTAAAAAAGCAGATACAGAGCAAAGTATAAAAACTATTTTTTGCCAATTTTCTGTTAAAATGAAATTTATATGTTCTCCTATAAAATTCATAGAAATACCACCTGCAAATCCTAATCCTAAAAATAAGAATAAATGAACAGAAATAATTATAAAAAGAACTAAAAAGACTATCATAATTACAAAAAATCCTGCAAATTTAACTAAAAAACGAAAAAATGATAAAAATAAAGAATTAGAATGTTTTTTTTCTTCTGAAATTTTATTTTCTTTATAAAAATTATTTATTTTTTCATTATGTTCATCTGTAAAAGTATCTTTTTTTAATAAAAAAGACAATAAAAAGTACAAAATACATAAAATAATGGCTTCTTTGTGGTTTTTAGTAGCCCAAAAGATTATTATACTAACCATATAACCAATTCTTAACCAACTACTTTCTATCTGAAAATATTGGGCAAGCCCACCCAATACGCCTGTGAGCATTTTGTTGGAAGAACTTTTTCGCCATACTTTTCTATAAAGATTTTCTGGTTTGGTAAGTGTGTCAATATTTACCTCTTTACCTTTCATTTCTAATTTTTCCGAAGTAGTTTGCGCAGGAGGAATAATCATCCAAAATATAATGTAAAATATTATAAATAAGGAGCTTAAACTTATAGGTGTTATAATTCCTAAACCAAAATAAGCAGAAAAAATAGATAAATTTAACAGAATAATAAGAGTGTAAAGGAAGCGTAACAAGGAAGTATCTATTTGAAAATAATGGCTTATTCCAGAGAGTACTCCTCCTAAAATTTTGTTATCCAAGTCTCGGTAAAGTTTTCGGTTTTTTTCCAAAAAAAAGAAATGCTCTTTTTTAGAATTAATTTGCGAAATATTTTCTCTATCTTCTTCATCAAGATATTGTTCTGGTTTCCCTAACCTATTGATTAAGAAAGCTATATCACTTTGCATAATGACTTCACGACTTATCATTCTCTCCTTCAAAAGTTCTGCCATTCGTTGCTCTACATCTGTCATTATTTCATTAGTTTCTTCAGATTCTCCTAAGTAAGTGCGAACTTTGTCCAAATATTCGGAAAGTTCTTTAAAGGCTTGATTTTCAATAATAAAAGAAAATCCTCCTAAGCTGATGTGTTGTATTTTGTCCATAATTAAATAATTTTGTTAATAGTTATTTCTAATTCTCTCCAAGATAGTGTTATTTCTTTAAGAAATTCTTTACCTTTTTCTGTTAAAATATAATATTTACGAGGTGGTCCTCCCGAAGATTCTTTCCAATAATAATTTAGTAAATTAGCATTTTTCAAACGCGTAACTAACGGATACAGAGTACCTTCCACAACAACCATATTTGCTGTTTTTAACTCTTCTATGATATCCGAAACGTAGGCATTATTCTTTTTTTCAATAATAGAAAGAATACACATTTCTAAAATACCTTTTCGCATTTGGGTTTTTATTTTTTCAGAATTAATAATTTCCATATTTATTTTATTATTGTACAAAATTAATAAAAAAAATACTACTATGCAATACAAAGTAGTATTTTTTTGTAAAACTAATTAAAAAACGGATATTCAGAAATATAAATGTAAAATAAGAAACAATTAAAAGTTAAAAAAAACTTAAAAATATTTTAATGTAAAAAAAAAATAGTATTTTAGCGACAAATTTTATAAAATACAATTGTAACGATGAATTTTTTTAAAAGGATTTTTTCCTCAGAGAAAAAACAGACATTAGATAAAGGATTAGAAAAGACAAACACAAGTTTTTTTGAAAAATTAGGGCGTGCTATTGTTGGAAAATCAAAGGTAGATGATGAAGTGTTGGACGAGTTGGAAGGAGTGTTGGTAAGTAGCGATGTGGGAGTGGAAACAACTCTTAAAATAATAAAACGTATAGAAGAACGAGTATCCAAAGATAAATATTTGGGAACTAATGAGTTAAATAAAATTCTTAGAGAAGAAATAGCAGGATTACTTTCAGAAACAACAACCGGCGAAGAAGAAGATTTTTCTGTTCCAAAAGATAAAAAACCTTATGTAATAATGGTTGTTGGCGTCAATGGAGCAGGAAAAACGACTACCATCGGGAAACTTGCTAGCCAGTTTAAAAACAAAGGATATAAGGTAGTTTTAGGAGCTGCGGATACCTTTCGAGCTGCCGCCATTGACCAACTACAAGTATGGGCTGACCGAGTGGGAGTGCCTATCGTGAAGCAACAAACAGGAAGCGACCCTGCCTCCGTAGCTTTTGATACGCTTTCTTCGGCTATTTCGCAAAATGCTGATATTGTGATAATTGACACCGCAGGAAGGCTTCATAACAAAATTAATTTGATGAATGAGCTTACCAAAGTAAAACGAGTAATGCAAAAAGTTATTCCTGATACGCCACACGAAGTTTTGTTGGTTTTAGATGGCTCCACAGGACAAAATGCATTTGAACAAGCAAAACAATTTACCAAAGCCACAGAAGTTAATGCGTTGGCAATCACGAAGTTAGATGGAACTGCAAAAGGAGGAGTAGTTATAGGAATTTCAGACCAATTTCAAATACCTGTTAAATATATTGGAGTAGGAGAGGGGATAAATGATTTGCAAATATTTAACAAATATGAATTTGTAGATTCATTTTTTAAAATCTAAATATTTTTCCATTAAAAAAGGTATTCTTTATATGAATACCTTTTTTTTATAAAATGATTATTATTCAGTTACTTCTTGTGTTGTGCTTTCGGTATTTTCTTCTGCATCATCTTCTAATAAACCTTTGTCAATCAAGATGTTATACCATTGAATGATTTTTTTTATATCACTTGCATATACTCTATCTTCATCGTAGTTAGGCACAACGGCAAAGAAATATTCTTCCAATTCTTCATTAGGAGCTTTGTGAGAAATGGTTGTTTTCTGTCCGTTTTCTTTTTCTTTTATTGCTCTAAAAACCTCTTCCAAGGGCTTTTCTTCGTCTAATGTATAGATAGCAATTTCAGAAAGAAGGCTCACGTTACTACGAAGTCCTACGCTGATACGTTTTCCATCGAGGAGCGAAAGTGCTAAAAATCCTGAACGTGTGCGTGATTGCAGTTGGAACAATCCTGGTTTTCCTGAAATTGTTAAAATTTGGTTTAATTTCATTTTCTTAAAAATATATTAATTAAAATTATCGTTTTTTGGTAGCCTCTGGGAATTTCATTCGGTAACGAACATCTATTTTTCCTTTACTGATGTTATTGAGTTTTCCTTTTAAGAGTTGTCTTTTAAAAGTAGAAAGTTTATCTGTAAAGAGAATACCTTCGGTATGGTCATACTCGTGTTGAATGATTCGTGCTGCCAATCCTGAAAAAGTTTCTGTATAAGTGTTAAAATCTTCGTCTTGATATTCTAATGTTACAAATTCTGGTCTGGAAACATCTTCGGTAACCCCAGGAATACTCAGGCAACCTTCATTAAAAGCCCATTTTTCGCCTTCTTCTTTTAAAATTTTAGCATTGATAAATACTTTTTTGAAATTTTTAAGCAACTCTTGTTCATCTCTTTCCAAGTCTTCATCATCAGAAAAAGGCTTGGCGTCAATAACAAACAACCGAATAGGTAAGCCTATTTGAGGAGCTGCCAATCCTACTCCATTACTATGGTACATAGTTTGGAACATATTGTCTATAAGCTCTTTAAGGTTAGGATAATCGGCTTGTATTGGGGTACAAACTTTACGCAAAACGGCATCTCCATAAGCTACAATAGGTAATATCATAGGTATTTATTTTTAAGGTGCAAAGATAGGAAATTTTTTAACTTTGTATGAATATAAAATTAAATTATTTTTTTGTAAAGAAAAAATATTCTTTTGATGGGTTAATCTTCTAAGTATAAATCAATTAATCCTTCTGGGGTTTGTACAATAATTTTTTTAGAATTTCTATTAACTTCTTTTAGAAATTCATCATTCATCGGAATAAGTATCTGTTTTCCATCTCGTTCTATTTCAAAAAGGGGCTGATGTGTATTATCATTCACTCCTGTGATAGTGCCAACAAAGCCGTAATGCACATCTTCAACGTTAAAGCCTATTATTTCGTGAAAATAAAATTTATTTCCTGAAAGTTTTGGCAAAAAATCCAAAGGCAAATAAAGGTTATGTTTCAAAAGAGCTTCGGCATCGGCTTCTGTATCTACTTCTTCAAATTTTATACGGAGCAATTCGGATTTGTGCAAAGAACATCTCTCAATAAAAAAAGGAACCAAGTTTTTACCAAGTTCGACAAAAACTGATTCCAATTCTTCATACATTTCGGGGTCGTCAGAGTCTAATTTGACTAAAACATCGCCCTTAAAGCTAAATTTTGAGATAATTGTTCCTACAAAGAAGCAATCGTCTTTTCTCATAAATTATGCTTCTGTTTCTTCGTTACTTTCTTGTGTTGGTGCTTCTGCTTGTGCTAATTTAGCTGCGGCATCTGCTTTGCGTTTTTCATTGTAAGCGTGTTCTGCTTTTAGAGTTTCTTCTTTTGCAGAGGCTTTGCCTTTTGCTAAATTTTCTTTTTTAGCATTAATTTTTTGTTCTTTTTCAGCTACCCACGCATTGAATTTTGCATCTGCTTGTTCTTGTGTAAGAGCACCTTTTTTTACACCACCTTGTAAGTGATATTTTAAAAGAACCCCTTTGTAAGATAAGATTCTGCGAGCTGTTTCTGTTGGTTGCGCTCCGTTGTGTAACCATTTTACAGCCAAATCTACGTTAAGCTCTATTTGAGCTGGGTTAGAAACAGGATTGTAAGTTCCTATTTTTTCAAGAAATTTACCATCACGAGGTGCACGAGCGTCTGCCGCTACTACCCAATAAAAAGGTTTTCCTTTTTTTCCGTGTCTTTGTAATCTAATTTTTACTGGCATAATTAAGATTTTTGTGGGTACTCGACCCTATTGTTTAAATATGGGCGCAAAGATACTATTATTTTTTTAATAATCAACAAATTCTATTAAATATTTTTATATATAATGGAGTTTTTCCAAAATAAAAGGATTTTTTGTATGATCTATAAAATATAAGTAAAAAATTAGTATTTTTGTCATCTCTTAAAAATAAGATTTTGATGTATAAGAAAATATTTTTTATTCTATTTTTTGCTTTAATTTCTAATGTTTTTGGGCAAAAATTAGATTCCTTGGATTTTGAAGTTATTTCAGTATTTTCACAAGAAAAAGATTCTGTTTTGTCCTCAACCGAGCCTGCTATTGCCGAAGGGAGTAACGCATCACAAGGAGTGATATCTTCTATTTATGAGGTTACTAACCCGAAAACCTATGGGCAAGATTATTTTGTAACTGATATGGCAGGAGTTTTGAATACTTCTGATATTCAGATGCTTAACGATATTTCTATACAAATAGAAGCCCTTACCAAAATGGAATATGCTATTGTAATTGTTCAAGATTATGAAGGGCGAGATGATTTTCAGTTTGCTTATGATTTGTTTAATCATTGGCAGATAGGAAAAAAAGACTTGAACAACGGATTGCTTTTGTTTGTGGCTATTGATGCACACCAATGGCGATTTATTTCGGGACAAAGAACGGAAATTATCTTTACCGATGCAAGTTTAAAAGAAATAGGAGAGGAGTATTTAGTACCTTATTTTAAAAGAGAAGAATACGGGAAAGGCTTGTTAGAAGTCTCCAAAGTGATTGAAAAAATAGCAACTTCTGAGGATGCAAAGGCAGAAATGGAAAATCTTCTTCCTAATAGCCGTCCATTTTTTTCCTTAAAAAATAATGACTTTATTTTTTCATTCATTGCTATTGTCTTATTTATAGGTTTTTGGTATTGGATAAATGTAGCCGAAAAAAAATGTAAAGGAAGCAATAACGAACCTATGGAAGTGAGTGAATCTGTAGGAAAAGGCTGTGTTTTTCTTTTTATGGTTCTTTTTTTCTTATTCTTTTTTACTCCTGTTTTGGCTGGAATTATAGAATGGGCAACGCATAGAAAAAATATTCCGTATTTAATAATATTTATTGCGATATTTCTTCTTGGACTAAAATATATGGCGAGCAAATCGGCAGTAGCTCGGTCTTATAAAGATGAAAAAAATAAATCTGAAGCCTTAGATAAGTTCTTCAAAATGACAGCTTTACCTATGCTTTTCGTTCCGTTGGCATATGTTGTTTTAATAGCAATTAAATGGAGATTGCACCAAGATAAAACCCGCTTTGCTCCACCTGATGATTCAGGAAATTGGGAACGGATAAATAGAGAAAATTTTAGTAAAGAAGAATTGTCTAAGTACTTGAATAACGGACAATTATGTGAAGAAAAAATCCGAAGCCGAAAATATGAAATTTGGAAAAATAAACTTACAGAACAAATTGTAACCAAAGGCTGGAATTTAAAAAACTCATATTTTCTCTGTCCAAGTTGCGGTTTCAAAACTTGTGAAATATACGAACATACCATTACACGTCCTACTTATTCTTCTACTGGGCGAGGCGAACGCTTGGAAGAATGTTCTTATTGCTCTCACAAAAAATCTTTAGGAACGTATATAATTCCTAAAAAACAACGTTCTTCTGGTGGAGGAGGTAGAGGCGGTTTTGGTGGCGGAGGCGGAGGAAGTTTCGGCGGTGGTCGTTCTGGTGGAGGCGGAGCAGGAGGAAGCTGGTAAATTTTACTAAAAATATGAAAATTTCACTAAAAAATTATACATTAAGATACTTAACTATCGCCTTTTTGCTTATTATGGCTATTTGGGCGTTAGTTTTCTATGCGTATATTTTAGAAGAAGTATATGATAATGTAGATGACGGGCTAAAAGACCGAAAAAATGAAATTCTCTTACAAATTTCTAAAAATGATAATTTACTGAATATCAATGAATTTGGAGTAGAAGGATTTCGTATTTATCCTACAAAAAACAAAATTTCTCATAAAAATGAATTATCCAATGAGTTTTTTTATATGCCTTATGATGACGAAGAAGAACCTTATAGAGTACTAAAAACAGGCTTTTATGCAGAAAATGGCACACCTTATATATTAGAAATTCGTACTTCTACCATTGAAGAAGATGATTTGTTGTTAAATTTAGCAATTGCTTTAATGGTGCTTTATGTCGTTTTGGTAATAACAATGTACGCTATTAACATATGGCTTATTCATAAAATATGGAAGCCTTTTAGGTTGATTATCAATAATATAGATAATTATCGAATAGGCAATAAAGAACAATTACAACCCATAAAAACCAATGTTATAGAATTTACAGAATTGAACCAAAATATACAACAAATGTGGCAACGAAATGAAGCTATTTTTGAAGAACAAAAAATATTTATAGAAAATGCTTCGCACGAATTGCAAACTCCTTTGGCTATCACAATCAATAAGTTAGAGCTTATTTTGGAAGATGAATCTCTTACCGAAACGCAACTTATACAACTTGCTCAAACTAAAACCGCTTTGAGCCGAATGGTAAATCTTAACAAATCTCTTTTAATGCTCTCTCGTATTGAAAACGGACAATATAAACAAACAGAAAATATCAATTTTAAAGAAATAATAGAAAATTTATTAGAAGAATTTAAAGATTTAATTCATTTCAAAGAGATTTCTTTACGTTTTTTAGGAGAAAAAGATTTTTATTTCCAAATGAATAAAGATTTATCTGTTATTTTGGTGTCAAATTTGCTAAGAAATGCTATAAAACATAATTTAAAAGGTGGAAATATAGAAATAATAGTAGAAAATCATTGTTTTTTGATAAAAAATACAGGAAAAAGTATTTCTTTGGATAAAAAAATGATATTTAAACGTTTCCATAAGGGCGAGCAAGATAGTTCTTCCACAGGATTGGGCTTGGCTATTGTAAAATCAATCGTAGATTTATATAAAAATTTAGAAATTCAATATTTTTTTGAAGAAGAAAAGCATATTTTTAAAGTATTTCATAAAAATGTATAAAAAAACATTATTATTTAGTAATAAAGACTAAATAATAATGTTTTGTAATTTATGCTAATATTTTGAGAATTAATCTACACCAAAAAGATTAAACATCATTCTTGAAGAATCTAAAGTTATGGCGTATTCTCCTGGTTCATTGATGTTTAGCTCTAAAAGGAAAGAATTGTTTTTGTACGGATATGCTTTAAATGGGATAAAATCAATATCCGAATTTTTAGTACCTGCAAAAGTATGAGATTCCGCCACAATCACTGAGCGGTCTTTTCTTCCTTGGTTTAGTTTGAAGACATCAAAAATTTCATTAGGATTTATTTGAGAACTCATCACTCGTGCCACTAATAATATTTTTCCTTTATTTACGCGTACGGGAGAGGATTTTCCCTTTACATAATTTCTGGTTTTTACATTACCTATTCCTGCTATGAACATTCCTGCATTGGCATTGCTTCGCATAGCAGCTTTTCCGACCTCTAAGGTGTTAAGCACGTTCCCATTTTCATCTACTAAAACAATAGTTCCTACATAACCTGGCTCTGGAATATCTATATTATAAGGAATATTTTGCTCCAAAGTTCCTAACTGATGCCCTCCGCCAAATGCTTGTTGTTGAGCCATATAAGCATCTGCAAACGGATTTCCTGTGGAAGTATTAGAGGAGGTAACAGGCGCAGAAATATTAAATTTTTGTACTCGCCCTGATTTGAATTTGATTTGAGAAATTTGGTGCGTAGGAAGTTTATTAATTACTGTTTCTTTATCGTAACTAAAAACTACTTCACTGTCGCTAACTTCCTTAACATTGGCTTTAATAGTTTCTCCGTTCTTTAAAGAAATCATATCTTGGCTATACCCCAAGTATGCAAATAATGTAAAAGCAATGGTAGAGATTGTTTTTTTCATAAAAATAAAATTAAGTTGATGAATAAATAAAATATATTGTATGAAATTTGCACAAAGTTATTACAAAAAAATGAAATATACAATAAAAAATGTAAAAAAATCACTTAAAGTAAAATGTTCAATAAGATAATAAATATTAAAAAAAATTCTAAAAAATATAGTATAATAGTAATATTTTAAAATAATTTTATTCAAAAAAAATAGTTTAAAAGTTAAATATCTATAAATAAATTGGCAGTTATAAAAAAAAAATCTAATTTAGCCCCAAAATTGAAAATTTAATCATCTTATGAAAAAAATTTTGTTTCTACTATTAGCTAGTATTTTTGTCGTAGGTTGTAAAACCACAGGCACTGTTGCGGAAACTACCAAAGGAACACGCAAAGCAAATAAAGTAATTAAAGGAGAATGGACGCTAAACTCCATTACTTACAACGAAAAAGGAAAGTATGATATTACTTTGCTTAATGACACTTCTAAGGAATGTTTTGAAGGTAGCCGTTGGAAATTTGTACCTAATAATTATCGTGGGCACTACAATATAACCAATACTAACTGCGCTACTGGCGATCGTTACTTTATCTTTATGACTCAAGAAGTGGATAAAGCTACTGGGTATTTTGATTTCTTGTTAAAACCAACAAATGACAAATACCAATCAGAAACAAATGCAGGTATTCGCTTACATTTGGCGTATCTCTCTGAAAATGAAATGCGTTGGGAACAAACCGTACGAGTAGATGGAAAACCTTTCGTACTTACTATGAATTTTACAAAATAATTATAATAGAATGAATTTAGTTAAAAAATTTAGTATCTTTTTTATCGCAGCATCTTTTTTATTCGTAAGCTGTGAAGCGTATAATAATTCTAATAAAACCCAACGTGCAGCCGTAATAGGCGGTGTTGCAGGAGGTATTTTAGGAGCTATCTTAGGAAACAATGTGGGTAGCGGAGAAAACAGCGAACTTGGAGCCGTGTTGGGTACTGTAGTTGGTGGTGCTGCTGGGGCTATCATCGGGAACCAAATGGATAAACAAGCTAAACAAATAGAAGAAGAAATACCAGGAGCAGAAGTAAAACGTGTTGATGATGGTATCGTTGTTACTTTTGATGAAAATAGCGGTGTTACATTTGCCGTAAATAAAGCTACTCTTACAGATGAGGCTAAAACTCTTCTTAATAAATTGGTAAATATTTTAAGAGAATATCCTGATACTAACGTCCTTATCGCAGGGCATACAGACAGCTCAGGAAGTGATGCTCTAAATATGGCACTTTCTGAAAAACGTGCAAAAGCCGTAACGTCATATTTTGAAAATGCAGGACTTGCAAGTTCTCGTTTTACTACAAAATGGTATGGCGAAACGCAACCTGCTTATGATAATTCTACCCCAGAGGGAAGAGCAAAAAACCGTCGTGTGAATATTGCTATCGTTCCTAATGAGAAGATGAAAGAAGCGGCAAAACAGCAAGCAGGACAATAAAAAATAAAAATATAAAAGTGAGGTTTTCGCCTCACTTTTTTATTTCACTTGGTTGCTAATCCAATTTTCAAATTCTATTTTTTCTGTATTATCAGGGAAATACATTTCTATGGGTAAGTAAAATAAATCTTTAATAGAAGAAGATAAACGTACAAAATCTTTTTCGGTAGTTAATATTCTTTTTTTAGATAGAAGATTTTTTATTTCACTCTCTGAAAAATGATGATGATCAGGATATTTAAGAACTTCAAAAATAGCTTTTTGTTCTTTTAAATAATCTATCATTGGTTGCGGATTTGCAATTCCTGTAACTAATGTAAAAGGTTCATTAATCCAATCGTGTAAGAGAATTTCATTTTGTAGAGAAACAACTTTTTCAGAATATTGAATACTCGCAAAGGCAATTTTTTGCTCTTTATTAGGGCGTAATTTTTTTATAATTTTTTGTTTGTCATTTTCTGAAATATTTGTGGGACATTTGGTAACTACAATATATGAAGCCTTATAAGCACGCTCTTTCAAATCCCGAAGTAGCCCAACGGGTAATAAAAAATCATCTATAAATAAATTGTAATATACTGTAAGTAAGATGTTTGCACTTGCTTGAACTTTTCGGTGCTGGAAGGCATCATCAAGTAATATTACCTCTGGGGCATTGGTTTGTAGCAGTAAATTTTCTATCCCGATAGCTCGTTGTTCGCATACGGCAACTTGTATATTTTCAAATTTTTGATAATATTGAAAGGGCTCATCGCCAAGAGAAATAGCTGAAGAATTTTCATCTGCTAAAACAAAACCTTTGGTTTTCCGTTTATAACCTCTACTTAGTACTGCTATTTTTTTCTTTTTGTATAATAAACGAATAAGATATTCAATCATTGGGGTTTTTCCTGTGCCACCAACGCTTACATTTCCTACACAAAGGATAGGTAAATCATATTTTTTAGATTTTTTTATGTTATTATCATATAAAAAATGTCGTATTTTTAAGATTATTCCGTATAAAATAGCGAAAGGGAATAATAAAAAGCGTAATTTTTTCATTTTTTTAGTATAAAAAAAGCCTAAACTTACGTAAAGGCTTTCTTTTTAATGATTATTTTTAAAATAATTTAGGATATTTAATAGGATTTGCCTCATTCATTATAGAATAAATTTTTTCAAAAATATCTTCGGCATTTGGCTTAGAGAAATAATCTCCGTCTGTAGCAAAAGCAGGGCGATGAGGCTGTGCGGTTAAAGTTTGAGGTTTTCCGTCCAAATATTTATAAGCATCTTGTTTTTCTAAAATTTCTTGAAGCAAATATGCAGACGCTCCACCTGAAACATCTTCATCAATAATTAACAGATTATTGGTTTTTTTAATACTTTTTAATACATCGTGATGAATATCAAAAGGTAATAAAGATTGTGCATCAATAATTTCTATGCTAATATCTACTTTTTCAAGTTCTGTGGCAACCTGTTCCACAATTCGGAGAGTAGAACCATAAGAAAGTACGGTAATATCTCGCCCTTCACGGATTACTTCTACAACCCCGATAGGAGTGGTAAATTCGCCCAAATTACTTGGTTTTCTTTCTTTTAGGCGATATCCGTTAAGGCATTCAATTACTAATGCAGCTTGGTCGCCTTTCAATAAAGTATTGTAGAAGCCTGCGGCTTTGGTCATATTCCTTGGTACTAAGATGTACATACCTCTTAACAAGTGCAGAAGAGCCCCCATAGGTGAGCCTGCGTGCCATATTCCTTCCAAACGATGCCCACGAGTACGAACAATCAAAGGAGCTTTTTGGTAGCCACAAGTACGATAAGTAAGTGTAGCCAAATCATCGCTCATTGTTTGCAATCCATAAAGAATATAATCCAAGTATTGAATTTCAGCAATAGGGCGTAATCCTCTCATAGCCAAGCCTATACCTTGTCCTATAATGGTAGCTTCGCGTATTCCTACATCGCTGATACGAATATCTCCATACTTTTCTTGTAAGCCTTCCAATCCTTGATTGACATCGCCAATATTTCCTGTATCTTCCCCGAAAGTAATTACCGCAGGATTGTTTTCAAAAATTTTGTCAAAATTATCACGGATAATAATTCGTCCATCAACCATCTGCTCTCCTTCATAAACAGGAGGAATTTCTTCCAAGTAAATAGGATTTTGTTCGCTTTGGCTGTACAGGTGTGAGCCGTATTTGTCTTGTAGAATATCTTGTTGCTTTGCCAACCAATTTTTAAAATTATCTACCGCAGGCGCTTCATCTGTAACAATATAGCGCAATGCCTTGCGTGCAACACTGATAATATCTTTATAATATGGATTATCAATTTCAGCCAAAGAATCTTTCAAACGAGAAATATCTAAGCTATTGAAACTAATTTTTTCTATTTCGTAAAGAAGATTGATAAGTTCGCGTTTAGCAGATTTTATAGGGCTTTGGTATTCGTTCCAAGCTTTTTCTTTACTATCTTTAACAAATTTTTTAGCTTCTTGTTCTAATATAGCTACTTCTTCTTCGGTTGCAATATTAGCATCTAAAAGCCAACGGCGCATTTGTTCGTTACAATCGTATTCTTTTTCCCAAGCCAAACGTTCAGGCGATTTATATCGTTCGTGAGAGCCAGAAGTAGAGTGTCCTTGAGGTTGTGTCAATTCGGTAATATGTACTAAAACAGGGATATGTTGCTCACGTGCAAGGCTTTCCGCTTTTGCAAATGTTTCTAAAAGGGCGGTATAGTCCCATCCTTTGGCTTTAAGAATCTCATAACCTTGTCCGTTGCTATCTCTTTGAAAGCCTTTAAGAATTTCAGAAATATTTTCCTTAGTAGTTTGGTACTTGGCAGGAACAGAAATTCCGTAACCATCGTCCCAAACGCACATTACCACAGGTACTTGTAAAACTCCCATTGCATTAATAGCCTCAAAGAAGTGTCCTTCGCTGGTACTTGCATTCCCGATAGTTCCCCAAGCTATTTCATTTCCATTATTGGAAAATTTTTCACTTCCTTTTATAGATAAATTTCGATAAATTTTTGAAGCCTGAGCAAGCCCTACCAATCGTGGCATTTGCCCTGCGGTTGGAGAAATATCACTACTGCTATTTTTCTGATTAACAAGGTTTTTCCAGTTTCCGTTTTCATCTAAGCTATGGGTAGCAAAATGCCCTCCCATTTGTCTTCCACCACTGGTAGGCTCTGCTTTTATATCGTTGTGTGCATAAATGCCTGCAAAAAATTGCTGGGGCGTAAATTCGCCTATTGCCATCATAAAAGTTTGGTCTCTGTAATAACCGCTTCGGAAATCACCATTTCGGAAAGCGTGTGCCATAGCTACCTGTGGCAATTCTTTTCCATCGCCAAAAATACCAAATTTAGCCTTCCCTGTTAGCACTTCTCTGCGCCCTAAAAGGCTACATTCACGGCTAATAACAGCTATTTTATAATCTTCTAATGCTTGCTTTTTAAAATCTTCAAAAGGCATATTTTCTAAAAAAGATGCGTTTGTACTCATACGAAATTTGTTTTCTTAAAAAAGTCCTCAAAAGTAATTAAAAAAATACTTCCTACAAAATAAAAATGAAATATTTTTTCTTTTTTACAAAAAAATATATAAAAAAGTATTTTATTTATCTAAAAATCAGTGTTTTATATGTAGAGTGTTATTATATTTTGTATATATAATTTTTTAACAATTTATAATCTTTTTACATAGAATGAAAAAATCAAAAATATTTTCGTAGTTTTGCCAAAAAATTAAAACTAATTATTCAAAATGGTTATAGTTACTTTGCAACGAGATAAATGTATCGGGTGTAATTATTGCGTAGAAATGGCGCCAGAGCAGTTCCAGATGTCTAAAAAAGACGGGAAAAGCGTATTACTTCGTTCTACGGAAAAAAAAGGATTTTTTACGATAAAATCACACGATGATAGTATTTTTGAGGCTTGTGAAAATGCACAAAAGGCTTGCCCTGTGAAAATTATTACTACCAAAAAACTATAATTAAACCACTTCGGCAACTACAAAAGTACTTCCTCCTACAAAAATCATATCTTCCAAAGATGCTTTTCTTTTAGCATCGTTAAGTGCTTCATTTACAGAAGGATAAATATTTCCTAAAAGTCCAAAAGTACTCGCTTTTTCTTTTAAAATAGAAGCATCTAAGCCGCGAGGAATATTTGGCGAACAGAAATAATAAACAGCGTTTTTAGGGAATAAAGGTAGTATCGTGTCAATATCTTTTTCTTTTACAAAACCTAATACAATGTGTAGATTTTTGTATTCTTGTTGAGATATTTGTAAAACTACTTGGCTGATTCCGTGATGGTTATGCCCCGTATCGCATATTATTTTAGGTTGCTCCGAGAGGGTTTGCCAACGACCTTTTAATCCTGTGTTTTTTACAATATTTAACAATCCGTTTTCTATATTTTTAGAAGAAATATTCCAACCTTTTTGTTGTAAAACTTCTAATGTTTGTACAATGCCTTTTAGATTTTTTTCCTGATAAATACCTTTTAAATCGGTTTGATACGGAATATTTTTCTGATAAGCGAAATAAATTTCTGCATTTTTTTCTTTTGCTATTTTTGTGAAAACAGGAGCAGTTTCTGGGTGAAACTCGCTGATAACCACAGGCGTATTCTCCTTAATAATTCCTGCTTTTTGCAATGCTATTTCGGCAAGTGTATTTCCTAAAATATCCGTATGGTCTTTCCCAATGTTGGTAATGAGAGAAACCTCAGGCAAAATGATATTGGTAGAATCTAACAAGCCACCCAAACCAACTTCAATAACTGCAATATCTACTTTTTCGGTAGAAAAATAATCAAATGCCATAGCGACAGTGAGTTCAAAAAACGAAAAATCATTTTCTTCTATAAAAGATTTATGTTTTTTTATAAAATCGATAACATTTTGTTCGGGTATTTCTTGCCCATTAATTTTTATTCGTTCGCGAAAATCACGCAAATGTGGCGAAGTGTATAGCCCTACTTTATAGCCTGCCTCTTGCAAAACGGAAGCTATTGCGTGGCTTGAAGAGCCTTTTCCGTTGGTGCCAGCAATATGTATAGTTGGAAAATTTTTATGAGGAAATCCTAAATATTTTGTAAAAAAAAGGATATTATCTAATTTGTTTTTTAACGCTTTTTTACCATTATTTTGAAACATTGGCAAATGAGAAAAAAGCCAATCAATAGTTTGTTTATAGTTCATTTTTAGTTAATATAATATTTTTCAATATCTGTAATTTGCACGCTTTCAGGCACTAAGATAGAATAATTACCACGATTTCGGATAACATCACGAACGATGGAAGAGGAAATATGAGAAGTATTTACGGCGGTTAGTAAGAAAATAGTTTCCACGCCACTAAGGTCTCTATTGGTGTGAGCAATTGCTTTTTCAAATTCAAAATCGGCAGGATTTCGTAATCCACGAAGGATAAATTCACAATTCATTTTTTTACAGAAATCTACTGTAAGTCCTTGATAAACAACAACTTTTACTTTTGGTTCGTTTTCAAATGCTTTTTCTATAAATTGTTTTCTTTCTTGCTCAGAAAACATATATTTTTTGTCAGAATTATGCCCAACAGCCACAATAATTTCATCAAAAAGATGCGTGGCACGCGTGATAATATCAAAATGACCGAGTGTAATAGGGTCAAATGAACCTGGAAAAATGGCTCTTTTCATATTTATGAATAAAAAGGCAAATGTACAAACTTTTCATAAAAAAAGCAAAGACAAATTTTGCCTTTGCTTTATTATTTTGAAAATATTTTTTACTTGGAAGGAACTATCCGAACGTAACGAATGTAGCCTTTTCCTTCGGCTTTTCCTTTTAAGCCTTCTTCTGAAAATGGAATTTCGGCATCCAAATTATAATAATATTGGTCTTCTACGGCAGACTCAAAACGGATAGAATACCCTTTGTTAAGTTTCTCATTATCAAGATCTAACATAATAGTTTTTCGTTCTCCTCCTAAGATAGATGCTCCTGTGATGGCATCTATTTTTTCATTTTTTTTCTCGTAAAAACCAAACCATTTTTTTAGCGAATCATACCATTGTCCGTCATCTCCAAAAACATAAAGCGTTTTTTCGTATTCTCCTTTTGGAGAGATTAAAGAAACAGCCATATAAGCCGCTTCTCCTGAGTAATTAATGGTTTGTACTAAACATTTGTACTGATTTTGAGCAAATATTGGTGAAGAAAATAAAATTGCTATTCCTATAAAAAATTGTTTTACCTTCATATGTTTCTATTTTAAAAATTCTAAAGAAAATCCTTTTTGTTTTAGAGCTTCGTTTTCACTTGCCAAATCGTATGCAGTTTCGCCAAATTCTGTTGTACTATTTTTATTAGCTCCTTTGGCTACGAGAAACTCTAAAATATCTGTATTTGTTGCAGACATAGCCGCTTTTATGAGTGCTGTTTCTTTGTTTTTGTTTAATTGATTAATATCAATTCCCCATTGGAGAACTTTTTTCACCAAATCCAGATTTTGGGTAGCAACTGCTTTGTGCAACGCTGTATTTCCGTTATTATCTACGGATTTTAGGGAAATATTGTATTTGTCAAGAATAAGCACTTTTTCATCAAAACCAGATTTTTCATTTGGTTTTACTAACTTATAAGATTCTATAAGTGAGCTTATTACGTCATCTCCGTTTTTGTCAATAATTTTAGTATTTGCCCCATTATCTATAAGATATTTTACAATTTCAGGAGAGCTTTTTTTAACTGCTATTAGCAATGCCGATTCTCCTTTTTTGTTTATTGCATTGATATTCTGAACGTTGAGTAATTTTACGATTTCCAAATTTTTACCAGAACAAGCGTTCATCAGTGGCGTATTTCCTTCGTTATCCACATTATCGGCTTTGCTTCCTTTGGAAAGTAAAAATTGGATAGCTTCTAAATCTTGCTTTGCTGCCAAATAATTTAGAGCATTTGCTCCTGTTTCGTCTTTTGAGTTGGGGTTAATTTTCTCATTTTCAATAAGATAATGATAAACTCCTATTTTTGTATTGGGCTGTCTTCGTAAGCCTTTGGCTGCCATAGGCAATGCGGTTCCGGTTGGTTTTATCTTTTTTCGGACGTTTTTCATTAAAGGTAAATTTCCTTTTTTACTTGCATAGTCAAAAGCTGTATTACCAATTTTATCCTTATCTTTTAGCTTCATTCCTTTGGAAATGAAGTAGTTAGTAAGAGTTAAATTTTCATCATCAAAAGGGATAGCCAACAGAAGTAAAGTTTCTCCATTATCGTGGCGATATTTCGGATTTACACCAGCCTTGAAGAATGTTTCGTATAATTCTTTATTAGTTTGTCCATTACTTGCTGCAAAAACGAAAGGCGTAGCACCACGCGAGTCTTTGGAGTATATATTTGCCCCATTATCAATAAGATATTTTACCAACGGAACATTTCCCATAAAAGAAGCCCAGTGTAAATAATCTCGTTTATCGTGAGTTACTTTATGCACTCCATTTCCCTCACTTTCAATGATATAGATAATAGTTTCTACGGGAGAATTTTGTAAAATAGCGAAAGTAGCTGGGTCAAAAGCACGCTTATCCATTTCCGAAATGCTATTGCCTTTGGCTACTTCATTTTGTATTTGGGCAATGGTTGTTTTTTCGTTATAAAAATCCAAATCTAACAAAGTGTTTTGGGCAACACCGATGGTAGAAAATAAAATACTGGAAGCTATAATGATTTTTCTCATTAATAATTTTTTTAAATTTACGGTGCAAAGATATAAATTATATTTGGAGTATTTCTAAATAATAAAGTTAAATATTTCTATAAATTTATTTATTTGTTTGAAAATTAGTAACTTTGCCCAATTTTATTTTGAAAATTTATGATTTTATCCGTTTGGCGATATGCTCATTTAGCTTTCGCAATAGTGGCTTCTATTTTTATATTAATTGCTTCTTTAACAGGAATTATACTTTCTTATCATTCTGTTAATAAACAAACATATCCGTTTAAAGTATCTGATTTTGAAGAGATTACCTTAGCGCAAACTATTGATGGTCTAAAAAATGCGTATAGCGAAATTTCGGTTATAAATGTGGATTATCGTGGTTTTGTAAACGTGGAGGCAGAAGACCAAAATGGCGAAAAAGTGGAAGGCTATATTCACCCAATTACAGGAGAAATTTTAGGAGAAATCAGGAAAAGTAACGCATTTATAAAATGGACGGTAACTCTTCATAGGTCGTTATTTTTGCATTCCACAGGGCGAATAATAATGGGAGTAGTTTCTTTTTTATTATTTCTAATTTCCATTTCAGGGATTATTTTAATAGTACAAAAGCAAAGTGGAGGCAAAAATTTCTTTAAAAAAGTAGTAAAAGATGATTTTTCTAAGTATTATCATACTATTTTGGGGCGTTGGTTGCTTATTCCTATTGTAGTTTTGAGCTTAACAGGGGCATATTTGGTTACAAATCGGTTTATTTTGAAAGAAAAAGCCGAAAAAATTGTTCATAATCCTGATTTTGATGCAGAAATAGACTATGAAACGCCAAAAAACATAAAAGAAATACCTTATTTTAATAATACTTTACTAAAAAATGTTAGTAAAATAGAATTTCCTTTTGCCGATGATATTGAAGATACTTTTTTAGTAAAAACAAGAGATAAAGAACTGATTATTAGTCAATTCTCTGGAAATATTTTAAGTGAAAAAAATATTCCTGCAACACAAGTTTGGGCTTTCATTGGGTTAAATTTACACACAGGCAGAACGAATATTGCTTGGGCTGTTATTTTAGGGATTTCTTGCATCGGGATTTTAGTTTTTATTTACACAGGTTTTGCCATAACTTTAAAGCGAAAATCTACGAAAATTATCAATAAATATAAGCCTTCGGAAGCGGAATTTATTATTCTTTTTGGTTCGGAAAGCAGTTCTACTTTGCATTTTGCAATGCAAGTTCATAAACAATTATTGCATTTAGGAAAAAAATCTTTTTTAACAGATTTGAATAATTACAATATTTTCCAGCAATCTACTCATTTACTGATATTTACATCTACTTACGGAATAGGTGATGCACCAAATAATGCAGATAAATTTCTTTCTATTTTAGAAAAATATTCTCAAAAAAATGTGAAATATAATATTGTAGGTTTTGGTTCTTCTTTGTATCCTGATTATTGTAAATTTGCAAAAGATATTGAAAATGAATTAGTTAAAAAAGAATGGGCGACTCCTTTATTGCCTCTTCATACGGTAGATAAGGCTTCGTTGGTAGAATTTACAAATTGGGTAAAGCAATGGAATGAGAAAACGCAAATTATTTTGGAGGAAACGCCTAATTATTACGAGTTAGGAAAGTCGAAATTGCATACCTTTAAAGTACTGAAAAAAACAGCAGTTTCTGACAAAAACGATGTTTTTACAATGCTTATAAAGTCTTCAAAATCATTTACTTGTGGTGATTTGCTTGCTATTTTCCCAGATGGAAAACAAGAAAGACTTTACTCTATCGGGAAGGTAGGTGGGAATATCCATCTTACCATAAAATTGCACCCAAATGGCTTAGGTTCAGGATATTTGTATAATCTTAAAGAAGGAGAAAAATTTAAGGCAAGTATTCGTAAAAATGAAAGTTTTTATTTTCCTAAAAAAGCAAAAAGAGTAATTTTAATAGCTAATGGAACAGGAATAGCTCCTTTTTTGGGGATGATTGAGCAAAATAAAGCCTCTGAAATATATTTATATGCTGGTTTTAGGTGTAAAAATGAGATTATAGATCAATATATAGCAATTTTTGAGCAACAAAAGCAAAAAAATAAGCTAAAAGAATATCAATTTGCCTTTTCAAGAGAAGAAAGTAAAGAATATGTAACGGATTTAGTACAAAAACAAGCTCATTTTATAAAAGAAACTTTGGAAAATGATGGAGTAATAATGATTTGTGGTTCTTTGGCAATGTATAATGATATTTCTCTTTGGTTAGATACTTTATCTTCGTATAAATCAGCGTATTACAAAGCAAGCGGACAGTTATTAGTAGATTGTTATTAAAAAATGATAAGATGAATGTAACCTCAATAATTATGAGACAAACACTTACATTATTTATCTTTCTATATCTTACGACTATGTGGGGACAAGATAATTCACAAGGTTATAAAATCTCCCTCTCTCAGTACGAGCTCAAAGGAAAAGTAAAAACACTCAAAGAGTTCAAAGAGGAGTACTGGGAAACCTATCGAAAAACGAGAAGTTGAATACTACTAAGCGGTTATTTCAAAAATAATTCCTATCTTTGCTTCATTAATACAACTTATTTTTATATGAACCCTACTCTAAAAGATACAATAATATTGCCTAATAACTATGTTTTACTCCTTAAAAGTATAGTTATTTTCTTGTTGTTTTGCAGTTGCTCCTCCAATTCTTCACAAGGTCAAGTATACGGACAGGACAATCCTCACGATATTAAGCCCTACCTATCCCAATATCATTTAAAAGGAAAAATAAAGACACTCTATTACTATAATGGGGATTGGAGTGAGACTTTTCACTTCAACGCGCAAGGATTACTCACTCATATAGATAATGGTCTGCACCAGAAACTATCCTATAATCGACAGGGCAAACTAACTAAAATATACAGCGAAAGGGATAAAATTATTTTCACTTACCTCCCTAACAATACAGTAAAACAGGAATGGACAAGCGATTATGGGGATACTACGCTCTATTATATCTACAATGACAAAGGAAACTTATTATCCGAAGAAAGCAAAGGAGGCGGAAACTACAAGTACTTATATGAGTATGATAATCAAGGGAGATTATTAGTTAAAAAGTATGATTTTGATTATATGAAAGCGTTAAAAGAAACGGATATGGGTCTGTCAGAGCAATCTTTTATGGAATTATATGAGTATGATACGACAGGAAATCTCAAAAAATATACTGAATATGACAGACAAGGTAATATTGATAAAATAGATATCTACAAAGAAAACCGCCTTGTAGAAACTCAGAGATATGAGCAAAATGAATTATTTGAGAAATCTATTTTTACCTATGATAATGGAAAAGAGCAAGAAACTTTCTATAACAGCGAGGGAACTCCTATTCACTCAGTAACTTACAAAACCACGCTTGACAAGCAGGGAAATGTAATTCTAAAAACAAAAGAATGGGAAGAAACCTATAACAATGGTAATAAAGAAAAGAAGAAAAAAATCATCGAAAAACGAGAAATTGAATACTACTAAGCGGTTATTTCAAAAATAATTCCTATCTTTGTGCCGTAAATAACGTAATAGACTTTAACTATGAGCCTAAAATACAAAGTATTAGCAAAGGGACAACCAGGCGTTGTCGGAGGTGGCGTTAAGAAATTCTACGCCAATATTGTAAATGACGGTGAGGTAACCGTTGATGATTTGGCAAAGCAAATCGAGAAGTTTAGTTCGCTCAGCGAGGCGGATATCAAAGGAGTGATTGTCGCTTTGGAGAACGTAATTCAGACGGCACTTGCCGAGAGCAAAATCGTACGATTGGAAAAACTCGGCACTCTTTACCCCGCCATTAGTAGCGAAGGTACGGCAACCGAAAAAGAATTTACCGCAAGCAAAATCAAATCCGTATCGGTAAATTATCGCGCTGGTAGCCGTATTATTGAAGCAATGAAAGCAGCAGGTTTTGAAAAGAAAAAATAATCTTTTTGGAAACCTGCTTTCCTTTTACCAAAAACCTGCGCTGCTTTCCCTCGAAACCTGCGCAGGTTTTCCTCAAAATCACGTGTGGTTTTACCCCAAACCTGCGCAGGTTTTTTGTGTCCTTTCGTTAGGTTTGGTAATCAATGAGTTATAAAGATGAAGGAAAGAGGCTTTTATTTTCTTTAATAATCAACTTTTTAATCTAAAAAAATAATACGCAAATGAAATTATTTCCAACGATAGAAGAGGTGTTTCGTAACCCTCTTCCTGTATATAAAACCATTTTCTTTCCTTTATTGACCATTGATTTAGGGACAGATATGAACAAAGAAAAAGGTAAAGTCCATTTTGTTTCTGTATTAGGGAACCCCTATAATTACCTGATAACCAATGAGGTGGTGTATGGGTTTGACTTTATCAAATTCGATTGGGACGGCACTCATTATCAATTTGATAATTCGCGAATTGATACAACTACCACCACTCCTTTGTTGGATTGGTACGCTTCCGTAGAAAAAGACTACCTCACTCACCAAGCTGAGTATTTGTCTACTTATACTTATGAGCAAGCAAAAGAAAGCCATTTACGCCAACAAATACAAGAATGGAAAGCTACAAATGCCGATTTCGGTTCGTATGCTGAAATGTTATTAAGCTATTGGATTACAAGGGATAAGTATTTAGAAACAGGTAAATTTATTCGCGATTATGGCTATTATGGGCAAAATGATGAAGTAAATAAACCTACGCTTAGCCTGAGCAAATCGGGGGTTACTACCAGAGCTGATGAGCTTATCGGGAAGGTCTGCGGATATTATTATATAGAAGATGGGGAGAGTGAAATAAAACTTTCCATTGACCGAAAGAAACAACAAGTAATTCAGAAATTCTATTGGGATTAAGTTCTATACAACTCCCCTCAGCAAAACATTCAAAAGAAATGGAAAATACATTATTATCATCGCGCTTGGTGCTCCGTCCTTGGCAACTCTCCGATAGTAAAGACCTATATGAGTTAGCCAAAAATCCTAACGTAGCACTTATGACAGGGTGGAACCCACATCAGAGCGAGGAAGAAAGCCAATATATCATTGAGCACATTCTTTGTAAACCTCACTCTTTCGCTATCTGCCTAAGCGATAATACACTTATTGGAAGCATAGGATTGCTTTTCCAAGGAGATACTAATTTTCCGATAGGCGATAATGAAGCCGAGATAGGGTATTGGGTAGGAGAACCTTTTTGGAACAAAGGATATGCCACCGAAGCCACGCAAACGCTCATCAGTTACGCCTTTAAAACGATGTTATTAGAGCGGTTATGGGCAGGCGTTTATACAAACAATGCTCCCTCTAAAAAGGTGGTAGAGAAATGCGGTTTCACCTATCATCATACCTTAGAAGCCCAAGTTTCCCCGCTAACAGGGCTTATTCACGACTATTTAATTTACCTTTTAGAAAAGAATTAAAGCAATAAAAATATACAGCAAATCTCAACGAAAATGCCAAAAAGAAACGATTTACACTGCGTCCTGCTCATTGGTTCAGGACCTATTATCATCGGGCAAGCCTGCGAGTTTGACTACTCAGGCTCACAATCCTTGCGCTCTTTGCGCGAAGACGGTATCAAAACCGTCCTTATCAACTCCAACCCCGCTACGATTATGACCGACCCCTCAATGGCTGATGCGGTCTATCTAAAACCCTTGACTACCAAGTCGCTCATAGAAATCCTCAAAGCTCACCCCGAAATAGATGCCGTACTCCCTACTATGGGCGGGCAAACGGCGCTAAACCTCTGCATTGAGGCACACGAAAAGGGCATTTGGAAAGATTTTAATGTAGAAATCATTGGGGTAGATATTGACGCGATACAAATCACCGAAGACCGCGAGAAATTCCGTGTGCTCCTCGACCAGATAGATATTCCGATGGCACCGTCCGAAACGGCTACCTCCTTCCTCAAAGGCAAGGAAATCGCACAACGTTTTGGCTTTCCGCTCGTGATTCGTCCGTCCTTCACCTTGGGCGGTACGGGGGCTTCTATCGTTTATAAGAAAGAAGACTTTGATACGCTCCTCAATCGCGGTTTGGAGGCATCGCCCATTCACGAGGTGCTCATAGATAAGGCGCTGTTGGGTTGGAAAGAATACGAGCTGGAACTCCTGCGCGATAGGAACGACAATGTGGCGATTATCTGCACCATTGAGAATATGGATCCGATGGGTATCCACACAGGCGACTCTATCACAGTAGCTCCCGCGATGACCCTTTCCGACCGCACCTTCCAGCGTATGCGAGATATGGCTATCAAGATGATGCGTAGTATAGGCGACTTTGCAGGCGGTTGCAACGTACAGTTTGCCGTATCGCCCGACGAGAAAGAGGATATCATCGCCATAGAGATAAACCCCCGTGTATCGCGTTCGTCCGCATTGGCGTCCAAGGCTACGGGCTATCCTATCGCCAAGATTGCCACTAAGCTGGCTATCGGCTACCATTTGGACGAGTTGCAGAACCAAATTACCAAATCCACTTCGGCTTTCTTTGAGCCTACTTTGGATTATGTAATCGTGAAGATTCCGCGCTGGAACTTTGACAAGTTTGAAGGTTCTGACCGTACTATCGGCTTGCAAATGAAGTCGGTAGGGGAGGTGATGGGCATCGGGCGTTCTTTCCAAGAGGCCTTGCAGAAGGCAACCCAATCGCTCGAAATCAAGCGCAACGGCTTAGGAGCAGACGGTAAAGGGGAGAGAAACTACGAACAAATTATAGAAAAGCTCACCTACCCCAGCTGGGACAGGGTGTTTGTCCTTTACGATGCGGTGCAAATGGGCATTCCGCTGAGCCGTATCCACGAGATTACCAAGATAGATATGTGGTTCTTAAAGCAATACGAGGAGCTGTATGCCTTAGAAAAAGAAATCTCCACCTATAAGATAGATACACTTCCCAAGGAACTCCTCTTTGAAGCAAAGCAAAAAGGTTTTGCCGACCGACAAATCGCCTATATGCTCGGTTGTTGGGAAAGCGAAGTGCATAAGAAGCGTGAGGAACTGAACATTCGCCGCGTGTTCAAGTTGGTCGATACCTGTGCGGCAGAGTTCAAGGCGCAGACACCTTATTATTATTCCACCTTTGAAGCGCCTATCCGCAAGGCTGACGGAGAGGAGTATGTAGCCAACGACAGCGTAGTAACCCCACGCAAGAAGGTGGTGGTGCTTGGCTCAGGACCTAATCGTATAGGGCAGGGCATTGAGTTTGATTACTGCTGTGTGCACGGGGTATTGGCAGCCAAAGAATGTGGTTACGAAACGATTATGATTAACTGTAACCCTGAGACCGTCTCCACCGACTTTGATACTGCCGATAAGCTCTACTTTGAACCCGTGTTCTGGGAGTATATTTACGATATTATCCAACACGAAAAGCCTGAAGGGGTGATTGTACAGCTCGGCGGACAAACGGCACTCAAGCTCGCCGAGAAGTTGGACAAATATGGCATCAAAATCATTGGTACCAGCTTTCAGTCACTTGACTTGGCGGAAGACAGAGGTAGTTTCTCAACCCTGTTGAAAGAAAACAACATCCCTTACCCTCGCTTTGGAGTGGCAGAATCGGCAGACGAAGCCCTCAAGCTCGCCGATGAGTTGGACTTTCCGCTCTTGGTGCGTCCGTCGTATGTATTGGGCGGACAAGGTATGAAGATAGTCATCAACAAGGAAGAACTCGAAGCCCACGTAGTGGATTTGTTGCGCAAGATACCTAACAACAAGCTCCTACTCGACCACTATTTGGACGGCGCCATAGAGGCAGAAGCCGATGCGATATGCGATGGAGAAAATGTGTATATCATTGGTATTATGGAACATATAGAGCCTTGTGGTATTCACTCAGGCGATAGTAACGCTACCTTGCCACCGTTTAACTTGGGTGAGTTTGTCCTCCAACAGATTAAAGACCATACGGAGAAAATCGCCTTGGCACTGCACACGGTAGGGCTTATCAATGTACAGTTTGCCGTAAAGGACGACGTGGTGTATATCATTGAGGCGAATCCGCGTGCTTCCCGCACAGTACCATTTATCTCCAAAGCCTATAAGGAACCGTATGTGAATTACGCGACCAAGATAATGTTGGGCGAGAAGAAACTAAGCGATTTCCACTTTGCTCCGCACCTTGAAGGCTTTGCCATTAAGCAACCCGTATTCTCGTTCAACAAATTCCCCAATGTAGATAAGAAGCTCGGCCCCGAAATGAAATCCACCGGTGAGAGTATCCTCTTTATCGACAGCCTCAAAGACGATGCTTTCTACGATATTTATACAAGGAGGAAGATGTATCTTTCAAAATAATATAAAAGGGCAGGCTTGGAGGCTTGCTCTTTTGGTTTTTTGTTGTATATTTGCGGAAAAAATAGACAGATATGAAAGATATAGTTGTTTTAGATACAAGTATTTTTATAAAAGAAAACTTTTATTTTTATAAAAGAAAACTTTCTTCACGGGAATAAAATAAAAGGATTAATTAGCTTAAGTAAAAAAGGGATGATTGACCTATATATTACTGAAATAACTTATGAAGAAATATTAGCTAATTTTGCCAAAAACATAGGTTTAGCTCTCTCTGCAAAAAAAAAATTTGAAAAAGAGCACAAAGTTCTGAGAAATAATGATTCTTTTGATATCTTCTTTTCTAAATTTGAGAAAAATGAACTTATTGAGTCATTCAAAAAAGAAATAGATGGATTAATCAATGAAAACATAATAAAGAAAATTCCATACACAAGTTTAAATATTGGAGATGTATTTAAGAAATATTTTAATATGGTTCCTCCTTTTAGCAATGGGAGTAAAAAAGCAGAATTTCCTGATGCTTTTAGTATAGAGTTAATCAAAAAATATTTTGAAGGGCAGCAATTAACTACTCTCATAAAAGTTTTTTCAACAGATAGAGATTTCTTGAATTGTAATGAAAATAAATTAATATTTTCTGATGATTATGAAGATTACATTAATAATATTAATCTATCATTATTAAAGAGGAAGGAAATTATTATTCAAGAAATGTTTGAAGATAGTAAAGATGAATTTATAAACGAGTTTAAACAATGGTTCAAAGAGAATCTATGTGATGAATCCTTATATTGGACTATTATTTTTTATAAAAACATTTATAATATAGACGTAGAAGAAATAATCGTTACTGATTTGCAGTATAAAATTATTGATATAAATGATGATATTGTAACAATAGAAGTCTACGCAGATGTCTTTGTGTCTGTTGATATTTTAACAGATGATGAAGATACAATGTACTATGATAGTGATGATAAAGAGTATCATTATTTTGATGCAAAAGAGATAAGTGTGGCAAGAACATTTAAGTCATCAATAATATCAACTGCTGAAATTATATCGGAAGAAGATTTTTCTGATTTTGAGATTGAATCTATTAATGAAGATTTAGTGCTTGATTTTAATTATAGATATGATAATAAAGGGATTGAATATTGATAATAAAAGACCTTTTTATAACAATAAAAAGACAGTAGCAAGTGAGGTTCAAAATTCATTTCTTTCAGCTTTAAGTTATTTCTATGCTTCGGTAATTAGTACTAATGATTTTCTAAAAAAGTAGTTAGCTATGATAGCTCAAATTGAAAAAACAAAAGAATTCTACTTTAATTCTTTTAGGGAGAGAGGACTTTTCTCAAAATTTATAGGATTAGAAGATGACTTAGAAAGTCAGTATAACAAAATTCTTAAAACCCAATATAATAAAGGTTCTCAGGGTTTTCACTTTAATATTAAAACCAATATCGAACAAGATAATTTTGATTTATATTACTCAATTGATAAAGCTAACAAAATAATAAAATCAGAAAACATCAAAAATTGTTCTCTGCCTATTTCATTTTTATATTCAGATACTTCTAAACTTGAAAAATTCAAAAAAAATAATCTGAAGGGGAAGATTATAGATGATTTTGAACCAATTATTGTTTCAGTCTTTATACCGATTAATTCCCTTATTGTAATTGATGGTAATCATAGAATGAATGAAGCAAAAAATCAGGGATATAAA
The DNA here is from genome assembly GCA_030530525.1 of Capnocytophaga sp. Taxonomy (GTDB): domain Bacteria; phylum Bacteroidota; class Bacteroidia; order Flavobacteriales; family Flavobacteriaceae; genus Capnocytophaga. Next base: position 9,791 of record JAUMUT010000008.1, on the reverse strand, counting down.
AATGTAGAAGCATTCATTATTGCTCCTATTTATAATAGTTTTTTAATGGATGAAAAAAGTTATAACTTATATGTGTTTTATCATAATATAACAGTGCTATATAATAGGTTACCTATAAGACCAAGTAATAGTTTAGAAGAAAATACATATTTTGGTAATTGTAAATTTGCTGATGTCTCGCCAAAAAAAGCAACTTTTTTAAATTATCTTTGTAGTTGGAGTAAAAGGATTAGCTCCATTATTAAACAAAAATAACTATGTCCCACAGTCGTAAAAAAGCTATTATTAAAGATGATGGAATAGGCAGAAGAGCCTATCATCGCATTGTAAGGCGGCATAATGGCACTATCTTGAAAACAAAAATAAAGGCTAATATGCTCTTAGATGATATAGAAATAGAACTTGACTTGAAAGATAGCAAATCTATTGTAAATAGCTATAACTACTGCGATTACAAAACTAATTGGGAACAAGATATTGAATTGAGAAACCGCCTTACCCAAGAAGAATTAAATAAATGGAGAAGAAAATAAACTTCTCTCAAAAGATAAATTATAGCTTATGTTTCGTCTATTCTTACTCCTCCTCCCTTGTCTCACATTCGCACAATACCCTAAGGCAATGGATTTTAGCAAGCTCTACCAAGGGAAAATAGACAGTGTTGTAGTTGTACATCGTACGGGCTGGACGAAAGAAACTTCGTGGCCTGGTGCTCCTGAAGAAGAACATATCACAGCATTTTTCAACAAGTACTAAGCAACTGACTATATATAAGGGGGAAGAACTTATTTTTGCAGGAATGAGCAAAGGGAAACTTACGAAAACACTCATACGGTACTTGTATCCTAATCTTTCTGCTAAAGAGAGGTACAGAAACTTCTTTATCCTATGGGAAGAGATTTAGAAAAATAAACCGCCACTTATTGAATACGTTGCCCTCTCCTAACAATAAGGTATTGCGGAAAAAAGAAAAGGGGAAGGGCTCTATTTTATTCATTTTATTGGGAAGAAAGATAAGACAGAGCAACGGCTCACTCTGAAAAGCGCTTGCAAAACTGAGGATACCGACTTTCACACTTTGAAAGCCTTAATCGGTTTTCCCGCTCTTTGGAGGTCTTCTCTTTCTTATTTTGCAAATTATCAATTGTATCTATATGTTTTATAAAGAATTAGAAGTAGCTCCTAACTGTGTAGGGCTACTGTTTAAAAAGAATGTTTTCCAAAAAGAACTACCCGCAGGCATCTATAAGTTCAGTATGTGGGAGAAAACGCACATCGTATCGCTATCAGAAAAGCTAAGAAACATAAGAGTAACCAATCAGGAGGTGCTGACGGCTGATAATATCGCGTTGCGCTTCTCTTTTTACCTGCTTTACAAATTAGACAATGCCAAGCTATTTGCAGATAATTTTGGGGTAGAGGTAGATAATTTTGCCATAGCTGAACAACAAATTGTGGCAATAGCACAAGTATTACTACGCCAAAAGATTTCGGCTTTCAACAGCGAAAAACTAAACGAATGTCGAAATGACATCACCGATTTCAGAGAAGAGGAATTTTGCAACGAAGTGGCTGCTTTAGGGCTCAAAATAATAAAAGCACAGCTGATAGACATCACTTTTCCGAAAAGCGTACAAGACCTTTTTGCACGTGTTTTGGAGAGCAAAATACGCGCTACTTCTGAACTTGAAAATGCACGGACAGCGGTGGCTACTGCCAGAGCCCTTAAAAACGCCTCTGAACTGATGAAAGGAGACGAAAATATTAAGTTTTTCCAATATTTAGAGACTATCACCAAGATAGCAGACAAGGGGAAACACACCTTTGTAATAGGAGAAGTGCCTGTGGCAAAAATATAAAAAAATTAACATTAAAAATATTTTTTGTTTTTAATGTTAATTTTTTTGTTTTATGATAAATCCTATTGCTTCCATTCTTTTTCCTTGATGATTTTCAGAAGCGGTTGGAACTCACGGGCAAGGTTAAATTGATAGCCAATAGCATCAAAAATAGCATCTTGGGTAAGAACCCATTGTGGTACATTGTCAGGAATTTTACCGTCATTACTGTCAAAATAGTCTTCACGCCATTTTTCGCTGTCATAGTAGGCTACGAGCCTGTCATAGTCTGGTTGAATAGCTTTCCATTCTTCCAAAACTTCTTCGGCTTTGGCAAGGATACCTTCTAATTTTACCAAGATTTCGTTCATTTCTTGGATGTTTTCGTATCGTTTTTTCATTTCAAAAGTATTTTAAAAGTTAGACATCAAATATTCATCTTAAAAACAAAAAATTATGTAATGATGAATATAATAATATAAAATAAAATAGGAATAAATATCAGCGGTAAGCCTTTTTTTGTCTTGAAAAATTTTTCATAATACTTTATTGCAAGTACATTAAGCACAAACACAGCAGAGTAAGCCAAAGTTTGGTAAAAATCCATAATTTCCACAAAGAGGTGGTAGCGACTTACGGAATGTCCTTCTGGGGCGACACCTATGGGCTTCGGTCTGCTGAGAAAGTCTGTCATATAGACGAAATCATCTTCCAATTCGTAATAGGTGATTTTGTCTCGGAACTTTATTTTGGGCAGGTTTATGAAGGAGCGCTTCTTTACCCTGAGATAAATGTCCGCATTGCCCTCCCTGCTGGGTTCTTTCATTTGTTTTACTTCCTGTTCCGAAGCCAAATAAATGTCCAGATTTCTCTTTATTCCCCTTCCCCTGTAATGGTATCCTTTCACCCAGCCAGTTTTCTTGGGCATAGAGTCAAGGTTGTTCAGCACATCAAAGGTTTTATAAAGAATAAAAACATTGGGCAGACAGGAAATAATGACGACGAGATAGACCAGCATTTTTTTCATTTAGGCAAAATTTTGGAATAAGTAGTTTTGTATTATTTCTATAAAGATACTTACATTTTCTATTTATATCATAAAGCCGAGCAGTATGAAATGAACAGCTACTATGATGGCGAGCAGGCATCCGCCATTGTCCGTTTCTTCATCGGTTTTAAATATTTTTTCTGAAAACTGCCATAGCACAACGAGCAGGAAGAATCCTGTGTAATACAGGGCGTTCATATAATGGTTCAACACATCCAAAAAGAGCTGAAACTGGCTTCTGGGGTTTTCCGCTGTGCCTACTCCTATGATTTTTGGTTCGCTGTTTAGGGAGGTTTTGTCCAGATAGGGATCGTTTAGCACATAGAAATAAATTTGGTCTCGGAACTTTACTTTGGGGAGTTCTCTGAGGCTGGGAAACTTTCCTCTTCTTATCTTTATATCCGCCTCGCCTGTTTTATCCTGTTCTTTCATATTTTTTACATCTTCTGTTCCCAAGTATATCTCTAAGCGTTTTGGTTTGCTTTTTCCTAGATATTTTCTTTTCCCTCCAGAATAGTGGCAACCCTTTACCCAAGCGGTTTTCTTCTCCAAAGTATCTATGCTGTTCACAACCGCAAAAGAGCTGTAAAAGGCGTAGAGTGTGGGCAGACAGAAAACTATGGTGAGGAACAGAACAAGGCGTTTTTTTATTGACGATGAAAGTCTGAACATATTGTTTTTCATTGATATTTTAACGATAATATTTCTTTCTGTAAAATATTGATAAATAAATTTTTAATTAGTTCTAAAAAGTTTCTTTTAAACAAATAAGAAAATAATCGTATAAATGATACAGAAAAGTTTTATACTCTTATTACTACTATCTACATAACAATAAAAGGCGCAATTAAGAAAAAATAAGGCATAGAACAATACATTTTTATAATAACTAAAAATATCCAGAAACAATTGAAAATCACTTCGTTTGTATTTTTCTGAGGAAATTCCTACTATATTAGTCGTACTCAAAGTAATATCTATATGGGGAGACCCCAAAGTAACATTTCTACTAAAATAGCATTTTTCTATCTCATAATAAGTAATTTCTTCCTTATCCTTTATTTGAGGAACTTGTCTGATAGAAAACAATCCTGTAGCTCTATACAAAAGAATATTTTTATTTATATTTTGTTTTACACCATCTATTGTTCTGAAACTTGCTCTTAAACTATTCTTTTTTACATATCCCCTGTATCCCCGAGTACTTACCAAAGCTGTTTTCTTTTTCATAGTATCTATTTGGCTATAAATAGCTATTGTTTTATAAAAAACAAAAGAAATATAGACAGCACTTGCTATAATGAGCATATGGATAAGGATTTTTTTCATCTAAACACTATTTTTTCACATTTTTTTTCCAATTCTTCCCATAGATAGCATAATAAATATCTTCTTGGAGATACTTATCTTTATCTTTGAGGTAATTATCCAAAAGCTGTCTGTTTTCGGGTTTCTCCATTTCCTTTGCTAAATTCTTGAATACCATACTGAACTGTGCCGAGGTGATTCCTTGGCAGATAAGTGGTAATGATTTCTCATTCACCCCATAACGGTCAATAAGAGCACTGACAAAGTATTTATGTATCATTTGGTGCTCGTCGTCCAACAGCCTAAAATACTTACTTACCAAAGGGAAATACTCCTCCCCTATTAGCCCTAAGCCAAATACCGCATAACTGCCAGGCATACAGCTTTTTTCCCCTTCTTCTACATCGTTGTACCACTCAAATTCTTTCATAGCTACCTTGGCATAAGCCACCAATTTAGGGAGTAATTCCTTGTATTGTAAGGCTTGTGCAAAAAAGCGATGGGTAGGCGACTTGGCGATACCCTTGATATCCAAAAACTGCTTTGGTGCTTTGCTACTGAATTTGATTTGGTAGCTGGTGGGGAAGTCGGCTTTGAGCAGAGCAATGATAAAGTCTAATGCTTTATCATAAGCCGTAGCCGTTTCTTGCTTGATTTTTATACTTATTTCAGCAAACACATCGTTGGCATCGCATTCCACTTCATTATCTTTGTAGTGAATAAGGTTATCGGGTAGGAGGCCTGTTCCTTTTTTGAGGTACATAGCCGCTTTCTCAGAACCTAATTCCTTAGCAGCACGCTCTAAATCCTCACAAGCAGTCTTTACATCCCAGCTGTATTCTTTGTATTTGATACGCCAAAGGGCTTGTTGTATATATAGATTTAGTTTGTCTGTATCAATTTTTTCAGGGGTGATACCTTCTTTGAGCGTATATTTAGTATTCCATTGAGATCCTTTTTCATCATAATACAATGGGTAAAAAACTTCACTTGTCCAGTATTCAGCCGAAAAAGTAAGACATCTTGCATTTTCTTTTAGCCAACCTTTTTTACCAGCATAAAGTTTGAGTGTTTTTTCAGCAATAGCAATGATTTGGCTCTCTGTATAACCATTGAGCTCTGTATCAAATAACTTATCTAAAAAGCTAACTATCTCTCCGTCCTCCATTTCTCTACTGGGGAGGTTGATTACCTCTTCCATAAAAGTGTCAAAACGTTTCTTAAGCTCTGCTTTGCGTGCTTCGTGTACCAGTTTGAATTGTAGTGTGTAATCTTGAAATTCAATATTTACTAGTGTTTTATACCGAAACTTTCCAAAAAAAGCTTCTGTAAAGAACATCTTAGTAATTTTCTCTTGCAAAGTATGGGCTATAGCTTCCTTCTCTTTTTTAGAAAGTGTAGAGAAATTAGAGATTACTACTTCCTCAGGGACACTATACTTTTTGAGTGAAGTATGAATAAGGATGGTATCATCGTCATCTTCATCTTGCTCAATTAAAATATAGTTAGCAGAGCCTTCCACAAGATAGCGATACTGATAAGGAGTTTCCGTTCCACATCCTATCTCTTTTAACATCACTTCTAGGATTTTTTCAGCGTATTTTTCTGTCGTATTCATATCTGTTGTTATTTAATTAAACATTCATTTTTATACACGGCTCTCAGGGCGTCTCTTACTTCCATTAAGGCAAATCCTAATAGGTTTTTACCACGCCAAGAGGCTATGTTTTGTGCCTTTTCGTTATCTTTACCCAATCCTATGCCCCAAATAGTATCCAGCGGACTTGCTTCTACCAATATTTTATCGCCTGTGGAAAGCAAAAAATCTCTCATTTCTTTGTTTTGAGCAAATTTGTAGTAATTCCCGTTGAGTACGATGCTGTATTTGGCTTTGTCCCACACTTCGGGGTCAAAATGGCGTACTTTCCTACCTAAGGCTTTCATCAGTTTAGGGTCGGAGGTATTCATTATTTCTTTTTCTATTTCTTCATCGTCAAACAAATAGGCTTTTTGTGCCATCATATATTGTTCGGCGCACGAATACTTATCACCATCTATATTGAAGGGTGAAGGTTGCCACTGCCCTAAACAGGATTCATCTATCGTGTTGGCATTAGGCTTCCAAAAGAAAATAAATTTTAGCTTTTTGGGCGAATTGACAAAAGTATTTATGGAGTATTTGTGTGCACCACCTTTCTGCCAGAAAGCTACTTTTCCCTCAAAATAGTAATCTTCTTCATCGGCAATTCTGCCCTCTATCTCTTTGTTATTCACTTCCCAATTGTTGTAATGCCAAAAAGGCGGATACGGAAAGAGAGTTTGGTATTCTTGTTGTTGTGCGGGTGTGAGGCTTTCGTACCAATCCCAGAATTGATAACGGTATTCTTCGCCAGCGCCCATACGCCAACCCATAGAAAACTCAGAGAGCTGAGGGCATTCTATCCATTGCGGAGACATCGGTTTAAAAGAAATATTCATATGTGTATATTTTGGGGCAAAGATAACTTATTTTTCCTTTGTATAAATTAATTATTATTTGTTTTTAAAATCTTTAATAAAGATTTATTATCTTTGCTCAATTTTTTATTTTTATGAGAAAAAAAATTTTTTATTATACTATTTTATTTTTCTTCTTTATAGGAAAAATATTTTCACAAGGTAAAACGATTGCATTACCCGATAATACTACAAAAGAAGTCCTTCATAATGGTTTTAGTTATGTGATAATGCCTAATGATATACCGAAGGGTAGGGTGGAGGTACGTTTGTGCCTTAATGTAGGGTCTTTTTTGGAAAATAAAGGGGAAGAAGGCGTTGCACATTTCATAGAGCATTTAGCTTTTAAAGGTTCAAAGCATTATCCTAACGACAGCGCCCTGAAATTTTGGGAAAGTTTGGGCGCAAAATACGGCGAAACTCTCAACGCTTATACTACCGATGACCGCACTGTGTATAGCGTGAGCCTCTCCAATGTTTCTCAGGAGCAAATTAACAAAACTATTCATATCCTTGCCGATTGGCTCTCCCATATGTCTATCAATGAAGAGGATATAGAAAAAGAACGCAAGATTATTACCGAAGAAATTGCCTCTTATACTACCCACAGCGACCTAAATCCTATCAAATTAGGCTATAATGAGCGACTCACACGCCTTCCTATCGGGACGAAAGAACAAATAAAGGAAATTACACGTAAAGAACTATTAGAATTTTATCAAAATTATTATCTCCCACGCAATGCCACGCTTATTATAATTGGTGATATAGAAACAAAAGCGACTAAAAAAGCAATAGAAGAGAGTTTTACTTCCCTTATTAACACCAATGACTATATTTTCCCTGAAATAACAACAATTAGTTTTACTAATCAAGCAAATTTATCCATACAAAAAGGTAAAAATAGAAAGGAAAAGCTCGCGTTACTTTATCCAAAAATGTATAAAGGAACTAATTGGAGGTCTGTTAGGGAAGATTATTTTCAAAAAGTTATTTTTGAAGTACTTAAAAATAGATTTAAAGCAGCTAAAAAGGATATTTCAATACATAAATATTGGTATTTGCAAGCATTACAGTTTATTGAAATAGAAATCACTTCTGATAATATCAAAAAAGACCTTAAAGAAGCCTTTTCTATTATAGAAGGATTGAAAAATACCATTACGCAAGCAGAAATAGATAATGCTACACGAAAAATAATTACTAATATACGAAAAATACCCACACAACGACCTTCCGAAGAGTGGGCAATGAGCTTCATTGATGCTTTTTTGTTTAAAGAATCGTTTATAGCTACTGAAAAAGATAAAGAAGACCTCGTGAAAGAGATTCAAAAAATAGATGTAACCAATTGGGAAACGCTTTATAGCAGTTTTTTAATGGAATTACCTCGTTATCTGTTTGCTTCTGTTAGTCCGATAGCTATTTATACCACCGATAATAATACGATTACCTATAAAGAAATACAAGAGCTTATCGCAGAAGGAACAAAACAGCCTATAACTATCCTTCCAGAAGATAAAAAAACGATAGAAACCACTAAAACAGAGTTACCCAAATTACTATCCAAGCAAATAAATGATAAATCAGAAGAAATAAAAGAAGAAAAAGCATTTGAAAAGATAGGAATACACAGAGTAAAGCTAAAAAATGGAGCTACAATCTACTTAAAACCTACCAAAAACGATAAAAATTTGAATATCACCCTATTATTTAAGGGAGGTTATTCTCTTTTACCTCAAAAAAACTTCAAACAATACGAAGATATTTTGCAATATGTACATCTCGGTGGGATAGGAAAGCCTAACACCTTAGTAACCGACCCAACGGACTATACTAATGAAGTATTAAAGGGCGAAAAATATGAAGAAATGCTCTACGAAAATGAACTTACCTTCTTAATTGGTACAGAATCTTATCATCATATGGTAATGGGAACATCGCCAATAGATAAAAGTAATATATTATGCAATCTTATAAGCGAAAAACTATTATTTCCTGAGTACGCAGAAGAACCTTTTGAAGATATAAAGGCAGAAGAGTTGGCTTCTTTCGCCTCTCGACCACTAAAAAAGGAAAAAGACCCATTAAAAAAGATGGCTTTTGAAGTTGAAGACTATAAAGGAGGAACGTATCCATTAACAAATCTTCCAAAAAGGCAGAAAGATATACAAAAAATACAACTAAAAGACCTTTTTAACTATTATAAACAATATTTTCTATCCTCCGAAGACCTTTTATGCATCGTAACAGGCTCTTTTGACGTGGAAAAACTAAAAAAAGAGTTAGTAGGAACACTTTCCAAGTTCAACCCACAAGAAAAACCTTTCATACAACAACCAATAAAAGAGGTACAACCTTCTTTTAAGGCTTTCCAACATACAGAAAACGGACGTACGGATTTTAATATTATCTATAAAGCTCCTTATGAGAAGAGTTTGCAAGGTGTTTTATCTATAAAACTACTAAAAGAGATATTACAAAAAGAAATAATTGCCGAAATACGAGAGAAAAAAGGTTGGGTATATACTCCTTATGTAAATTTAGACTATTATAGTACGCCTAAACCCATTTATTCTCTTGTTGTGAGTGGTGAAACAGAGGAAAAAAACTTTAAAAAAGTAAAAAATAGGGTTATACAAATCATTAATAGGATAGTAAAAGGCAAAAATATAGATAACGATGCCTTAACAGCTATTAAACGTTCCTTTATTGTTGCTAAAAATGAATCTCTCACAGATGATAATGCCTATAATTGGCGTACTTACCTGATAGATTGTTTTAAAAATAACATCTCCTTAGAAGAATTAGAAGCCTATGAGAATATATTAGAGAACATAACTATTCATTAATATACAATATTTTTTTATAAGTTTATTATATTAGATGAATAAAAAATAATATAAAAAAAATAATATCATCTGCTAATAAAAAATCCCACTACAATACTATAAGTGGGATTTTATTTTTTTATACTATTATTCGTATAATTTAAATACACTATCCAACAAAATAAATAATTGATTTCACTACTTTTAAAGTCAATCCAACAAAATAAATAAACGATTACACTACTTTTTAATACGATGCAACAACTTAAA
>JAUMUT010000064.1 GCA_030530525.1 Capnocytophaga sp. | reverse complement strand
CTATTATTTTATTCTATTTAATCATTAAAACTTAGGTATCCTTTCATTATTCCTCGTGATGAGCTTCGGATAAAATCAAGGATTTCATCTCTTTCTGGGGTAGCTTCCATCTCGGCTTCTACAATAGAGAGTGCTTGGGTCATATTATATTTTTTCTGAAAAATAATTCGATAAATATCTTGAATTTCTCTAATTTTTTCAGGAGAAAAGCCTCTTCTTCGTAACCCAACCGAATTTATACCAACGTAAGAAAGAGGCTCACGGGCAGCCTTTACATACGGCGGAACGTCTTTCCTTACCAAAGAACCTCCTGTAACAAAAGCGTGACTCCCGATGTTACCAAATTGCTGAACGGCAACCATTCCTGCTAAAACAACAAAATCTCCAACAATGGTATGCCCTGCCAAAGTTGTATTATTAGAAAAAATACAATTATCCCCAACAATACAATCGTGAGCAATGTGGCTGTATGCCATAATCCAACAATTTTCGCCAATGCTGGTTTTCATTTTGTCAGAAGTTCCTCTATTTATGGTAACACATTCTCGGATGGTAGTTCCATCGCCAATAATGGCTACTGTTTCTTCATTTTGGAATTTTTTATCTTGTGGAATAGCCGAAATAACTGCCCCTGGAAATATATGACAATTTTTCCCGATACGCGCTCCATCCATAATAGTAACATTAGAGCCTATCCAAGTTCCTTCGCCTATTTCTACATTTTTATGAATAGTAGTAAAGGCATCTATGGTTACGTTTTGCCCTATTTTTGCCTCTGGATGTATGCTTACTAAATTATGAATCATTTTTATTCTTGATTATTTCTTTTAACAATTTTCGCCATTAATTCTCCTTCGGTAACTAAACGACCATTGGCATAAGCATATGCTTGCATATGACAAATACCTCTACGAATAGGAGTTAGCAATTCTAATTTAAATATAAGCATATCGCCAGGTAATACAGGCACTTTGAATTTTACATTATCTATTTTCATAAAATAAGTAATGTAATTTTCAGGGTCTGGCACGGTACTTAAAATAAGTACGCCCCCTGCCTGTGCCATAGCTTCTATTTGCAAAACCCCAGGCATAACAGGTGCTCCTGGAAAATGTCCTACAAAAAATGGCTCATTCATTGTTACATTTTTCGTAGCAATAACGTGCTTGTCTGATAATTCAAAAACTTTATCTACCAAAAGCATAGGCGGGCGATGTGGCAATAGTTTCATAATTCCCACTGTATCAATCAAAGGTTTTTGATTGACATCTATTTTTGGAAAATCATTTTTTCGCTCATTATTGATAATTTTTGACAATTTTTTGGCAAATTGTGTATTGGTAAAATGCCCTGGCTTATTAGCAATTACCTTCCCACGAATACGAGTTCCTATAAGAGCCAAATCACCAACGACATCCAATAATTTATGACGTGCCGCTTCATTAGAATAATGTAAGGTTATATTATCTAAAACACCATTCGGTTTTACTGCAACTTCTTCTTTATTAAAGATTTTTTTGAGCTTTGCCATCGTGTCTGAGGATATTTCTTTATCCACATAAATAATAGCATTATTAAGGTCGCCTCCTTTAATAAGCCCTGAATCTAATAACATTTCTAATTCGTGTAAAAAGCTGAATGTCCGTGCATTAGCAATATCTGTTTTAAACTCAGAAATGTTATACATATATGCATTTTGAGTACCTAATATTTTTGTCCCAAAATCCACCATTGTTGTTATTTGGTATTCATCGGCAGGAATAACTGTTATTTCAGAGCCTGTTTCTTCATTAATATAAGAAATTACTTCACGAACAATATATTCTTCACGTTCTGCTTCTTGTTCTGCAACTCCTGCTTTTTCAATAGCTTCTACAAAAAACTTAGCAGAACCATCCATAATAGGAGGCTCAGAAGCGTTGAGTTCTATAATCACGTTATCCAAATCCATACCTACAAGAGCAGCCAAAACGTGCTCACAAGTTTGGATTTTTACTCCTTTTTTCTCTAAAACAGTACCTCTGTCAGTGTTAGAAACATAGTTGGCATCTGCTTCAATAACAGGATGTCCTTCTAAATCAATTCGAACAAAAACAAATCCTGTATTTTCAGGAGCTGGTTTTAGAGTTAAAGTTACATTTTTGCCTGTGTGAAGCCCCTTTCCTTCAAGAGTTACCTCCGATGCTAATGTATGCTGTTTCACAGTTTTATATTTTATTTTTTATTTTTTTATCTAATTCTTCTATTTTTCTTAACAATTCTGGTAATTTTTTGAATACCACGTAAGATTTGTTAAAATTTCTATATGAAATAGCTGGTGTACCTTGTATTACTTCCTTATCTTTTATATTTCTGTTAATACCTGATTGTGCTTGTATTTTTACTTCATTTCCAATAGAAAGATGCCCAGCAATACCAACCTGACCTCCAATGACACAATTAGCTCCTATTTTTGTAGAGCCTGCTATTCCTGCCTGTGATGCTATTACCGTATTTCTCCCAACTTCCACATTATGAGCTATTTGCACTAAATTATCAATTTTTACTCCCTTACGAATAATGGTAGAACCCAATGTAGCTCGGTCAATAGTTGCATTTGCTCCTATTTCTACATTATCTTCAATAATTACATTTCCTATTTGTGGTATTTTTTTATAATCGCCAGTTTCTTGTGGTGCAAAACCAAAGCCATCTGCCCCAATAACTACCCCCGAATGAAGAATACAATTTTGCCCAATCACACTATCAGAACATATTGTTACTCCGCTGAAAATCACACAATTATCTGCAATAACTACATTATCTCCTATATTTACATTAGAATAAATTTTAACATTATTTCCTATCTTACAATTAGCCGAAATAGAAGTAAATGCACCTATATAAATATTCTCTCCAAGTTCCACATTTCCAGCTATATAAGTAGGATTTTCTATTCCTAACTTGGATTGTATTCGCATTTGGTTATAAAATTCTAATATTTGTGTAAAAGCAGAATACGGGTCTTGCACTTTTATGAGCGTTGCTTTTATTTCCTGTTCAGGCACAAAGTCATTAGCAACAATAACCACAGAGGCATTTGTTGTATATATAAAATGTTTATATTTTGGATTTGCAAGGAAAGTAACGGCTCCTTCTGTGCCTTCTTCTATCTTAGAAAGCTTAAAAACCTCTACTTCTGGGTTACCTATAAGCTCTCCTGCAAGTGCTTCTGCTATTTGTATTGCGCTTATTTTATTCACGAAATTTTATTTAATAAGTTTATTTTCAATACTTTAACCTGTTTTCAGGTACTATACAACTACAAGCTGATTTTTAAGGCACAAAAATATAAAAATAAATTAATATATCATACAATCTATATTAAAAAAAAGTATTTTTTTATTATTTTTATTTATTATAGAATATTTAATTGCTGATTTTATAAAAAATTATTTTTATTTTTTATGTAAATATTTAATTTTTTATACTAAAAATAACAAATCTAAAATCAAACGGATTTAATTCTTTTGCCAATTGATGAATAAAATCTCCTTGCGTGGCTATCATATACTCACTAAAATTATTTATCCGCTCTTGCAAAGATTCTTCTGGGAAAAGTTCTGCTCGCAAGTTCAATATTCTTTCCAAGTAATCTTTATTTTTTCGTTTTTGAGCTTTTAACAAACGTTTTTCTAAATGTTCTAATCCTTTTATTTGTTTGATTTCCTGAGCTCTAACAGCATTTAAAAATGTAATATCTGTTTGTTTTGCTATTTCATAAAGATTTTTAAACTGATTATTTAACAATTCTTTTTGAGAAGAAAAATCTATCGGAAATTCACTTATTTTTTTAGTTATTACATTTTCTAATATATTTCTTTTCAAAAAGATTTCTTTTAAAG
>JAUMUT010000007.1 GCA_030530525.1 Capnocytophaga sp. | reverse complement strand
ATATTTAATAAAAAAACAGATAATCTAATTTTTGGGATTATCTGTTTTTATGTTATAAATTATCCGAATAAATGTGCAATTACTTCTTCTATTTTTGCATATTTTACGATATTCATATTTTGTTTTCCAGAAGAAATTTTACTATATTTGGAAATAAAAATGGTATCAAAACCTAATTTTTCCGCTTCGGAAATTCGTTGTTCTACCCTTTGCACAGGTCTTATTTCGCCACCTAAACCTATTTCCGCAGCAAAGCAAATATTTTTCGGGATAGCAATATCTTCATTGGAAGAGAGTATAGCCATTGCAACTCCCAAGTCCGTAGAAGGGTCGTCAATAGAAATTCCGCCCGTGATATTTAAGAAAACGTCTTTACTTCCTAACCGAAATCCTGCACGTTTTTCTAAAACAGCCAATAGCATATTGAGCCTTTTAGCGTTAAAGCCAGTCGTGCTGCGTTGTGGCGTTCCATATACAGCAGTGCTTACAAGTGCTTGAATTTCAATCATTAACGGGCGCATTCCTTCTAAAATAGCAACAATTGCAGTTCCGCTAATAGTTTCTTCATTTTTGGAAAGTAACAATTCCGAAGGGTTGCTCACTTCTCTAAGCCCACTGCTAAGCATTTCATAAATTCCTAATTCCGAAGTAGAACCGAAACGATTTTTTAACGCTCTGAGAATGCGAAAGATATGATTTCTATCGCCTTCAAATTGCAGAACAGTATCTACCATATGCTCTAAAATTTTTGGGCCGGCAATGGTTCCGTCTTTGGTAATATGTCCTACAATGACAACAGGCGTTCCGCTTTGTTTGGCATATTTTATCAGCTCTGCGGTACATTCTCGTATTTGTGAAATGCTTCCAGCTGATGCCTCAATATACTCAGAATGAAGTGTTTGTATAGAATCAATAATTAAAATTTCAGGTTGTAAATCTTTAATTTGCTGAAAAATATTTTGCGTTTTTGTTTCGGTTAAGACGTAGCAATTATTTTGAGAATGAGTAATACGTTCGCCACGCATTTTTATTTGTTTTTGACTTTCTTCGCCCGAAACATAAAGTGTTTTATAAGGAAGTCGCATTGCTATTTGTAACAAAAGCGTACTTTTCCCTATTCCTGGTTCGCCTCCTAAAAGTATAACTGAGCCAGGTACAATTCCTCCGCCCAAAACATTATTCAGTTCGTTGTCTCCGCTATCCAAGCGCATTTCTTTTTCATTACTAATTTGATGTAATGGAATATATTTTACCTTTCGGGAGATTTTTTTTTCTTCTTCTGTAAATGTTTGCCATTGTGGTTTATCTACTTTTTCGATAACTTCTTCCACAATAGTGTTCCATTCTTTGCAGGTGTAGCATTGTCCTTGCCATTTTCCGTATTGTGCGCCACAATTTTGGCAGAAAAAAGCGGTTTTTGTCTTTGCCATTTTGTTTGTTTTTTAATTTTTTATAGATAAGAGGATAAAATATGATAAAAAATCCCTTAAAAAGGAAACTCTTTAAGGGATTTTATCGAAAAAGTATTTCATTTATAAAATAAGCATAGCATCACCATAAGAATAGAATTTGTATTTCTCTTCTACGGCTTCTTTGTATGCTTTCATTATTAAATCGTGCCCTCCGAAGGCAGAAACCATCATTAATAAAGTAGATTTTGGGGTATGGAAATTGGTTATTAAGCAATCAGCAACTCCAAAATCGTAAGGCGGGAAAATGAATTTATTCGTCCAACCGTTATAAGGATTTAGCGTATTATGAGAAGAAACAGAGCTTTCCATTGCACGGATAACGGTAGTTCCTACGGCACAAACACGTTTTCTGCTTTCTTTGGCTTTATTTACGATTTGGCAGGCTTCTTCGGAAATGATGATTTCCTCACTATCCATTTTGTGTTTGGAAAGGTCTTCTACTTCCACAGGATTGAAAGTTCCTAACCCTACGTGAAGCGTAAGTTCCGCAAAATGAACGCCTTTTATTTCCAAACGTTTCATCAAATGTTTAGAAAAATGTAAGCCAGCTGTTGGTGCTGCTACCGCTCCCTCGTGTTTTGCATAAATGGTTTGGTAACGCTCTTCGTCTTCGGGTTCTAAGGGTCTTTTTATGTATTTAGGAAGAGGAGTATGCCCAAGTTCAATGAGTTTTTCACGAAATCCTTCGTAAGAACCATCAAATAAAAAACGAAGCGTGCGCCCTCTGGAAGTGGTATTATCAATAACCTCAGCCACAAGGGTTTCTTCTTTATCAAAGTATAATTTATTCCCGATTCTGATTTTTCTGGCAGGATCTACCAAAACGTCCCAAAGGCGTTGTTCTTTATTGAGTTCTCTAAGTAAAAAAACTTCTATTTTAGCGTTGGTTTTCTCTTTATTTCCGTATAGGCGAGCGGGGAAAACTTTGGTGTTGTTCAGTACAAAAACATCACCATCGTCAAAATAATCAATAAGGTCTTTGAATAGTCGGTGTTCTATTTTTCCTGTTTTTCGGTGAATGACCATCAAGCGCGCCTCATCGCGGTTTTCACTTGGGTATTCTGCCAAAAGCTCATTAGGCAAATTAAAATTAAAATTTGATAATTTCATATTTGAAAAGTTATACCATTGTTGGTTTCAATCTGCAAAGATACGATAATAATACTACCTATGTCAAGTATTTTTCAAAAATTAATTTTTTATTAAAGATAAATATTTGATATTTAACTATATACAAAAAAGAAAAGAATGAAGAAAAACTCCATCCTTTTCCTGAATATTAATTTAAAAATATAACACTATGCTTTTTTGGGTGAAAAATATCCTAAAAACAACAAATAAGCAGTACTAATAAGTAGAACGATAATTCCTGTTTCTAAGGAAATTTTGGACATTGTAAGCCCAACAACAAAAGGCAAAAATGCACCTCCTGAAATAGCCATCATCATCAGTCCTGAAATTTCGTTGCTATATTCGGGCTTTTTCTCTACCGCAATCCCGAAAATAAGCGGGAAAATATTAGCTATTCCAAGTCCTATCAAGAAAATAAGTACCCAAGCGGTTAATTCATTAGGAACAAAAATTAACACAACAAATGTAAGAATAGAAAGCCACGCTGACCCAATAAGGAAATTTTTAGCAGAAATTTTAGTTAAAAGAATAGCTCCTAAGAAAGCACCAAGCATTTTTGCAAAGAAATAAATAGATTTTCCATATTTAGCCGCTTCGGAGTCAATTCCTATTTTGTCAATAAGGTAAGTGCCTATGTTTGAGTTCATTGCAACATCAATTCCTACTACAAAAAATATTCCTAAAACCATCAAAGCTATAAAACGATTTCCTAATAACTGAATACAAGAAGAAAAAGAAGTTTTCTTGGCATCGGCTGGTTTTTCTGTTTCTTTAATTTTTACAGAACTTAACCAAAATGCTGTTAATACAGAAATAATAGCAAAAAGATAAAGAGCAAAACGCCATTCGCCTTCTCCTGCCATTCCGAAAGATTGTGCCAAAATCGGACCTATTTTAGCTGCAATAAAAGGACCTACCATTGAGCCAATTGCCTTTATAAATTGAGAAAAACTTAACATACTAGAAGCTCGCTCTTGTGGAACAACATCTACTAAGAGAGGATTGGCTGCAACTTGTAAAATGGTATTTCCTATACCGATAAGAGAAAAAGCTGTTAAAATAACAGGAAGTGTATTCCCGAAAATAGGGATAAATAAAGCGATAGCCGTAATGATAATCCCGTACAAAAGTACTTTTTTCTTTCCTATTTTATCTTGCCAAAGCCCAATAGGAACAGAAAGGAAGAAAAACCATATAAAAGCCACAAACGGAATGAGTTGTAAAATATGAGCAGGGATAGAGCCTTCTTTTTTAAGCTCATCAACCCCTGTACCAACCAGATCAATAAAACTCATTACAAAGAACGACATTAACACAGGAATAACGTGTGTTAAATTCATTTTTTTATTCATACTTAATTTTTTTTAAATCTGATGCAAATTTAATAAAAAAATAGGACATAAAATAATTTTGTCCTACTTTTATTTACAAAAAAATTAAGAAATAATTCTAAATTAAAGGAATTCTATTGTTTTTATAATTGCTTCTAGCTCAAAAAGAAAATCTCTCTTTGGTGTTCCTGGTGCCGATACAAATCCTTCCAAAACAACACATCTATTTCTTTCAGGATTTTCAAAAATATAGTTAATAAAAGGACCTCCTAAGATAAAGTTTTTTACTCGCCAATGTCCTCTACTTTCAATAGTTGTAATATTGTTAATTTTTTGCTTATAAATACTTGGTGCAAATGCCTGACCTGTAATCATATACATTCCTTCTTCTCTTCCAGGGATATATCTCTCTCCAATAGAGTCGCGCATATGAATAATAGCCTCTGTACAGTCAGAGTTGTCTGTACAAATTTTATTTAAAGGCATTTCATAAATGATAAGATTGGAAGTGCCTCCTTTTATTTTTCGTTCTAGCCAGAAAAAATTATTTTCTTGTTTTACGACAGAAAAAAAGGAAGGAATAGTTAATTTTATATTTAATTTTTCCTCAATTTCTTTGGTTGGGTTTAATGATTTTTTTAGTCGTAACTGATTTTCTTTCAGTTCATTATCTTTGTATGCTTGAATAATTTGTGGAGCATATTTTTGTATTAACGAAATAAGGTCGTCGGTGGTTTCTCCTACCAAAAAAGCTACTTTTTGAGGAGAAGCAAAAAGCGTGTCGCGGATATCAAATTTATTTTTACTATCCGTATCTATCACAAGCACATTTCGCCCATACCGAGTAGCACCTTTAAACACCTGATGAGGAAGTTGTTGTATGCTAAAAATAGGCTCTTGCTCTCCTGGGATATCTTCCACAGGTTGTGCAAAATAATTTCTTAAAGTGTCTCCTACCACACCATTCCATAATGCATTATCTATCACAATAGAAAGAGAGTTTATTTTACCAACAGAATCAGGTAAAAATCTTTTTTTCTTTTCCTCTGAACAATGAGTGAAAAGTACTATAAAAGACAGATAAAATAAAACTTTTTTCATACCATTTATCTAATATATTTTTTATATAGCGAATATCATTCCAAAAATATATTTTTAACAAAAAATTAATGAATTTCACATTTATTTACAAAATAAAAAAATAAGGAATAAGTTTTTTCTTATTCCTTAAAAGTAATAAAAATAATATGAAAATTTATTTTAAACAGGGAAAATATTAGGTATTGGCATTTTAGAGATTAAAAAGCTAAGTTGTTCCTCTTTGTCTTTATAATCAATAGTAATGGTATCTCCTTCATTAATTTCAGAAAGTACAATTTTTTCTGCCAATTCATCTTCAATAAGCCTTTGAATAGCACGTTTTAAAGGTCTGGCTCCGTATTGTTTATCAAATCCTTTTTCTGCTATAAAATCTTTTGCTTTGTTAGATAAACGAATAGTGTAGCCAAGTTCTTTTATTCGGTTGTACAATTTTTCAAGTTCTACTTCAATTATTTTGCTAATATCCTCTTTTTCAAGTGGATTGAACATAATAATTTCATCAATTCGATTGAGGAACTCTGGCGAAAATACTTTTTTCAAGGCATTTTCTACTACCGATTTTTCGTGGCTATCTGCTTGTGATATTTTTGCAGAAGTGCTAAAACCTACTCCTTGCCCAAATTCTTTCACTTGCCGAGCTCCAATATTAGAAGTCATAATGATGATGGTGTTTCTAAAATCAATTTTTCGTCCTAAACTATCGGTAAGGAAGCCATCATCAAGAACTTGCAGAAGCATATTGAACACATCGGGGTGCGCTTTTTCAATTTCATCAAGTAATATTACAGAATAAGGTTTGCGACGTACTTTTTCGGTTAATTGCCCTCCTTCTTCGTGTCCTACATATCCTGGTGGTGCGCCAATAAGCCGAGATGTGTTGAATTTTTCCATATATTCGCTCATATCAATACGAATTATAGAATCTTGATTATCAAATAGTTCCTCTGCTAATATTTTTGCCAATTGTGTTTTACCAACTCCTGTTTGCCCAATGAAAATAAAGGACCCAATAGGTCGGTTAGGGTCTTTTAGCCCTGTTCGGTTTCGTTTGATGGCTTTTACGATTTTGTTAATAGCATCATCTTGCCCAATAACTTTATTTTTGATGGTATTTTCCAACAGAGAAAGTTTGCCCATTTCACTCTGTTCCATACGAGTGATAGGTACACCACTCATCATAGAAACAACGTTGGCAATATCGTCAAAAGTTACTTCATTACGGTTTTTTGCGGCTTCTTTTTCCCAAAGTTTCTTTTCTAAGGCGAGTTGTTCTGCCAATTTTTTCTCTTTGTCTCTGTAAGCAGCAGCTTGTTCGTATTGAAAACGAGAAACGGCTTCATTTTTAAGCTGTTGCACTTCTTTTATTTCTCGCTCAACAGCTTCTACTTTTTCAGGAACTTTTATTTGAGAAATATGTACTCTTGCGCCTGCTTCGTCCATAGCGTCAAGGGCTTTATCAGGTAGAAATCTATCAGAAATATATCTTGAAGTGAGCCTAACGCAAGCTTCAACTGCATCGGGAGTGTATTTTACATTATGATGATTTTCATAAGTAGATTTAACATTATTTAATATTTCTAAGGTTTCTTCATAAGAAGTAGGTTCAATGATAACTTTCTGGAAACGACGCTCTAACGCTCCGTCTTTTTCTATGGATTGCCTATATTCGTCCATCGTAGTAGCTCCAATGCACTGAATTTCTCCTCTTGCCAATGCAGGTTTGAACATATTGGAAGCATCTAAACTACCAGAAGCCCCACCAGCTCCTACGATGGTATGAATTTCATCAATAAAAAGAATAACATTTTTGTTCTTTTCCAATTCGTTCATAATGGCTTTTAGTCGTTCTTCAAACTGCCCACGATATTTTGTACCCGCTACAAGCGAGCCCAAATCAAGCGTAACAACGCGTTTGTCATACAAAGCACGAGAAACTTTTCTTTCTACAATTCGTAACGCTAACCCTTCTGCAACAGCACTTTTCCCAACACCAGGCTCTCCAATTAAGAGCGGATTATTTTTTTTCTTTCTGCTTAAAATTTGAGAAACACGCTCAATTTCTTTAAAACGGCCAACAACAGGGTCTAATTTCCCTTGTATAGCCATATCTGTTAAATCTTTACCAAAATTATCTAAAACAGGAGTATCTGTTTTTTTGTTAGATGCCATTTTTTGGATATTAGAAACTGACATATAGTCAGGTTTTCTATCGTCATCATCGTCATCAACAAATTCATTAAAAGTATCTGCTAATGGTTTTGGTGAATTATTATCATTTCTTTTTTTCTTGTCATTGGCAAGGTTAAGAATGTTTTTTACTCGTTCATAATTAATATGTAGTTGATTGAGCAATTTAGTAGTAGGGTCGTTTTCATTTTTTAAAATACCTAAAAGCAAATGAGCGGTATTGACCATTGTTTCGCTAAAAGTTTTTAGTTCTAAAAGAGTGGTTTTCAAGGCTCTTTCTGCTTGTTGGGTAAGGAGGATACTTTGCTTCAAGTTAGACAAATTATCAGAAGAAGCCATATTAATAGAAGCAGCAAGGAGTTCTACCTTTTTTTGTACCAAAGGAATATCTACTTGCAAGGCTTTGAGCACATCAAAGGCTTCTCCTTCGGTTTCTTTCAAAAGTCCTAACATTAAATGTTCTGTACCTACGGTGCCGTGTTTGAGCCTGATAGCTTCGTCTTTTCCACTATTTATTACATTTTTTACCCCTGGTGAATAATTATCGTTCATAAATACTTGGTTCTTCTTTTTAGGTTGCTAAATTAATTATTTTTCTTTAAAGACAAAAATTATGCCATCGGATTTTTTGTCAGTAAAGATATTTTTAACATTTTGTTTTGTAATTATATTTTTTTAAGAAAAAATTAAAGAAAATATTATTTTCTAATAATTCCTTTTTATTTAGAAAAGATGCCAAATAATTTCTAAATATTTAGCCAGCGAAAGTACAATATTTTTATTAGATACGCAATTTAATTTATTAACAGAATATTTTTTGCAAAAAATGTTTTTATCATTAATAAAGTTTGTATCTTTGCACGCAGATAACACAGGAGGACGGATTTGACTGATTGCAACCTCATCGTTTTACGATAAATGCTAAACCAGTGAGTCTCAGTAAGTTTGTGAGGCTTTTATCTTCTCTTCCTCATAAATTTTTATAATCTTATGGGATATTTATTTACTTCAGAATCGGTGTCAGAAGGGCACCCAGACAAAATCGCAGACCAAATAAGCGATGCATTAATTGATAATTTTTTGGCTTTTGACCCTTCCTCAAAAGTAGCTTGCGAAACTCTTGTAACCACAGGGCAGGTAATTCTTGCGGGTGAGGTAAAATCCAACACGTATTTGGATGTGCAACAAATAGCACGCGATGTGATAAAGCGAATAGGCTACACCAAGAGTGATTATATGTTTGAAGCAAATTCTTGCGGAGTGCTTTCGGCTATTCACGAGCAATCGCCAGATATTAACCAAGGAGTAGTTCGCCAATCGCCAGAAGAACAAGGTGCGGGCGACCAAGGAATGATGTTTGGCTATGCAACCCGTGAAACGGAAAATTATATGCCTTTGGCGTTAGATCTTTCTCATACTATTCTAAAAGAATTGGCTATCCTTCGTCGTGAAAATCAGGAAATTACCTATCTTCGTCCTGATGCAAAAAGCCAAGTAACCTTAGAGTACGATGATAATAACCAACCGATACGAATAGATAGTATTGTTATTTCTACTCAGCACGATCCATTTGCCTCAGAAGAAGAAATGTTAAAAAGAATTAAAAATGATATTTTAACCATTTTAATTCCGCGTATTCAGAAAAAATATCCAAAATATGCTCATTTTTTTGATGAAAAAATAAAATATCACATCAATCCAACAGGAATTTTTGTAATCGGAGGCCCTCACGGAGATACAGGACTTACAGGACGAAAAATAATAGTGGATACTTACGGCGGAAAAGGAGCGCACGGCGGTGGGGCATTCTCTGGTAAAGACCCAAGTAAAGTGGATAGAAGTGCAGCGTATGCAACAAGGCATATTGCTAAAAATATGGTAGCTGCTGGGGTAGCAGATGAAATTTTGGTACAAGTAAGCTATGCTATTGGTATTGCTGAGCCTACGGGAATTTATGTGAATACTTACGGAACGTCGTCCGTTGGGCTTACAGATGGAGAAATTGCTAAAAAAATTGGCGAAATATTTTCTCTTCGCCCGTATGATATTGAGCAACGGCTAAAATTACGAAATCCTATTTATAGCGAAACAGCGGCTTACGGACATATGGGGCGCGAGCCTCAAAAAGTGAAAAAAATATTTGCTTCTCCTTATCACGAGCCAAAAGAAATAGAAGTAGAACTTTTTACTTGGGAAAAATTGGATTATGTAGAAAAAATTAAAGAAGCATTTAATATAAAATAAAAATTATAAAAAGACAAAATATCTCTGTGTATTTTGTCTTTTTGTTAATATACCAAAAAATAAAATAACTTTATAAAAATATGAAATCATTAGAAGAACTTATTGACAAAGAAGATTCTGCTTGGAAGTTGGTGCAAGAGTGGCTTAATGAAGCTATTAATACTTATGAAGTTTTGCCCAAAGATACTAAAAAAGCAGAAACGGAACTACTTAATTCTCAAGTAACTACGCATTCCCCAATGGGAGCTATTATTTATGAAACAGGAGGAATACTTATAGATAATGGCTGGTTACGAATTTTGGGTTCAGGTAACAAAAAATTGCCAAGAGGATTAATGGAATGGAATAAGGGAAAATCTTTTGATAATTATGGAGAACCTCCTGTATTTCTTCTTGTAGCTGACGATGTGCTTGGCGGTTTTTTTGCTATTAACGGAGGAGCTTTGGGCGCAGAAGGATTAGGAAAAATGTTCTATTTAGCTCCTGATACCCTTTTCTGGGAACCGATGAATTGTGGATATTCTCAGTTTATCCATTGGGCGTTGGTAGGAGATATACGACTGTTTTACAAATCTTTTTATTGGAATAATTGGCAAGAAGAAATAAGCCAAATGCAAGGAAATCAGGTGTTTTCATTTTTTCCTTTTCTGTGGTCAAAAGAAGGAAAAAATATAGAAAAAAATAGTAGGAAAATAGTGTCTATTGAAGAAAGTTATGCCCTTGCACTTCATTTTCAACAACAATTATCAAAATAATAAAAAATGGAAGAAGTTCGTAATAATACTGTGATAGACGCAGACCCTTTTATGGAATATGAAATGAAAAGGTTAATGCAAACCTATACTACTCCAAATCAAATAATTACAAAATTAAGAGATTTAGGTTTTTCAGAGGAAGAAGTAAGGCAAAGTTATATATTTCAATATTATTGTGAAATATTGGAAAAAGCACAAAAAGAAAAAAAGGAAAGAGATGCTGAAATACGTCTTTCGTTGTCCTTTATTGTTCCGTTTTTATTCTTTTGTTTATTTTCTTTCGCCTCTGCGATAGGTGTTTTCTTTTCAGGATATTTTCTATTTTTAGCCATTCCCTTAGTAATACTTACTTATGGTTTTTATAAACTCAATGGGTGGAGTATTATTATTTGGGGTATTCTTTTATTATTACTAATAATACCTTGTATTATTGCTTTTTTTACAGATTCAGGAAAGATTTTAGTAGCCTTTATTCCTGTTAATACTTTTTTGTTAAATTATTTAAATACGTTAATAAATAAAATGAAAAGCTAAAAAAATAGGAATAAAAGAAGTACATTTGTTCAATTATGAAAATAGATGATAGATTATTAAAAAACTCTATTATTGAGTCTGAAATAAATCCTAATGACTTTAGTTAAGTAAGTAAGGAATACAAAACTAAAATACTCAGTAAGTATGTAGATAATACAATATTGAACAGCGGACGATTTTTAAGATATTTTGAATGTCTTAAAGATTTAGGAAAAGTGTATTATGGTGTAGAAGCTATTAAGGTTATTTTAGATTTATCATTAGAAGGTGATTTTTTCATCTTTACAGAAAAAGGAGATGATATTTACAAAATATCTGGGTGGGATAATATAAAACTAATTATACCTCAATTGCCCAGTAGCTTAGATGTTTATATAACAGATGTAAATTTAGATTCTATAATTTGTTTAACAAGCGAAGATAATGTAATCATCAGCGGTAAAAATCCTATAGAAAGATAGCTTACCAAACCTCCAAGCATACAGAGCTCACCACTTAGATATTCGAGGGGGTTGTACCAACTGCTAAATTAGTAAACGGCAAAACGTATAGCATTATTAGCGACCACTTGGGTACGCCTATTATGGCATTAGACAGTGAAGGGAATCACGTTTGGAATCGACAGTTAGACATATACGGACGTGTAAAACGTGAGTTCAAATCTCCCTTATTAGGAGATGACGTTCGTCCTTTTATATCGTTCCTTTACCAAGGGCAGTATTACGACTTTGAAACTAAACTAACTTATAACCGTTTCCGCTATTACTCTTCTGAAAGCGGAACATACATATCCCAAGATCCTATAAGATTGTTAGGTAGTAATCCTAACCTATACGCCTATGTAGCTAATAACAACTGGTGGGTAGATGTGTTTGGGTTGGATAACTTCTACTCAATTTCAACTTTTACAGCTCCATCAGGTAATACACATACTGTTTATCAGCAAAATAACATAGATTGGGATCTAAAAGTCAATACATCAAATGGCATAAAAACAAATCTTGAACTAGCACAAGAAGGAAGTGCTCCTTTTGTTATTAAAAATGGAGAATATAGCGTAGTTTCTTTACATCATCATAAACAAGATGGGAAAGGTACTTTAATAGAATTATCAGCAGCCACCCACCAAAAATTTTATGGCTTAAAATATTTACATCCTTATTTGCCTAAAAAACATCCTATAAATAAGGTCTCGCATGATAATAAATGGGATGCTGATAGGGAAGCTTATTGGAAAAAGAGAGCTGAGGATGAACTGAACTATAGAAAAACAAAATCTGATTGTAATTCAACAAAATAAAAAGTTATGTTATCTAACAAAATAATAAGTTTATTTCAACAAAGAAAATACATACCTCTAACAGAAAGAGAAAAAGAAGAATTTTCAAAAATACTAATAGAATTAGATATTCCATTAAATTCTTCTTTTGCAGAATTTAATTTGTCCACTATAGGCCCTACTTTTAGTGGAAGGGGATATGAGTTATATAATGTTTGTTGGTTCAAATTATATTCAAAAGATTTGGATTATGCTATTGAAACAGCATTAAACATACTTAGGTTACCAAAGGAATATCTGCCTTTAGATAGTTTTGAATCAGAAAGCGGTTTTTTTACAACCGCAATACAGAGGAGGTGCTATGGATTGAACTAGGAGAGTGTCTTCTTGATTTTCAAAACAATAAACTCAAACCACAATGGGAAAATTTCAATCTATTTTTAGAATGGTTTTTTAACATTGGGTAATGTTCCCCCCGCTGGCGCGAGCTTGTAGCTCGTGACTATCATACCAAGAGCTTGTAGCTTCTTGCACGAAGCCTTTAAGAAAGACAACTCCGAAAACACAGAGCTCACCACTTGGGTGTTTGAGGGTTTTGTGCCTACAGCGAAGTTAGTAAACGGCAAAGCCTACTCTATCATAAGCGACCACTTGGGTACTCCTATACTCGCTGTTGATAGCGAAGGGAATCACGTTTGGAATCGACAATTAGACATATACAGACGTGTAAAACGTGAGTTCAAATCTTCTTTATTAGGAGATGATGTACGCCCATTTATCCCATTCTTATATCAAGGACAGTACTATGACTTTGAGACTAAACTTGCTTATAACAGGTTTAGATATTATTCACCTGAAACTGGTAGCTATATTAGCCAAGACCCTATTGGATTGGCTGGTGGAAATCCTAACATATATGGATATGTGAAGGATAGTAACTGGTGGGTGTGGTGTTAAAATGTATGCAATCGACCAAAATGGAAATGTTATAGTAAACACAACTATTGATAATGGACACTTATAAAAGCATAAAGAATGTGGCTGTGGATATTAAACTTTAATTTTTATGTATATGTATAAGAACTTATTAATCGTAGAGAATGAAATATTAACTACTACTAGTAATAATTTGGGTTCAAACTATAATATAGGTAATTGGACTGTACCTCCATCATACTATGAATTCTCCAAAGAATTGGGATATGGATTATTATTAGAGCTTTTTCTAACTTACATTCCAATGGGTAATGGAAATAAATTTTGTGATTCTTTGGAAAATCAAAATATTTATTTAAAAAATATTTTAAAGAAGTACCTTGATACACCTCTTATGATGCTTAAAAACTCTGATAACTATAATTTAATTGCTAATGCAGAGCCTTTTATGTTTAGTGAGAATGGAGAAATTATTTTTTGGGATAAACGAAAGTCTAAAGATGGTGAATATCCTATATATTTAGCTAATTTTCCTGTAGGTGTATATTATGCGGGTGGAAACTTTAAAGAGTTTATTGTTAACCTAACTGATAAAGATAGGTACAAAAAAATTCTTACCTTTCATCAAGAACCTTTATTACCTAAGTTTAAACCTCTTAAAATTAATTAATAGGTAAAAGGTAATAATAGTTGAAAAACACTTATCACTGATTAACAGAATATTGTTGTTTTTGCGTCTTGTTGTGTAGTGGTGTATGCCATATGCCCTCAACAAGTTAATTCCCCCCTCCGCTGGTGCGTTTCTTGTAGCTCTGTTAAGGTCGTATGCGTCACCAAGTAAAAGAACGCAAATGTAGAGCTACTATAAATTATATATTGAATAAAATAAAAAATGAGTTCATAATAAAAATGAACCCATTTTTTTTTGTCAAATAAAAATTCAATATTTCTTTAATCAATTTTATCAAATCCTGTGTATTTTTGTAATACTTCGGGAATAATAATGCCCTCAGGAGTTTGGTAATTCTCTAAAATACCCGCCAAAACACGAGGCAAAGCCAAAGAACTTCCGTTTAGAGTATGCACTAATTGGGTTTTACCTTCATTATTACGGAATCTTAGCTTTAATCGGTTGGCTTGGTAAGTTTCAAAATTGGAAACAGAACTGATTTCCAACCACTTTTCTTGCGCTGTAGAATATACTTCAAAATCATAAGTAATAGCCGAAGTAAAGCCCATATCGCCACCACAAAGGCGTAAAATACGATAAGGTAATTTCAGCTCATTTAAGATAGATTTTACGTGTTCCACCATTTGCTCTAAGGCATTGTAAGACTGCTCCGGATGCTCAATTCGTACAATTTCTACTTTGTCAAACTGATGCAAACGATTTAGCCCTCTTACGTGTGCGCCGTAGCTTCCTGCCTCTCTTCGGAAACAAGGAGTATAAGCGGTACATTGTATAGGTAATTCATTCTCATTCAATATAGTATCTCGGAAAATATTAGTAACAGGAACTTCTGCCGTTGGTATAAGATACAAATTATCCGCTTGCACATAATACATTTGTCCTTCTTTATCAGGGAGTTGCCCTGTTCCGTAGCCAGATTCTTCATTTACCATATGTGGTACTTGAAATTCTTGGTAGCCAGCCGATGTATTTTTATCTAAAAAATAAGAAATAAGTGCTCTTTGTAACTTTGCGCCTTTCCCTTTATAAACAGGAAAGCCTGCTCCTGTAATTTTTACTCCCAATTCAAAATCAATGATATTGTATTTTTTAGCCAAATCCCAGTGAGGAAGCGCACCCTCAAAAAGGGTAGGAATTTCTCCCGTTTGGAAAACAGTAACATTGTCTTCGGCGGTTTTCCCTTCGGGGACAATTTCATTAGGAATATTCGGTATGCGATATAAAATTTGCGTAAGCTCCGAGCTTGTTTCGTCAAGGCTTGTGCTTAGTTTTTTGCTAAGTTCTTTATATTCAGAGGTTTTGGCTTTTGCCGTTTCTGCTTCTTCTTTTTTACCTGCTTTTATCAAAGTCCCGATTTCTTTGGAAAGTTTATTACTTTCAGAAAGCGCATTATCCAATTCCGTTTGTGTAGCACGGCGTTTTTCGTCCAATTCCAAAATTTTATCAATAAGGTCTAATTCTTTGAACTGACGTTTTTTAAGCCCATTTATTACTTTCTCTTTATTCTCTCGGATATAACTAACCTGTAACATAAAAGTTTCTTATTTTAAAAGGACAAAATTACTACTTTTTAGCAAAAAATAAAAAATTTTATGATTTTTTTTGTTTTACAGAAAAAAGAAAATTTATTTGTCATTTTTTTATATTAAATTAATGATAAATAAATCGTATAATATTAAAAAAATCTGTAATTTTGTCTAATATTTAAATTCTATTTCTGATGAAAAAAATAAATTCTTCCAACTATGCTATATATTTTTCAGAAAATGGTTATAAAGAGCTGATAACCTTTGTAGAAGAGAAAAAATATTCCAAAATTTTTGTTTTAACCGATACCAATACTCACGAATGTTGTGTGTATTCGTTTTTACAAAAAATCCCTTTTGAGGTGGAAATCATTGAAATAGAAGCAGGAGAAATATATAAAAATATAGAAACTTGCGTTTCGTTGTGGCAAACCTTGTCCGAGTTGGGGGCAGATAGGAAAAGCGTTATGATAAATCTTGGTGGCGGTGTGGTTACAGATTTGGGCGGTTTTGTAGCTTCTACCTATATGCGAGGTATTGATTTTATTAATATTCCTACCTCTTTATTGGCAATGGTAGATGCGTCCGTAGGAGGAAAGACAGGAATAGACTTGGGCACGCTTAAAAACCAAATTGGAGTAATTAATACGCCTAAATTTTTATTAATAGATGTTAATTTTTTAGGTACTTTACCCAAACAAGAATTTTGTAGCGGTTTGGCAGAAATGTTCAAGCACGGGCTTATCCAGTCCGAAGATTATTGGAATAAAATTAAAAATCTTCATTCGCTAACTACCGATGATTTGGAAGAAATAATTTACGAATCTATTCTGTTGAAAAACAATATTGTAGAACAAGACCCCACTGAAAAAGGCTTGCGCAAAGTGCTGAACTTCGGGCATACTTTGGGGCACGCAATAGAGTCTTTTTGTTTAGAAAATAGAAAAAAGCCTCTCTTACACGGCGAAGCCATTGCTATTGGTATGGTCTTAGCCGCTTATTTATCTAAAAAAATAGTAGCATTCTCAGAGGAAAAATTAACAGAAATAAAACAAATTTTAGCAGAATACTTCCCTGTGGAAACATTCACCCAAAAAGAAATAGAACAAATCATAAATTTACTTCAATATGACAAAAAAAATGCTTACGGAAAGCTCAATTTTGTCTTGTTGGAAGATATTGCCCAGCCAAAATGGGATATACAAGTGCCAACAGAGTTTATTTATGAAGCATTTGACTTCTACAAAAATAAATAGTTTTTAAATTTTATGCCTAAAAATAAATAAAAATCAACTAAAAAAAACATTTTTTTGAAGAAATAGAAATATAAAAAAACGAAAAATATTTTTAAATAAAAGTATTTAAAATTCAAGATAATTCTCTATTTTTGTG
This sequence comes from Capnocytophaga sp., assembly GCA_030530525.1. Classification (GTDB taxonomy): domain Bacteria; phylum Bacteroidota; class Bacteroidia; order Flavobacteriales; family Flavobacteriaceae; genus Capnocytophaga. The sequence goes on along the minus strand of JAUMUT010000007.1, from coordinate 69,850 downwards.
CCATTAAATTTTATTTTCTTTAAATTAAATAATCAATGACAAAATATCTAAAAACGTTTTATATTAAAGATTATATCTCTATCATTATCGGGATTATCTTCTACACCATAGGTATTTATGGCTTCATTATGCCAAATAAAATAGTAACAGGAGGGCTTATGGGGATTGTCCTAATCCTTGAATATGCAACAGGGTTAAAAGTAGCGCAAACCTATTGGATTGCCAACGGCATTTTGTTACTTATAGCGTGCAGATCAATGTCTAAACAATTCATTTTTAGAACCATAATAGGTGTAGGAATGATGGTAACCGCTATGCACTTCTTAGGAGAGCCTTATATTTACCCTTACTTTGCAGAACATCGTCCGCTAACCGATGATTTCCTATCGGTTATTATGGGAGGTATCCTCACGGGGGTTGGTTTAGGACTTGTGTATTCTGTTAATGGAAGTACAGGAGGCGTGGATATCATTGGGTTTATGATTACTAAATATTTCCGAATTAGCCTCGCTCGTGCCTTGCTGATCGTAGATTTTTGCATAGTCATTTCTTCCTTCTTTATCCTTAACAATCACACAATTGAGAAAACCGTTTTAGGTATTATCCTTATTCCTGTAATGTACTACACGGTAGATATGGTATTGAACGGCGCAAGGCAATCCGTCCAGATTTTTATTCTATCTAAACACTATGACGAAATTGCTGACCACATCAATAAAGAAGTAAAAAGAGGTTGTACCGTTATTGAAGGGCAAGGATGGTACACCAAAAACCCACAAAAGATAATAATGGTAATTGCTCGCCGTACCGAAGCCAATTCTATTTTTAGGCTCGTGGATAAAATAGACCCAATGGCGTTTATTACCAAAACTAATGTAGAGGGCGTTTATGGTAAAGGCTTTGAACGCTTCAAACAATAGAAAAATATAACATATTCCTATATTTTCCCCTCATATATTATCCGTTAGTAAATGTATGCGGGGAATATTTATCTAAAACAATACATAAAAAGAAGATAGAACAACAAGAATTAATTAACTATATAAAACATAAAAAGATGTCAGTATTTGGAGATATTATCAGTACGCCCAAACCTGTCCTAATAACCTTTTATGCAGGGTGGCACTATCTTACAGAAGAGATAACAGAAACATTAGAAAAGATTGCAGTTGCATTAACCGACAGCGCAAAGATTTTAAAGATGGATATTGATAAAAATAGAGAGATAACCAAAGCATTAAAGATTAACGGAATACCTACTTTTCTTATCTATCATCGTGGAGAGCTGGTATGGCGAGCAGAAGGCGAACAAACAGCAGACAAATTAATAGCTGAGCTTAACAAATACGTATAAGAATAAAACCAATTGAGTTACTTTATACAAATTAACTTAATTGGTTTTATTTTTTTGTCTATTTTTATCCTATTTATAAAGATAAAAGAACCATTATAAAAGATATTACATCTATTTTTTTATAAAAATATTCCTTTCGGTAATAGAATAAAAAAATTTTATTTTCTTTTTATTCTTTTTCTTTTTGTTTTAGTTCTATTAAAGTAATTTCAGGAGGCATTCCTACTCGCCCTGGGAAGGCTAAATAACCAAAGCCTCTATTTACGTTAATATATTTACCATTTACCTCATACATTCCTCCCCAATATTTATATCGCCAACTTGCAGGGCTCCATTCTATTACACCAGGTATTTCTATGCCAAATTGCATTCCGTGTGTGTGTCCGCTTAAAGTAAGTGGGATAGCAACAGGGTAAGATATTACTTTCTGTTGGAAATGTGTAGGGTCGTGCGAGAGTAATATTTTAAAGTCATTAGCAGGAACTCCTTTCATTGCTTCGTCTAAATCTCCTTTTTTAATAAAATCTTCTCCCCAATTTTCTACTCCAACTACCGCAATACGATATCCGTCTCGGGAAATGTAAGCAGTTTCATTCGTTAATAGATGAAAACCCATCTCGCGTTGAATTTTCTTTAAAGTTTCTAAATTTTCTTCTTTCTCTTGCGGAGTATTCCATTGAACATAATCGCCATAATCGTGGTTTCCAAGTACTGAAAATACACCATCTTTTGCTCTTAGTTGCCCAAAATGTCCTTTCCATTCTTCTATTTCACTTGCTTTATTATTAACAAGGTCTCCTGTAAAGAAAATAGCATCTGCTTTAAGGGCATTAATCATATCAATACCATATTGAACCTTTTCAGCATTGTCAAAACTACCCGAATGTATGTCAGAAATATGTACAATACGATAACCATCAAATACAGAAGGAAGATTATCAAAAAATAAAGTATGTTTAACTACTCTATAATTATATTTTCCTTTTATCATTCCGTATAGCATACCAGCGAAAGGAATAGCGGCAATACCTAAACCAATTAGGCTTAGAAATTGTCTTCGAGAAGGCATTTTTGTTTCTTTTTTTAACCTAAAAGGAATACAAAGTACTCTTCCTATTAGTTCAAGAATCACATAAATACCTAAAATAGTGGTAAATACTAACCAAGATAAGAATAAACCAAAATAAAATTGTCTATGATTATCCCATACTCCTCCAAAAGAAGTATTCCAATAGTATAAGAAATAAAAAAAGAAAATAGCAGATATAATATAATAGATATACTTGAAGATTTTATATTTAGTAGCTTTACGAATACAGAAAGCACCTAATAAAGTCATTAGTATATAATATATACAAAGATAATTAATATAATGATGCATAATACATAGAATAAAAGTGCGTAAATGTATTAAATTATTAAATATTTACGCACCATATAATAATAAATATAAAAAAAATGAACTAATTAGTAGTATTTTCTTCTACTTTATCCTCCTTTTTTGTTTTATCTTCTTCCATTTTAGAAATTGTTCTTAGCTTTGCAAGAAGTTTGGATAAAGTATATTCTTCTTTTTTAATAGAGTTTTGAATATAGATGAGTTTTCCTGCTTTACTTATGCTACGTATATATTCATATAGCTCTTTGTACAGGTTTTTATTATCCGAAGTATTTGTTTTTTTAGTGATTACTTGGTACTTTTGCTCGGTGTTAGTTTTCTCTAACTCATCGTTATTTGTTTTTAATTTATCTAAAAAGCCATCGGGCATATCCAACAGCCTATCTACATTATTTCTATAATAAGGTAATAAGTCTCTTATAACTTTAACCACTCCTTCGGTATTTCTTATAGAAATGTTTTTAAATAAGTTATTGAATAAAGAAGTATCTAATTTTGCTCTTATAGCATAGTCCTTTAATAATTGCGCACTATACTTGATAGTATCTAACTTATTGTGTAAGGATTTCGTAAGTTCTTTCTGTTTCATTAACTCTACATTGTTAGAAGGCATATTTTTTACCTTTTCAATAGATTGTTTAAAAGCGGAAAGATACTCTTCATTCATTGTTTTATACTTTGCTTTGAAGTCTGCTAAGTCTCGTTCAAAGCTTACTAATAAGATATTCGCTACTGCCGAATATTCTTCTTTTCTAAGGGTAGAGGATTTCACTGCCATAGGTTTAAAATTTAGCGATTATTAATTAGGTTGTAAAAGTATAACATATTTTTCATATGAACAAATTATTTTTATATAAAAAATAAAGTTTAAGTATATTTTTTTAATATTTAACGTATTCAGAATGTTTTTTAACAAAGACAAATTAATATATTAGTAAGTCAAATATATATACGAGTAAGTCATTATTTTATTTTAGTTAGTCAAAGTTAAATATGATAAAGTCAAATGAAGATATGTATTAGTCAAAAATATATATAAGTAGGTCATTGTTTTATTTTAGTAGGTCAAAATTAAATATGATAAAGTCAAATAAAGATATTAGTAAGTCAAAATTATATTAGCATAAGAGGTAAGGATAAATAAAAAAGCATTCGTTATATAACAAATGCTTTTATTACTTATAATGAAAAAAAACTAAATACTACTTAGGATAAGAAATACGTAAATGATAGATGTTAGAAAGTTTGTTTTTGAGTACTTTTTTTATCTTTTCAATATCTTTAAATGTAATATCTGAGTTTAGGAATTGTTTTTCTTCTATTTGCTTTTTGATAATATTTTCCACCAATGCATTAATAGATTCTGTATCTGGATTAACAAGGCTTTTAGATGCAGCCTCCACGGAATCGCACATCATCAAAATGGCGGTTTCTTTGGAGTAGGGTAGGGGACCGGAATACCTGAAATCTTCTTCTTTGAAAGGCTCGCCAGAGTCTAATTGTTTTTTGTAGAAATAATAAATAAGGCTATTTCCGTGATGTGTTCGGATAAAATCAATAATTCGGTCTGGGATATTATTTTGTCGTGCAATTTCTATTCCGTCAATAACGTGTCCTTTTATTATTTTAGCACTTTCCAGAGGGCTAAGCTCATCGTGCGGATTTACGAAAGTCTTTTGGTTTTCTGTAAAGAACAGGGGTCTTTTTATCTTTCCAATGTCGTGGTATAATGCTCCAACACGTACAAGCATTGTATTGGCACCTATCTCTGCGGCTGCGGCTTCGGCAAGGTTAGCCACTTGTAACGAATGGTGGAATGAGCCTGCGGCCTTCTCAGACAACTCTCTCAGTAGCTTGGAGTTCGTGTCAGAAAGCTCTAACAACGACACATTGGAAACCAACCCGAATATCTTTTCATAAAAGTAAGTTAGCGGTAAAGTAAAGAGAGTTAATATGCCGTTAAGGAAAAATAATCCTAAAATGTTGTAATTAATTCCTTCCAAATTGCCTTTGGAAATCAGCATATAAGACAAATACGATACAATATAAGTTGTTATCGCATAACCGATGGAAAGGAAAAGGTTTATTCTGTGGTGTAATCCTTTGATATTCAGCAACAAAACTCCACCAGCCATTGTGCTAATGAATATAAATTCAAAAGGATTGGGCACCATAAACCCTATGATGATAATGGTAATAAAATGAACGAAAATCCCCAATCGGAGGTCAAAGAAAGCCTTCAAAATCAAAGGAAGGATACAAACAGGAATAGCATATAAGAAAAAGCCATTTTCTTTTAAAATGATATGTATTATGCTTATAATCAGTAATATAGTGCAAAATATTAAAGTTATTGTAGTATTATTTTTATACGTTTCTGTTTCAAAATGATACAAATATAAAACAATAACAAGAATAGAAATACCTACCAAAATAAAGTATCCGAAGAGTATTAATGAAGGATTAATATCTTGAGAATGAAGTTTGTAGCTGTCTTTTAAGGCGTTGAGAATAAATAATTTTTCTTTATTGACAAAATCTTGGTTATGAATAATGACTTCTCCTTTGTGAATAATGACTTCTGTTTCTTGGATAGTATCTGAATTTTTGAGAGATGTATTTTCTGAAAAATCTATTTTTTTTATAGAAAAATCAAAGGGAGCATAAAGGGTAGGGTATAGCCACAGCTGTCCTTCTTGTAATTTATAGCCAAAATTGGATTTTTTGGGGAATAAACTTACAATAATGAAAGTTGTAACGATACATAGAAAAATTTTATACAACAAAGGCTGTTTTCTGTATAAATTATGCCAAAAATCTCTCATAAACAGAAAATTATTTTTCAGCAGAATATGCTAATCCTTTTAAAACTAATTCGGCAGTAGCAGGATTGGTAGCGATAGGCACATTATGTACATCGCAAATGCGTAAAAGCATATTAATATCCGGTTCGTGAGGGTGTTTATCCAAAGGATCTTTAAAGAAAAATACCGCTTGGATTTTCCCTTCGGCTACTTGTGCAGCTATTTGAGCATCGCCACCCAAAGGACCAGAAAGAACTCTTTCTACCTCTAAACCAGCGTCTTGTGCGTGTTTTCCCGTAGTTCCTGTGGCTATGATGTTAATATTTGCAGAATGCAAAAAACTTAAATGTTTGTTAAGAAAAGAAACCATATCGGCTTTTTTTCCATCGTGAGCAATAACGGCTAATTTCATTATTATTTTTTTTAAATACTTGCAAAGATAAGATTTTTATAGCACATATTCAATTTTTAAGAAAGAAAAACATATATTAAGATTTTTATAACAAAAAAAGAGTGTTTTTGCACTCTTTTAATGTATTTTTTCAATAATTATTTTTGCCAACCGGAGGGCTTCCGTGCCTTGTTCTATTGTAACAATTGGCGTGGTATTGTTTTCAATCGCATCGGCGAAAGTTTCTAATTCGTCTAAAATAGCATTATTGGCTGTAATGTTAGGGTTGTCAAAATAAATTTGTTTTCGGATACCTTCTGCATTTTGGAGAATTAAATCAAAATCCGAAGGCGTTTCGGGAGCGTCTTTCATCCGAACTACTTCTACTTTTTTCTCTAAAAAATCCACAGAAATATAAGCATCTTTCTGGAAAAAACGAGATTTTCGCATATTTTTAAGAGAAATTCTACTTGCGGTAAGGTTGGCAACACAGCCGTTTTCAAACTCAATACGAGCGTTGGCAATGTCGGGCGATTGGCTGATGACGCTTGCGCCACTTGCTTCTACGTGCTTTACAGGCGATTTTACAACGCTAAGAATAGCGTCAATATCGTGAATCATAAGGTCTAAAACCACAGAAACATCTGTGCCACGAGGGTTGAACTCAGCTAAACGATGCGCTTCAATAAACATTGGCTGATGAATAGCATCTTTTATTGCTATAAAAGCAGGGTTGAAACGTTCTACGTGCCCCACTTGCCCTTTTACGTTATTTTCTTTAAGTAATTTTAAGATATTTTCAGCTTCTTGGATAGTATTGGCAATAGGTTTTTCAATGAAAATATGTTTTTTTTGTGTAATTGCTTTTTCTGCACACGCATAATGCGACAGGGTAGGCGTTACAATATCCACCACATCTACGGCTTGTATTAGCTCTTCTACGGAAGGGAAATATCGGTATCCAAATTCTTCGGAAATGCGCTTAGCATTCTCTGTATCAGGGTCATAGAAACCAACTAATTCATATTTATTAGATTGTTGGAGCAAACGAAGATGGATTTTTCCTAAATGTCCTGCTCCTAAAACACCAGCTTTTAACATAAAAAAAAATTTGCCGTAAAGTTAGTAATTTTTTTTGATTTATTAACGAATTAGTAAAAAAACATTTTTGTTAAAAAATAGTTACTTTTTTTGTAAAGTAAAGATTATATTAGGAAAAAATAGTATCTTTGCCCAATAATTTAAATAAACGATAAAAATATGCAAGAAAGTGTAAAACGAATAACTTATGCCACTGATCAAGAGCGAGTTATTTTTTTCAAAAAAACCTATACTCACGTAGCGTGGGCGATATTGGCATTTATAGGAGTAGAAAGTTTGTTGGTAAATTTCGTTCCTGAAAGTTTTATAATAGCAATGGTATCCAAACGATGGATTTGGTTGCTTATTTTAGGCGGATTTTGGCTTGCTTCTATGTTGGCGCAAAAATGGTCTTTGGCGCAAGATAGAACAACGCAATATATGGGCTTGGGCTTTTATGTGATTATAGAAGCTATTATCTTTTTACCAATGATTTACATTGCGTTAGCATTTAGCGACCCAAATGTAATAAACCAAGCAGCAATTATTACTTTGGCTCTTTTTGCAGGGCTTACCGCAATGGTGTTTTTTACGAAAATTGACTTTTCTTTTTTAAGATATGTTCTTATTGTAGGAGGTTTTGTTTCTTTGGGATTGATAATAGCAGGAGCTATTTTTGGGTTTAATTTGGGGCTTTGGTTTTCAGGCGGAATGGTGCTACTTGCCAGCGGAAGTATTTTGTACCAAACCTACCAACTAAAAGCGGATAATTCTCCATTTACGACTGATAAATACGTAGGAGCAGCGTTGTTATTATTTGCTTCGGTGATGTTGCTTTTCTGGTATATTCTTCAAATATTACTATCCAAAAAAGACTAAAAAGCAATAAAATAGAATAAGAAAGTTAAGCAGAAATTGGTTTTCCTTAAAGAAATCATTTCTGCTTAGCTTTTTTGTGTAAAAAGGTTATTGTATTTCAAAAATATTATCGAGGGCAAAAGTAAAAGTTCCTTTCGGCGAATGCTGTACAGCCGATAGCATTTTTTGTGCTAATATTTCGGTAGGCATAGGGCGATAACTTTTTAAAATTCCGAGTTTGTTGAGAAAAGCAAACACTTTCACACTGATATTCTCTCCTTTCCTGTCCGACCCACGGCGTACTAATACGGAGGGTTGGAAGATGAGAAAGGTATTGAAATTCAAGGATTTTATAGCTTCTTCCAATTGTCCTTTCATTCGGTTATAAAATATTTTTGATTTCCCATTAGCTCCTGCTGAGGATACCAAAACGAAGGTAGCCACGCCGTTACGCTGGCAGTTTTGTGCAAATTGTAGCTGATAGTCATAATCTATTCGCCATTGGACATCTTTACTTCCTGCCTGTGCAAGGGTCGTCCCTAAGCAGGCAAAAGCCACATCGCCACGTAAGAGAGTTGTCCACGTTTCGGGCTTTTCAAAATCTACTACGTGTGTGTGCAGTTTGGGGTGGGAGTTGGATAGCGGGCGACGCACAAAAGCGAGCACGGCTGTATAGTTGTCGTCTGCTAAAAGTTGCTGTAATAAGTCGTTACCTGTGGCACCCGTAGCGCCGATAATTAGTGCGATCATAGTTTTATTTTAATTTTAAATTTTTATTCTGAAAGTAGTTCATATGTTTCTGTATAGCGATAAGTAGCCCCATTCACTTCTTTTATTTCGGTAAATATCTTATGGATAATACCATATTTATAGAAATATTTACGAGTGTAATAAAAGTCTTTATAATGTGAGTCTGTAAAGGTGGGGTCTTTCTTTAAGAAAAGGGTTAAGCATTTGGGCTTTTTATCTGCTCTAAATAGTATCTTTACCCAACCGATACTTTTATAACTCAAATCGTTACCAAAAGGAAATCCTGTGTTATGATAATAGTTTGAATAAGAGGAACGACCAAATATAGCCCACTCAAAATCTACCTGATTATTAAAGAATACTTCATTAGGCATTATTTTTTTTCTTTTAATATATGATGTATAAATGTGTTATCATAGAATAGATTTTCCCAATTATCAATAGAATAGATGTGTTGTAATATAATATATTCTCCTTTAAGTTTGTTAGGGTCATCATAATCTATTTGAGCAACTTGCTCGTAAGTCTTCCCATTGGAAAAGTATTGCCTGATTCCTGTTTTGTAAAAAGCTAATGAATCACGACTTTTGTTCTCCTTATTCAAAGATAAATATACACGGGCATATTCTTTCCCTTTTGGGGTAAGGTAATGTAAAATCTGTTGTTCCCATCCTTGTTTATCAGTATATTTTACTATTTTATTTTGAGAGAAAAGAGTGTTAAAAGAAAGCAAGAAAAGAAAGAGATTACTAATATTTTTCATTTTTTTATACAGTTTTTTTATTGCTTTTTAAACGGATAAAGTATGGATTTCCAAACTACTTTTTTACTTTGTATAAGTTGTTGATTATCAAGGTAAAGCAAAAGACAAAAAAAACCTGCGCAGGTTTTGGTCGAAACCACGTGTGGTTTTAGGGAAAACCTGCGCAGGTTTTTTAAAAGAGAAGCGGTACTTTTACTAATTATAATTCACTACTATCTCCTGAGGAATAGTAAAAGTAGCGGTAAGCAGGAGGTTTTCAGCCGAAGTACCTACACGAACAGTGTAAGTGCCTGCCTCTACTACCCAAGTCGAACGAGTACTATCCCAAGAGGACAACCTATCTATGGGGATTTCTATCTCTATCTGTTGCTTCCCTTTGGGTTGTAGGAGGGTTGTTTTTTCAAAGGCTTTAAGCTCTATGGCAGGCTTGTCGGTAGTCTTGGCAGGGGCGGAAACATACACCTGTACGACTTCCTTACCTGCTACTTTACCCGTATTACGTACCTTTACTGATAGTTGGAGGGTAGGGTTTTTGAAATTAACCTTTAAACTACTCATTTTAAAAGTAGTGTAGGAAAGTCCGTGTCCGAAAGGATAGGCTACGGATTGTTTTTTGGTAGCGAAATGGCGATAACCTACATAAATCCCTTCGTTATAGTCGGCATCGGTGGGGTTGTCCTTGGGCGTACCGCCGAAAGTACTTGCCGAAGGTATATCCTCGTACTGCAAAGCCATTGTCTGGGTGAGCTTACCTGAAGGGTTTTCCTTCCCTGTGATGATATTAGCCAATGCTGTTCCCGCTTCCTGTCCAGGTAGCCAAGTGATGATAATGGCATCTACTAAATCGCGCCACTGGGTGGTATCGGTAAGGGCATCTATGTTGAGGGCTACCACTACCTTTTTGCCTTTGTTATGGAAAGCCTTTGCTGTGTTGCGAATGAGCTCCAATTCCTTAGGACGGAGGTAATAATCGGTATCCCTACTGCGGTCGTATCCCTCACCAGCTACCCTGCCAATGGTAATGAGCGCATAGTCGTTCTCGGTAGCCATAGTCTCCAATCGTGTTGTGCTAATAGAGAGTTCGGGTATGTCTTGCAGTTTTTCAAACATTTGGGTTTGCTCAGGGCGTTTGGCTTTTTCGTCCTTAACAAAAGCGAGATACTCGTCGTTCAGTGCTGCGCTGAGCTGAAAGCCTGCCTTACCCAAGCCTTCGTAAAAGGTAACGGTATGTGCTGTTTGTATCTCGCCACTGCCGGTACCTCCTGTGCCTGTGTCGTAGGACGCATTGCCCAAGAGTGCCATTTTACCAACGGCAAAGGGGAGTGTGCCTTTTTCATTTTTAAGTAATATCATTCCCTCTTGGGCTGCTTTAAGGGAGGTTTGCCCGTTTTGGGTGAGGTTGGGTTTGTTGGTATAAGCATAGTTAGCAAAGGTGCGTGATTGGAGTACTAATGCCAAAATACGCTTTATATTTCGGTTGAGGTCGGCTTCTGCCAAGGTACCTTTTTCTATGGCTTCCTTGATGCGGGTGGCATTCACTTCTCCTCCTGGCATAATCAGGTCGTTCCCTGCGGCTACTTGCTTGGCTTGGTCTTCCCCTGCAAACCAGTCGGTCATCACCACACCCTCGTATTGCCATTGGTTGCGGAGGATGTTGGTAAGCAATTCCGCACTTTCGCAGGTGTAAGTCCCATTGATTTTGTTATAGGAGGTCATTATTGTCCAAGGGTTGGCTTTGGTTAAGGTAAGCTCAAAGGGGAGTAGGTATATTTCCCTAAGGGCACGCTCGCTCATAAGGTCGTTTATCTTCTCGCGGTTGGTTTCTTGGTTGTTGCCTGTAAAGTGCTTAACGGCAGTCCCCACCTTGTATTCTTGGATACCGCTTACAATGCCTGAGGCGATGCCTGCTGTGAGCACAGGGTCTTCGGAATAGTACTCAAAATTGCGCCCACAGAGCGGATTGCGAATGATGTTCATACCAGGGGCGAGAATGATATCCACCCCGTACTCGCTTACCTCATTGCCCATAGCACGCCCTACCTCCTGGGCAAGGGTTTTGTTCCAAGAGGAGGCAATAGCGGTACCCACAGGGAAGGCGGTGGTGTATTGCTTTTTGCCATCTACCATTACAGGGTCTATACGCAAGCCTGCTGGGCCATCGGCTAAGATTACAGAGGGGATACCTAAGCGCTCAATGGCAACAGTTGCCCCTGAAGCACCAGGTACCTTGCCCTCGATACGCCCGATTACCGCGCCGTTGCCACCTGTATCGGCCATACCAATACCGCTAACAAAGCGTATTTTCTCCTCCAAGGTCATTGCCGAGAGGACTTCATCTATGCTGTTTTTGCCCAGCTGTGGCACCTCTTGCGCCAAAGCTGTAACGGAAACTAATAAGCTCACCATTGGAATCGTTATTTTTTTCATCTTTTATGGGGTTTTATGTTTTCTGTGGGCAAAGGTAAGAAATAAAGTGGAATATATAAGTAAGTTCTTTTATTAATTGGGCAAATATAAATACTCATTCTCGTAATGGGGTTGTTAAGTTTAATGAAAACCAATATGTCTATTTAGGATTAGAGGAGGCTGAGTATGAAGATACTAAATACTACAAAATAGAAGAAAAATAATTTAAATTCACATCGAAACTAAAAAAACACTGATTATCAATAATGTAAATTATTAAATGATCAACTTAAATAAAAGTTGTATCTTAAAATGGAGTGTTTTTATATTTTTCGGATAGCTTTCCCATACTTCCGTTTCCTCTAAATCTTAGTGAAAAAAGAACATAAATAAATCCCCTTGCAAAGGACAGCAAGGGGAATTTAGTTATTAGCAAAAAGTGCTTAAAAATTAAACTTTCCGTTTTGGTGTTTCCACGTTTCTTGCGGAGCAATGGGTTCTATGGTATCCCAATGCTCTACAATCTTGCCGTTTTCTACACGGAAAAGGTCGTAGAAGGACGAATGTACTCCACCTATTTGTCCTTCGCTAATGGTAAGGACGAAGTTCCCCTCACCAAGCACTTTGTGAATGGTGCTGTAAGTCATCGTGATACCTTGTTTTGCCATTGCTTCCAAGGCACTGCCTAAGCCAGAAAGGTTATCGGGGATTTGCGGATTGTGTTGCAAGTAAAGGTCGCCGTTGAAGTAGCCTGCGAGCTTATCCATTTTACCATTAACCAAGATGTCCTCCACGAAATTGCGTACGAGGGCTTTGTTGGCTTCGGTTTTGTCAAGGTCGGTTACGGTGGTAGTGCCATCGGTCATAGTGCGACCGCTGGGGTTAGGGGAAGAGGGTTTCTCTTGGAGGTTGTCCCAGTGCTCTACGATTTTACCATCGGCGAAGCGGAAGACGTCAAAGCCTATTTTATCGCCGAAGAAGTTGTAATCGGTGTGGGCGAATACGTAATCACCGTCTTGGAACACGCGAACGGTATTCACACGAGCAGAACCAGCGGGGAGGGCTTGTAGGGCAGCTCCGAAGCCAGCAAGCCCATCGGCAATACCGAGATTGTGCTGGGTGTAGTTCTGGGCATTGATGTAACCTACGGGTTCTTGTGCGCCTGTTTCAATGGCTTTAAGGAGTGCTACTACTTGTTGTTTTTGGTCTTTTGTTGTCATTACTTTTTCTTTTTGTTGAGGATTATTATGAGTGCTTTTCTGTTGGGTGTTGCAGGCTACTATTCCAGCACTTATAAGAATAGCGAGGCTGATGGTTTTCATTTTTTTCATTATGACGATGTTTTTAATTTCGGGTGCAAAGGTACGGCGAGAACAGAGGGAAAAACATTGAACAAGTTCAATAAATGCAAAACAGGGAGTAAAAAACATTTTGCTATCTCAAAATAAAAGGCTATTTTTGGCTCGTGAATAAAGGTAGAAGCGGAATGCTTGCAATAGCGGGACAAATCAAGGAAATGAAATGTGCGGTAATTGTAAGACTCATTTTAATCATAATTAATATGAAATATAAGGAATATAAAGAATATATAAAAAAAGAATTTCAACAGATTTCTAAAGATAATATGTTATTTTGGAATCTATGGAATATATCCTATCCATTTGATGTATTAACAGAATATAAAAATAATTATCACCAAGAGTATATTTTATTTAATGAAATGTATCTTTTTTGCTGGTCAATTTTAAATCAAGTTGATAAAAAAAATGATGGATTTGAATTTATTTTTGGACAAAACTACCCTTTTATCATAGATGAGGAGACAGGAGAAACTGTAAATCCTAAGGGCATTTTGCAACAAAAATATGAGAGTTATGATGATGATATATTGCCTGAACTTTGTATCAGATTATTAATAGGTAGATTTGATGAAATTTATAAAGGAATAAAGGAAAGGGAAGAAAAATATGGAGAACGAGCTACTAATGCCCCAATGGAAGCCATTTCTTCAATTATTGCTTCCTATAACTGGGGGTATCTATTTGATAATATGGATAGAGATATTGTTATTGATGAGGTCAATGCTCAAATAAAGTTAGTAAAAATGCTACAAACTCCTCATCTATTTACTTTAGAAGATAGAAATATTTTCAGAAATAAGGAGTTTCTATATAAGTTACTAAAATAACTTAAAGCTAAAAATAAAATTCTTTCTAAGCAACCAATATAACAATGAACTCGTTTAAACTTTTAGTAAGACCAAAGCAAAGGATAAATAATGCCAATTTAGCCAATGGAAATCCAAAAAATCAAATCGAATTAAAAGGGTTTTGAAACTATCTAACCAAGCAAAACAACGTTCATTTACATATCTTTCTTTATAAACTTTTTCTTGAAAGAAACGTTTTCTACCTCTTTTATTTCCTTTGCGATTACGTTTATTTTCTTTGATATTTGGAAAAAGCTTTCTTCGCATAATAGCTCTTCTAAGTTTCTTAGAATCAAATCCTTTATTTGCAATTAAGTAGCTATTTTCCACACAAAGATTGCATTCTCTCAATTGTGTCATTATCTTAGAGAACTGAGGTACAATATCATATAAATCATTATGATTTCCAGACATAATATCTCCTAAAGCTATAGGACGACCATTTCCATCAGTAAGAATTAAAACATTTGAAGTTCTACCCTTTTTGCGATGTTGATAATCGGCACTTTGAGCAGCTTTCTTAACTAAGGAATGAGTTCCATCAAGGTTCAATTTCTCGGTATCCAAAAGAGGTCTCTTTTCTATCAAAAGGTTTTGAAAGAAGAGTTTAAAAATTTCTTCTTTGCACCATTTTTTATAGAAATAATAGACACTTTGATAAGAAAAAGGATATCTAACACATTCTAATTCAACAAATAACCTATTCCATTGACATCCTGTTTTTAGCTTATGAACAATACAGCGAAAAATATCAAACATGTTAAATTTAGATGCAAAGCCTCTTTTATTTTTAGGAATTAGGGGTAAAAATTTGGTTTCAAATTCTTTTTTGCTTACCTTTGCGAGCGAGTAATCCATTTTTGTATATTTTTGATTTTCACCACAATATTACAAAAAATAATTGGATTACTCATTTTTTAAAAGTTTAAATCACTTAGATAATAGATTCAACTAACAAATGATACATTATTTAAAAGCAGATGCTACGGTATCGCAAGCAGAAGGTAATATTATTATCACCCATATTTGTAATGATATAGGGGCTTGGGGGAAAGGCTTTGTTTTAGCACTCTCCAAACGATGGAAAACTCCTGAAAATCAATATAAACAATGGTATAAAGAAGGCGAAAATTTCACCTTAGGAGCTGTACAATTCGTACAAGTGGAAGAAAATATATGGGTGGCCAACATTATTGGTCAGCATAAAATATACAAAGATGAAAACGGAAATCCCCCTATCCGTTATGAAGCCGTAGAAGAAGGATTACAGCAGGTAGCAGATTTTGCTAAAGAAATAGAGGCCACAGTGCAAATGCCACGTATAGGTTGTGGGTTGGCAGGAGGTTCTTGGGATAAAATAGAAACAATTATAGAACAAACCCTTATAAAAAGCAATATTGAAGTATTAGTTTGCGATTTATAATTCGTTTCATTACGATAATTCTTTAGGCTTATACGGATTGATGCTTTCAAACTCTTCAATACTCATAGGCTCGGTGGAGCGAATAAGGTAGATATAATTTTGGTAGCGAAAGATTTTTAAGGTCGTCCCCTCATACCGAAAGATGTTATAAGAGAAGTCGTATAGGTCGTACTTGTACTCCAAAAATCCTTTGCGCTGGGTAAGAACATATACCAGTTGAAAGAGGTAATACACCGTTTCCTGCGAGGCACCAAAAGAGGTCTGCTCATAGATAAATTTCTTCCCTCCCTTAGTGAGGTACTCCATTGTGTGTTCCTTGCCAAATACAAGCCAATGTTCCTCCCTTTTCTGAAAGAGAAAATAAAAGATAAGAAGAAGGAGTATGATTAAAATAACGATCATTTTCTTTGCTGTTTAATTTCTAAATGCAAAGGTACGGCAAGGCGAAGGCAAAAAACATTGAACAAGTTCAATAAACTTGCTAATTGACAAATTATTTTGTACTTTTGCAAAGTTTTTATAAAAAATCATAAAATGATTGAGCAACCAGAGGTAAAAATAAAACAGGCTCGTGAGGTGAAGAGAATTTCACAGGATTATGTAGCTACCCAATTAGGGATTTCTACAAGGGCTTATTCTAAGATAGAATCGGGAGAGACGCAACTAACTATCACGCGCCTCAATGAAATATGCACTATTTTGCAAGTAGATCCAATGAAAGTATTAGGCTTTGACGATAAAAAAGTGTTCAATATCAATCATAATGAAACAGGGATAGGCGAATATCACTATAACCAAATACCTGAAAAACTAATTACGCAATACGAAGAAACAATTGCTTCTCTAAAAGAACAAATTGCATTACTTAAAGAGATGCTCAATAAATAGAAAAGGCTACCGAGTGGTAGCCTTTTTGTTTTTAGTTGAGTACTAATTTTTCCGTTTTATTATCTCCTTTTTTCAAGGTAATAGAAATCGTTTTCTTTTTACTAATACTATTAACGGAGTAGTGAGCAGAGAAAGTAAAAGTATTGGTTTCGTTATTAAGACTGGTAAATTGCGTACCACTGTCAAGATTGGTAAAAGTAGCATTCCCTGCATCGTTAGAAACTACTTGAAAATCGGCGTGAAGCGGATCATCTCCTATTACTTTCCAAGTATCTTCGTCGTAGGCATATACAGAAATTCCCTTAATAGCATTTCCTGAAATATCTACTAATTGGATAGTAGCCGATGTAGCTTTCTCATCATCGTCTTTGCTACAAGAAATGGTAGCTACTACCGAAAGTAATAGCATCACAGAATAGAAAAATATTCTTTTCATAAATTATAAATTAAATTATTAGTTACTATGATTATGTATTTGAATGGTGGTGTTGCCTGTATTTTGAGGCTGAGCCTGCTGTTGTGGGGCATTTTCTTGTTTGGCTTTTATCTTGATGGTTTCGGTGCTAACAATACCCGCTGTAAGCCCACTGATAAGTAAATCTGCTAAGTTGGTACGGGTAATTACTTGGCAATTACCAGAGGAAGGAGTATTTACTTTGGTTCGCCCTGCGGGTAAAAGTCCCCAAAAAATCCAAACTTGTTTGCCTTTGGCATACACATAATCTTTGCCTGGGTTTTCTCGGAATTGCCCTACATCTGTTTTGGTAGTACGGCACGCACTAAGCATTATTAGTGCAGTAGTTAAAATTACAAATTTCTTCATTGCTTAAATAATGATATGATTAAACAATGCAAAAATACTACAATCCCAAAAGACTTACAATCCTTATTATTTCTTATTTTGAACTTTTAATTCTTGTTTTGAACTGATTTTCTTCTAATCTTGCTAATAAATTCGTGCGTTACACCCAGATAGCCCGCCAATTGTACATTGGTAAGCCTACGGGCGATATGTGGATATTTTGTAAAGAAGTCGCGGTAACGCTCTTCGGCGGTTTTGCTGAGGTTATCGAGCATACGGCGTTGTAGGGCAATATGGGTGCGCACAGCCATCAGGCGGAAGAGGCGTTCGGTAATGGGGATATGCTCATAGGCATACTGCTTATCTTCGGGGGTGATAATCAGTAGCTGGCTGTCCTCTAAGGCTTGAATGTAGAGCTGTGAAGGGGTTTGGTGCATAAAGCTATCAAAGTCGGTAACCCACCAGTCTTCTGCCCCGAAGAAGAGGATTTGCTCAACGCCATTGCGGTCAATATGATAGATGCGCACAAGCCCCTGCACGATGAAAGCCTCTACCTTGCACACTTGCCCTGCTTGTAGGAGGTATTCTTTCTTTTTGAGGGTTTGCGGGGAGTAGAGTGCGCAAAGGGCTTCTATTTGGTCGGTTTCGCCTGTGATGTATTTAGAAAAATGCTGATGTAACAGAGGATATTTCATATTTTATTTTAATAATTGTTGCAAAAATATAAAAAATCTTTATTATTAAAAGAATATAAAAAAGAAGGATTTTTTCAAACAAACTTATACAGGCATTCTTACCCATTCTTCTTCGGCAGAATTACGAAAAGCCCGTTCGTTATAGTCCAAATCAAAGAATTGGTTAAGCGTCGGCTCATATTGAAGCATTTGTTCTAAAGTGATTAATCGCAATTCAAAGTCTTTATCTACCTCGCCTTCTGTAAGGAAAAACCAATCTCCCTCTTGGTCGTGAATGACTTCATTGATAAAACTTTGGTTTTCCAGCCAAGAAGAAGTGGTAAAAACCGCCCGATTTCTATCTTCTCTAAATTTAAAATCTGCGTTTCTGTCTAAAAGTGGTTGCAGATAAATAAAACTTTCTTCAAAATTCTTTTCAAAAGGGAAAATACCTTTGTTGTCAGGCCAAACTAATTGTAAAGCAGGAAAATTGGCTGTTTGATAAAAAGCAATAGCTTGCCCAAAATAATCCGAGATATTTCGCTTATCCACAGATAGAAATTGTACAGGAAAATCTTGCAAAACATCCATATAATTGCTACCTGTTTTTATGGGTTTTCCTGCCTTTATTTCTTCATTAACTACGGTATTAAGTATAATATGCATCGTTTCCACAGGAAGCCCAAATACTATAATTTCAGGGGATTGGTAGTTTTTCCATAGCCCCACTGTGTAGGCAAATGAGGGTAAATAGTCCGTAGGAGGAATCATTATCACTTCAAATCCATATTGTTCTATATCTTGTAACAGTTTTTTTGTATTCATTTTGACAAATTTAAGAGTTTTCAGGTGAATTTTATACGAAAAATCTATTTTTTGTAAAATAAAAAGACCTATCTTTTATGATAGGCCTTTTATGGAATATATTAAGCATCAATATTGGCATATTTTGCATTTTTTTCAATAAACTCACGGCGAGGCGGTACGTCATCTCCCATTAGCATTGAGAATATTCGGTCTGCTTCTACAGCATTTTCAATGGTAACTTTTCGTAAAGTACGATGTTTTGGGTCCATTGTTGTATCTGCCAATTGGTCTGCATTCATTTCTCCCAAACCTTTATATCGTTGTACAGAAACTTTGGTTTGTGCTTGCGAATAAAATTCATTTGTAATTCTGTCTCGTTCTTCATCAGACCAAGCGTATTGTTCTTTTTTACCTTGTTTTAACAAATATAAAGGAGGAGTAGCAATATAAATATGTCCTTCTTCAATTAGCTCGCGCATATAACGGAAAAAGAATGTTAATATAAGAGTAGCAATGTGCGAACCATCTACATCGGCATCACACATTATAATAACTTTATAATAACGTAATTTGCTAATATTTAAAGCCTTAGCGTCTTCTTCTGTACCAATGGTTACTCCTAAGGCAGTGTAAATATTTCTTATTTCGTCATTTTCAAGAACTTTGTGTTGCATTGATTTTTCAACGTTCAATATTTTACCTCGAAGCGGAAGAATAGCTTGGAATTTTTGGTCGCGCCCTTGTTTTGCTGTTCCGCCCGCAGAATCTCCTTCGACTAAGAAAAGCTCACAATTTACAGGGTTTTTATCTTGGCAATCGGCAAGTTTTCCTGGCAATCCTGCACCTCCCATAGGAGATTTTCGTTGTACGGCTTCTCGAGCTTTTTTGGCAGCTAAACGAGCTTGTGCGGCTAAAATTACTTTATTAACGATAGTTTTGGCATCTTCTGGATTTTCTTCCAAATAAGCCTCTAACATTTCGGAAACGGCTTGCGAAACGGCCGAAGTAACATCGCGGTTACCGAGTTTTGTTTTGGTTTGTCCTTCAAACTGAGGTTCGGCAACTTTTACTGAAACAATGGCGGTAAGCCCTTCACGGAAGTCATCACCAGAAATTTCTAATGGGCTTTTTTTGTCTTTGCTTGCTTTTTCCAATAATCCTGACTTATCGGCATAGTTTTTCAGCGTACGAGTAAGCCCCATTCGGAAGCCCTGCAAATGCGTTCCTCCTTCGTGAGTATTGATGTTATTTACGTAAGAATGTAAATTTTCGTTATACGAATCATTATAAACCAAAGCAATTTCTATTGGAATATCATTTTTTTCTCCTTCCATAGAAATTATTTGCCTGATGATAGAAGGTCGGTTTCCGTCTAAATATTTAATAAATTCTACCAACCCTTTTTCGGAATAAAATTTCTGAGAGAGAAATTCTCCGTTATCATTTTTTTGTCTAAAATCTGTTAAAGTAATGGTAATTCCTTTATTAAGAAAAGCCAACTCACGAATACGAGTAGCCAAAACGTTATAATCAAACTCCAATACTTGCTGGAAAATTTCAGGGTCAGGATTAAAGGTTACGCGAGTACCACGTTTTTCGGTAGCTCCTGCTTCGCGAACGGCGTACAAAGCCTTTCCGCGTTCGTACTCTTGTTCCCATATTTTTCCATCGCGAAAAACAGTAGCAGTTAAGTGCGTAGAAAGAGCATTTACAACGGAAACTCCTACCCCGTGTAGCCCACCTGAAACTTTGTAAGAACCTTTGTCAAATTTTCCTCCTGCTCCAATTTTGGTCATTACCACTTCCAAAGCCGAAACGCCTTCTTTCTTGTGCATATCCACAGGAATACCGCGTCCGTTATCTTCTACGGTAATAGAATTATCTTCATTGATGGATACAGAAATTGTATCACAAAACCCAGCAAGAGCCTCATCAATAGAGTTATCCAATACCTCATATACCAAGTGGTGAAGCCCGCGCTCGCCTACATCGCCAATGTACATAGAAGGGCGCATACGCACGTGTTCCATTCCTTCTAAGGATTGAATATTATCTGCTGAATATTGTTGTTCTTTTTCTTGACTCATAAATTATTGTATTTATTGATAATAATCGACAAATATATAACATTTTTTATAAAAGACAAAAAGAAAAATAATATTTTTTATTATTCTTTTTTAATAATAGATTTTATTAGCCATCTAACCACATATTTTATTTGAAAAAAGATATTGTAGTTTCATTCTTTAATACAGAAAATAATTCTTTGTACAGATATTGTACCGCTTCTGTGTTTTCTTTTGGGCAAAGCCCTATGAAGTAGCTATCGGCATCTATATTTATTTGATAGAGGGCAAACTCACTTTTTTGAGCCAAGAGTGGGAATACTTCTGAGGGATCGAGGTCGTTATCTATCTCTAACGATATTTGTGTTCCTTTTAGTTTTTTGCTTAGCAGATTGTAATTGTAAATGACATCTTCTGCGGCATCTTTCCAATCGATTACGGCTATATAACGCGCTTCAATTAGTTCGCCGAGCAAGGCGTTGAATATATTTTCTTCTGTTAAAATATTCTTATAGATTTTATTAGCGGTGCGTGTAGAAATATTCAACAAAGAGGATAATGCTTTCCATTGCGTGAGTAAAGGTTCTGCTATTTGCTCATTCCTATCGGATATTTTTTTGATTTTAGCCTGTTTCCTTTCTTCTTGCTTTATAAGAAAATCAGTTTGCAAATCTTTATATATGGCAAGGCGTTTTTGGAGTTGTTCAATCGTACTTTTATCGGTTACAGGATCGTTTTTGCCTATGTAATTATACCATTTATATCCTTCTTTATCAGAAATATAATAGGCATAGCGTATCCACTCGCATTGGTTTTTAATACGACAGATGGCATAAAAAACATTCTCGTCAGTATCTTCAAAAACTATGCTTTCAGGGAGAAAAGTCCTATGGTCTCCTTCTTCATAAAAATCATTCGTATAGTCGCCCCAACGCAGAGAGATTTCTCCTAAACTATCGTTTTGGCTAAACGCTTCATTCAAAAGGTTTAGAGTGTAGCTACTTAGTTTGCTTGCATTGTCTAATATTTGTTGAAAGTCTTCCAAAGGGGAAGTCTCCCCTCCGATACATTTTTCATCGGCATAATATACCCAACAGGAAGTAGGTTTTTCTTTTTTATTATTGATTTTCAAGGAATTAAAAAGATTTTTAAAAAACATAATTTTATTGATAATTTCATTTAGAAAATGAAATTTAAGACTACAAAGATATAAAATAATTAGCACATTATTCTATCAATCGCATCCTTTTGGCAAAGGCGATAGCAGCTATTTTCTCGTAGCGTATGTTTACCGTTTTTCCCTCCTCGTAGATAAGGATTTTCAAATGGACTTTGGAAGTCTTCATAAGGTTTTATTACCTCTTTACAATTGATAATGGGTTGTGCTACCGCTAAGAATGGGAATAATAGGAGTACAATAAAGTGTTTCATATAATGTGCTAATAGTTATTGTTAGTTACCCAATAGTATGGTGATAAGGGTATACATCTTTTTCTTTTTCATTTGCTAATACAGTGAGCAGTTGTGTTTTCAAGCTACAAAGATAGTAACACAAATCAATAGTTAAAAAATTATTTGCTAACTTTCTAAGAAGCAATAAATTGCGTCTTAACAAATTGGACTATGCAATTGTTTTTCTACTATTGATTCGCGTTATCAAATTGTTTTTTTGGTATAAGAAATTAGCTATTTTTCCAGTGTACTGAAATATTTTGTAATTTTCTGTTGAGCGTTCTCTGGAAGATTTCTATATTGGGAGCAAGAAATAATATTTTGATAGGATTCTAATAGGTTTTCTCCGCTTTTTAATTTGCTTATTACCAATATATTGATTGCATCATAAACATTCATATATTCATTTATGTTATTCTTCTTCCATAAAACATCCAATATCCCATCCAATGTTTTAAATTTCTCATTTAAGTCAATGATTATTTCTAAAGCTTTGGGGAATGTATTTTTTGTTTCTTCCTCCAATTGTTCGATAGTTTCAATTAAAGAAAACCAGCCTTTCATTTTAAGATAGTCACAACCATACAAGGTAAAGATATCTTTCCAATCAGTGATGGTAAAGGTGGGGCGCAGAAGTTTAAGAGCATCTTCCCCTTCTTCCATACGGATTTGGTTTTCTATATCTATATGTAGTTTTCCTGCTTTCAAATCTGTATACGAATATACAAGATGCAGAATATCGCTGCGTTTAGAAAAAAGAAAACTAACCTCTGATAGATTGTTTTTTGTTTTGATGCTGTGTTTGTTTTGGGCTTTATTAGGTTTATAACCATTATTTTCTAAAATAGATCCATATTTAGAATATAAAACCTCCATGATTGCTTTTTCTTTATCCATTTTTTTTGATATTTTTATGTCTTGTAGCTCCGCTATATAGCGGTTTAACATATAGACGAATTGTTTAAAAAATCTGACCAATCATCCTCGTCATTGTTATAGCCTATAATTTTTTCTTTGTACTTATTGCCAAAGATGTATTCGCTCACAAAAGTATTGAAATCAACGTCAATCTCCTCAATACCTTCATAGCTATCGGCAGGGAAAATTACGTGTTGGGTATCTTTATCAAGGAAAAGAGGCACATACAGTAGTTGCCCAATCTCATACCACGAAGATTGATCGGCAGGAACGCGATATTGGTTATCTAATAGTTCCTCTGTACTCCATAGAATGATATCGCCAAAAGAACCACCATTGCAAAGTTTTAAAAAAGCACAATGTGCAGGGGCGATGAGTTGTAACACCTCTGGGGGAATATTTTCAGCTCCTTCGGGAATTTCGCCTATAAGTATGGCATCGGGTAATGCTACTAAGCGATTTCTGTAATGAGTAATAATCGTTTCTAAACTCATAGTAATTGTTCTTTTTTGTCGCAAAAATACAACTTTTTTGCTACAAAAATCACTTTATTTTATTATCACATTATTCTATCAATCGCATCCTTTTGGCAAAGGCAATAGCTTCTACTATATTATCGGCGTGTGTTTTCTCAAGAATATTTTGGCGATGTCGGTTTACCGTATGCACACTGATACTTAGCTTTTCGGATATTTCTTTGCTGAACATCCCCTCGTTTGCTAATAGCAATACTTCTTTTTCGCGAGGGGTGAGTTGTACATCGGTAGGGAGCTTGAAAGTAAAGGGAAGAAGCTCTTCTGTGAGGCAATTTTTGATTTGGAAATGTACAGGCAGGGTCGTATCTTGTTCGGGTGAGGCGTCCATTATACTCATTGCAAGGCAGTTGTTTCCCTCAAAAGCCAATAGCTGTTGCTGGTAAATCACCCGTATATACTTCTGCTTGTCCAATATTCTAAATTCGTAAATGAACTTGTACTGCAACCGCTCTTCCACAGGCATTTCGTATAGGAGCTCCCATACTTGGGTGTCTATTTGCTTGATTATTTCCCTATCTTCGGGGTGTATCCAACTGAGGAAGGTATTGCCTTGGGGTTCTTCAAATACTTTGGATATATAGTAGTAGTTTCCTATCTTATCGAGGAGAAGCACGGCAAAACTGCCTACCTTTTCCAATGTTTGTGCGTAAGGAATGTACTCTTGTGCAATGGTTGCTATGCTCTTATCGGGTATCATCGTTAAAATGGTTATAATTCAGTATTGTGCAGGCAAGCCCCTTGCCGTAATTTTGCGCCAAAGTTACATAAATATTTTTAATGATGAATACTAAAGCACAAACAATTAGAAATGTAATCCTATTTATTCTGGTAGTACTCAGTTGTGGCTGGGTAGGCGTATGGGTAGATTCCCTTATGGGCGAAACCGCTGGTGATTTTGGTGAAGCAACCAATGGCACCTCTGGTATGGGAATTTTCATTGTAACCCCCGTACTTATGGCTATATTCCTGCGTACCTTTATGGGCGATGGCTGGCGCGATGCAGGCTTGCGTCCGCTTATCAAACAGAATTGGAAATGGTATGGGGTAGCCACCCTTATTTACCCTGCGGTGATAGCCCTCACCCTGCTTATAGGCAGGCTTTGTGGGTGGATTACTATCCAAATTCGTTGGCAGGACTACCTCGGAGGGTTGGGGGTCTTTGTATTGGTGGAGGTTGTAAAGAATTTCTTTGAAGAATCGGCGTGGCGTGGGTATCTCACCGCTCGCTTGCTTAGTTTGAAGATAAAAGATGTATGGCTTTACCTCATTGTTGCTTCGGTGTGGTGTTGGTGGCATTTGCCTTATTTCTTCTACTTTTTACAACCTGAACAGCTATATGCGGTCTTCCCTTACGATAGCATCACCTTTTTGGTAATGGCATTTGTAACGATAGGCTCTTGGACGGTAATGTACACCGAACTCTTTCGCCTTACGGGCTCTATCTGGGCGGGGGTATGGATGCACGCCATTGAAGACAGTATCATTAACAACCTGATATACGACAAGCATATCCTTGTGGAAACAGGCAAGGAAATACTTATCTCTCCCGTTTCGGGGATTATCCCTTGTGGGTTGTTTCTCATTGTGGGGCTTTTGCTTAGAGAAGCCAGAAAGCGACAGCTTATAACCCAATAGTCTTCCGCCAATGTGAGCTTATGATATAAAATTCCCTTCGTTCCTAACCCTCAATGGGGCAAGGAGCGAAGGGAATTTGCTAATTTTCTAATCTGGTAATTTATAGCTTGCTTTTTGCTTCTTCTAAGGTAACGGTTTTGCCCAAAGCACCAAACTCGTGTAGGTCGCCGAATACCTCTATGCGGATAGACTGGTCTATACCACCCACACGTAGTGGCTCAAAGCCTGTATCACGGAGCAGTTGCTCTACTTCGGGGTTTATGCTCGCCTCATCAGTAGCGTAGAAAAGTACTTTTCGTGGGGTCGCAAAGGCTTCACCTACGAGGGAAGCCACGCCCAAGGTGCCCAATGCTTTGGCAAAATGTACGCCCTTTGGCAATTGAGCGGCAAGGATTTGCCCTGCGGATTCCTTTTCGCCTATAATCTTCTTAAAGCCTCCGTTCTCATCGGCAGCGATGGGGTTGGATACATCTACAAGGATTTTCCCTTGTAGTTCGGCAGCGTACTGCGTAAAGAAGTCGGGGAGGACATTAAAATAAATGGTGGGAATTACAATATCTGCCTCCTTAACAGCGGTGGCGATGTCGGTTACTGTGGCGTTTTGCCAATCTTTGGCAATTTCTTTCACGGCATTAGTGTCGCGCCCTGCCACAAGAATAGTGCGCCCTGCTTTGTTCAAATTTTCAGCTACTGCTTTCCCGATGTTTCCTAAGCCGATAACGGCGATTTTTTTTACTGTTGTCATTTTCTTTTTTCCTTTAAAATTTCTGGTGCAAAGGTACGACAATTGGGCAGGGCAAAGCAATAAAGTATTTTAATAAATACCCTTAAAATATTTTAAGTGCAATCCACACGGGTGTGCTTCCTTACTTTCCGCCTCTGAGTAAGGAGGCTTTTACATTGCTAAGCATTACAGGGGTGATACCTAAAAACGCCGCTATTTGCGTTTGTGGCAATCGGTTAAGCAGGTGTGGGTAGGTTTTCGCAAAGTACTGGTATTTCTGCTCAGCAGTACTGCTGATGCTTACCATCATTCGCTGTTGCAGTTTCATATAAGCCTGCTCGGTGAGTACGCGGAAAATAATGTTGAACTTAGGAACCTGCTTGAAGAGCTTGTACAAATCCTGCTGTTTGATAAGTAGTACCATAGTATCCTCTACTGCATCTATACTGAACTCCGAAGGCGTTTGGCTGTGTAAGCTACCAATGTTGGCAATCCACGCATTTTCGGGGGCAAACTGTACAATGTGGGTATTGCCCTTTTCGTCTATCTTATACATACGCAGACAACCGCTCACCACAAAGTAGAGGGCTTGGCACACATCGCCTTCCTGCAATACGTATTGCTTACGCCTGTACAAGCGCGAGGCAAAGCATTCTCCTATCAGTGCCTTTTCTTCGGCATTCAGCGGGATAATTTTGGTAATATGATTCAGTAGGGGTGTTGTCATCAGTGGCAAAAATACAAAAATTAATTGTCTTACAAATAAGAAAGCAAAGGATATTTCTTACTGCTTTTTATCCCTCTGTACCACTTGCACAAGGGCAGTAGTAACAGAATGGTTACCGCTACCAGCCCATACATCTGCGCCATAGTGAGCCCAAAGGTAGGGGGAACGCCTCCCAAATGTGCGGTAAAATCGGGCATCACACCGCAGGCGAGCATATAGAGTATCATTCCGCTGTGCAGAAAATACAGGTGAAAAATATAAAAGAACATCGGAGTTTGCCCTAAAATTACCAACGGATTTTTTAGCGAATAGCTTCTGCCGTCGGTAAGCGATAGCACCAGCAAGGCAAGCCCTACGAAAAAGAGCGCAAAAGGTAGCGATATAGGGTACTTGGTAACGTTTAGCACTTGCAAGAGGATAGGGTCGGCACTGCTAAAATCTACCTTGCTTGGGTCGCCGTAACCGATAAAGCGCAAGGCAATGGCAGCGATAATCATACTTGCCCCTAACCACAGAAAACGCTTCTTACGCTTTTCCTGTGGCAATCGGTACCAATCGCCCAGCGCATAGCCCAATGCCATTATCGCTACGATAGGCAACACGGGGTAAGTAGTGCGTACCGAGTGGTCGAACACTCCCAGCGGAAGGATATTTTTCTGCATAAGAAAGCTCCACAGGTAGTGCATAAAGGTATTATCTCCCCATTGGATTTGATTCACCAAAGGGTGAAGCGCCAATATTCCGATGCTTATCATTACTATATAGGTGCGCTTTAAAAAGATAAATCCCGCGAGAGCTATCATCGCCACGCCAATTGCCCAAATTACTTGCAGATAGGTAAGGTGATAAAGCGGATTGAAACTCCACCCCCAATTGATAATGGTAATTTCCAAGAGCATCAGCACCGCACGAAAGCAAGTAGCGAGCCAAGCTCCTCTTACTACCTCGCTCGCCCACCATTGCCGCCGAAATACCCGCCAATAGCACGAAAGTAGGGGCGCACCAGTGTGCCATTATCCGCAGGATAAAAACGTGTAGAGGCGTTTCTGCAATCACCATCGGGTCTTGCGGGTGATAGAAAGTATAATCGCGGGCGTGGTCTATGCACATCAGTACCATTACGATACCGCGAAGCAGGTCTATATTGGTGAGGCGATAGGTTTTCATTTGCTTTTTTGTAGTATCAAAGATTTTTTATTTTCACGGCAAAGATACTAAATTATTCTCTATTCTCGTGCCTTTTTCTGCTATAAAATTCTTCTCTCCTTTTAGGGATTTATCCAAATAAAAGGTTTATTTTTGCCTCCGCAATTAACAATCCCCCGATGAATAAGCAAGAAGCCATTGCCATAAGGCTACACAACCAGCAACTGATAGCGCCCCAATATCACAATCCTGCCGACATTGTGGCGTGGATGGGCGCAATGCAAGCGCAAGACTACAATTTTTTCCGTTGGGCTATCGGTATTCGCCAGCGTGCGCCTAAGTTGGACGACATCGTACAGTCGTTTGCCTCGGCTTCACTTTTGCGCCTGCATCTGCTCCGCTGTACCGTGCAAGTGGTTGCCCCTGACGACGTTCATTGGCTTGTTGCCCTATGCAAGGAACGCAACCTGCGCGCCGTGCAATCGTGGTATAACAGCACTAAAACCGTTTTCCCGCAATCTTATTTCAAAGAAGCTATTATCGCCCTGAAAGAACTCCTCACGGGAGGAAAATCGCTTACCAAAGAAGACATCAGCGTGCAACTAACCCACCAGCAAATGCTCCCCGAAGCACATTTTATCAATCCGCTTCTTTTGCAGGGCGAGATAGAAGGTATATTGTGTTCGGGTGCAATGAATGGCAAGCGCGCTACGTGGGCATTGCTCAGCGAGAGAGCACCGCAAGGCAAAGCCCTTACTACCGATGAAGCCTTAGAACGCTTAGCACGAAAGTATTTCCGTAGTCATTCGCCTGCAAGCATAGCCGATTTTGCTTGGTACTCAGGGCTTCCTATCACCCAATGCAGGAAAGCCATTGAAAAAATTGCCCCTGAGATAGAGGAAATAGTAGTAGAAGATGAGCCGATGTACCTCTATCGCAATGCTTTTCCTATGGAGAAAATCACTCAAAAAATGCATTTACTCCCTCCGTACGATGAGTATTTGATAGGCTACAAAAGCCGTTGGATTTCCTTAGAGAAGAAGCACGAGGCGAAAGCGCATAACAACTTTGGCATTTTCAAATCGGTGATTTTGCACGAAGGGCGGGTAGTGGGCAATTGGAAAGCCTCTATCGATGGGCAGGGAAATAACCTCTCCACCGAGCTTTTCACCGAGAAAACCAAAGTAAAGAAGACTCCTTTAAAAGAAGCCGTACAGCAGTTTTTAGATTTTTGTAAGGAGTAGAAAGAAGAAAATAGCTGTCTTTTTATCTTTTCCTATCTATAAAATACAAAAAGAGTGTGCGATTTTCCACAAATCGCACACTCTTTTTACAAGTAATAAATAGTTAAAGTTTCTCGTACTCAAGTGTATCGAGCATCTTTTTCAGGTCTTTGCCTGGGGTAAAGATAACTTTGGCACTTTTAATTGATGCTGCTGTTACCTCTTTTTCTGTCGCTTTTCCTTCGCTTCCTATGCTAATGCGCAGGCTTCCGAGCTCACCCAAGCGAACAGCTTGCCCGTCCGATAGGGCAGATTGCATCGTCTCCACCAAGGCGTAGAGCACAGCGCGAATATCAGCACCGTTTACGGTACACATTTTTTCAATGTCTTTGGTAAGCCCTGCTAAGGTCTTTTCCCCTGTTAAGTTGGCAGAAGCGTAATATTTCTTAGTTCCGCCACCAGCAACCCCTGGTTGCCCTTTCTGAATGACTTTGTATTTTACAGCCATATTGTTCTGTTTTTTTAGTGAAAATTTAAAGTTAAAAAGTTGCGACAAAGGTAGTACTTTTTCTTGCAATATGCAAATATTTTCAAAAAAATTAATCAAATATTTTCTTTAAGCCACGTACCAATATAGTCGGCAACCGCTTCCCAATCTTTTTGATTGATAAGGTTATGAGTACGCGTTGGAAATTCTTTGTAAGTTGTTACGCTTTCTTTGTGAGTATAAGCCTCGTAATTTTTCTTGTTGATAATAGGCGGTTGCGACCTATCTGCACTGCCCGCAATAAAAAGCAAAGGAGGATGAGGCGCATCAAAGGGGATAGTTGCGTATTTAGTTACCGTCTGGGCGACCTTTCGGCTGGACGGCACGCAGTTTTCCTTAACGAATGTTTCCGCCTCGGCATAGGTCATTTCATTTAAAACGTACTTATGAAACCATTTTACGGACATTAGGCAAAGCGGATTAGAAGCAAACGGATTGGTAAGTTGCATATTAGAGCGGATAAAATCCCAATGGAAAGCAAAAATTCCTTTCGGAGGTCCGCTACTGATGCATACACCCGCTTTTCCTTTTCCCTCAGCTATCAATTTCTGAACGATAACACCACCCAGAGAATGCCCAATGAGAATAGGCTTTTCTTCTAAGGTATCTATAAAATTTTTATAGTGTGCTATCACCTCGCTGAGGTCTGTGGATGCTAACTTAGGGTGTGGATTTTGTTGTAAATCAGCTACACTTCCTTCCTGATATAACCAAGAAGGGGCATAAGATTGGTAACCCAATTTGTCAAAATAGGCGCACCATTTGTCCCAACCTTTCGGGGTTGCCATAAATCCGTGTATAAAAACGATTGATTTCATAAGTATTCTTTTTAAGTGCAAAGGTAATTATTTATTTTGAAAAACATTTGTTTTTTAGTATTTTTATCTTTTTTATATCTATAAAAATAACTGCTAAATTACTCTTTTGTAACTACTTGATTTACAAAGGTAAAAACAGACCGCAAAAAAAGACGTGTATTTTCCGACAAAAACACACGTCTTTTTTGTAAAGCGATAGTTATATTTTTTGAAAAATGTAGCGTGAGATATTTTTTCTGTCCCTATTTGTATAGATAAAAATACTTTTTCTTAGGTTGTTTTTAGCAAAGAAGAAAATTTATTTTACGCTTTCCTCTTTGCGACGGCTGAACATCGCATAGGCGCAAGCAAAGCCAAAAATAGCAAGCACTAACAAGAGGATAAAGGCGTGCCAGCTACCGGTGGCTGTCCCTTCGGCGAGAGAAGTTCCCACCTGTGCGGAGGCTACCAAAGTCGCTGCCACCGAAGTGCCCACCGCTCCCGCTAATTGTTGCAGGGTATTGAGCACCGCATTACCATCGGTAGAGAGGTCTTTTGGGAGCGTTGCCAAGCCGTAGGTCATTGTGTTGCCTATGGCGAGCCCTTGTCCAATGGTAAAAAGTACATAAAACGACATAAACATCGGCGTGGTCATCGCTTTGCCGAAGATAGCAAACAGCAACAATGCTACTATGAGGCACACACTTCCCGCCAAAATAGGCTTTTTCGCGCCTAATCTGTCCAATAGTTTGCCACTTATGGGAGCCAAGAAAGCCCCTACCAAACAGCCAGGCAACAGCAGAAAGCCCGCAACGGTGGCACTTTCGCCCGTTACTATTTGCGAATAATTAGGGATTAAGTAGCCCAATGCCAACACATTGAATTGGCAAGCCAAGATGATGCCAATGCTCAGCACAAAGGTACGCGTACTGAACACCCCGATACGAATCAGCGGGTTCGTACTGTGCGCAGAACGGCGGACAAAGAGCGCCACACAGCCCACTGCCACAGCTAATAAGGAAAGTACGGTAACGCTCGTCCAACCCTTAGCCGAGGCTTGCTCGGTGGCAAGGATAAAAAGGGTAAAGCCCACCGCAACGAGCAGATAATCAATCGTGTTGAATTTGCCTTTTCCTTCGGGCGCAGAAGTGTCTTTCAGCAGGAAAAATCCCAATAGGAAGGAGATAAGTAGCAAAGGCAACAGGCATAAAAAGATAACCCGCCAGCCGTAAGCATCTACAATCACCCCTCCCATTACGGGACCCACAGCGGGCGCCATTGCCGAGATAAGCGATGCAATCCCCATACAGAGCCCTAATTGGCTGGCAGGAGCGCGCTCCAAAATGATATTTATCATCAGTGGGAGGGCAATCCCTGTGCCCATTCCTTGCAAGAGTCGCCCTACGAGTAGCACCTGAAAGTTAGGCGCGAAATAGCACAAGAGCGTCGCTACGATGAAAATATTAATGGCACTGAGGAACAGCTTGCGTGTGGAGAAATTCCGCTTGAGGAAAGACGATACGGGAATGGTGAGCGCCAGCACCAACAGATAGCCCGTAGTGAGCCACTGCACGGTAGCGGTGGAGATAGCAAATTCGTTCATTAGGGTAGGAAAGGTTACATTCATAGCCGTTTCACTCACTACCCCAGAAAAAGACATTATACCTGTGGCGGCAATAATCCCTATCAGCGAGGGGCTGATGCGTTCTGTGTTCATTTTTTTATGTGCTATATAGACTAAAAATAATGTGCAAAGATAGGAAATAATGATGATATAAGCATCACTTGTGGAGCGTAATTCTTGCAGTAAGAGGGTAATGGTCGGAAAGAGGGAGGTAATGCATTTGGAATTGGGTTACCCGAAAATTATTTTAGAAAACTAATTCGTTGTCAAACCTCCATCTACTGCTAATATAGTTCCTGTGATCCAAGAGGCACTCTCACTGGCGAGGAATACTGCCGCTTGGGCGATATCCTCAGGAGTACCGATGTGTTGCATAGGGTAAATTTCCTTGACCATTGTCTCGAAAGCTACTTGTTTCTCTGTAGAGAGTGCTTGCAGATTACGGACGAACTGCGGCGTAGAGATACTTCCTGGAGCAATGGCATTGACACGTACCCCTAAGTGCCCTACCTCAAAAGCTAAAGCTTTGGTAAAGGAGTTCAAAGCACCCTTAGTAGCGGAATATACAGTAGTAGCCCTATTGGGTAACATACGATGGGCAAAATAGGAGGATATGTTGATTACATTTCCTTTGCTTGCCATAAGGGCAGGGAGCAAACTTTGTGTAAGGAAATAAGGTGCTTTTACATTGAGATTGAAGTGAGCGTCATATAGGGTAGTATCCACCTGTTCAAAAGGAGCAAACTTGCCCAGTCCTGCATTATTAACCAATATATCTATTGAGGAGAATAGTTGTAAAATATTTTGGCTTACCTCAGGGATATTTTCTGTAATAGATAAGTCAGTTGCAAGGATATGTACCTGAGTTGTATACGCCCTCTGTAATTCCTTTTGGGCTTTTTGCAGTTTTTCTGTGTCTTTTCCTATGAGTAAAAGATTTACTCCATTTTGTGCAAAGGCTTTGGCTATTCCTAAACCAATACCATCACTTCCACCTGTAATTACGGCATTTTTGTTTTCTAATTGTTTCATTTTGATAATTATTTTCTTTAATTGTATATTATTTACAAAGTGCAAAAGTACAATAAAAAATTGTATATTTGCAACTTATTTCGTAAATAATTTATAACCGATGGAAAAAACCGAACAAAAAGAGTCTAAGGAGCTACTATTAGATTTTGATTTCCTGAAGAAATTGGTAGTAGGGATAGGAGAGGTCTCTCAGATTACAGGGATCCCTACCCGACAGATACGCTATTGGGAGGAAAAGGGAATCCTCAAGAGCCTTACAGAAGAGGAAGGAAAAAATCGCCGCTATGACTACCTGAATATCAAAAAAATACTCCTTATCAAGGAACTCCTTGACGAGGGCTATACCTTGGACGCTTCGGCAGAAAAGGTCAAGAAACGTATGGAAATGATAGAGGATATGCTTAGCAAAATGTGGAAAGTAAGGGAAAAGCTAAATAACTAAGAGGCAAATTGATATTTATTCAATTTGCCTCTCAGGATGCAGGTTGAACAAAGGTAGCGAATTTTTACTTACGCACCATACGGATATGCGGAATACCATCCTCATCATAGGGTTCGCCTATGGGTTCAAAGCCATTTCTACCATAAAAAGCTATCAGGTGATGTTGTGCCGATATAGTGATAGCCACCTTCCCTAAGCGGTTTTCCATAGCCTCTATAGTTTTGCTAATGAGCACACTGCCGAGCTTTAGGTGTCGGTGCGATTCTTTGATAATAACCCTACCAAAAGATGCTGTTTGGTAATGTGGGTCATGAGCAAAAAAGCGCGTATAGGCGATGAGCTGGTTACCATCGTAGCCCAAAACATGCACGGCTTTGTCGTCTCGCCCGTCAATATCAGGGTATAGGCATTCTTGTTCTAATACGAATACGTCTTGCCTTAGTTGCAAGAGCTGGTAGCATTCTTCCACACTCAATTGGAAAAAATCCTTAACTTTCCATTGAATTTCCATTTGTAAAAAAAGTTATTTTTAGTACGTTTATTAGAAACTAACTATAAA
This sequence comes from Capnocytophaga sp., assembly GCA_030530525.1. Classification (GTDB taxonomy): domain Bacteria; phylum Bacteroidota; class Bacteroidia; order Flavobacteriales; family Flavobacteriaceae; genus Capnocytophaga. Next base: position 35,814 of record JAUMUT010000007.1, on the reverse strand, counting down.
AAATACACAAAATGTGTTTTTTATTATATTTTTAATTTATCTGTATCTGATATTGAATAATAAAAGCCCCTTTGCGAGAATCTACTTTTTTGGTTTGATTGTAAATAGGACGATTTTGGTAGCTTAAACTCAATTTGTTATCGTGTCCTTTAAAGAAAATATTAAGACCAAGGTCATAGGCTAACATATTGGTTTCTAATCCGTCAAAATTAGAATATTGAACGGAAATATTAGGCTGTATTCGGGCAGAAAAATGTTGCGATTTACCAAAAAGATAACCACACTGAAAGAAAAATGTACTTCCTGTGCCATTTAACGGATACGCTGTGCCTGCTCCATTTAAAAATTCGTTGGAAGAAACCCCAGCCACTCCGTTAGAACCCGAATTTCGGATATAATTTCTACCAAAATCCGAATAATAATACCCTGTATTGAGCGTTATTGCGTTATTTTTATCGGAAAGGGGCGTATCTAAGAATATTTCCGCAGAAAAATTCTTATAGTCATAATATTTTACCTCATTATTTTGTAATTCAGACATCATTTTAGATTGGAAAACACCACCCAAAGCAAGATTAAATATTTTTTTCTGACCGATGTAAGTACCTGATGTATAAGTAGTTTTATTGCTTTCTCGTTCCCAAAAATCATATTTTAAGTGCGCAGAATATTGTTTTCTTGGCGAATTTTTGGCATAATCCACCACGCCTTCTTTTGGTTCGGTAGTGGTAGCAAGCGGGCTTTTTAGAGTGAAAACGTAACTTAAATTCTCTATTTGTCCTTTGGCAAAAAGTCCTAAATTTCGTCCGTTATCATCATTTTTTCCTGAATTAAAAAGCGGGAAAGAAAGAGCGTCCAGCCCCATCATTGATTTGCTACTTCGCATAGTATTTCGGCTACTATTCCAGCCAAATTTTCCTATTCCGAGCGTAAATTCAGGCGCAAATTCATATTCTGTATAAAGGTCAAGCACGCCAATTTTTGCCGTTTTTGCATCGGTAGTGAAATTAAAATTATTTCCTCCAAAAGCACTGTAAAAGAACCATTTAGGTGTTATTTGTCCTTGGAAATTAATTCGTAACCTACGGATTGAAAAATCAGAAGTCTCTGTAACAGGCTCGCCATTGATGGTAGAATTTGGGTTCATTTGATAATATCTCCCCCAGAAAGTGGCTCGTACGCTTCCTTTTAGGTAGGTTTTGCCGTCTTCACTTAGGTTTAATCGTAAATATTCTTGCGCAAATGCCCCAAAAGGCAATAATAAAAATACAAATAAAAGTTTTTTCATTACTAAATAAAGTTAAAAAAGATTTTTTTCTATAAAAAAAGTAGGCAAAAATAATAAAAAAATAAATGAAAAGCAAGTGTTATGTTTTTTATTATGACAGTTAAAAATATTTTAATTTTTCCCCTAAAAAAAAGAGGCTAAATATAATTTTTTCTGTTAAAAAATAAAGAAGGAAATGAGAAATAAAATTTTTTTATTACTTTTGCAAAGCAAAAATTTTACTTTAAAATAATGTACAGAACGCATACTTGTGGCGAGCTACGCCTCTCCCACGAAAAAGAACAAGTAACCCTCAGCGGCTGGGTGCAACGCATCCGCAATAAAGGCTTTATGATTTGGGTAGATTTACGCGACCGCTATGGCATTACCCAACTTATTTTCGACGAAGAACGCACTGACAAAACAGTGTTTGAACAAGCCAAAAACCTCTCTCGCGAAGATGTTATCCAAATTCAAGGCACTGCCATCAAACGGGAGGCTGTGAATACCAATATGCCTACGGGCGAAGTGGAAATCCTCGTAACAGCACTCACCCTGCTCAACCATTCCGAAATTCCCCCCTTTACCATTGAAGACAATACCGATGGCGGCGAAGACCTCCGTATGAAATACCGTTATTTGGATATACGCCGTACTCCTGTGCGCGAGAACCTTATCTTCCGCCACAAGGTAGGTATATTGGTGCGCAACTACCTCTCCGATCAAGGCTTTATTGAGGTGGAAACCCCCGTGCTCATCAAATCAACGCCTGAGGGGGCACGCGACTTTGTGGTGCCCAGCCGTATGAACCCAGGTGAGTTCTACGCGCTCCCACAATCACCACAGACTTTTAAGCAACTGCTAATGGTAGGTGGATTAGACAAATACTTCCAAATCGTAAAGTGCTTCCGCGACGAAGACCTCCGCGCCGACCGTCAGCCAGAGTTTACCCAAATAGACTGTGAGATGTCGTTCGTGGAACAAGAGGATATTATCCAAACCTTTGAAGGCTTGACAAAACACCTCCTCAAAGAACTCAAAGGCTTAGACTTTGCTTCTTTTCCGCGTATGACCTACGCTGAGGCGATGAAAACTTACGGCAACGACAAGCCCGATATTCGCTTTGGTATGAAATTCGGCGAACTGAACGACCTCACCCAGCACCGCGATTTTAAGGTGTTCAATGAGGCGGAGTTGGTAGTAGGGATAGCTGTGCCAGGTGCCAATAGCTACACCCGCAAAGAGATTGATGCTTTGGTAGAATGGGTAAAACGTCCGCAGATAGGTGCCTCAGGAATGGTATATGTAAAATGCAATGAGGACGGTTCATTTAAATCATCGGTTGATAAATTCTATAATGAAGAAGACCTCAAAGCGTGGGCAGCGCGCACGGGTGCCAAAGCAGGCGACCTTATCTGTATCCTCTCAGGCAAGGCAAACAAAGTACGCCCGCAACTCAGTGCTTTGCGTATGGAACTCGCCGAACGCCTTGGTTTGCGCAAACCCGATGAATACGCTCCTCTCTGGGTGGTAGATTTTCCACTCCTCGAATGGAGCGAAGAAGAACAACGCTTCTTTGCTATGCACCACCCTTTCACCTCGCCCAAGCCCGAAGATATTCCTTTGCTCGACAGCAACCCAGGTGCCGTACGTGCCAATGCTTACGATTTGGTACTCAATGGCAACGAAGTAGGAGGCGGTTCTATCCGTATTTTCAACCAAGAGCTACAAGCCAAGATGTTCCAGTTACTCGGATTTACCCCTGAGCAAGCGCAGGCGCAGTTTGGCTTTTTGATGAACGCCTTTAAGTACGGCGCACCTCCTCACGGTGGTTTGGCTTTTGGTTTTGATAGACTCGTGGCACTGCTCGGCGGACAAGAAACGATACGCGACTTTATCGCTTTCCCTAAGAACAACAGCGGTCGCGATGTGATGATTGATGCTCCTTCGCCTATTGATGAGGCTCAACTCAAAGAACTTTATATTGATGTAAAAGAGAAAAAATAAAATAATAAAAAGCTGTCGCAGGTTACGGCAGCTTTTTTTATTTCTTTATCATTAAAAAATAAAAACGTATGAAGAAAATATTTTTATTCTTTTTAATTGGAGCTATTGCGCCTCTTATGGCTCAAAAAAAAGATTATCGTTGGACAATAGATGTTAGCTACCTAAAACAAGGTTCCACTTACGGGCAAATAGGTTTGCATTACAATTATTATGAAACTGACCGCTTTGTTCTTTTGGCGGGACTTGCGGGCAATTTCCGTTCGGAAAATAAACAATTTATTGCCATTCCCGAAGCCCAACTTTCGGCGTGGTTGCAAACTGATAAACAGCAAAGTGGTTTAATTAATTTACCAATACTAATGCTTCGTCCTCAACTGAATCTTTCTCCTTACTATTTTGCCCCAGAAATAGGATTTCAAATTCTTGTTCTTTACCTAAAAGCGGGCTATGCTTTCCCCTTTGGGAGAGAAAATACAAATTATCCTTTTAATGAGAATAAATTTCGTTTTTCCGTAGGAATAATATTTCCTATTTAAATAAAAATGTGTTTTTCTATATTTTCACAAAAATAAAAGAGGACATTTCTGCCCTCTTTTACCAATTCTAACCACAAAATCTAATATATGAAAAACATTTTTTACTTCCTTTTTCTGGATGCAAAGATAGAAGGGTTTTCGTATATTATCTTTTGTTTTTTATTGTTTTTTTCTATAAGATTATAAATATTGTCTATTATATTGAAAAAATATAGTTTTTATTATTAAGAATATAATAGAAAGGATAAAATAATTTATAAATTATTTAAAGTTTTACAAATTTCTTCTATGCTTAGCCCTGTGTATTGTTGTTGAATAGCTACACTTCCTTGTTCTATAAACTCATCAGGTATTCCAATGATTTTCAATGGTATAGAATAATTGTTTTCTACCATAAATTCAGCAATCGCACTCCCGAAACCGCCTATTTTACATCCATCTTCTATGGTAATTATTTGTTGATATTTTTGAAAAATAAAGTGAAGCGTTTCCTTATCTAAGGGTTTTATCCAACGTATATCATAATGAGCAAAATCATCAGGAGAATTGCATTTCCCAATTGCTTTTTCTACATTATAAGCAATAGTTCCGATACTTAAAACTGCATATTTTATCCCTTCTTTTAGTAAAACAGATTTTGAAGTTATTTTCTCCAAAGGGAATGCTTGTTTGGGCAAAAATCCATTTCCGCGAGGGTATCTAATAGCTGTCGGAAACGTCCAACTATCTTGCGAAACAGAATATAATATATTTTGTAACTCTATTTCATTTCGTGGTGCAAAAAAGTAAAGATTAGGAATGCATCTTAGATATGCAATATCAAATATTCCTTGATGGGTAGCCCCATCTTCACCTACCAAACCTGCTCTGTCAATACAAAAAATAACTTTTAGACCTTGTAAAGCTACATCGTGTATAAGTTGGTCGTATCCTCTTTGTAGGAAAGTAGAATAAATAACACAAAAAGGTAAAAAACCATCTGAGGCAAGCCCTGCGGCAAATGTGATAGCGTGTTGCTCAGCTATACCAACATCAAAAGTACGTTCAGGAAACTCTTTTTTAAGATAATGAAGCGAACTTCCAGTTAGCATAGCAGGAGTTATACCTACTATTTTCGGATTTTTTCTTGCCAAAGTCAATAAAGTCTTTCCAAAAACATCTTGGTACTTCTCCGTTTCTTTTTCTTGCTGGATAATGTCGCCTGTATGTCGGTTAAACTTTCCTGGTGCGTGGTATAACGTTTGTTCTTCTTCGGCTTGGCGCAATCCTTTTCCTTTTTTTGTTCGGATATGTAGCAACTGCACCCCGAAAGCTGTTTTTGCCTTTTCCAAATGTTCCAAAAGTTCTTTCAGAGAATGTCCATCTATTGTTCCAAGAAAGTTTATCTTTAAAGCATCAAAAAAAGTTTTTCCCCCACGTGGTAATTCTTTTAAATAATCTTTAAAAGCTCCTGTGGTAGCATCTATTCCCATTTGGTTATCATTGAGAATAATAAGCATATTTACATTACTTTCTCCCGCTTGATTGAGAGCTTCAAAAGACATTCCGCTAACAAAAGAAGCATCTCCTATAATAGCAATATGTTTTCGGGTAAAGTTTCTTCTTAGTGCGGAAGCCGTTGCCATACCTAAAACAGCCGATATAGAAGTAGAAGAATGTCCTGTACCAAATGCATCATAAATACTTTCACTTCGTTTAGGAAATCCAGAAAGTCCTTTCCATTGTCTGTTAGTATGAAAAATATCTTTCCTACCTGTCAATATTTTATGAGGATATGCCTGATGCCCTACATCCCATACCAAAACATCTTCGGGAGTATTAAAAACGTAGTGCAAAGCTATACAAAGCTCTACCACACCAAGACCAGCTCCTAAATGACCTTCTTTTACAGATACCGCATCAAGGATAAACTCTCGGATTTCTTGCGCTAACTCTCCCAAAGCATTCTTAGGAAGTTTCCTAACATCCGAAGGAGAAAATACTTCATTCAACCATTTCATTATAGTATAAAAAATTAATTAGTATGCATTGCCATATAACTTTGTAGAATAAGAACGGCACTTATTTCATCCAATCTTTCTTTTTCTTGACGTTTTTTCTTCTTTACACCACTTTCTATCATAGATTGCATTGCTATTTTTGATGTAAATCGTTCATCTTGGCGTTTTATAGGTAGGTTAGGAAGGTTTTGTTGTAGTTTTTCTATAAAAGATTGAATGAAAACTTCACTTTCAGATACTTTATTGTTCATTTGTTTTGGTAATCCAATAATAATAGCTTCTACATTTTCATTCGTACAATAGTTTTTTAAAAAATCAACTACTTTTTCTGTTGGCAAAGTAGTTAAACCCGATGCAATAAGTTGTAACTCATCGGTAACAGCTATTCCTGTACGTTTTTGACCATAATCAATAGCGAGTAATCGTGCCATTTTTATTTTATTTAATAGAAAAGGATAGTATTTTGATGGGAAAAACACTATCCTTGCTTGTTTTTTTATTTTTCTATATTATTTTTTATAATATACTCTGTAACTAACTTGATAAGATGCTTCCTATCTTCTCCTGATACATTGTGTTTGTGTTTCGGATAAAGGAAAGAATCAATAGTCTTTAAAGATTTTATAGATTCTTGAGAGATATCTAAAAAATGTTGAGGTAAAACCACATCATCTATGTATCCGTGAACATAAAGTAGGTTACCTTTTAAATTAGGAAGGTATTTGGTTACCCGAGTTATCTCATAACCTTCAGGATTATCTTGCGGAGTGTCCATATATCTCTCTCCATACATTATTTCATAGTACTTCCAGTCAATAACTGCCCCGCCAGCCACTGCGGTGGTAAAGGAATTTTCAGAACGAAGCATCAAAGTAGAAGCCATAAACCCACCAAAACTCCATCCATACACGGACATTCTTTTTGGATTCACGTAAGACAAACTTTTTAAGTACTTAACCGCTGTTAGTTGGTCTTCCAAAGCATATTTAGCCACATCTCTATGAATTACACTCTCAAAAGAGAAACCTCTATTCTCAGAACCTCTATTATCCAGAGTGAAAATTATATATTGTTGCTCCTGAGCCATTGCAAGCATCCAGACAGGCGTATCTGCAAGCCAGCTATTGACAACTAACTGAGCGTGAGGACCTCCATACACATACAATAAAACAGGATACTTCTTGTTTGGGTCAAAATTGTTAGGTTTTATTATCTTAGCATAAAGATCTGTTTTATTATCAGCTGTCTTTAAAGTTAAGAAATCTATCGTAGCAAGGTTATAATCTTCCAAAGGATTTTTGGCAGTATAAATAGTTTCTTTCTTACCTTTCTCTATATTTATTACATCTACTTGCAAAGGATTTTTTATATTACTAAACTCATCTATAAGATAAGAACCATCTTTACTAAGTTTCCCACTATGTGTTCCTTCTGTTGGAGTAATATCGGTAGCTTTACCATTTTTTAAACTAACTTTAAACAATTTTGTTTCACGTGGGTCAGTTCCTGTACCAGATATAATAACATTTTTTCCATCTTTATCAAAACCTAAAATATCTTTAATAACCCATCGGAAAGCTGTTAATTGTTTTACAGAAGCTGCATTACTTTTGCAAAGATAAAGATTATTAAATCCGTCTTTTTCACTTATCCAAAGGAAATCTGTATTATTGTTTGGAAGAAATACTCCATCGTGTTCAGGTTCTACCCATTTATTATTTTGTTCTGTAAGAATTGTATTTACTCGTTTCCCAGACAAAATATCATAACGATTAAGAGAATATTCATTTTGCGAACGTTTTATTTCAGCAAGTAAAATATATTTTTCATCTGGCGACCACGTAAGATTAGTTAGGAAATGTTCATCCGTAGTATCAATATCCAAATATATTGTTTTTTTGGTCGTAAAATTAAAAATTCCTACCTTAGCTATCTCACTTTTTTGTCCTGCCATAGGGTATTTTATAGTTTTTAGCGTGGCAGGAGTTGTAGAAACATCTACCAAAGGATAATCCGTTACATTACTTTCATCTTTTTGATAGAAAGCAATATAATTACCCTTCTCAGACCAAAAAATACCTTTCTTTATTCCAAATTCATTCCTATGAATAGTTTTTCCTGATACAATATTTTTATCTGTATAGTCGGTAACTTTTATTTCCTTCTTATCCGAAGTGGTTACATACAAATTATTTTCTAAGGTATAAGCAACCGCTTTTTTATCTATGTTAAAATAAATATTTTCTGCCTTTTCAGGAAGAGAAATGGTGTAGTTTAATTTTTTATCTACATAATTATAAGCATAAATATGATGATTACCTTGAATAATCATCTCCTGAGAAGAAATATGTAGAAGGGTAGGGAAGGAAGAAAACTCGGCAAGTTTTGTTATCTCCTCCAAAGGAATATTTGCTACCTCTTTTTGGTCGTTAGCATTGAAGATAGTAAATTTTCCATCTTTAATATACACATATTGGTTTGTGTTTTCTAACCATTGTAGGTAGTATAAAGGTCTTGGATATAAGTCCCAGTTTGAAGTAGCCTCTACAGCCGAAATATCTTTCTTCTGAGCAATTGCCCCAAGCGTACATAATAAAAAAGCAAGAATAAAAAATCTTTTCATAATCTTTAAAAATTAATCATACAAAATTAAATAAAAAAATAGATTATTCCAAAACTATTTTTGGTAGTGTCTTATTTTTTTATTTTATAAAAATAATAAAATTGGTAGAAGTTATTTTTATATATCTATCTTATTTTTTTCTTTTAATAGAATAAAAATAAAAAAATTATGAATCCCAAAGAGGAAAATCAGGAAATAAATATTGTAATAGTAATAGAATAATACAACTTACAACTATAATAAGCCATATTCTTGCCCAATTATAGAAAAAACTATAAAAGGGAAAAAAAAATAAAGCTATAATAAAAGGAGAAAATACTATTCCGTAAATAAAATAATTATAAATATTTCTATTCTTTTCATCAAAAAATCCTAAAAAACAATAAAAAAATATAAAAATATAAATACCTACACTCAGAATGACACCTCGTGAAATATTTGGTTTATTTTTCATAAAAAAATAGTATTATAAAAAAATAATGTATAAACAAAATATATTTTTATAGAAAAATAATTAAAATACCTTGTAAGAAAATGAATTATACAAGGTATTTTATTAATTATCTTTTATCTTCTATTCCAAATTCTCTCCATTGTGTTTGCGGAATAGTAATTTTTATTAATTTTTTGATAAAAGAAATTTTGCTTTCCAGCTCAGAAATAACTTTACCAAGCTCTTCTGTCTTTGTTTTTAGGTCTGCTTTTAGTTTTTCTTGCTCACTATTAAGAGTTTCCATCTTCTTACGAAGTTCTTCCAGCTTCTGAATATCTTCACTTTTTATTCCCAAAGGAAGAATTTCACCCCGACCTTTTAGCCCATCAATCATTATTTGTGAGCCAGCTAAATTTGTAGAATAATTTTTCTTTGCCATACAATATAATTTAAATTAATAAATAAAATAGTAATATAAAATTTTGACAAATGTAGTAAAAAAAAATAATATACAATGAATTTTAATATAAATTTAATATTTTTATAGTTTATAGAAGAAATATTTTTTATTTTATCATATAAATTTTTAAATCATTAGCAAATAAATAGTAATTCAGATTACTATTACTATATATAAGAATATTTTTATAATTTTCTATCTCTTCTATCTCATTTTGTTTATAAATAGTAGGAGTATTTAAGTCTCTATCATAATCTCTAAGTATAGTATAATCTGTTTTTAGTTGTAAAATTTTATTATCTATATGCAAATCTATAAATAAATCACCTTCTCCGTAATCAATATAAAATTCACTTGTAAAATCATCAGATTTATATCTACAAGTAATTATCTTTTTATCTAAATAATATAAAAGGAAAATTTTTCTACGTGAAAAAGTTTTATCATTATCTAATTCATCGTTCCATTTATGTGTATAAGGATAAACGAAATTTCTAACATTATTTTTAAATGCTATAAATAAAGGAATATTTGTAGTACTATTTTTATTATTAGTAATAATTTTATTTTTTATATTAGATAAAACCTTTGTAGGTATAGTAGAATAAAAATAATAAAAGGTATTATTTTTTATAAAACCTACAAAACTATAATAATTAGTATCTTTATTATATTTATTATCTTTATAAATATCTTTATCCCATATATCTACTTCTATACTATAATCAGAAGTAGAAATAATGTCTTTATAATATTTTTCTTGTTCTTCTTTATTCCATTTTTCAGATTGTTTTACAAATTTCATTTCTTTTGGAGTAGTATCCCCATCTTCCAAATAAGTATAATAGATAGTATTATAAATATCTATGTATATATTTTTATAAAAAACAATAGCCGATTTTTCTTTTTCACCATAGTTTAAATAAAACTTATGTATTCTATTTCCATTATTATCATATTTTTCTATATAAGGAGATAATGAAGTAATATTACTATCTTTTTTAGGAAAATAATAGGTTATTAATTCATTTTTTTCATTTATAAAATAATTAGTAAGAGTATAATTTTCTTTATAAGAAAGTGGAATAATATTTTTACCCTCTATATGTATAGTATTATCATTTAGATAATGATAATTTTTTAATGGTGTAGGAAAATTTTTATTAGATTGATAAATAATATATTTAGAATAAATATTCCCTCCATATACTATTAGTATTATCATAACTGATAGAATAATAAAAAAAGCTCCAAAAATAAATTTTGGAGCTTTGTAATAAAAACAATAATAAAATAAAAAACCTAAAACAAAAACAATAGGAGATAATAAAGCTAAACTTCCTCCTTCTCTTTCTAATAAAATAGAATAAACAGAAACAAGATGGATTATATAAACTATAAAAAAGGAAAACCCAGTTAAAAAAGCAAATAGTATTTGTTTGTTATTCATAATATAATGTGTTTAAAATATTTTCATATATGATTTTATGTTTTTTATATCTATAAAATTAAAAAATATAGATAGTAAAATAGTTTTTGCATCTTGTTTTTTATAAAAACTATCTGGTTTGTTTCATTTTCCATCTAGTAAAAAAGAAAAACTATCTATATTTTACTACAAACTATCTAAATATTGTCCGGAAAGTAATCATTTTTTTCAAAATAATGTACAATAGCCTCCTTCATAAGGATAGTTTGTTCGCCAGCCTTCAACGGAGGTAAATCTTTTACAATGGAAAAGTGTGGCCAGCCATCATTATCCACAAAATCCAGTTGGTAATAACCATAAGGCTCTAATAATTTGCAGATAGCTATGTGCATAAGGTTCATTTTATCTTCTTTTTTAAAAGTTCTGTGAAGTTGTCCAAGTTCCTGAACCCCAATAAGATAAATTATTCCATCTACGTCCATAGTTTGCCCATCGGCAAAGTCTTCCGAAATTTTTTTTACTAAAAAATCCCAACGTATTTTTAAATTTTCATCTCTACTCATAAAAATGTAAATATATTGGCAAAAATACTACTTTTTTTTGAATAAAAAAATAATTCTTAACATCTTGTAAATCAGTGATATTTGTTTTTTTATTGTAAAATATTTGGTAGATTGAAAAAAAAAGGCTAACTTTGGCACTTGATACGAGAAAAAAAATAACAAATGAAAAAAGTTTTTTTAGGAAGTGTAGCACTTTTTACACTATTTACTGCGTGTAAAGATAAAAATACAACCTCAACATCAAACACAGATTATGCTGTCATTTCAGGGGTAGCAAAACAAGGAGCAGAAGGAGGATTGGCTGTTGTTCTTAATAATGAATTAGTGAAGAGAATAGCGGTAAATCAAGACGGAACATTCCGTGATACACTCCGAAATATAGGGAGTAATCATTTTTATTATTTGTACTCTGAGCGTTCAAGCACTCCTTTGTTTTTACAGAACGGAACGAATATAGAAATCAATTTTGATGGAGATTTAAGCCAAGCACAATTCTCAGGAACAGATGCGCAAAAAACGCAATATATAATAGAGAGAAATGATTTTATTAATAGTAAATTAGATGGTTCCGATACTAATTTATTTGGGCAAAAACCACAAGAGTTTAAAGAAAATTTAAAAACTATTTTCAATGAGCTAAAAGAAAAATTAAATACTTATGGTTTTGAGGAAGATTTTGTAAAAAATCAAGGAAAATGGGCAGATTACAAATATATGACCTATTTAAATTCTTATCCTGAATTTCATAGTTATTTGATGGGTAGAGACGAAACTTTACCAGGGGATTTCTTTGAAGATATTGCAGAAGTTAATTTTGATAATGCAGAAGAATACGAACAAATAGACACATATCGTGATTTGGTGCATACCAAAATATTAAAAGTTTTACCAGACCCTCAAAACCCAACCAAAGAGCATATTGAAGCCCTTATCAACGAATTAAAAAAATATAAATCTTCTAATATTCGTACAGATATAGGAAAAAGTCTTTTTGGATTGATAGTGCCAGGTAATGAGTCCAATCAAATCATTTATGATTTTATTGCACAATATACAGATGACCAAGAAGTGAAAGACTTGGCTAAGGAAATGTACGATATTAGTATTAATTTAGTGCCAGGAGCTATGTCGCCTACATTTACAAATTATGAAAATATTAATGGAAGTAAAACTTCATTGGCTGATTTTCGTGGTAAATATGTTTATATGGATATTTGGGCTACTTGGTGCGGACCTTGCCGTATGGAAATTCCTCACTTGAAAAAATTAGAAGAAAAATTCCACGGGAAAGATATTGAATTTGTAAGTATTTCTATTGATGATTTGGAAAATGCTCAAAAATGGAGAGACTTCGTTAAAGAAGAGCAATTAACAGGCGTACAATTAATGGCTGATAATGCTTGGAAATCAGAATTTATAAAACAATATGGCATAAAAGGTATTCCTCGTTTTATTTTAATTGATAAAGAAGGTAAAATTATTAATTACGATGCACCTCGTCCTTCACAACCAGAAACAGAAGTACTATTAAAAAGTTTATTATAAAAACAACTCAAAAAACCTCCTAAATAAGGAGGTTTTTTAATGTGAAAAAGGAAAGATAATTAATGTCTGAAAAAATAATATTAGGAATAGACCCAGGTACTACCGTTATGGGATTTGGAATTATCAAAATAGAGCGTAATCAAATGTTTTTTTTGCAAATGAATGAATTACTATTGAGTAAATATGACAATCATTACATAAAACTAAAAATAATATTTGAACGAACTACTGAACTTATTGATACATTTCACCCAGATGAAATTGCTATTGAAGCTCCTTTTTTTGGGAAAAATGTACAGTCTATGTTAAAGCTCGGGCGAGCACAAGGAGTAGCAATGGCAGCTGGTTTAGCAAGAGAAATTCCAATAACAGAATACGAACCCAAGAAAGTAAAAATGGCAATTACAGGAAATGGAAATGCATCTAAGGAGCAAGTTGCCAAAATGTTACAGCAATTACTAAAATTCAAAGAGATACCAAAAAAATTGGATTCCACAGATGGTTTGGCGGTTGCAGTTTGTCATTTTTTTAATGGAGGGAAGGACAAAGCACAAAAGAATTATTCCAATTGGGAATCTTTCGTGAGCCAAAATGCTAACAGAATAGTAAAAAAATAAGTAAATTATTGCTACTATACCTATAAATAAAATTAAAAATTGTAAAATACCAACACAAAAGATATTTTTATCTTTATAAAATTAGAAAAGTTTTCTTTTGTATTATATTTTTAGTTAAAAAAACGATTAACAATACCTTTGTAAAGTTAATCGTTTTTTATTTTGTTCAAAAGCTATTAGTATTAATGAATTAAAAATAACAAATTTTTAATACCAATAAATAATAAATATTCTTACATAATACCAATTATTTTAGAATGCAACTCTGTTGCCTTAGTATCTGTAAGGCTTGCAATGTAGCAGACTATTCCCATTATAGTTTGGTAAATATTATCTTCCAAAATAAGGTATTTTTTAGGAATACTTTTTAAAATTAATTCATCATAAGAAGTTTCTTTCCCATTTATAGTATTCATTATTGCACTAAAATATACATCTAATAAACTTTGCAAAATAGCATATCCAGAAATCTCTTTTTCAATTACTTGTGGCGATTGGTAGATACTATCAATACTTATGTCAATTATATCTTCAATTTGTGCTTTATATTTACTCCTTTCCAGAAGTGAAGTAGAAAATTCGCCGTTTAAAATAGCCTCTTCATTTTCTAAAAATATTCGTTTGGCATCTTCAATAAGTGTTCCGATAGATAAAGCTCTGAGGTAGGCAATTCGTTCCTGCTTATGAGGAAATTTAATGTATTTTTGTGTGATATTATCTTGGCTTATTTTACTATCCATTAATAATTTGGTAAGGAACTCCAATGCTTTTTCTTCTGGTATCCAACCAAGATTTATTCCGTCCTCAAAGTCAATAATAGTATAGCAAATATCGTCAGCTGCTTCCACCAAGTAAGCTAATGGATGCCTGAAAAATCTTAAATGCTCCTCATTACTTACTTTTATTAATCCTAATTCTTTGGCTACATCAGCAAAGAAATCTTTTTCCGATTGGAAAATGTTATATTTCTTATCGTGTATGGCTCTTGAAGGTTTTTTTGGTAAAGATTCTTTCGGGTATTTGATAAATGCCCCCAAAGTTGCGTAGGTTAGTCGTAACCCTCCTTCTGCTCCTGCTCTGGTTTCGGTAAGGATACGGAAGCCATTGGCATTTCCCTCAAAAGAACAAAGGTCTTCATACTCCTTTTCCGTTAATAAATCTTTTAATATTTTTCCTTGTTTATACTTGAAAAAATCTCCAATTGCTTTTTCTCCACTATGTCCAAAGGGTGGATTTCCTATATCGTGCGCTAATGCAGCTGACGCAACGATAGTGCCAAAATCATTTAACTGATAGCCCAATTCTTGCAAGTGTGGATATTTTCGCAATATTTCAGATCCAATACTTCTACCTAAAGAACGACCTACCGAAGAAACTTCTAAGCTGTGCGTAAGTCTCGTATGTACAAAACCTGTTTTGGATAAAGGTATTACTTGTGTTTTGTCTTGCAAACTTCTAAAACTATCTGAAAAAATAATTCTGTCATAATCTACGTCAAAAATTAATCGTTCAGGATGCTCTTCAATTCTTTTTCTGATGTTTTTGTCGCCTTGTTTTTTTAAGGAAAGTAATTGTTCCCACTTCATTTTTATTTGTTTTATAGGTTTTTTTATTATATAATTTTTTATTTTTACTTATTTATTGTTGTAAATAAATAAAAATAATTTGTGTTTTATTATTTATTTAGTTTTTATATTTAAAATAATATATTTTTTGTTATTTCACAGAATAAATATTTAAAAATATTTTTAAGTTGAATTATTTATACTTGCTTTGCATTTAAAATATTTTATTTTTAATATATTTATTCTATAATGAATTTAAAGTAATAATAAGTTAAATTATTTACACTTGTTTTGTGTTTAAAATAATTTATTTTTATATAGATTATGTGTGTAATTAATTAAAATTATTATTCAGGCATAGGTAATCCTAATTTTTTTAAAGAAGTATATTTAAAGGTGTAGTAAAAAATGGAAAAATAAATATAGTTTAAAAATATTTTTTATAAAATCATATAATTAAATAGTTTTGTAATTATTTATTAATAATTCGGTTATTTTTCCTCTTTTCTCTGCATTAGAGTTAATACTTCGCTTTGCTTCTACTCTCTGAATAATAAAATTAGCATACAAATCATCAAAAAATAGATTATTTTCATCAATGTTTTTTATATCCGAATTGCTTAATATCCAATAATAATGAAGTTCATTTAATTTAATACAAAAATTACGCAATCTTATTTGCTCTTTATCGTCAAACCCTTCTTTTGCATAAGATGTAAAATTTGCAGTTTGCGAAAGGGGTTTGTACGGAGGATCTAAATAAAACATAGTATTTCCATTAGCGAAAGATAAAGTATTTTCAAAATCTCCGCATAATATTTCTGTATTTTGTAAAACATTGCTAACGGCTAAAATATTTTCCCTTTCATATATTATAGGTTTTTTATAACTTCCGATAGGTACGTTAAATTCTCCTTTTTTATTTACACGATACAATCCGTTAAAACACGTTTTATTCAAAAAAATAAACAAAGCAGATTGTAAAATAATATCATTATTAAAGGTGTTGTATAAATTACGTTGTTTTGTATAGTATTCTTTTTTTATTTCTAAATTTTCAATAGAATGAAACTCTTGCTGAAATAAATTTAAAAAATACAATAATTCATAAGGTTTATTTTGTATGGTTTTATAAACATTAATAAGATGTATATTAATATCATTAATAACTACTTTTTGTATATTATCATAATTCTTTAAAATATAAAAAAGTAAAGCACCACTACCAACAAAAGGCTCTATATAAGTGTATTTTTCAGAAGAAAAATTATCAGGAAATATGTTTTTAATATAAGGAATAAGTTGTGTTTTTCCACCAGCCCATTTTATAAAAGGCTTTATATGATTTTTGTTATTTTTCATTCTGTATAAATTAAAAATAGTGTAAATTTAGTTGTTTAAATCGTAAATTAATTAAAAATATATTATTTTTTATTGTTTTAAAGTATAAACTTTTTAAAATATTTCTAAATAGAAATATTTGTGTTTGTTTTGTGTTTAAAATATTTTATTTTGAATATATTTAACTTGTTTTTAATTAAAAATAATAGTAAGTTGAATTGTTTATACTTGCTTTGTATTTAAAATACTTTATTTTGTTTAAAATATTAGTGTAAATAAATAAAAATATTTTATTTTAAATAGTTGAAATATATTTTATATTTAAATTTCTTTAAATACATTGGTTCTTTCTTGTGGGTTGTATGCCCAAGGGGAATTTGTATTTTCTATATTTGTCATCATTTTAGTTAAAGAAGCAGGCGAAGAAGATTCTTCCATAACTAAATATCTTCGCAAATCAATGATAATGGATAAAGGGTTGATTTCCATAGGGCAGGCTTCTACACAAGCATTACAGGTGGTGCAAGCCCAAATTTCTTCGCGAGAGATATAATTATCTAATAATTTTTTATTATCGTCAATAAATGCACCATTCTTATCTATGTTGCTTCCTATTTCTTCGGTGCGGTCGCGAGTATCCATCATTATTTTACGTGGCGATAAAAGTTTTCCTGTTAAGTTAGCAGGGCATTCATCTGTACATCTTCCGCATTCGGTACAAGCATAGGCTCCGAGTATTTGTGTTTGCGATAAATTAAATACATCAGATGCTCCGAATGTTGGTGTTTCATTTTCGTTATCTACCACAGCGAATGGATCATTATTTGGGTCAAGCATTGCTTTTACTTCCTTCGTTACGCTATCTAAATTGTTTAATTCGCCTTTTGGCTGCACGTTGGAGTAATACGTATAAGGGAAAGCGAGTAATATATGCAAGTGTTTGGAATAAAACAAATAATTCATAAATATAAAAATACCTGTGATGTGAAGCCACCACGAAATTCTTTCTATACCAATAAGGGTGAATATATTGTTCGGTAGAATAGGGGAGAGGTACTGACTGATGGGGAAACTTCCTGCAATGGGATACGAATGCACGCCGAGTGTTTGCAGTTTAAAATCGGCAGCATTCATAAGGAGGAAGAGGCTCATCATTATAAATTCGGCATAAAGAATAATATTTGCATCGTTTTTGGGTTTGCCGTTTAATTCTTTCTTTTGGAAACGTTGTAGTTGTATTAAATTTCTACGAATCCAGAATATAATAACGCTTAAAATAACTAAAATTGCTAAAATTTCAAAACTTCCTATTAAGAAATTATAAAAATTTCCTAAAACTCTAAAAACACGATGTGTTCCGAAAATACCATCTATAAGTATTTCAATGATTTCTATATTAATGATAATAAAGCCTAAATATACGAAGATGTGAAGCAATCCTGCAATAGGTCGGATAGTTAGTTTAGTTTGCCCAAGGGATAAAAGTGCCATTCGTTTCCAGCGTTCTTTTTGGTTACCCGATGTATTTACAGGTTGTGCTAAGCGGATATTACGAAGGAGCTTTTGTACATTTTTAACAAAAAAACCGATGCCAATACAGCAAAGTAAAACAAATAAAATATTTGGTAGAATGGAAAGCATTATTTATGGTATAAAGTGTTTTTACAAAAAATGAATATAAATAATAGTTGTTGTATATGTAATACGAAGGAGAAATTTCTTTTATATATAGAAATTTCTCCTTGAAAAAAAATGTTATGTTCGTTATAAGTAGTAATTCTTTACTTTTTATGAAAGAAATTAGTTACTTTGTTGTAATAATTCAGCTCTTTCAGATATGGAAGGCTCAACAGAATTTGGGGTTTCATATTTTTTATTATTAGCTCCAAAGATAGATATATGTACATATCTTTTAGGATTTTTACGAATATCTTCCATTAATAAGCCTAACTCCGAAGAGGCTGTTTGTAGGTTATTGTATAGCTTTTTATCATTGATTAATTTGCTTATTGTACCGTCTCCGTTTTCTATGTTGCTAAGTAGGGTATTTACTTTGTGGAGTGTAGATTCTAAGTTGTTAGTTAGTTTAGCAATCTCTATTTTGCTAATATCTTCACTTAGTTTGGAGAAGTTTTCGGTAAGGTTTTGTACATTAGCTAATGATTTTTCGATAGAACCTTTATTATGTGCAAGTAAATGATTTAAACTTGCAGAGGCTTGGTTCATATTTTGTAGAGTTACGTTTAAGTTTTGTAAGCTTTGCTGAATGTCTTTTTGGGCTTTTTCGTCCAAAGTGTTGGAAAGGTTAGCCATTAAACCATTTGCCGAAGAAAGAGTTTCGTTGAGGTTCTTGGTAGTGGGTTCTAAACTTGCGCCGAGAGCATCTAATAAACTAGATTGGATATTTCCTACAAGAAAATCGCCCGACTTCGCATTCGGTGCGTTATCCAACGCAGGGATAATTTGTAGCCCAGCCGTACCTAAAAGACTACTATAAATTTCAGCTTTGCTATTTTCAGAGAATGTAAATTCATCTTTACAAGAAAAAGTAACGACAATTTCGGCTGTTTGCGGGTCAATTTTTATTTTTTGGACATTCCCAACGGTTACTCCATTAACCGTAACATTAGAGCCTACTTGCAAGCCTGCGGAGTGTTTGAATTTTGCATAAAATTCATTGTCTGTGTTGAATATAGGCGTAGATTTCAGGAAGTTAAACCCAAAAATAAAACATCCTACCCCTAAAAGAATAATAATAGCTGTTTTCGCTTCTTTTGATAATTTCACTGTTTTTACTTTTAAGAAGTTAAAAATTGGTGCAAATGTACATAAATTATTTGAATTGCCAACTCAAAGATGCTAAAATATAAAAATTTTACTACAAAATAGAAAAAAATGTTTAACAAAAAATTAAATACAAATATGATATATATCAGTATTTAAACAGCAATATTATTAATAATGCTTAAAAATAAGAAAATAAATTAAAAAAAATAGTAAAAAAAATTTATTATGTCATTTTAATATTGTAATTTAGCCACATCTTAAAACTAAAAAATTATTCGTTATGGCATTTGACATAGAAATGATTAAAGGCGTGTATGCGCGTGTAGCTGAGAGAGTGGATAGAGCAAGAAAATTAAAGCAAAAACCACTTACTCTTACCGAAAAAATATTATATGCTCATCTTTGGGAAGGTGAGCCAACTCAAATTTTTGAACGAGCGAAAGATTATGTAGATTTTGCTCCCGATAGAATAGCTTGCCAAGATGCTACGGCACAAATGGCTTTGTTACAATTTATGCACGCAGGCAAAGAAAAAGTTGCCGTACCTACAACGGTGCATTGTGATCACCTTATTCAAGCGAAAGTAGGTGCAGACCAAGATTTGCAACGCGCAAAGCAAAACAGCAACGAAGTTTTTGATTTTCTTCAATCTATTTCTAATAAATATGGGATAGGTTTCTGGAAGCCAGGAGCAGGAATTATTCACCAAGTGGTTCTTGAAAATTATGCTTTCCCTGGTGGAATGATGATTGGTACAGACTCGCATACGCCTAATGCTGGTGGGTTAGGAATGCTTGCCATTGGTGTAGGTGGTGCCGATGCCGTTGATGTTATGGCAGGAATGCCGTGGGAATTGAAATTTCCGAAGATAATAGGCGTTAATCTTAAAGGAAAGCTCTCTGGTTGGGTGGCTCCTAAGGATATTATTCTCAAATTGGCAGGAATTCTTACCGTAAAAGGAGGTACAGGAGCTATTATTGAGTATTTTGGTGAAGGAGCAACCTCGCTTTCTTGTACAGGAAAAGGAACAATTTGTAATATGGGCGCAGAAGTGGGGGCTACTACTTCTACTTTTGCTTATGATGAGTCAATGGAGCGTTATCTTAGAGCAACAGGGCGAGAAGATGTGGCAAATGAAGCAAATAAAGTAAAAAAATACCTTCAAGCAGACCCAGAAGTGTATGAAAATCCTGAATTATACTATGATAAAGTAATAGAAATAGATCTTTCTGCTTTGGAACCTTATTTAAATGGTCCTTTTTCACCAGATTTGGCTACTCCAATATCTGAAATGAAGCAAAAAGCCTTAGAAAATGGTTGGCCTTTGGAGGTTCAGGTTGGTTTAATAGGCTCTTGTACCAATTCTTCGTATGAGGATATTTCTCGGGCAGCATCTTTGGCTCGTCAAGTAAAGGATAAGAAGCTAAAAACCAAAGCAAAATTCACTATTACACCTGGTTCTGAGCAAGTTCGTTACACTATTGAACGTGATGGACTTATTGACACTCTTCACGAGATAGGTGCTACCGTTTTTGCTAACGCTTGTGGTCCTTGTATAGGAATGTGGGACAGAGAAGGTGCCGATAAGCAAGAAAAAAACACCATTGTTCATTCTTTTAACCGAAATTTTGCAAAACGTGCCGATGGTAACCCTAATACACTTGCATTTGTAGGTTCTCCGGAGCTTGTTACGGCTATTTCTATCGCAGGACGATTAGATTTTAACCCAATTACAGATAAATTAACCAATGAAGAAGGAAAAGAAGTAATGCTAGACGAACCAAAAGGCTACGAACTTCCTCCTTTGGGCTTTGATGTGAAAGATAATGGCTACATTGCGCCTGCTCAAGATGGTAAAGACGTGCAAGTTATCGTGCGTCCTGATTCAGAAAGGTTGCAACTCCTAAATCCTTTTGAGGCTTGGGACGGAAAAAACATCGTTGGGGCAAAATTACTCATTAAGGCGAAAGGAAAATGTACCACTGACCATATTTCAATGGCGGGTCCTTGGCTTCGTTTTCGTGGGCATTTGGATAATATAGCAAATAACACGCTTATTGGTGCCGTGAATGCATTTAATGGCGAAACGAACAAAGTAAAAAGTCAGCTAACAGGGCAATATGCAGGCGTTCCTGATACTCAAAGAGAGTATAAGCGTGCTGGAGTGCCTACTATTATTGTTGGAGACCACAATTATGGAGAAGGTTCGTCGCGGGAGCACGCTGCAATGCAGCCTCGTCATCTTGGAGCACGCGCTGTCCTTGTTAAATCCTTTGCGCGTATCCACGAAACCAATCTTAAAAAGCAAGGAATGCTCGCTTTGACATTTTCTAACGAGAATGATTATGATTTAATACGTGAGGACGATACTTTTAACTTTGTGGATTTAACTGAATTTGCACCGAACCGACCTTTAACCATTGAGATTCTACATTCTGATGGAAATATAGATGTTATTAAAGCAAATCATACCTATAATGAAAGCCAAATAGAATGGTTTAAAGCAGGTAGCGCATTAAATTTGATAGCTTCTTCTCAAAAATAACGTAATTTTATATATAATAATAAGGATAGGTAATTTTATTTACTTATCCTTATTTTTTTTGGTATATCTTTTGAAGGAAAATAACAAAACAATATATTTTAATTATAAAAAATGATATATATTGGTATTCATTTTTATAATAATATAGATAATAATATATTTTAACGTGTTACTTTTTATTATTTATATAATAAAATTGTTTATTTTGTGGTATCTTTTTTATATTATGATGAAAATATTTATTATTTTATATAACATCTTTATTATAGAATATTTTATATTTAATAGGTAATTTTATTTATTTTATACTAAAAGTTATGTTTTTTTACTACAATATTTTATTTTTATAAAATGATTTTGTTTGTTTATTGAAAATAATTTGTATTTAATAGTGTATATTTAATTTTTATTCGTGAATATGGTGTTTTTGTTGAGATATTTTTAATTTTAATATAGATAGATAAGTATTTACATAAAAAAAGAGCCTCATTTCTGAGACTCTTCTATGAAAGAACAAAACATTACCAGATTTTTATTCTATCTTCTGGTTTTTTATATAATTTATCTCCTTCTTTGACGTCAAATGCTTTATACCAAGCATCTACATTTACCAAAGGACCGAAAGCACGGAAGTATCCTGGTGTGTGAGGGTCTGTTTTTACCTGATTAGTTAAATATTTTTCGGTAGAAAGTGTTCTCCAAACGGTAGCCCAAGAGATAAAAAAGCGTTGGTCTTGTGTAAGATTGCTAATTTTTCCTACTTTTCCGTGGTCATTTAAGTACATTTGTAGAGCATCAAAGGCAATATTTACCCCACCAAGGTCAGCAATGTTTTCACCACTGGTAAAAGTACCATTAACAAATATTCCTTTGACAGGTTCGTACTTATCAAACTGTTCCGCAAGGGCTTTTGTTACTTTCTGGAAGTTTTCTTTGTCAGCAGGAGACCACCAATTCTGTAAATTTCCGTCTCCATCAAATTCAGCTCCGCTATCATCAAATCCGTGTGTCATTTCGTGCCCAATAACTGCTCCAATTCCGCCAAAATTTACGGCTGCATCGGCTTCAAAATTGAAAAAAGGAGGTTGAAGTATGGCTGCGGGGAATACAATTTCATTATAAAGCGGGTTATAATACGCATTTACGGTTTGTGGCGACATTCCCCATTTGGTTTTATCTACTTTTTGTCCTATTTTTTCTAAATTTTTTTGGTATCTCCATTCGGTTATATGTTGTAGATTGTCATAATATACCGCATTTTGTTCAATATTTAGCTTAGAATAGTCTTCCCACTTGTCAGGATAGCCAACTTTTACTACAAATTTGTTTAATTTGGCAATAGCTTTGTCTTTTGTAGCGTCAGACATCCAATTTAAGTCTTTAATATGTTGAGCGAAGCTCTTTTTTAGGTAATCTACAAGAGTAACCATCTCTTCTTTTGCTTTTGCAGGGAAATATTTCTCTACATATAGCTTTCCGAAGGCTTCTCCTAATATTCTATTAACGACAGACAATGCTCTTTTGTTCATAGGGCGTTGTTCTTGCTGTCCTTGAAGGTATTTGTTATAGAAATCAAACGAAAGTTGGTCTAACTCTTGGTTAAGAGTAGAAGAATTATCGGTAACTAATTGATATTTTAGGTAATCTTTTATTAAAGGAAGATTTTTTTGGTTGATAAATTTGTCATATTCTTTGTACAAACGTATTTCGGAGATAACAACTTTGTCTGTATTAACGCCAACATTCTTTAAATACTTAGGAAGATTGATATTTTTCACCAATTTGCTAAGTTCGTCCATTGTTTGTGGGTTATAGCTTAGGTTAGGGTCTCTATCTTCTTCATTGGTAAGCATTAATTTAGCGATACTTTTTTCAAAATCAACGATTTGCTTAGCTTTTTGCTCTGCGTTATTCTCTTTAAGGATTTTAAAGATGTTAGTTACGTATTCTTGGTATTTATTTAGAGCTTCGGTATTGCTTTCGCTTTCTTTTTGGTAGTAATCGCGCCCCATACCTATGCTAAAATTGCCTAAATATACGGTATTGCTGTTAGAATCTTTCATATCTGCATACACTCCCCAAGCACAAATAGGGTTTTCTCCTTGTTTTGTAGCTTTTTCTAAGTAATTTTGTAGGTCGGAAAGGGTTTTTATAGCATCAATTTCAGATAAATTGGCTTGAATAGGCTTTAAACCTGCTTCATTTCGTTGTTTCCAATTGATAAAAGACTCATAAAGGTCTTTAATTTTTTGTCCTTCTGTACCTTTTGGGTAATTTTCCTTTAAAAGATTGTCTAAAATGAGCAAACAATTCTCATCGGTGTTTTCTCTTAGGATATGGAAAGCACCCCAAGTGGGTTTATCGGACGGAATTTGAGCAGTTTTTGCCCAACCACCATTAACGTAGTTGTAAAAATCATCTTGCGGACGCACACTGGTGTCCATCGCAGAAAGGTCTATGCCTTTTTCTGGAAGATTGGTTGTTTCTTTCATTGTACTTATCGTTTTTTTTGAGTTTCCGCAGGCTATAAGTAAGCCCATTGAGGAAAAAAGAATGGCATTTTTAGTTATTTTTCCCATTATATAAAAAATTTAATTATTTAATACTGATAGTAAGAGGTAGAGATAATGTTTTTTTTACGTTTTTTCCTATGTTGGATAAAAGAACAGCAGGAAAGCCGTAATAAAATATATTAGGAAGAAAAGATGGCATATTTTTATTTTGTTAATGAAAAATAAAATAGTGAAATAAAGACCTTGCAAAGATAAGGAAATTTATAAAAAGAACTTAAAAAAAGTTTAATTTTATTTCTTTTTGGAAATAAAAAATATAAAAAACGATTTTGACGGGTGTTTTTTTGTTTTTTAGCGTAATGTGTGTGTTTTTTGTTGGGTAATTTAAAATAATAGAAAAAAGATAGTTTATAAAAAGAAGATTTTTAGTGGTAAAACAAAGAAAATGTTAAAATTATAGAAGTTGGATATAATAGAAATAAAATGAAGCCAATTCAAAGAATTTTTTTACCTTTGCATTTTTAAAGAAATATATAATGATAACATTTGAAGTAAAGCATACGAATAATCCTGCTATCATAAAAATAGAAATATCTAAGTTTTTGGTACGAGGAAGTTATGAATATACGCAAGAATCGGATAAGAGTAATTCTCCTTTAATGCAAGAGCTTTTTGAAGAATATCCTTTTATAAGAACAGCTTTTGTTTCGGCTAATTTTATAGCGTTGGAAAGCCCTACGGTAGATTGGAAGGAATATGACAAAAAAGTAGCAAAGCACATAGAAGAATATATATTGGCAGAAAAGCCTTTGGTTATTGAGCCTGAGCAATTTAGAAAAGTGCCTGTTACGGTTTATGCAGAAAGTACGCCCAACCCAATGGCAATGAAATTTGTTGCTAATAAAAAATTGGTAAGCCAAGTATATGAATTTAAAAATGTAGAAGAAGCTGAAACTTCTCCGTTGGCAAAAGCGTTATTTAATTTTCCTTATGTAAAAGAGGTGTTTTTGGATAATAATTATGTTTCTATTATGCGCCAAAAGAGGATAATGTGGGACGAAATAATAATGGAACTTCGGGAGTTTATTCGGCAATATGTGATGAATGGAAATCCGATTGTAATAGAACAAGAATTGCCCAAACCTCCGCTTCCGAAGGATATAATGTCTATGAAAATAGTTAGTATTTTGGATAAATTTGTAAAACCAGCGGTGGCAAGTGATGGCGGCAATATTCAGTTTGTAAGTTATGACAAAGAAGAAAATAAGGTAAAAGTACAACTACAAGGAGCGTGTAGCGGTTGCCCATCCTCTAACAGAACCTTGAAAAATGGTATAGAGGGAATTTTGCGAAAACTTCTTAAAGATGAAACTGTTGTTGTAGAAGCTATCAATTAAATAATGAAAATAAAGTTAAAAAATAAAACGTTTCAGAAATTATGTACTGATTTTTGGAGCGTTTTAAGTGTTTTTTATATTCTTCTCTGTGCTTTTGTTGCGGTATTTGCGTATGTGCTTGCGCCTGATAACTCTCAGAATGCCAATACAATGCATCTTTCTATTCACTCAAAACCGCCTATGTTTTCGGTAAAAATGCTTACTTTGCCTACTGCCGAGACTTCTTTTTCGTTTATAAATTATTTTGTAGGAACAGAAGAAATGAAAACGGAAATACCTATAAATCAATATAATATTGATGAAAATGGAATTTATTATACTCTTTATCCATTGGATAATGAAAGTGAAAAATTATTTATTCCATTTTCTACATTTCCTGAAAAAAATACACAAGAAATTGTTAAAAAATATATTTCCGAAAAAACTTTTTGGCTCGGAACGGATAAATATGGGCGAGATATGCTCAGCCGAATGCTTATAGGTACGCGTATTTCTTTTACCATAGGATTTGTTGCGGTATTTATTTCGTTGTTTATCGGGACTTTGTTGGGGCTTTTGGCAGGTTATTATAGCGGAAAAGTAGATGCTTTTATATTATGGCTCATCAATGTAACGTGGTCAATACCAACACTTTTGTTAGTTATTGCTTTTACTTTGGCTTTGGGGAAAGGTTATTGGCAAGTATTTGTAGCTGTGGGACTTACGATGTGGGTAGAAGTAGCACGTATTGTGCGTGGGCAAACCCTAAGTGTGAAAAATATGCAATATGTAGAAGCGGCGAAAGTACTTGGTTTTTCTGATTTTAGAATTATTTTCAGGCATATTTTACCTAATATTATATCACCATTGTTGGTAATAGCGGCATCTAATTTTGCATCGGCAATATTGATAGAAAGTGGCTTGAGTTTTTTGGGGATAGGAGCGCAACCTCCCGTACCGAGCTGGGGCGGAATGATAAAAGACCATTATTATTACATTGCTTTCGGGAAAGCCTATTTGGCTATTGTGCCTGGTGTAGCTATTATGCTTTTGGTATTGTCATTTATGTTGATAGCTAATAAGTTACGAGATATTTTTTCTTCTTAATGATTTTACATAAAATTTCACTTTTATTTAGTTAATAAAACACAAAAAAATAATCAAAAATTAACATAATAATATTGTTAATATCTTTTTCTATAAATAATAAATTTTGTAATGTTTTGATATATAGTTGTTTATATTAATTGTCAGCAATAATATAAATAAAAAACAGCAAAAAATACTAAAAAAAAACACTAAAAATTTGTTATAGTAGATAAAATTTGTACATTTGCACCCAATATAGACTAACTATTATGAATAAAAATTGTATAATGAGAATATTTTTATTATTTACAGTATTGATAATCAATGTGTTATCAGCTTTTGGTGGATATTCACAAACTTGTGATGAAAACATAAGAAAAGGCTTGGAGCAAACGCGGATTACTACTTTTGAGAAAGTTACTCAGGGAAGTGTGGGCGAGTTTGTTATACGATATCCATTGGCAGGGACAACTTATACTCTTACAGATAATCAAGGAGGGACTTATACGCATACTTATACGGGTACTCCTGAGCAAATAACTATTACTATACCGGTAGGAGCTATAACTTCAACACGTAAGTTTTCATTAAAAACTCAGAATGGAGCTTGTTCTTATACAACAGGTTTTGATTATACTATTACTCCTGAAACTGCAACTGCTTTATCTGTAAGGGTAGAGCAAGAGTGGTGTAATGATGCGGGAGGAATTTATTTTCAAATGATAGGAGCTAACACCAGCGATTATAATTTTTATCTTAAAAATAGTTCGGAGGCAAATTATGACTTTTCAGCAACGAAACACTTAGCATATTCTGGAGCTCAAACTTTAAAAGCAGGAACTTATGATCTTGTAGCTGTTTTAAAAACAAACCAAAATCAAAAAATAGAGCAAAAAAATATAAAAATAGAAAGTCTTGTAGAGCCTATTGCTTTTACAACTCAGTATATACCTTCTGTATGTGCAGGGGTATTACCTAGTATAAAAGTAAATGTAACCAGCGGAAAATATCCTCTTTATTTTATTCTTTATGATAAAGAATTTAAGACAATTATAAGATCTAAACAAACATCTAATATTTTCACCAATGTACCTAAGGGAGAATATCGTGTATTGGTAGAAAATTTTTGTGCCGTAGGAGGAGGAACACAAACCCCTCAGCCAGCGGTGGTAGATGATTACATTTTTTCATTGCAAGCAATAGAACAAATAGAAGTATTGGAACACGCTTGTAATTATGCATCTTTTAAAAATATAGCATTTACATCGGATAATATACAGCATATATGGGAAACGGATGCCTTTCCGTATCCTTTTACGATAAAGTTAGATTTTACTTCTCCTTCTTCACAGGTGTATTCTGTATCCAAAACTATTTCTAATCGTACAGATTTGGAAGATGCTTTTAAAATTTCTTATGGGGCAGGAGCAAAAACACTTTATTGGAAGGAAGATATTTACCAAAATATTCCTGTAGCCTATGGAAATTGGACTGTAAAAGCACAATTGACAGCTTGTGGCTCTACAACAACACTTCCTACAGTGACCAAACCTCTCTTAGATCCTATGGAAAATGTAGTAACACAGTTGAGTACTGATGCTTCTTGTAGTCCTAATAAGATATTAGTGGGAATGAGAAATATTGGGGAGAATAGGGATTACCCTGTATATATGGTGTTAGAAGAATATCCTACTACTTTTAAACCTGAAACAGCAGGTTTTTATAAAATAACAACTACCAACTCTAAGCTTGCTAACAAATATGTTAAGAAATATGAATCTCTAAGAAATCATTATGACTTAGTTCCTTCTGGTAATCTCAGAACAGGAGATGTATTTAAGTTTAGAGCAGTATCTGTAGATTGTAATAAGCACAGGGATTTGGATAAACTTACCATTCCAGCAGCTACTTCCTTGACTTCGGAGACTTATTTTTGGCAAACTGCCAGCTGTAAATCTACCCCAACAGGAAGTAAATTTGCCAATATTATTATTGCAAATAAGCAATATACTAATAGTATTACAGAGGTAAAACTAACTGGTTTTAATGGAGATAAAAGTTTGTTGCCCATTGGTTTACCTTATACTATGACCAATAAAAATATAACCAACAACCAGCAAGAATGGCAAGTCAATGATATGCCTGTGGGTACCTATACCTATCAATATACCGATATATGTGGTAATACCTATACAGCAACAGGCGAACTTATTGAAGATAAATATACCATTACTTGGGAAGAGGGATGTACTCCCAAAGTAAAAGGAGATTTGCAAACAACACCTAAGCTCAGAACCCTTTATTATGTAGAAAGATTTAACGAAACTACAAACCAATGGGAGACAGCTGCTTCTAACGGCAATCCGCTACCTATTTTAGGGAATCACGGAGCTTCAGAAGCTGTTGTAACTACCAAAACGCAAGGAAAATTCCGAGTAATTCGTAGAATAAATAATGCAAATGGTTCGGCGTATTGTATCCAAGTAATTTCTGAAAAAGAATACAAAGGAGATTTGCGCCAACCAAAAGTAATTACTTTCCGCTGTGCAGTAGCAGGGAAGCACCACGTAGCACTTGTTCCACAAGGTGGTACGCCTCCTTATACCTATACTTTGGTATCTCAGCAAAAAACAGGACAATCTACACCTACTGTTCTTAATAAAGCAGGTGATGATGAAAACTTCTTCTTAGATGTAGATGGTACGGATACAAATACTCGTTATGTATTCAAAGTAACCGATGCGTGTAATAGAGCGGAAACAGTGGATTGGATAGTTTCTAACTATCAACCTTTGCAGATAGAAGCAGATAAAACCACCTATTGTGATGGGCAAAAGGCAACTCTCTATGTCCCTTACTTAGGAAGTAAAATTTCTGTAAAATGGTATCGTTCTGATAACCCAACTACTCTTTTGCATACAGGTACGGAATATACAATAAATAACCTTACTTCTGCTGATTTTGATAATAAATATATTGTAAAATTAGAAACTACTCATTCGGCAGATGCTAATACTTGTATTATAGCTAATTCGTCTGAATATCAATTTGTACGACCAGCAAATACACCTACACCTACTGCTGTACAAAAGAATGATAAGGTAGAATGCGTATCAGGTATTTCTACTCCTGTTATGTTTGATTTGAATACGCTATTTACAGATACTAACGCTCCTAATTCTTTGTATATAAAGAAAATAGAAGATAAAAATGGTGTTATAGCTGTTCCTGCTAATGGCAAAGTGAATATCGCTACAAATGATTTTATAGGAAAAACAATAACTTTTGTATATTCTATATCTTCTACTTGTGGGAATGTGCTTACAAGTGTAGAAGCTACTTTGAAGGTAAATGCATCTTTATCTCTTAATGGAATAGTAACCAATATTAATCTTTGTAAAACACCTGCCACTTATGAGGATATAGAAAAACTAATGTATAGTGCCTTTGGAAGTGGATATAACCAATTGCAAAATAGTGGAGCAACCTTTAATTGGTATGAAACCAATGCAGATGCTCAGGCTGAAACCAATAAAAAAGCAGCTAATACTTCCATAGGAACCATAGCTGACGGAAGTAGTAAAGATTTATATTTACGCCTTACAAAAGATGGTTATTGCAGTACTGGCATTTATACTATAAAAGTGAATAAAGTTGTTACAACAGCACCAGAGGCTAAAACTTTGGGAGATATTTGTGCCCTTACCGTAGGAGAACTCAAAAAACTCATTGACCCTGCCAATCCTTCTCAGGTGATAATATATCAGGGAGAGAATGCCTTAGATGATCGTCATCATTTACTAACTACCACAAGCATTACGTATGCAAAACAGTTAGGAGAGTGCCAAACGGCAAAGGCTTCAGTAACTTTTACTATTAAAGGAACGCAGACACAGGCACAAGTACGAACTTTAACAATGTGTACTTTGGTTAATAATCTTGGAAATTCGTATGTTTTAGGGGCAGAAGTAAAACAAGCTCTTAAAGCATCGTATCCTAATGCTGAGGCTAATGGTATCAAAATATATAATAATTCAGGAAGTGAATATTCAGACACTGATTTTGTATATACATCTAATAAACATACTTTTGCCGTAAAAGAAACTAATAAATGTATTTCAGAGCGTTATTCTTTATCTATCATAGAAAAAGAAAAAACACAAGCACCTTCTGTAACCACTTCTATTTGTGAAGAGGCTACGATTGCAGATTTATTAGCTAAAATAACAGGTAATAACATCAAAATATATAAAAATGGTGTTTTACAGACTAATACTACTCCTATTGATTGGGATATGGTAGATAAATATCGTTATACTTTGGAAGATGCAGGCAAATGCCCAAGTCATCAAGCAAGTATAGCTCTAACAAAATCAACCAATAGGGCAGTTGCAACACCTAAAAATGTATCTTTCTGTTCAGTAACTCCAAAAGTATCAGATTTACGTACTGCTATTGGGGATAGTACTGCTAAAATTTATCTTAAAAACGGAAATCATTGGGATGTGCAAGCTGATAACGCCACTCTTAATAGCACAGTTACCTATTATTATACGATAACAGAAGTAGGTAAATGTATCAGTGAGAAAACCCCTATTTCTTATACAATTGCAGCAACCACATCTGCCGGAAGTTATAATAAAAGTACTTTTTGCCCTACTACTGTTGCACAATTAAGAGCAGAGATAAGAGCCGCTGAATCATCTCGTAGTGGAGAAGACCTTAAAATATATGAAGGTACGGCAGACCCGCCTACTTCTGCACCACTTCAAGATACAGACCTTGTTACAGCTACTCAATATACTTATACAGAAACAGGTAAATGTGAATCTCCTATCCGTATAATAGATATACAAAGACCTTCTGCGCCTTCTGTTACACAAACAGTACAAAGTAATTTCTGTTCAGGTAGTGCTACCGTTGCCAACTTGCAACCACAAGGAGCTAATATTCGTTGGTATAATGTAGCCACTGGCGGAACGCCTCTTACAGGTACAGAAAACCTTGTTTCTGGCGAATATTATGTAGCACAAACCAATGGAGGTACTTGCGAAAGCCCTCGTGTGAAGGTTAATGTAAGCGTAAATAACGCAACAGATGGGGCTACGCTCAACTTACAATCAAGTAATAATTCTCTTAATTGTATTTCCACAGGACAATTGCGTATTCAGGTACAACACCCTACCGCAGGGCAAACCTATACCGTAGAATTAACCGAAGTACCTGCTGGCTATACAGGTCAGAAAATTTTCACTATTACTGCCGATGATAAAGACGGAACTATTACTTATGTGAAATTTACAGGTTACAATATGCCTGCGGGTAATTATAAGGCTAAATTACACACTTGTAATACTACCAACGCACAGCCTGTACCTGCTATCATAGGGAAACTTACTAATGATTTCCCTGCATCTGATAGAAAAACTAATGATTTTGGTAATGACCAACCTTATCGTGATATTCAAGAAGGAGGGCAACCCAGCTGTGATTATTTAGACGTTCGTTATAGCAATAATACAAACTCGCCTTTCCATAAATATTTTACAACGCCAGAGCTCGCAGCTTTGTATGAATATACTGCTTACTCTGATTATGACTTGCAAAATGTATATGGAGGAAATAGAAATAATCCTAATATCCAATGGAGAGAATTATTCTCTGTTCCAACAGGGAAAACTTCTTCTCAAAAAATGGTATATTACGATTTGGCAACGCACGGGCGTACCTATAAAGATCTACAAGAAAATATTAATAAACGACCTAAGTTTTATTTCCGTATCAAAGGGCAACATAGTTGTAATAACGAAAATGCACCAATGCTTGTAGGGGACGAAATGCGTTTTATGAATACAGGAATCGTATTTGGAGGCTCTTGTACAACTCCTCAAATGTCCGTTACTGCCGAAAACCTAATGGTTTGCTATCCTGTTACTTATGTTATTAAAGCTAATGGCGTACAAGTAGCACAAGGACAGATAAATAGCTCAGGGGAAAGAAAACCGATTACCACCTTAGATAATGGACAACCTTTCAAGGCAGACCAAGAATATGAAGTAGTATTTACTTCTAAAGATGGACAAACTCAAACCCGAAAAGAATCATTTAATAATTTTTATAGTAATGTAAAACCAGGCGGGCAGTATGCACAAGAAATAAGATGTTTTGGAAGTACCCAAACTCCTAAGGGAAGAATTGATGTACTTTTTAGAGTAAATCAGTCAGGTTCTATATTATCTATGAATGGCTTTAAAGTAACCCTATTACAAGCACCTGCGGGCTATGAGAATGAACAAGGGAAACTTAAGCTGAATGAAACAATTACCATAGCATACAAGAACCCTTCTAATAATGGCTGGGTAAATATTATGGCTACTCAAAATCAGGATGATAGAACGCAGAATTTCACTTTGCCAGAAGGAACTTACAAAATAAAAGTAGAAGACCTTTGCGGAAAAGTTACTTACGTATATAGTGGAAAAGATTCTACTAAAGAAGTGTTTGAGCTTAAGTATCCTGCTTATCAAGAAAAAGCACTTACTCCTGAAACAGAAGTAGAATGTACCAAAGTAAGAGTATATCCATTCAGAGGAAATACAGCTTTCGATTGGTTAAAATATGAAGATAAAAATAAAAGTATATACGTATATTTATATAAAAGACCAGATAATATTAACGAAACAGATGTAACAGTAAGTTCTAATTTACAGAATATAATTGGAAGTAAAAAATACATCAAGGCGGTGTATAACCCTAATAATGCTACTTCTGTTAATCAGTTTTTCTCTTTACCAAGAAACCAAAACTCACAAGGTAAATATATATTTATTTATGGAGGAAAATTAGATGCAAATGCTTCTGTGGATAGTAATGAAGCTGATATTATTACTTACATTAACTCTAACGGCACAAAAGGTTGTGTGCGTACTTTTGAAGTAAATGTAGAAGACGTATTATTAAATTTTGATCCTAATACTTACATAGGTTACAAGTGTGAAGATAATACAGGTAAAATAGTGGTAAAAGCCATCAACGGAGTTAGTGGCTCAGGCAATTACACCTATGATTTATATGACGTTAAAGACGGAAATAAAATAGATACTAAAACCGCACCTAAGGGAACAGAAGTAACCTTTACCAACTTAGGTACTTTCACTGCTGGGCAAAATACTCGTTGGGTAAAAATCACCGATTCTGCCTGTGCATCAGATCCTGTATGGAGAGAATTACCAATCACTCCGCTGAACAATCCTTTGGCGGCTTTGGCTACTCCATTACAAAATTCTTATTGTAAAGGTGAAAATGTAACCATTGCTCTTAAAAATATCGGGGCTACCAAATACATTTGGACATTCCCTGACGGAAGCACCCAAGAAACCACAGAGCCTAAGTTGGTTATCAATAACTTAGACGCTCAACACTCTGGTACTTATTCGGTAAAAGCAGAAGGGCTTACTTGTGCTGCCAATGTTGTTACATTTAGTTATACGGTTAATTTATTAAGTGCGCCTACCACAGGACAAACATATAATTTCTGTCAAGGAGCAAAAATTTCTGACCTAAAAGCGAAGATAGATACGAACACTTCTATTGTTAAAATTTATAAAAATGATGTGTTAGTTACTGATGATAATCAGCCACTTACTTCTACCGATACGTATAAAGCAAGTAAAACAAATACTTCTTGCGAAACCGATAAAGTAGAGGTTGGTATAACTATCGCCAATTTGAATAAACCAACTGTAACAGTAACGTCAGCCACTTGCCAAGAATCAAGCAAAGCGAAGATAACAAACTATGTATCAGGTCTTACTTACGAAGCAAATGGAACAACATTAAGTGTTGATAATCAAGGAAATATAACAAGTACATTAAGTGTTGGAAATCATACTATTATAGCTAAAAATAATGATGGTTGTCAGTCGCCAGCTTCTGATAGTTTTACGATAGCAGATAGATTGCCTGTTCCTTCAGTAGCCGATGTATTGTCTATAACAGAACAACCACAAGATGTTTCATCTTGTAATGGACTTAATCCTTCTTTTACTTCCAAAGTAGAGTTAAAAAGTCCTTACACAGGAACTATTTCCTATCGTTGGCAAGAGTCTTCAAACAATGGTACTTCTTGGGCTTATGTAGGAGGAAATGCAAAAACTATCAATAGCGGTGAGCAAGCAAAAGTAGAACTTACCAATGTACAAGCTCCAAGCAGAAACGGACATAAATTCCGTGTTGAATATACCTTTGTAGTAGATACTTGCGGAAACAAAGTTACTTTGTATTCTAATGATGCAACGCTTTCTGTAAAAACATTATGGTTAAGTACATTGCCTAAACCTGCTACTTATTGTAAAGGTGCTACTGCAACGCCACTTTCTGTTGGCACAAGCGGAACGGAAACAAACATTACTTATCAATGGTATAGTAATACAAATAATAGTAATACAGGAGGAACTGCAATATCTGGTGAAACTTCTTCTACTTATACACCATCTACTAATATAACAGGGACAACCTATTATTATGTAGAAGTAAAAGGCGAAAGTTGTGTTAAAATACTTAAATCAACCGCAGTTAGTATTGAAGTAAAAGAAACTCCTGCACCAACCATTAGTAGCCCTGTAACGTATTGTTCTTCAGATAATAAAACGTTAGCAGATCTTTCTAATGCTACCAATTTAAAATGGTACGATGCCGCAGTAGGAGGAAATATATTGCCTGCTACAACAACATTACAAACAGGTAAATATTATGTAAGCCAAGAAGCAAATGGTTGCGAAAGCTCTCGTACAGAAGTAAATGTAACCATAGCTCAAACACCATCTCAACCAGAGGTAGAAGTGTTGTCTGTGGCAAATTGTTCTTCTGTTACGATATTTAAACTGAAAAATATAGAAGCAGGTACTACTTATGAATTAGAAAATGGAGGAGCAATAACTATAAATGCAACTACAAATGCGATAGAAAATTTATCTATTGGTAAATATAAAATAATTGCTAAACGAGGAAATTGTTCTTCGGTGGCTTCTGCGGAATTTGAAATACTACCTAAAATAGTAATTCCTTCCCCAACAGTTACCTCACGTACGGATTGTCCATCATCAGGTCAAATGGATAT